>NZ_JAFMPQ010000025.1 GCF_020667845.1 Cognatishimia sp. F0-27
CGAAAAGTGGGAACCGGTTTTCGGGATGAAATGCGCGAGGTGTGGGCAGAGCGCATTCCGAAAAGTGGGAACCGGTTTTCGGGATGAAATGCGCGCGGTGTGGGCAGAGCGCATTCCGAAAAGTGGGCCGCTGTCATCACGGCAGCGCTTTCCCCGTGGATGTCGGTGAAAGCCCTTGCGGCGGTCGGCCCCGCCGGGCCCGTGCGAGACGCGCCGGAGGGGCGACGAGCCGCCCTTGGCCGCTTTGTCAGCCGATATGACGCAGCCGGCCCTTCCGCTCCCTGCGTTTGTGAAACGCAAACAGAAGTGGCGCGAGCGCTCGGTCATAAACGACGCGCGCCAGCGGCGCGATGATCGGCAGGCGCACGAAGCGCGCCAGCCAGCGCAGCCTTGGCATTTCGTCCCAGAGCAACGCGAAGGCGTCAACGCCGGAGACAAGCGTCCCGTCCTTGAGCACATGAAAACGGCGTGCGGCCTCGTCCTGTGTCAGGCCAAACCGCGACAGCGCGCTTTGAGACAGCCCCGCATAGGCGATATCCAGCCCAAGCCGTCCGGTCGCGCGCTTGTAGGACGCCACCTCACGCGCGCAGATCGGGCATGTGTCATTGTAGATTACTGTCAGTTTTTCATCCATAACCGTGCATGTAGGGCGACAGGCTCCGGCTCCTAGTTCACGAAACTGCGACCTGCGGCGGCGCGATCGGGGGTGGTCGGATCGCCTGCCACGGGCCATATTCAGAAAAGTGAAACAAACCAAAGCGATCCAGAGGTTCAAACGATGCGCATCCTAGCTCTGATTGTTGGTGCCCTGATGCTTGCGGCCTGCGAGCCCGTGGTCGTGGCAACCGGAACGCCGGATCGGCCGGATGCCCCCGATGCGCAGGCAGAGCGGCCTTTTCCGCCGGGCATTTCGGCCGAAGCGGCGCGCGCCGCACGGCAATTCCTGTCGGTGGTCGAAACCGTCGAACCCGTGGCCGAGCGTGAATGCCGACGCCTGACACGCGGGACCAATTGCGATTTTCTGATCGTTGTGGATGACACCCCCGGTCAGCCGCCCAACGCGTTTCAGACCGAGGATCGTTTTGGACGCCCAATTCTTGCGTTCAATCTCGGGTTGATTGCTTCCGTGCGCAATGCCGATGAGCTGGCCTTCATCATGGGTCATGAGGCGGCGCATCACGTTCTTGGCCATCTTGAGCGCACCCGCCAGAATGCCGCCGCCGGGGCGGTGATTGCCTCGGGCATCGCCGCGATCACCGGGGCGAGCGCCGAGGCCGTGCGCTATGCCGAGCGGCAAGGGGCCGCGGTGGGCGCGCGCAGCTATTCCAAGGTGTTCGAGCTTGAAGCCGACCAGCTTGGCACGGTGATCACGGCGCGCGCGGGGTACAATCCGGTTCGCGGCGCGGAATTTTTTACGCGCATCCCGGATCCGGGCAACCGTTTTCTGGGCACGCATCCACCCAATGCGCAGCGCATGGAGATCGTGCGCCGCACCGCCGCCGGGCTCTAGACCCCGGCGCAGCTGCAACATGACCTGAATCAAAGCCCTGCGCCCCGGGACAGCCTAAAGTCGAAGCCGACACACAGGGCGAAGGAGCGAGACATGCAAAGCCAGGCGACGCTGAAGCGGCATGCGGGATTGGTCGACAGGATGGCAACGGCGCAGGGCATCGACCTCGAGGAGGAGATGTTGCGCGGCAAGATGTCGATCCCGGATCTGGAGGACGCTGTGTTGCGGTGCACCGGCTGTTCCAAGCCCTGCGCCTGCGAGCGGTTTCTGGACACGGTGCAGGCGCCAATCGACTCCGCGCCGAGCTATTGCCGGAACCGGGATCTGTTTGCGGAGCTGTCTGGTGACTGAGCAAAGCGGATTGCATCAGGGCCGCCCGATCCGGCTTGGGCCGGTCATGCCGCATGTCTGGAAGGTCAAGCGCATGGCGAAGGCCAATTCGGTGGACCTGTCTGCCGCCTTGCAGGCCGGGGCGCTCTCCGTTGACGATTGGGCCCGGATGGTCACCCGCTGCCGCGGGTGTCAGTGGGTGGATGGTTGCGCCACGTGGCTGGACCGGACCGAAAAGGCCGATCATGCGCCGGAGGCCTGTCTGAACCGGGACGCGCTTGCGCGCCTACGGGCGGAAGACCCCGCCTGACGACGCGCAAGGAGTGGGGGAGGGCGCCGGAGGAGGCTGGCTTCCGGCGTCCGTTCCTCGTTTTCGGGATCAGCCGGACTGTCCGATCTTGAGGTCGACGGGTCGTGAACACGGCTCGGAACGATTGTCAGCAGTGTTTTTCACGGAAAACGAGAAAAGGGCCGTAGCGGACGGCCCTTTTTTGCATGGTGGACAGGGTTGGTGCTCCTGTCCGTAACTGTATCCGTATCCGTGTCTGTGCGATCAGGCGCGCAGGTTCTTGGCGGAATCCTTGATTTCCGCATACTGGCCCGAGGGGCGGAAACGCCAGAGATATTCCGGCAGGACGGCCTCCATCGAAGTAGGCTCGATTCCCAGCTCCGCGAATCCCTTGGCGTCCTCTGCCACCACGTTATCACGGCGCAGGCTTTTGACCTGATCGGCGGTGATCTGGGCGGGGATCAGCCCGCCAGAGAGGCTTTGGACAAAATCACTTACGGATCCGATGACCGCCGCAGCGAAAAACGGAATGTTGAGGATCAGACGCCGGCGGCGGATCTCCTTGAGCATGATCTGCATCAGCTCACGGAAACTGTTCACATCCGGTCCGCCCAGCTCGTAGATGCCCGGCTCGGCTGCGCCGGTCACGCCCATGACGGCCGCTTGAGCCACATCATCCACATAGACGCTCTGGAATTTCGTATTGGCCCCGACAACCGGCAGCGCCGGGGTCAGGCGCGTCATGGAGGCAAAGCGATTGAAGAACTGGTCTTCGGGTCCGAAGATCACCGAAGGGCGCAGGATCATCGCCGAGGGGAACGCGTCGAGCACGCCCGCCTCTCCGGCGGCCTTGGATTGCGCGTAGAGGCTTTCGGACTCGGCATCTGCGCCGATGGCGGAAAGATGCACCATGCGGGAGACGCCTTCTTCGGTCGCGATACGGGCGATTCGCGCAGCACCCTCGTTCTGGACGGCATCAAAATTGTTCTTGCCGGATTTGTCGAACGTGCCGACGCAATTGACCACCGCATCGGCACCATGGGTGGCGGCACGCACGCTGTCATCATCGCGAATGTTGCAGAAGATCGGCTCGACCTGTCCCACAGCGCCATAGGGGCGTACGAAAATGGCTTCGTTGGGGCGGCGCACTGCAACGCGGACACGCCAGCCCTTCTTGGCCATGCGGCGGGCGATGTAGCGCCCGACAAAGCCGGAGCCGCCAAAAATCGTAACAAGCTTGGACATCGGGTCTCTCCCTGATCGCGCCTTCAGGGGGCAGGGATAACGGCGCGGGGCAACGCCCGCAAGATGTGCGATTGCCGCGTCTGCGAGAAGGATGAAAATCCCGTTGACAGCCCCTTCTTACCAGCTTAAACGCCCACCTCACGACACCGGCCCAGGTGGCGGAATGGTAGACGCGCTAGCTTCAGGTGCTAGTGTCCGTATGGACGTGGAGGTTCGAGTCCTCTCCTGGGCACCATAAAATCCCCTCAAGGTCTTGAAATAAAAAATTATTTTCTACGGGGATTGATTTCTATCCCCCTAAATATCCCCCTAATGGCCGGTGATGCCTCGCGCGCGCGGGGGATTGCTGTATTAGCGTTGAACGCATGTTTGACGGGCGGTTTCCGGGGCATTGATGGTCAGGACTGGTCCACCCCCTAATGTTCGCTCAGAGAAGTGGCCTTTTTCCGACCTGCGCGCACCAGCGTTGAGACAAGAACGCGCAAACGTGTTGTCTCGGTGCTTCGCCCGCCGTGCTTCCAGTTTGGATGGGCTTTGCCCGCCTTTGCACCGCCGTGTGCGCCGTGCATCCGGCACACATTCCATCCACGAACCGCAGGGGCGCGACACGGCTTGCCTGTTCGTTTAGATTTCGCAGAGCAACGCAGAGAGGAATGGGCCGCTTCCATTTGCTTACTTAACTTGGAGAGTTTCATGATTGACCGGATTCTAATTATAGCGCTTGTCGTGGGTGTCTGGACGCTGGCGTTGAAGCCAATACAAATTGACGCTCACAGTGGGCAGTATTGTGAGATTTCTGGTGAGGGATGGGGCGAATTGGATGGAGATGAAGTTTATGTTCACAGTTTGTCTGGAACGGCATATTGCCACTAAAATCTCTTTTGCATGGGGTTAGCGTCACTTTTCTTCGCGGCCCCACCCCCCGGATTCCACATTGCCAACGACAGCTTGCCCGCCGCTTTCAACGGTCACGCGTTCGACGCGCACGGTCTGTTGCCCCTTCGAGCGGTAGCGCTTGAGCGTGTCCATCTGCGCCGCATAGCTGCGCGCCAGCTTGTTTACGGCCCGTTCGGCGGCATCTTGTTGCGGGATGGTTGTTACATGGTTCAGGCGGCGTGCCATCATCATCATGGCTTGGTGTGTTGCCGCCATTTGTGTGAGCAACAGGGCTTCGGCGGAGTCGCGTGGCTCCATGGCGTCCACGAAGCCTAACGCAAAGTTGGCCGCGCCTTCGTCAACACGCTTCCCATGAGATCCAACAGACGCAATTTGCCCAATCAATTCTACCGCGACCGCCTTGCCAGTGCGTTTGTTAGACAAGCGCGTGTAGTCGCCCTTGACCTCAATTCGCAGCGTCTTGGTGTCATCTTCAAAGACCGTGAGGCTCGGCGGGGTGCGCTCTGTCGGGTCTGAGCTTTCCGGCGCGATTGGCGCGCTGACGTTTTCCATGTCACTTCCCTTTTGACTACTTCCAAGTTTGGGTGAGGCCGCACCAATTACGCCCGTCCGGTCCGTGCTTTTCCCACGCGTTCAGCTTGCGCCATTCCGTCAAAGACACGATGCGGCCCGTCCATGTGCGTGGTCGGCCCGCGACTGATACGCCATGGCGGAACATGTCGGGTTCGTGATTTGTGACTTGGGGCGTTGCGACACTTGCGACTTTTGCGACATTTGGGGCGGAACGCTTGGCCTGTGTCGCGGTTGTCGCAAATGTCGCAAGGGGCTGTGTGTCTGTTTTCTGTTCGCCCTCAAGTTCCGCCAGCGCGGCAGTTGCATCAAACCACATTACCGCCATCCTTCACAATGCGCCACGCTTCGGCCCGAGCCGCGCCGCGCACCATTGCGCCTGCATCCAGCCGCGCAAGCCATCCGTGTGTTTCTAGGATAGCGAGCGCCGCGCGCGCCTTCGGGCTTTCGCGCAGCGGGTTTGGTCCCAGTCTGACCACATCGCGCGCCATCACATCGGGATGCGGCCAACTTTCCAAAAGCCATTTCCGCAAGGCTTCGGCCTTGTCGATTTCCGCTGAGATGGTTGCAGCGCTTGCGAGCCGAGAAGCCTCAGAGAGATAGAATTGCGCCAAGGTGATAGCATCGGCCATAACTTCAGCTTGCACGGTCTGCGCTTGCAAATCCGCCCAGAGCGTCAGCACACCGGCGATGCGCGCGGCCTGTTCCGCCGCCTTGGACGCGGTGCCGGTGATATGCGCAAGGTCGCCGTCGGAGGCTTGTTCGGTTTCGATGGTGTCCGCAAACTGCGCCAACAATCTGTTCGCGTCAGGAGCAAGCCCAAGGATGCGCGGGCGCAGTTCGCGGGTGTCCGAATCCATTGGTAGAGGCGTATCCAAAATGGCGCGCAACCGGTCTTCAAAAGCCCTCAAGGCGGCGTCATCCCGTCGCGCGTTCGCCTGCATCCGCGTGCCGATGGCGCTGGGCGGTTCGCACATCAAGAAGCGCGGCAGAAAGCCCGTATCCGCCGCCAGCGGGTCAGCCATGAAGCCCCGGGCCACGGTCGGTTGCACCATTAGATGCACCGCCAGCCGTCTTCCGTAGAGCGTCGCGTGCCCGTCGCCCGCGCGCGTGCGCCGGATGGGATTGCCTTGCCAAAGGTCATTGAGCGCGGCCAGCGTCTTTTGCCGGTTGTCCGAGTTCATGGCGTGTCCGCCGAGAAATTGCCCGCCCTCATCCGAGAACAGTCCAAGGCTTGGCTGGCCTGTGGCAAAGAGCTTGGTCAGCCCTTCGAATGTCGGTTCGGACACGGTGCGGTCAGCCGATGGCGGCGCGGCAGGCTCCGCGCCCAGCGCTTCGAGGTCGGCCTGTGCCGCTGTGCGCTTTTCGCCTTTGCCTTTTTTGGCGTCGGCAAGGATGCGGTCGCGCGCCCCTTTCCAGAGCGCGTGTTCATTGGCCCAGCTTTGCATGGCCTCGCGCTGGATTTGCGCCTGTTCCCGCTCATGCTCGCGCAGCGCAGCAATAAACGGGGCATCGCAAGCCGATTTGCGTTCGCCGCTGCGTGCAATGGTCAGCGCATAGAGCGACAACGCGCGCGGCCCGCCCAATGTCTGCACATCGGCAAAGCCCTGCACTGCCAGCGAGGCCACCGCCAGCGCGGATTGTGCGGGGATGGCGACCGGGGCCAGGGTGATTCCTTGCACCGCTTCGACAGCATCGCGCAGTGGCCCGAGCGCGTGAATGGGATAGGCGGCACCGGGGGCGATTTCGCGCACCAAGGGTTGCGGGCCTTCAGGTGTGTATGGGATGGGTTGGGGCGCGTTCATGTCGTTTCCCGTTTCATTGTCAAAATGTCGTTCCAGTCGCGGCCATCCGGGGCAGGCAAAAGCGAGACGGTCCAGCCCAGCGCATGTGCCCGCATGGCCAAAACGTTTGCGGCGTCGCGGCCTGCCTTGTCGCCATCCGGGGCGAGGATCAGTCGCCCCGGCGGGTCGGGCAGGCGTAGCGCACGGATGCCGGATGTAGAGAGCGCGGCCCAAGCGCTCGCAGGGCCGCGTAGCAGGCCAGAGGCGAGGCTCAGCGCGGTCTCTACGCCCTCTGCCACTGCTAGAGGCCCCGGTGCATCAGTGATGCGCACAGCGCCTCCAGCCGTGGTGCCCAGCATCATCTTAGCCGGATCAACCTCGGCCTTGCCCGAGCCATCGGCGCGCAGGTAGGTGCGATGCACGGCCATGCCGTCGCCGCCTTCCACCAGAGCCACCATTGCCGGATGCCGCTTGGCAGTGGGTCCATGCCAGCAGGCAGGATGAAAGCGCAGCGTATCCGGCAGGGGGCAGGTGATGCCCCGAGCCTTGCGGAGATAGGTTTCCGCTGGCGTGCCATTGACGGGCACGGCGTCGTCCCAAGCCCGCTTGGCCTGCGCCGCACGCTTTGCAGCCTCGGCCCGCTGTTCTGCGTCCCGCTTGGCAAGCGTCGCCGCGTCCGGGGGGCAGTAATCCCCTGGGCGCAGTCCCGCCGCCGCCAGAATGTCGAGAAAGGCGCACGCGCTTTTCTTGCAATTGAGCACCAGCCGCCCGTTGCGGCCATCGGCCAAGGTCAAAGCGGTCTGGTCCTTGTCGCGCTGGGGCTGGCATACGGGGCAGGATGCCACCCCGTATCTGTGATACCACTTGCCGCCCAGTGTTTGGGTCAGGTCACGGGCTTCGCTCATGTGCCTGTGCCCCAAATAAGAGCCGCCAGCGCATTTGCCTGCGCTTCGGTCAGACCATGCAGGCGACGCAAGTAGAGGATTTGCAAGCGGTTCACTATGCACCCCCTTTCCGGTCAAGGACCACATCGCAGCGCAGCACATAGCGCCCGTGATAGCCCGGAAAGTCGCCCTCATGCGGTTCGGTAACGGTCTCAATCTCAAGCCCGAGTTCGCGCAGGTTGAACACATAAGCGCTCCAACGCGGGGCCGGGTTGTCGATAGGCGTGCAGCCGTTTGTCCCGGCCTTGCGCAGTTCTTCGAGCGCCCAGCGGTCCCGGCCTTGGACAGCGATTGTGAAAGTCTCGCCGGTGCCGGTTTTTACGCGATAGGGCACACCGCGTTTGTGGCCTGTGGCTTTGGGCTGTGTTACGGTTTGGGGATGAGCCGCGTTAGCATGGCTTTCTGCCCGGCCCGGGTCCTGCTCCAACAGGGTCCGGGCCATTTTCGTTTCGCCGCTCATATTACGCAACCTCATCGCGCAGGCCGCGCAGATGGTCGTCAAGCTCGGTTTCGGCCCAGTAGATCCGGCCACCGAGCTTTATCGGTTGCGGCAAGCGTCCAGCGGCGAGGTCGCCATAAATCGCGCTCCGGGAACGGTTGCCCAGTTTGGCGCGCAATTCGGTCAGGGTGAGGTATTTTTCCATTTCGCACTGTCCTTTCGAATAAGGTGCAGTGCAAAAATGACCAGTTCTGAACGAGTGTGATATTGCGGAATAATTCTAGAAATTATTTCGCAAGGCATTTGCAGCTTTCCATATATCTCGAGCCGTCTGCGGTGTTTGCGCCGTGTTCGGATGGATCGCAGCAATTTCAGACCAAGAGGCACCAACCTCTCGGGCGTCAAGTGTTCTGAGATAGGCAAGCCATTTCATTGGCTGTTTTCGCTTGGTGGGGGGAGTTTCCCCAACTTCATATTTTTGAACAAATTTTAAGAAGTGTTCGGCCTCGCGAAGAAGCTCTGAAACTGATTTTTTAAGGTCAAAACTGATAACTGCACGATACTGCCCCACCTCCATTGGAACCGTGTGCCGATAACGGCGCTCTAGATGCTCAACTTCCTCTTCGTCTAACTTCCTCAGGTATGGCTCAAGAGCGTCGAGTGTAGATGTAAAGTCCATTGGGGAGGAATAGATTTGAGAATAGTTTATGGGAAAAGGTTCTAAGAGTTCTTCGGGGTGATTTGATACGGATGGATCCGGCAGTCTCCAATGATATCCGAGAAACTCATGCACGTCTGGACTGCAGCTAACGTATACGTAGTGGCCGGGCGTTCCCCGCGGCGCACGGTCTCTATACCGGAAGTCATCCTCTCCAAAAAATCGCCTATCGTTTTCTTCAATATCTAGAAAAGCCTCTCGGATTTCTGGCCGGCGTCTATTAAACTCCCATCGCCAACGGTTGAAAGACACGCCCCGCTTAAGACTATGATATTGAGTTTCGTCTCGCCAATCAGGAATGCCCCATTCATTCATTTACTTGCCCCCACTAACGCTACGACATGCCCCACACCACCCGTCACATGGTTAGCCCAGCGCTGCGTCAGCTTCGCGCGCTGTTCGAGGTAATCCGTGCGCCGATAGGCCCGCACGACGCCCCCATCCACCACATGCGCCAGCATCGCCTCGGCAACCTCGTGCGGGGCGTCGGTTGCTTCGGCCAGCCACGTGCGCAGGCTGGTGCGAAAACCATGCGGGCGCGCTTCCAAACCTCGTCGCTCCATGTGCCGTGAAAGTGTCATGTCGCTAATCACACCGCCCCGTGTATTCGGAAACAGATAACCGTTCCGGGCGTGCGGGCGCGCTAGGTCGATCACACGCTGGGCTTCTGCCGACAGGGGCACCCGAAAATCAGAGGTTGCGCCTTTACGGCCCTTCATCGCCTCGGCTGGCACGGTCCACACGTCGCCTTCGATTTGGTCCAGTCGCAGATTGCGCAACGGCCCCGAGCGCACGCCGGTCAGGATGAGCAAGCGCAGAGCCAAATGGGTCAGCGTCGGTTCTTCGAGGCTTGCATAGAAGTTTGGCACATCGCGCCAGTCCATCGCCGGTATATGCTTTGGCACATGCCGCGTTTTGCCCAGTAACGCCTTGGCCTTGTCGGTCGCTTGCAGATCCACATCCAAGCCCAGCGCCGCCGCGTGCTTCATCACGATTGAAAGGCGGTTCATGGCCTTGCGCGCCGTGTCGGCCTTCGTATGCCAGATGGGGGCCAGCGTATCGCGAATGTCGCGCTGGTCTAGTTCTGTCACCGGCACTTTGCCCAGCTTCGGTAAGACGTGAAGGTTCAGAGGCGACAGCCAACGTCCCGCCGTGCCATCGCCTTTGAGTTCAGCCTTGCGGGCTTCGAACGCATCCGCCGTGATGATGGCAAGCGATATATCCTCGCGCCGCGCGGCCCGTTCTTCGGCTTCACGTTCCTTGATGGGGTTGCGTCCCGCCGCCGCGACCTTGCGCCAGCGTTCGCCCTGTTTGCGGGCTTCGGCCAAAGACACGGTTGGAAAACCACCCAAGCCCATTTCCTTGCGCCTGCCATAAACGGTCACACGCTGCACCCACTGCGCCCCGCCATCCTCGCGCTTCACCAGCCAAAGCCCTGCGCCGTCGCAGTGTTTGCCCACTGGAGCGGATTTAACGAATTGGGCCGAAAGCCTGTTCTGTGCACGCATTTCGTATCCCCCTAAATATCCACCCTAGGCTAGTGGATAAGGATGGACACGACAAGACATGACAGGACAAGATCAGTCATATTTTAAGGGGGATACACCCAAGGAAAAACAAAGAAAAACAAGACAAAACAGTATGTTGCTGCCTCTCCTGGGCACCACTACTCCCAGAATGGTATTCTTTTCGCTCCAGCGTTTCGCAGTTGCGAGGAGCTGTAGGGCGTGTCGGTGATCATGTTACCTTCGTGAAATCTGGTGTCTTCCGTTCCAGTTGTCGCATTCCCCCTGAGCAAAAACACCCCGCCACGCATCGCCTTTTCGCTTCGCGCGAAAATCCGCCCGGATCGCCGAGGCGGGAGCCAGACGCGCTTTTGATCGGTTGGACGCGTGCCGGTTTCACTTGGTGTTTCGGGCTGCGGATATCCCTGGCAGGCACCTCTTGTGCCGGGACCCTCAACAACAGGCGGATAACGTGGCGGGAAACCCGGCGGCGAGGCGCACCAGATGGTCAGCGGTTTGATCTGCGGTAAACTGCGCATCCCGCAAGGTCTCCGGGATGCGCGCGCAGCACGGCAAAGACAGTGGACAGACCGACTTAAAGCGGCAGATTGCGCGGAAAAAGCAGGGCAGGGCAAACAGGCCCACCACCCGAAGAACGCAGGAACGCCCAGCCGATGGGGCGGCCTTCAAAGGTTCCAGCCCCATCGTCGGGGAGGAAGCCTTCGACAGGACCAAAGGACGTAAGCTGACCGGAACGATTGCTCATGTCACCGCTCGGTTTGCGCACAGTGATCCACGCGGTGCAATGACGCTCTTTGCAGCTTGACCCGGTGGACAGCCATCTCGTCGTTAATAGATCGAGCTGGCAAGCGCGAGGCCGCGCATGATCGGCGAGCCTGGGCCGAAGCCACCTCCTTTTTCGGGCCCGCCGAGGTCCTCCGCGCACCCGGGCACCGGGGGCAAACTTGACCGGGCGGGGCGAGCGCGCCTAAGCTTTCGGCCATTCACTTTGCTTAACGATATCCTTGCCGATCCTTTTCAATCGATTGGAGTGCGCCATGGCGACCATCGACCTTAGCAACCTGACCCAGTCGTTTTACATGTCATTGAGTGAGACGGCAGATTTTGCGTCTTTTGTCAGTTCGGGTGTGAATTTCTATTCCTATCTCAGCAGCGGTGGGCATCGGATCAGCTTGATCGGAACGGCTATTTTCCAGCCCATCGGCCAGATAACCGAAGTCCAGATCGATCTGGGCAACAACGACCCGTTCAATCCGGACGTGGTGATCACCGGGGTGAGTTTTCCCATCTCGGTTCTGAATTTCGCCGTCGGTCAGGAGGCCAATGACCTGTTGTGGAACGCGGTGCTTCAGGGCCCCACAACCAATACCACGTCGCCAACAGAAAACTACGCGATATTCGGCGACACAAGAACCTGGTCGTCTGGCTTGCTGGAGGCGGGCGATGACGCCTTTGTTTCAGAAAATGTGGCGTTCCAGACCGCAAATGGCGATGTTCAAACGGTGACCGGCGGCACGATGATCGGAGGGGATGATACGATCTCGGGCGCCATTCACGTTGGACTTGGCGATGCCGGACGCGTTGAGAACGGAACTGTTTTGGGCGGTGACGACACGTTCACAATGACCACTGTCTTCAACAGGGACAGTTTCACGCAGATCGTGGGAGATGTTCAAATCATCACGGATAGCACGGTGATTGGCGGGGACGACATCATCGATGTTTCGCTTGGAACAAGACGTTCCAATATCGCCGGAGAGGGGTTTGATGTGTCGGGCGCGTCGCTTGTGATCGGCGGGAACGATCTTATCCGCGGTGGCATCGTTGGTGGCACGCTCTTTGGCGATGTGAACAGGGTTAGTACCGATGGAGTGGTTTACGGCGGCGACGACACGGTCTTTGGCAACGTCGGGGACGACGAGATTTACGGCGATTTTGAAAGGGTGGATGAAGGCGCTGTCGCCTATGGCGGCAATGATAATCTCTTTGGCGGGGCGGGCGAAGACACGATCGTTGGCAATGGCGGCAACGATATGTTGAACGGCGGGGATGACAATGACACGCTTTTGGGCGGCGCCGACGCAGACACGTTGAACGGCGACGCGGGCGAAGACCGGCTCGAAGGGGAAACCGGCAATGACCTGCTGCGTGGTGGCAGTTTTGCAGACCGTCTGATCGGCGGTGCCGGAGACGACACGATCGACGGCGGCAGCAATTTCGATACCGTGCTCTACACGGGGATCTTCGCGCCTGTCGCGGTGAACCTTGAAGCGGGCACCGCGACGGGTGGTGCGGGCACGGACACGATTGTCCGGGTCGAGCATGTTTTCGGGTCGGCCTCAAACGACACGATCTACGGCACCCACCTGCATGGCAACCGTCTTGAGGGCAGCAATGGCAACGACACGATCTATGGGCTGGACGGGCGTGACACGATCCTGGGCGGCGACAGCAATGACCGGCTGTTGGGCGGGGATGACGTGGACCGGCTGCTGGGCGGCAACGGCAACGACTATATCGAAGGCGGCGCGGGCAAGGATTTTCTGACCGGCGGGCCGGGTGCGGATAATTTCGTCTTTCGCGCGATCGACCATACCGGTGTGGGTCGTTTTTTGCGCGATGAGATCCGCGATTTCGATGCGGGCGAAGGCGATATCGTGAACCTGTTCCTGATCGACGCCAACGTGCTTGCAGCCGGCAATCAGGCGTTCAGCTTTGCCGGCACAAGCTTTGGCGGCAACGCGGGCGAGCTGATCCTGAACGACTACGTCCTGAGCGGCGTCGACGTGACCATCGCGTCGCTGGACGTCGATGGCGACGCGATTGCCGATGGGCAGATCTACATCGTCGGAGGCGCCGGCGTGGGGGATTTCCTGCTATGATCCCAGCCGGCATCCGAGCGGAATAATGCACCACTGATCAGTGCCAGATCTCCCGGATTGCGGGCGTGAGCATGCTCCAGGACAGGTGGGCCGGTTTTTTGGGAAAGCGGCGGGTATGCGATCAGACGGTGCGCAGTGAGAACACGCTGTTGGCGGTGTGCATGTGGCGCCTCGACATAGGGATCGCCGGATGACTGGCCCGCAAAATGGGCCGATAACGGCGCTTCGTTTCGGGCTGCAATCGCTGGGGCATTGCGCCGACTGATCGGCGGTCGCCTTCCTGTTCCGATCCTGTCGTGTTTCGTTATCGCAACGACTTCTGTCCCGATGCGGACGGCATGCGGCGTCACGCAATGCCGTTGTGAGAGAGATTGCGTTAAATTGTTCTGAACAAATGTTTTTCATGGGCAAAGTATAAACCTGCATTGGGTACAAGGCCTTCCATGTCGAAGACCGCATTCGCGATTCTCATTGGGCTCACCTTATGTGCGCCGCCGATCTTGGGTTTGGCTGGCATGAGCCCCCCAACCGGCGCGCCGCGCCTGGTTCTCTTTCCGCCTTGGGAAGATGGCGCCGCGCTGGTCGAGAAAGCGGGTGGGAGCCCCGTTGGACCGGAGCAAGCCCCGATGGGCATACTCGCCTTTGCGGCGGATGGTGCTGCGTTTGATCGTCGTCTGCGGGAGATTGGCGCATGGGCGATCGTCGACGGCACGGTGCTGGCCCGTCTGTGCGGTCTTCAAACGACCGAATATTCTGAAGGAAAAGAGTTATGACTGCAGGTGTGATTGAGGGGGCCCGTTCCAAGGGGCAAAAGATCGTCCTCTGCGCAGCGGTGTTGCTCGCCGCAATACCGCCCTTGGTGGCACTTTTGCGCAGCATGCCGATGCTGCCCTATGCGGCGACCAGCCTCGGTCTGATCGTTCTTGCCATTGCCGCTTCACGGGGAGGCGGGCAGGTCGCTAGGCTTGCAGTGACCACGGCACTCATGGGCACCGTGATGCTCATCACGGCATCGCTCAGAGGCCACCCTTGGCAGCTGGACAGCCATATGCTCTACTTCGCGGCCCTTGCAGGCATTGTCGTTCTCGTGGACATCCGCGCCCTCCTTCTCGGAGCAGGGTTGGTGGCGGTTCAGCATGTCGCTTTCAGCGTTGCGGTCCCATCCCTGATTTACCCTGCCGCGGATCTTGTCACCAACCTTCAGCGCGCGGCGTTTCATGGCGTTGTTCTCGTCGCGGAAGCGGTGGCGCTCGTCTATACCGTCTTGCTGAGACAAAAGCAGGTCGCGCAGGCCGATGCCGACCAGGCGCGCGTCACACAGGCGCTGGCGGAAGCGCAGAAATCGAAGGCCTTGGCGGATGAGGCGCAGGCCGGTCAAGCGGAGGTGGTGACCGCTTTGCGCGGCACTTTGGCAAAGCTCGCAGATCGCGATCTGTCCGGGGTCATCGAGCAGGAATTTCCCGGTGAATACGACCAACTTCGAACGGATTTCAATACGGCGATCACGCAGTTGTCGGAAACGATTGCAGAGGTTACCGCGCGCGCTGTGGACTTGGCAGAAGGCGCAAACGAAATCACCGAGGCGACCAATGACCTGTCCAGACGCACGGAGACCCAGGCCGCGACGCTTGAGGAAACCGCCGCTGCTCTCGATGAAATCACCTCCTCGGTAAAATTGGCCGCGAATGGAGCTTCCAAGGTCGAAGAATACGTCACGGAAACCAAGGGCAAGGCCCGGGCATCTGGTGATCTGGTGAGTGCGGCTGTTTCGGCCATGTCCAGCATTGAAAAGCAATCGGACGAGATCCAGAATATCCTGAGCGTGATAGACGACATCGCCTTCCAGACCAACCTGTTGTCGCTCAACGCGGGTGTTGAGGCGGCGCGCGCCGGTGAAGCCGGGAAAGGCTTTGCTGTCGTTGCCACCGAAGTGCGCACATTGGCGCAGCGGTCTTCAGAAGCCGCCACTGACATCAAGAAAAAAATCTCGGGATCGAGCGAGAAAGTCGATGAAGGGGTCGAGATGGTCAGCCGGGTTGGCACCGCCCTGACGGACATTATCGAACGCGTGGATGAGATTTCGACTTACGTATCCGAGATTGCACGCACCACCGCGGAGCAAGCACAGGGGCTCAATGAGATCAACGCTGGCGTGGTCAGCCTCGACCGTGTCACCCAGCAGAACGCAGCAATGGTCGAGCAATGCACTGCCGCCGTTCATTCCTTCGGTGGTCATACCCGAGAGCTCCGCCTTTCGATGCAGCGCTTCGAATTGGCAGTTGGGGCGCGCGCGCCTCATTCCCGTTCCGACCCCGGCAGCACGGTCGTGGCATTCCCGGACGAACCAAGGATGGTGGACGGCTTGCCCAAACCTGCGAATGCAAGCGCGGGTCACTAAGAGGACGCTTGGGCTCGATCCGACCATGCAGCCATCTTGCGCATCGGACTGTCTCCGGACCTGCGGTGCACCCTGCATGACGGTTGGTTCGACCAATGGCCGCGCCGTCGTGAAGCCCAAGGGGTGCAAGACAGGATGCCGGTTGGTTGAGACGGTTGGCCTGAGTGTGGCGGAGGTTGACGTAAAAGGTCTGATCCCGATCCATCCCAAGACCGCCAGAAGGCCGAAGACCAGCAATGCCACGCGGGTCTTTTCTTTTGTCCGGTCTGCCAAGCTGGCTTCGGTGAAATTGATGGAGATGCCAGCCGGAGAATGGCTTTCTCCTCAGAGCATAAGGGACGGCCCGTGTCGCATCGGTCAGGCCGCAAAGGTTTTCAACATTTTGTTGAGGAGGGACCCTGATAGACTGAAGGTTCCTCGCCTCAGACACTCCGTGAGAGCCGCTCTGAACGTCGTGGCGCGCCCTTCTCTGACGTCAAGGGCCAGTAGGGGAAGACGGCTGGGTGAGTAGGCTACGGGTATCGGAGCGTTTTCGGACGATATAGAATCATTCAACCTGCCTACCAGTCGTGAGGCCGCAGTGGTGCCGTTCACCCCTGACATACTGCGTTGATGGTGCGCCCCTTCGTTTCGAAGCCAACGACCATGACCCTGTTTGCAGCGCGGGGTCCCGACAGGCGGCGCAGGGTGCGACAGGAGACTGCGGCATCGGTTCCAGCCGCCATTTGACCACGCAGGCGCGTCTTTTCGCTGGCCGCGCTAGGGTGCGGTCTTTCGCACTGGCCGTCCCCCGCAGTTTGCCGTGATTGACGACGCTTGGCTGCGCGCCAGAGACGACGGGCTGTCGCAACTGTCGAACGGCTCCAAACAGGACCTGTGCAGGGTCTTCGCCAACTGATGTAGGGACGTTCCATGTGCCCTGAACACCGGGCAGTGGACACTGGGCAGTCGACACTGGACAATGGACACTGGACGCACCGTCCCGTGACGTGAAGCTCACCCGAGCCGGATCAGTTCGGCAAGAACGTCGGAGCGGTGAACCAGACCGACCGCCTGTCCTGCGTCGCACACCGGAAAGACTCGGTGTGGATGGGACAGAAACATCCCGGCCACCTTGATCAGATCATCGTCCGGCGCCACGGCAATAACCTCGCGACTCATATGGTCGGCCACGCGACCCGTCCATTCGCGGTAATAGCTCGCATGCAGCGCCGAACGAAAACAATCCTTCTGGGTGAGAAAACCGGCGAGGCGGTTGTCGTCCCCCACCACTGGGGCCGCAGCATTGCGCGTCTCGACCAAGAGAGCCGCCGCACCCCGGATCGGGGTCTCCGGGGTCAGCACGGGGAATTCCCTGCGCATGACTGCGGCAATCCGGGCCATCGTCATTGTGGCATCCCGTCTTCTCCGCGCTTTCGCAACGGGCAATCGGCGCATCGCCCCTCGGGACGGTTGGCCGCCGCGCTGCAGGAGGTGAGTGCGGGGCCGCGCCCGAGGAACAGGCCAAGGCCAAGGCCGCCCGCGGCCAACGCCACGATTGCAACGGCAAGCATCACTTCTGCCATGGGTCCGCCTTTCTCATGTCAGCACGTCTCCGATGCCGCCGGTCTCGACACCGCGCACCGAGGCACCGGCGTCAAACAGGAAAAGCGCCGCGATATCGCGTTCGCGTGCGAGTGCCGGGCCGGCTTTATCGCCGGCCGCGAAAAGCGCCGTGGCCCATCCATCGGCGGTCATGGCATCGCCCGCCAGAACCGTGACCGACCGCAAACGCCCATCAACCGGGCGCGCAGTCGCCGGATCCATGATATGGCCCCAAAGCCGTCCGTTGAGCGTGTAGCTTTGAACGCCAAGGCCCGATGTCGCCACGGCCATGCCGGCCGGCAGATGCAGGATGGCATGCGGGGGATGGCCCGGCCATGGATGGGCGACCGCCACATGCCAGTCGCGCCCTGTCGGATGGGGGCCGAGCGCGTGCAGTTCACCGCCGAGATCCAGCAGCAGGTTGTCCATTCCATATCCTCGGGCCACGCTCACGGCGCGGTCAAGCGCGCGGCCTTTGGCGATGCCGCAAAGATCGAGGGTGAGGTCGGTGTGCCGCTTGGACAAGCGCCCCGCGTCCAGGATCAGGCCGCGCCAATCCGACGCTGCGCCACCCGTGATCGGCCCGAATCCCCAGCGCGCCACGAGAGGACCGACCGTCGGATCGAACGCGCCGCCGCTATCGTGAGCCAGCGCAAGGGCCGCTTGCACCACGCGGATCAATTCGGCGCTGGCCGACACGCCCGGCGGGCTGGCGTTGAAACGACTGATTGTGCTGTCCGCACGCCATGGAGACATCTCCTGGTCGATCTCCGAAAACAGTGCGTCCAGCGCGGGCCGGAGGCGTGCAAGGCCGTTGTTCTCGGCACCGGTGATCCGCCAAGATGTGCCGAAGGCTCTGCCGGTCAGCTCTTCGAGCGGAGCCGCCTGTGCCCATGACGGGGTGATGAGCGCCGCCGCAAGACCGGCCAGAACAGTGCGGCGCGAAGCAAGGTGTCTGTGCATGTCTCAGGCTCCGAAATCGTCGTAGAAAATGGCATCGGGCTCCACGCCCAACCGTTCCAGTGTTCCCAGCACCGCCGTGATCATCACCGGCGGTCCGCAGAGATAGTATTCGCAGTCCTCGGGCGCGGGATGGTCCGTCATTTCGGCGCGCAGGATATCGTGGATGAACCCGGTTGCACCGGTCCAGCGGTCGCCGGGAGCCGGGTCGGAGAGCGCGGGTGTCCAGCTGAAATTCGCATGCCTTTGGGCAAGCGCTTCGAATTCCCGCGCATAAAACAAGTCGGACGCGGAGCGCGCGCCATAGAAATACCGGATGCGGCGTGGCGTGCCGCGCCCCAATTCCTGATGAATCATGGCCCGCAGCGGGGCCATGCCGACCCCACCACCCACGTAGACCATCTCGCGTTCGGTTGGTTGGACATGGAAATCCCCGAACGGACCCGACACGGTGACCGGATCGCCGGGCTGCAGCGTGAACAGCCACGACGACACAATGCCGGGCGGCACCTCCTGTTCGCGCCCGGCCGGTGGCACGGCCAAGCGGATGTTGAACACGGCCGTGCCTGCGTCTTCCGGGCGGCTGGCGAGGGAATAGGCGCGCGTGACGTCGGTGTCGGACGCGACCTGCATCTGGGACCAACCGGCAACCTCCCACGCATCGCGGAATGCGTCGGGCACATCGAGGCGCGCGAAATCCAGACGATAGGGCGGCGTGGTGATCTGCATGAAATCGCCGGCATGAAAATCGGTCGGCCGGTCTTTCGGCAAATCCAGAACGATTTCGCGAATGAGCGGTGCCAGCATGCGGGTGGAAGCGACGGTGCAGACAAAACCGCCGCCTGCGCTCAGGATACCTTCCGGAACCTCGACCGCGCAATCGCCACGCAGGCTGGTCTGGCAGGCAAGGCGCACGTGGTTGCGCCGTTCCTTGGGTGACAGCACACCGCGTTCCGTCGCTTGCGGCGTGCCTGCGCCATCGCCCGTGACGGTCACGCGACAGAGCCCGCAGGTTCCCTTGCCGCCGCAGGCCGCCGGGATCGGAAGCTGGGCGTTTTGCAGCGCGTCGAGCAGCTTGTCCCCCCGCTGCGCGGGAATGTGGCGCCCGCCATTCACTGCGATGTCGAACGCCTCATCCGGGATCAACCGCCGCCGCAAGAGCAGCAGCCCGGTTGCCAGCGCGACAATCAGCGCCATGATCACAATGCTGCCCAACGCGATCTCGGTCATGGTGTCACCGCCATCTGCGCGAAGGAGGCAAAGCCCAGCGACATCAGCCCGGTCAGAACGAATGCGATGCCCAGCCCGCGCAGCCCGGCGGGCAAATCGGCATAGGCCAACCGCGTGCGGAGCGCCCCGAGGATCGCGACGGCGACAGCGAATCCCAGTCCGCTGCCCAGCCCGAAGACCGCGGATTCGGCCAGGCTATAGGAGCGCTCCACCATGAAGAGGCTGCCGGCGAGGATGGCGCATTGCACTGTCAGGAGCGGCAGGAAAACGCCAAATGCCGCATGGATTGCCGGAAAGAACCGATCAAGCAGCATTTCGAGCAACTGCACGGTTGCGGCGATCACCCCGATAAAGGCGATCAGCGCGAGGTATGACAGATCGAGCTCGGGCATCCCGGCCCAGGCCCATGCTCCGGGAGCCAGAAGCCCCTCATAGATCAGCCAATTGAGCGGCACCGTTACGCCGAGCACGCCCGTCATGGCGATGCCGAGGCCGAGAGCGCTTTCGGGGCGCTTGGACAGCGCAAGAAACGTGCACAGCCCGAGGAAAAGCGTCAGCGGCATGTTGTCGACAAAGGCCGCCGACAGGAACAGGGCCCAAAGCTCGCTCATTCGACCGACCTCGCATCTGCGGGCGGCGTGTGCTCAGGGGCCTCCACCTGCGCCGGCTGGAACGACCGGATCGCCCAGACCAACCCGCCCAGCAGAAAGAACGCCGACGGCGCCAGCAGCATCAGGCCAAGCGGGGTAAACCATCCGCCCGCATCCGCAGGCGGCAAGACCTGCCAGCCGAAGAGCTGTCCGCGTCCGAAGAGTTCCCGCAACCCGCCGATAAAAAGCAGGATCAGTGAATATCCCAGCCCATTGCCGAACGCGTCCACCGCCGCCGGGAACGGCGCGTTGTGACGCGCATAGGCTTCGGTGCGCCCGAGGACGAGGCAATTGGTGGTGATCAGGCCGACATAGATCGACAGCGCGCGGCTGATCCCCGCGAAATAGGCTTGCAGCACCTGGTCGATGACGATCACCAGAGAGGCCACGATGACGATCTGGACGATCAGGCGGATCGTCTCGGGGATATGGCGACGGATCAGGCTGATGAGGATTGCCGACAGCGTCAGCACAACGGTCAGCGAGACCGACATGGTCAGCGCCGTCGCCAGAGAGGTTGTCACAGCCAACGCCGAACAGATGCCCAGAATTTGCAGCGTCACCGGGTTTTGGCGGACCAGCGGCTCGGTCAGCGTGCTCCAGATGTCAAAACGCGCGGCCAACGCTCAGAACTCCCCGCGTTCGATGGCGCGGATCAGCGGGCCGTAGCCTTCCGGACCAAGCCAGAAACGCACCATGTTTGAAACGCCGCGCCCGGTGCGCGTGGCCCCGGTGATGCCGTCGACCTGATAGGGCCCGGACGCGTCGGCCCGCGCCACATTGAAGCGCAGATCGCCGGTGTCGTCGCGGATCGCGGTGCCGGGAAAGCTGGCTTGCCACGAGGGGTCTTCGATCCGGCCACCAAGTCCCGGGGTTTCGGAATGGCCGGTGATGGCAATGCCCGCGATGGTGTTCAGATCGCCCTCAAGGGCAAGGATCGCGTCGATCCGGCCGCCATAGCCCTGTCCGGTCAGCGGCAGCAGGACCAGCGAGATCGCGTCGCCGGTGCGTAACAGGAAGATCTGCGCGTAATCGGGGCGTTGACCCAGACCGGCGATATCCACCCCGGCGTCGAGCGTCGTCCAGTTGCCGGTATCGGCCAGGGTGGCCTCCAGCGTGGCGGTGGTCACGTCCTGCGCCGCACGACCCTCCTCGATGTCGATCACCACCGTCGACAACGCACCGCCCGATTGCTCCAGCAGGGCGGCCATGCCGGGAATGCCCCGCACCAGCGCCTCTATGCGGGCCTGTTCTTCGGCGGCACGGTTGGCTGTCTGGATCGGGCGCAGCAAGACGGTCGCGCCACTGACCATCAGCCCGCAGACGGCGGAGACAAGAAAGGCCATCACCAATGTCTTGGTGCGGCTTTCATTTGGCAGCGCAAGGAAGCGCCGCCATGGGTTGCGGTCAGGATCGGCCATGTCGTCTGCGCCTTTGAGCGTACCAGAGTGCCAGCGCCAACTCGTCGAGGACGGGGGCTGCGAGCGATGTGAGAAGGGCGGCGGCGACCGCGAATTGAACCGGTGCCGCGTCGTGCCAGCCGGTGGCGAACAGGATCACCAGCGCAAGATAAAGCAGACCATTGAGCCAGCGGCCAAGCATCGTTGTCGCGCTTGTCACCGGATCAGCCACCAGCAAGACAAGCACGACCCCCGCCGCCGGCAACGCCGAGGCGGGCAGCACGCCCAATGCGACGGCGCCGCTTGCTCCGAGCGTCGCGGAAACGATGATGCCTGCCGGCAAAACCCCCGTGGCGATGCCGATCGCGGCGGCCGGAATCGCGGCCCAGGCCACGGGCAACAGGATTTCGGGCCATGCAAAGCCGGGAAATCCGAAGCCCAGAAAGGACAGCGCCACGGTTGCCGGGTTGACCACGTTGCGCCCCCAGCCACCGAAAACCAATTCGCCCATCACGGCGCCGAAGCTGATGCCGAGGATCAGACGGACCGGCCCCAGCCCCTCGGGCGCCAGCATCGCAATGGCCAATGCCGTGATCACCGCTGAGAGCGATACCGGCTGCGCGCGCGCCAGCAGGAAGACAAGTTGCCAGATCGCGAGGATCAGCGCCGCCAGTGCAAACCGCTGGACCTCTTCGATGCCGCCGAACCACAGCCAAAAGAGCGCGAGCTGCAGATACGCCGCAAGGAGCATGATCACCACGGTCTCCCGTGTCCAAAGACCCCGGGTCATACCGCAAACTCCGTCCTGATCCGGTCCAGCAGGCCGCGCAAAAGCTCTGCGAGGTGCGCGTCCCCGCCCAGCACGTAATCGGCCAGTGCGACATCGTCCTCCAGCAACGACAGGACCCCCATTTTCATCGCGGTCTCGTCATCGCCCGCACCCAGCGCCCGCACGAACGCCGCCGCCGGCATCATGTCACCGAAGGCCTGATCCAGCGCTGCGCTTGGGATCACCGGCTTCGGCGTGGCGGAGCGGGTCAGCGCGGCGACAAGCCAATGGGGGGCTGCGCGCGGGGTCTCGCGCGGCAAGACGGTGACCTGACGATCGCGGGGGGCGAGCCAATGGGCAAAGTGCCCGTCCAGCGGTGACCCCGACAGGAGTGCGTGCGGCCCCGGCCGGACGATGCGATGGGTCAATTCGCGGAGGTCCGCCCCGACTTGCGCGCGCACCAGACGGCTTTCGCGCAGGGCCGACCCTTCGACCGCGACAAGCCGCGTCATCGGCAAGCGGCCGGTTTCGATCAGCGCGCCAAGCGATGCGACGTCCTCGGCATGGATGTCCCAGACCGGACTGTCGAGCCCCGCCGGACAAAGCGCATGGATGCGTAGCCCGGATGCCCCCTGCGGATGGCGGCTTCCGCTGTGGACGACGCGAAGTCCTTTTGCATCGGACCCGTCGACAAATCGGGAGCCCGGTAACTGGCACACGAAAACCGTTCCGGCCGTCAGCATCGACAAGGCCCGGAGGCCGCGCAGGAATGCCTCCTCGCGCCCGGCAAGGGCCTCCCGCGGATCGGGCGCGAACGGTCGGGTATCGGTCGCCATGACAAAAATGGCGGCGGGGCGTTCATCGGCGTCCGGCATCCCGCCGAAGGGCCGACGCCGGATCCAGGGCCAGAAACCGGCGCGCTGCATCAGCCGGCGCAAGCCCGGTTCGGTTTCGGCGTCGTCGGTCGCGTGGGTCACGACATCACCGCCGGGGTCCCGGAAAACCACGATTTCGGACAGCCTGTGTCCGCGCAAGAGCACGCTCCGCGCGACGCGGCCGGGCATCGGTGAGACAAAGCAGACATCCGGGGCATTCCGAAGACAGGCCACAGGCGCGCCCTGCGCCACCGCTGCGCCGTCCTTGATCTGCACCGTCACGCGCGGCGCCATGCCATGTGGCGGCCGGACCCCGGCTTCTTCCGTGGTCACCTCCTCCCCGCCGGGCGCGGCGCGCGGCGGAGACCGGAAGGATGGCGTGAGGCCTGAACGAGAACCGAACTGGAACATGAGGCATGGTTAGCACGAGACCGGGCAGGGTCGTTTGATCTGCCGCAATCCGCGGACATGCCGACCATGGTACTCTGACAATCGAGTTCCCCGTTGCCACCAACACCGGAGTCGACATGTTGCCCAGATATCTGAAAACCTCCTCCTCGTTGATCGCCGTCGCATCGCTTGCGATTTTCCTTGCCGGCACGCATGGTGTCTTCGGCCAAGACGACAGCGCGAACCCGGAAGACGGCGAGGCGGCGGTGCCGTTCGCCTTGCCGAAATCCGGCCCGTTCAATCCCGCCGATATCGAGATCAAGAATGACCAGGCGATCAGTGACTGGTTCCGTTCGGCCCATGCTGATGCGGCGGCAGAGGCGTTTCGTCATTGGGACGAAGACGAGGAAATCACCGCTGTCTGCGCGACATGCCACTCTGGTGAGGGGTTTCGCGATTACCACGGGCTGGACGGCACCGCGGCGGGAAGCGTCGAAGGCCCGATCAATACGGGCGGTGTGGTCGATTGCGGCACCTGTCACAACGCCGGCCTGTCCGAGATCACGGAAGTCGCCTTTCCCAGCGGTCTGATGCACCCCGTTCAGGGCGTCGAAGCGTCCTGCATGACCTGCCATCAGGGACGCTCGGCGGGCAGCAAGGTGGTCAAGGCGGTCGCCGGCCTCGACATCGATTCGCCCAATCCCGACCTGCGGTTCATCAATCCGCACTACGCCACCGCCGCCGCAACATGGCTGGGCGGCTATGGCGGATCGGGCTACCACTACGATGGCAAGGATTATTCCGGGCGCTTCTTCCATGCGCGTCCGGTATCAAGCTGTGTCTCGTGCCATGAGCCGCATACGCTCGAAGTGGCGTTCGAGCCCTGCCTGACCTGCCATCAGGCGGACACGCCCGAAGAAATCCGCATCGCTCGGCAAAGCTATGATGGCAGCGGCGACACCAAGAAAGGCATTCGGTCCGATATCCAGACCAATGCGGCGATGCTTCTGGACATGATCAGAAGCTATGCGGCAGAGGTGGCCAGCACGCCAATCGTCTATGACGGGACGCGCTATCCGTATTTCTTCACCGATGCCAACGGCGATGGTGTGGCTGATCAAAGCGATGGAAGACCGGTTGCCTACAATGCCTGGACGCCGCGAAGCTTGCGCGCCGCCTATAACTGGAAACTCGTCACAGCGGATCCCGGCAATTACGCTCACAATCCCGCCTACATGCTTGAGCTGCTCTACGATTCAATCGAGGATCTGAGCGCCCCGCTGGGAACGGATATGCAAACGTTGAAACTGCTGCGGTAGGATCGTGCCCTGGCGTGTCGCGACACGCCAGGGTCAGGCGTAGAGGGTCAGGCATGGTATGGCACCCGGCGCGGCGGCGCCTGTGCAGCATGACGCGCGCGCCGGGTGCGGTGGCTTCAACTGCGCGCGACACATCTTGGCCGCGATCGACGCGACCGGTCACTCCTTGGGTGCTTCCCTATCGGCTTCCCTGGCTTGAACGTGCCGAAGCGCCATCAAGGTGAAGGGCGGCCCGACGACCTCAAAGATCACGGTGGCCGCGACGGTCAAGGTCATGATCGTTGCGCCCCATTGCGGGATCGCTTCGGCGGCGACAAGGGCCATGCCCACCGCGACCCCGGCCTGCGGAAGAAGCGCGGGTCCGTAGACGTGCCTTTCGATGGCCGGCACACGCCCAAGGCGCGCACCGACCTCGCCGGCCAGGATCCGCGAAACGACGCGCAGCGCGACATAGGCAGCCGTCAGCCAACCCAGCGACCACAGCGCTTCCAGTTCAAGCGACGCCCCCGCGAGCAGGAAAAACAGCAGCATGAATGGCCATTCGATATGCTCGATCTCGTTGAATGCGCGCTCGTGATGCTGCGCGACATTGGCGATGATGGCCCCGGCCGTCATCCCGGCCACGAGGAAGGAGACCTCCAGCCAGATCGAAACACCTGCCGTGACAAAGACAAGGCCGATGGCTTCGGTTTGAAGCGGTTCGCCCGGCTTGAGCCGCCCGGTGAAAAACGCCGCCGGAAACCCGATGGCCGCGCCAAGCAGAACTGCCCCACCGATATCAAGGGCGACGATCATCAGCGGCCCGGACCAACCGTCGAACGGGTGCACCAGCGCCAGGCAGAGACTGAAGACCATGAGCCCCCAGACATCGTCGATCGCGACGATACCGCTGAGTGTTTCGGAGAACCCGTTGCGAATGCCGGACTGATGAATGACATCCGCGATTGCCGCAGGCGCTGTTGCGGTAGCGATGGCCCCGAGCAGGAGCGCAAGACCGGGATCGAGGCCAAGCAATGTGAGGCCGCCCCAGACGATGACCGTGGTCCCCACCACCACGCAGAGCGAGATCGCAAATATGGCCCGCCCGTGACTCACCAGGTTTTCGCGGGTCAACTCTCCGCCAAGCAGAAACGCGACCATCGTCAGGGCGATGAACGACAATGGCTCGAACCAATCCGTCGCGGTTTCTGGCAATAGGTCAAACCCGGATTGTCCGACCAGAAGCCCCAGAAGAAGCAGCATCGTCACGCGCGGCAATCGCGTTGCATGTCCAAGCTGATCCGCGACCAGCCCCGCAAGGAAAAGGGCTCCGATGGCAGCAAAGAAAAGACCGAGGTCCAAGCGTTTGATCCTTTTTGGAGATATGAGCTATCTTTGACGAACGTGCGGGCGGTCATCCGGGCAAGCGTAAAGCAAGTTGGCGCCAATGGCGTCCAGCGGCGGCGTCCTGTCCTGCCCGTTGCGCCCTGGCCGTCCAAACGTCATCCAGACTGGACCGGATCTTTCTCGCCAGCATTGATGGAGATCAATGGAATTGGAAGGCCGGATTTCTTCCAGATTGGGGCGATGCAGACCGCGACGGCCGACTTCGAGAATTCTTGCCCTTGCGGATCTGGGGCAACTCCGACGAGACAGCCATGGCAGCTTACTTGCAGGCCTGTCAGGGCATGCAATGCGCGCGAAAACGGTGTGGCCGGGGCGACCCGATGCGGTGCCCGGAATGACAGCACGTCCTGAAGGGGAACGGCTGTATGGGCGCCTTCGGAGTTCTGCTGGAAACGCGGTCAAAACGCTGTGCGTTCTGCGCAATGGCGCTGTGAGCGCTTGGCGGGCTCGGACGCGGCGGGGTGTTGCCGGTCGACGGTGTCGCTCATCATTGGAGACGACAGAATCCTGCCATCAATCCAGCGCCCCGATGCCGTTTGCCAAAAGCGGTCTTTTCGCGTTGGGCGCCACTTCGGTGGATGGAAGGGGCGAAGCGATCTTCGAAACTCTGGTGACGTTATCCACGCAAATGACGACGCCATCCCGAGATGTGCTGAGGCCGAAACCGGGCTTGTCGGTCCATTCCTGATCCATCCGCACGGCGATGGCGGGAAGGCCTCTCGCGCCTCTCGCGCGGCTGCGGGAAAGGGTGCGTCGGCATTGCGCGGGCGCGATTTGCGCGGCCGACCCACCGACGCAAAACAGCCAAATCGACGGCGACCGGTGATGCGGGCAGGTGTTTCGGTGGTCAGCGCGTCCAGGGCGCTTTTCGGGGAGAGCGGATCAGGACCGCTGACAAGATGCCGAAGGAGACCGGCTTCAATTCAGCCAAGCGGAGGGTGTTGGCCTGCACCGCGGCCAACGGGCTGCGCCAAGCGAGGGGCGCGTTGGCGCCGCAAGACCGGAACGCGCTGGACGGATGCAGGCTCACAGTGGCGTTTTTACGCCGCTTGGCCGGCAAGCGCGGTATTCCCCGTCAGAGCGCGAGTGCGGCTTGTTTCAGCGCATCTGCCGTAAACGGCATGCGCCGCATTCGAAGGCCCGTGCAATCCTGTATCGCGTTGGCAATGGCAGCAACTGTCGGGCCGGGGGAGGCCTCACCGGCACCGACAGACGGGTTATCGAATGTATCGAGCAGGACAACCTCGATATCAGGCACATTGTCGAAGCGGATCACCGGATAGCTGTCCCAGTCGCGCGATGTTATGCCATCCCGGTCCCATGTGACTTCTTCACAGAGGGCCCAGCTGGCCGCCTGTATGAAACCGCCTTCGAGCTGGGCGGTGAGACCATCGGGATCGATCACGCGGCCTGAATCGGCGACGATGATCGCATGATCCAAACGCACGTCGGCCGCGTCGGTCACGGTCACGTCGACGGCGATGCCGACCCGGGTCATGGCGTTTTTGTACTGGGCATAGGCAATGCCGCGCCCGGTGCCGTCGGGTCTTGGTCCGCGGTTGTCGAGACGGCGTTCCAGTTCCCGCAACACGGCAGAGGCGCGGGGATCTGTCAGATGCGCCTGCCGGAACGCGATGGGGTCCATGCCAGTTTGGCTCGCCAGATCGTCCATGGTGCATTCAATGGCAAAGACATTGGTGACGGCGCCAAGGCAACGCATGGCGGACGTGCGATGGGGCAAGTTCTGCACAAGGTTCTTGACCAGCCGCTTTTCCGGAAAGGCATAGATCGGGTCGAGATTCCGGTGCATTCCCGCATGTTTGCCCATGTTCGGGGGGGCGATGTAGGGGGCCATCGCGTCGGCGCGGAACCGATTGGCGAGCAGTTTCGCAGGTCCCGCTCGGTTCGGTCCGGGACGCGGACGCCCGCGATGGGTGTCGCTATGGGCTTCGGCGGAGAAGGCAGTGACACACCCGTCGGTCATTTTTGCATCCACCTGAACCGCCATCGCAGGGGCGAACGGCTCCCATGCGTGTTCATCCTCACGGCTCCATTTCAGCAGGATTGGTGTGTTTGGCAGTGCAATGGCGATCAGCGCCGCCTCGAACGCGGCGTCGTCCGCGCCGTTATGGCCGTAGCATCCGGAGCCGGGGACATGGGTGATCTCGACCTTGTCGGTGGAAAGCTCAAGGCTGTCCGCGATGGCCTCGCGCAGCGGATAGATGCCCTGGCTGTGGCTTTTGATGTCGAGCTCTGTGCCCGTCCACTCGGCCAATGCTGCGGACGGTGCAAGCGCGCCGTGCATCTGGTATGGGCGTTCGAAGCGGGCGCTCAGGTCCGGCGCATCGAGCGCATCAGGGACGGGGGCTTTTTGCGGTGTGCCGTCCACAACGGGAAAGCGATCGGCGTTTTCGGGGGCCAGATGCGCGAAGACATCCGTTTCGGGGAAGCCGCCGCCCAAATCCCATGTGCAGGCGATCCCAAGGCTTCTTGCCGCCTTCACCACATCCCATTCGCGCGGGCCGGCAACGGCAAGGAAACTGCCGTCGCGGATGACCTGTATGCCTTTTGCCTCGGCCTTGTCGATCGCCGACCCGTCGATCTCCTGCAACGTTGCCTTGGCGTGGGGGGGGCTGATGCGGCGGGCGTGCCACATGCCCGGCAGGTCGAGGTCATGCAGGAAGGTGAAGGTCCCGGTTACCATCTCCGTGATGCCGCGCATGTCCGGTTTCGGCGACTGCGCGGGGCTGTGTCGCGGGAGGTCCGGATCAATGGGCAGATTCGGGGGCAGATCGCCGGCAAGGTCGATCAGGCTGATCCGGATATTCGTGCCGGTGCGATGGACAAAGCCGTCCTCCAGCACCCAATTGGCCGGTTCGCCGCCTTGCTGGGCAACAGCGATGTCCAGAACCCGCGCCCGCAGGGTCGCTGCTGCGGCGGCGACAGCGCGGCCGGATTGCTCGATGGAGTTGCTGCCCGAGGTGATGCCTTCATCCGGGGCGTGGCCGGTGCGGACAGGGGCGATGCCCAGCTGTCCCGGCGGCAGCGCCAGTTCCTCCTGCACGATCCGCACCAGCGCGGTCGAGATGCGCTGCCCGATATCGACCTTGCCGGTGTGGATCAGCAACCGGTCTTGCTCCGGCGTCAGCCAGTCGGAGACGAGCGGATAGGCGTCAAGGCTCATGATGCGCAAGCCCTTTCGATAGCGCGGAGCACGCGGGGATGCGATCCACAGCGGCATAGATGCGGGGTCAGGGCCTCTTTGGTGGCGGCGCTGTCCGGTGCCGGGGTGTCCGACAGAAGCGCCGTTGCCGCCACCACCAGACCGGAGGTGCAATACCCGCATTGCGCCGCCGTCTCCTCTATGAAGGCCTGCTGCACGCGCTGACCGATCTCGGTATCGGCGATGCCTTCGATTGTGGTGATTTCCTGACCGTCGAACACTTCGACCGGGCTCACACAGGACAAGACGACCTTGCCGTCGACCATCACCGCGCAGGCCCCGCATTGCTCCAACCCGCAGCCCAGCTTGGTGCCCTTGAGCTTCAGCTCGTCGCGCAGCACGTAGACCAGCGGCGTGTCCGGGTCGGAGGCAATATCGTGGCGGGTGCCGTTGATCGTCAGCGATAGGGTCACGGCGCGACACGCTCCCAGGTGATCTGCACGTCCACATCCGCCGATTTGAACAGGTTCATCACCGGGCAGCGATATTCGACGTTGCGGGTCAGACGGTCGAACCGTTCCTGCGTTTCTTCGGTGTGGACACGAATGCGCAGCTTTACCCAGTTGAAATAGGGGCGCACACCTTGCACGCCACGGCTGCCGCGCTGGTCCACTTCGCCATCGGCATCCATATCAACGGCGGTGTATTCAAATTTCATCGCCTCGGCGCAGCGATTGATGATGACGCCTTCGCACCCCAGCAATGAGGACAGGGTCATTTCGAGCGGCGTCGGCCCGGTGTTCGACTCCTTCTCGTCGGTGATGACGATGTGATCGCGCACCATCATCACCGACCGGGTCGAGGCTTCGTTGCGAGCGCTCACACGGCGGATGCCAAGCGCTTTCTTGTTCGGATCCACGCTCGGGGGGAGGAGGTCAGTATCGCTCACAGGGTCATCTCCAGGATATCGAGGCCACGGTTTCGGTCGAGCACGTAGATCAGGCCCTTGTCATCTACATCGACGTCGTTCGATTGCGGCGGTGCGCCGGTCGGTCCCGGCACCATGTAATGCGCCACTTCGACGGGCAGGTAAGGGTCGGCCACGTCGAGCACGCGCAGCCCCCCCGCAAACCAGGTCGCGTAGATCAGCGTGCCGTCGAGCTTTTCGCGGAACTGGTGCCCGCCAAAGCGCACGCCTTCCTCGCCGACCCAAGGGCAGAACCGTTCGGAAAGGTCCCAGGCCGCGATGGGTTCCATGTTGTCGAGGTCGGTCACGTCCATGACCCAGATGAACCCATGAAGACGCCCGGGCAGATGGGCGTGCTCTTCGTCGATCGCGATGGCAAAGCGTTTGCCGTCGATGGTCTGCTCAAGCGGCATCACGGTGTGGGTTGGCTCGGGGATCGCCTTGGGAAAGCGGTAGCTGCCCTTGAGCGTCGGGTTGGTGATGTCGCTTGCGTCCAGCACCCGGAAGCCGGCGTGCCAGACCGCCGCCCAAAGCTCGTCCCCGCAACGCATCGCGTGGTGCAGGCGGTGGCTGTAGCCGACGCCGGTGGGTGTCTCGCCCTTGGCCACGTGCTGCCCCGGCATGTGCCAGCGCGAGACTTCCGTCGGATTGCCGGGGTCGGCCAGATCATAGATCACGAGGATGTTGCCGACATAGCCCTCCATCTCGGTCGAGATATAGGCGTAATTTTCGTCCATATCGAAGCGGTGCACGCCAAAGCCGTGTGTCTTGACGTAGGACAAGAGTTTTGGCGCGGTCTTGTCCGAGACATCCCAGACCCGGAAACCACCGCTGGAATAGCCACGCTCCAGCGCCTCTTCGAGCACGGCAATGTCCGAGAGGTCGACCCCCAGACGCTCCGCGATCCCGGCGTCCGACAGCCCTTCCGCGCGCAGCCCGGCGATCTTGTCGCCCTTGCGCAGGAAGTGCCGCCGGTCCTGTTCGACATTGGTGATCATGATGTTTCCGACCACCTTCACCTTGTGGGTATGCGACCATTCATCGGGCGGCGCGACATGGGCCACCACCTTGGGGTTGGCCGGGTCCGACAGGTCGATGATCGACGTGCCCTTGGGCGGCTTCATGTGGCCGACATAGGCATAGCCATCGCGCACGGTGACCTCGCCCCCGCCCTCGATATCCAGATGCGCCACTTGGCGGATATTGCGCGCCAGTTCGTATTCGACTTCACGTTTCATTCGGCAGGCACCTCGAGTTTGCGTTTGCGCCGCATCCCGAACACGAGCGGCAGGATGATCGACATGGCGAAGGCCACCCACAGGATGTTGCCCAGCGTTGAGGAGAACAGCACCATGATGTCGCCGTCGGATTTCTTGAGCGACCACAGGAAGTATTTCTCCAGCAGCGGCCCGAGGATGACCCCGATCAGGATCGCCGCGACGTGGTAGCCGGTGCGCCGGGCGATGTAGCCCAGAACCCCGAAGGCCAGTGCGAGATACATGTCGAACATGTATTCGCGCGGCACGAAGCCACCGACCAGCGTGAAGCTGATGATCATCGGCGCGAGGTAGATCGTCGGGATCGTGGTGACGTGGCTCATGTAGCGGCTGAGCGGCAGGATCGTCAGGAACATGATGACGTAGCTCACCGCCATGGCCATGAACATCCCGTAGCCGACCTTGGGCTGGTTCTCAAAGAGCGACGGGCCAAAGCTCACGCCGTGGAACTGCATCACCACCAGCATGATGGCCGCCGTGGCCCCGCCGGGAATGCCCAGCACCAGAAGCGGCACCAGCGTGCCGGAAGTCACGCCGTTATTGGCCGCCTCGGGCGCGATCAGCCCCTCGGGATGGCCTGTGCCGTAGCGCTCCGGCGTCTTTGAGAAGCTGCGCGATTGCTGGTAGGCGACAAAGCTCGCGATGGATGCCCCGGCACCCGGGATAACACCGATCACCAGCCCGATGATCGATGTCCAGACGATATGCACCCACCGCTTTAGCGCGATGCGCACCCCGTCAAACGTGTCGGTCCAATTGGGTGCCTTGGGTTCATTGTCATGGTTCACGATCACGCGTTTTTCAATGATGACAAAGGCCTCGGACACGGCGAAGAGCCCCACCAGCGCCGGGATCAGCGGCACGCCGTCATAGAGTTCGAGAAACCCGAAGGTGCCGCGCGGCGTGGCATAGACCACATCCGTGCCGATAGAGCCGATCATGAGCCCCAGGAAACCCGCGATCAGGCCCTTCACCATGTCCTGCGCCGCGATGGAGGCGATCAGGGAAATACCGAACAGCATGACCACGATCATCTCGACCGAATGCATGTAGAACCCGACGCGTGCGAGGATCGGCATGGCCGCAAGAGCAATCACGGTGGTCAGCAACCCGCCGATACAGGAGGCGACAAAGGAAATCGCCAGCGCCTGCTGACCCTTGCCCTGCTTCGACATCGGGTAGCCGTCGAGCGGTGTCGCGGCGGCCCCGGCGGTGCCGGGAATGTTGACAAGGATCGCCGGAATGCCCGCCCCCATGCGCGCGGCGCAATAGAGCGAGATCATGAACACCAGCCCCGATTGCAGGTCGAGCGCCAGTGTCAGCGGCATCAGGATGATGATTGTATTGGCCGCCGAGAAGCCCGGAATGCCACCCACGATCAGGCCCAGAAAGATCGTGGGCACGATGATGTACCAGTAGCCGAGCGTTTCGAAAAACACCTCGGTCAGGATCGATGCTGTGCTGCTATCCATTGTTCATCACTGCTTGCATTGTGGTTTCGAACCAGCCGCGCGGGAACCGCGTGTCAAAGGCCCAGATGAACACGGCCCAACCGATCAGCGCCATCGCGCCCGAAATCAGGATGATGAAGCCCGCGTTCCGCCCCTTGGCGAGGATCAGCATGCTGATCGCCAGAAACAGGAAGGTCATCAATGTGAAGCCCAGCCGGTCGATGAACATCACATAGCCCACCGTGGTTGCCAGAAGCCCGATGCGGCCGGTGCGGAGGTCATCCACCGTGAAGAGATTGGCAAAACCCAATGTGCCTTGGCCCCGGCGCAGCCACAGGATGCAGCGCACGAAGAAGATCGCACAGACCAGAAGCAGGAAGCCACCGACCATGAAAGCACTGACCTGTGCCGTCCATGGCGAGTTCCAGATGGTCGAGAAGAAGTACAAGGTGAAGCCCACAGCGAAGATGGGGATCACCAGCTCGCCGCCAATCTGCCGTGGCGGTTTGTGAGGGTCTGAAGCCATGGGTGCGCCGTCCTGTCTGATAAATGCGATGCGGAAAGGCCGGCAGCGCCGCGTTGCGCTGCCGGCCGGGAGGCGTCAGGCGCCGCTGAGCAGAGAGCGGTAGCGCGCGCCGAGTTCCAGCATCGATTGCTTGAACGCTTCGCATTCCTCGATCCCGGCATATTGCAGGTATTCCGGGGTGCCCTTGTTCGCGACATAGGCCTCCATCAAGGCCGGATCGTCGAAGGTCTCCCGGAAGGTCGAGGTCAGCACCTCAAGCCGGTCGGGATAGTCGTCGGCGGCTTTCTTGTGGATGCCGAACGCCCGTGCCGAAAGCATCTCGGGCAGGTCCATGTCATAGGCGTCGTTGATGCTCGGCGCGTTGTCCAGCGCCTCGCCAACGATGTTGTCGCCAAACACCAACAGCGTCTTGACGCTGTCGCCCGCCGCAATCACGGAACCAGACGTCAGGACCGAGAAATCGACCTCTCCCGTGACCGCGCCGGCCACAGTGGACTTGCCGCCCTGGAGCGGGATCAGGTTGAAGTCGATGCCGAGCTTGTCCCCGAGCGCCAGCAGACCGATCGAGGCGGGGTGCGCCATGCGGCTGGTTCCGACATTCAGGCGGCGCGTCTTGGCCGCGGCAATGATGTCGTCCATTGTTTGCAACGGGCTTTCCGCGCCGACAAACAGACAGCACGGATCCTTGTCGACCTGACCGAAGTAGAAGTAATCGTTCACGTCGAAGCTGGGGGCCTGCATGGCCCAGTTCAGCACTTCCGGACCCATATTGCCGAAGATCAGGTTGTAGGCGTCGGGCTCTGCCTTGCCCATGTAGATCTCGTAGCCGACACGGCCCGATGCCCCGGGGTAGAAACCCGGCTCGAAATCGGTGCCGAGCTTTTCTTTCCACACGCTCGAGAAGGCGCGGAAATTACGATCCGCACCGCCGCCTTCTGCGGTCGGCACATAGACGTTTATGTTGCGTTCAGGGTATGTATTGGCCCGCAGGATGCCCGGTGTCGCAAGGGTCAGGGCCGTTGCAGCGGCCCCGGTTCCCAACAGGGTGCGGCGGGTGATCATCGGTTTCATGGACATGGTCTCCTCCCATTTCATGGTTTCAGTCATATGCGCATTTGTCATTGGTCCGCCGGGATCGCGCGCGCCCCGTGCGGTTAGTGGCCTCCTCCATCCGGTGCCGGTGTGGCGCTGGCGAAATAGATATCCGTGGCCCCGGCGTAGATGAGCCGCAGGGCCAGAACAGTGAGGACGATCTTGAGCACCGTCTGAAAGTGCCGGTCGTTGATCCGGGCGAGCATGACCTTGCCCGCAAGCGTGCCCAGCACGCCGGCGGCGATGAGCAGAACGATCAGCCCGGTCCAGACGCTGAAGGCAAACCCAAGGATCCCGAAAACCACGGTCTTGAGCAGATGCTGTAGCGTCATGAACATCGCATGCGTCGCCACATGTGCATGGCGGTCAAGGTCCTGCGCGCGCACATAGGTGGCCACGAACGGCCCGGTGCCGCCGAAAAACATCGTCAGAAAGCTGGAAAACACGCCGGTGACCATGCCAGAGCGACGAAGAAAGGCCGGTGGCCTCGACACCACGGACCACAAGATGAACACCCCGACCCCGATCTGGATCCATCCCGCTTCGAGTTGCACCACCAGCGATCCGCCCAGCACGATCCCGATCACTGCGCCGATGGCAAAGGGGCCAAGAAGGTCAAACCGCATGTAGCGGGTCATGATTGCGGCGCGCCCGGCATTGGAGCCGAGTTGCACGAGGCCGTGCACCGGAATGATCGCCGCGGCAGGCAGAAGCGTGGCGAGCACGGCAAGCATCACCGCCCCGCCGCCGATGCCGAAGGCGATGGTCATGAAGGAGCTGGCAAAGCTGACCGCCAGCAGCGTTGCTGCGACCGGCCATCCCAATCCTGCATGCCACATCTCCATCATGTCAGCTGTCCAGAACCGACGGGTGAAACAATGAGTGTGGGGCGACCGGCGCTGCCGACAAGTGCTGGTCCAGAGAATAGCGGCAGATCGCGTCGATCTCGGCCATGTTGGCGGTGCAGCCGTAACTCCAGTAATCCGGCCCCATGCTGGCGAGCGTCCGTTCCATCGCGGCGTTGAGCCATGGGAGCGTCATGCGGTTCGCGTTGCCGAGCCAGACCGAGCGCAGCCGGGCCATCGCCATATCGCGGGCTTCCACAAACGCGTCATAAAGCGCGCGCGGCAGATCGGGGTTTTCATCTGCGATGGTTTTGCGGATCCCGATGAGGTGCATGATGGGAAAGAACCCGGTCTTGGAATGATAGGCCTGTTCCGCCGCTTCGAAATCGGGGATCAGGCGCACCAGATCGGGGTTGCCTTCCAGGAACGCCTTGGGGGGTTTCGGCGCAAGCAACCCGTCGATTTCGCCCCGAAGCAGCATGTCCTGTAACGTGTCCCCTTCGGTGATCGGCTCGACCACCATGCCGTCGGGCAGCGCCAGTTCCAGCCGCTCGCGCCGCACGCCTTCATCGAGGGCGCCCGTGCGCCAGTGGATATCATCGCAGACCACGCCGTATTCGTCGGCGAGGATGCCGCGCATCCACAGGGCGGCGGTCATCTGGTATTCCGGAACACCGATCCGACGACCGGCGAAATCGGCGGGGCTTTCAATGCCGGAACCGGCACGGGCAAAGAAACCGCTGTGACGGAACGCGCGGCTGACGAAGGCCGGGATCGCCGTATAGTCTGACCCGCCGCGCGACAGTTGCAGCACATAGCTGGACACCGACATTTCGGTGATATCGAACCGTGCCTCCTGCACAGCCCATGGAAAGAGCTTGGAGGTGGGGTGGATCTGGCTTTCGAGGGTGATGCCGGGCACGGTCACGCGCCCATCATGCAGCGCCATGACGCGGTCATGGTCCCATGTCGCAAGTGTCAGACTTGGATTGCTCACGCGCGCCACACCCTTTCGGACACGGTCGCGGATGCCCGCGGGCCGACCTGCCGGGACCAGATTTCTGATCGCCGTGGCGTGGCATGAACCGATACACTTCTGGTCAACATCGTCCTCCTCCCCGAGACACGTTTGTTACGACATTGTTGATGTGTGCGTTACACTCCCTTTCCCCGGTCACGCCGGACCAGCGATTACGCTTCCCCGAACAGTCGCGCGGCGACAGAGCCCAAATGCGTCCGCATCGCGGCATGTGCCGCGGTCGGATCGCGCGCTTCGATCGCGGCCACGATGGCGTCGTGCTCCGCGAAGCTGGAATGCGTGCGGGCAGGGCGGTCGGAACTCCGGACCACGGTGTTCCAGGCCACGGCCCGGCGCACGGTGTTCAGGTGGTCGAACAGGGACAGCAGCAGGATATTGTCCGTGGCTTCGGCCAAGGTCCTGTGGAAACTGTCGTCCCGCGCCTCGTATTCGTCCCAGGTGGGCGCGTCGATGGCGCGATCGCGGCACTGCTTCAGCTGGCGTATCGCATCCATCGTCGCATGCAGCGCCGCCTCGCGAGCGATTGCGGGCTCCAGCGCCTGACGCGCCCGCATGAGCTGGACGGGGGTCACTTTCTGGCTGAGCTTCGCCAGATTGCCAAGCCCGAATCCCGCATCAGGCGACGCGATGAACGTGCCCTTGCCCACGTGCCGCCAGATCGCGCCTTCATGTTCGAGGGCGTCCAGGGCCTTGCGCAGCCGGGCCCGGGTCACGTCAAGCCGCACGATCAATTCGCGTTCCGATTCAAGGCGGTCGCCGGGTTTGTAGCCACCGTCCTCGATATACGACCGTAGCTTGGCGACGACGTCGTCCGCTTCGACCGATACGGCATTCATCAACATGGCCTAACCTTTTATTGGTATACCAATTTGCGCCCGAACGGCACAAAACATGAGGTAATTATGCCCAGATTGGGTGATCAATCAACCATTCTGTCAAATTTTCCGCGTTGGTCGCGATTGATTTACCAATTTGACTGGGCTACAGCACAGGGGAACTGACGAAGAACCCGGAGTGACGCATGACCCAATACACAATCGAAACACCGCCTGTGACGGCTCTTCCCGTGGCCGGACAGGACGCGGTCTTCCCGGTGCGCCGCATCTACTGCATCGGCCGGAACTACGCCGCGCATGCGATCGAGATGGGGCATGATCCGGACCGCGAAGACCCGTTCTTTTTTCAGAAGAACCCCAACAATCTCGACACGTCCGGCAGCTTTCCGTATCCGCCGCATACCTCGGATGTGCACCACGAAGCCGAGATGCTGGTGGCGTTGAAGACGGGTGGCACCAACATTCCGGTCGAAAAGGCGCTGGATCACGTGTTCGGGTATGGCCTCGCGCTCGATATGACGCGGCGCGATCTTCAGGGCATCGCAAAGAAGGCCGGGCGCCCATGGGAGATCGGCAAGGCGTTCGAACGCTCCGCGCCCTGTGGACCGATCCATCCGGTGTCTGAGGTTGGGCATCCGAGCGAGGGTCATCTGGAGTTCAAGGTCAATGGAGAGGTGCGCCAGGAAGGCGATCTGAACCAGATGATCTGGAAGGTTCCGGAAATGATTTCCTACCTGTCCGAATATTTCGAATTGGCCCCCGGCGACGTGATCCTGTCGGGCACCCCTTCCGGTGTCGGCCCCGTGTCCAAGGGCGACACCATGGAGCTGAGCATTGACGGGCTGGGCACCCTGACCGTCACGGTCACCTGACGCGACCCGCCGCGCTTTGAAGCAACCTCTGCCCCCGGCCTTGCGGCCGGAGGCACATATGGATCGCGCCGCAGACACGGTGGAGCCTTGCGCGCCTGCGTGCTGGTCGCGCGCGTTTTTCCTTTAGGAATGGCCGTCGCTGATGGACCTTCTCTCTCCCGATTTTCTTCTTATCGCCGCGACGCTTCTCTTGGCCGGTGCGCTCACTGGCATTCTCGCGGGGCTCTTTGGCGTCGGGGGTGGGGCGTTGATCGTGCCGGTCCTGTACGAGGTCTTTGGCGCACTCGACGTGCCCGACGAGACACGGATGGCCCTTGCCGTCGGCACGTCTCTTGCCATCATCATCCCGACCTCGGTCCGCTCCTGGCTCAGTCATCGGGCCCGCGGCGCGGTGGATGATGTGTTGCTCCGGGCCTGGGCGGTGCCAATCGTGCTTGGCGTGCTGGCGGGGGCCCTGATCGCGAGATACGCGCCAGCACTCGTTTTCCAGATCGTCTTTGTCCTCGTGGCCGGGATCAATGCGATCAAGCTGATCTCGGGCACCAAGGTCTGGGATCTTGCGCCTGACTTGCCGACCGGGCCGCTGCTTCGGATTTATGGGGGCCTGATCGGGTTTCTCGCCTCGCTTATGGGGATCGGCGGTGGACAGATCTCGAACATCATCATGTCGCTGCACGGCCGTCCGATCCATCAGGCCGTTGCCACCTCGGCCGGGATCGGGGTTCTGATCTCGGTGCCGGGCGCGATTGGGTATATTCTGGCGGGGTGGGGCAACCCCGGGCTGCCACCGGATGCAGTCGGCTTCGTCTCCTTGATCGGGGTGTGCCTGTTTGTGCCTACAACTATTCTGACAGCAAACCTTGGTGTTCGGATGGCGCATGGCCTGTCTGCCCGATCGTTGGAACTGGCCTTCGGCATCTTCCTCGCGATTGTGTGCCTGCGTTTTGTCTATGTGATGTTTTCCGGATGAATGCGCGCAGCGGGGCCTGTCTCGGGCTTCCGTGACACGTCTGGTCGCAGCCGTGCTCAAGACACTGAGATTGTTCGGTGCTGCGGCGTCTCCATGACGATCTTTGGGAGTCAGAGCCTGCGCCAAATGATCCCTGTGTCGCGCCGCGTCTCAGCGGAGACCGCACAAACGAAACCACCAAGGCACTTGGCGTGAATGTCGTGCAATTCGCTTCAGGGACCGCCCGGCTGTCATGCTCCAATTGACTGAGACGTCGTGATCCGCGCGCTGCTGTGCGGGAGAGCTCCCGTTTCAGGGTGACCGGTTCGCAAACCGGGTGGCCGGCTACAGGCTGCGGGTATCGGGATGCCCAGCGCGCTTTCAACCGGCCACGATCCTGTCTTGTCTGAAGGACGCCAGCGCCATCGGCCAACCGGTCAAAGGAGCGCCAAAGCCGGAGAAGCGCCAATCTGCAAGCCCCGCGTCGATGGGGCGCCAGGCAACCCGACGCCGCCGATCTCAGGCCTGGGTGCTTTCCGGGAACGGCGGGTCAATCCCGCAATCCGCGGCGAGGGCGTTCAGGTCAGCGCGCAACGCCTGATTGAGCACCAGTCCGTTCGTGCGACGCGCTTCGGCAAAAGCGCTCTTTCCGTCGCCCGGCAATCGGACTGGGTCGTGACCCGGCAATGGCGCAGACGCGCGCATCTCGGCAAAAATTCGCGCGGCGACCTGCGGGAACGCGTCTCCCATGCCAAAGGCTTTCGGGTCGAGCGCGGCCACAAACTGCCCCGTATTGGTCGAGGAGGTGGTGTCCTTTGTGAAATCGACGACGTCAGACCCGAAGGCTGCGCCGTTCAGGGCCCCCGCCAAGAGGCCAATGGCAACAGAAAGCCCAAACCCTTTCGGGCCTCCGATCGGTAAAAGGAAACCTTCGGATTTGCGTGCCGGATCTGTCAGGGGTTTTCCATCGCGCCCCACCATCCAGCCCTCGGGCATGGATTGGCCCTGCTGCAACATGGTCTTGATCTTGCCCATGGCGGCAACGGTGGTGGCCATGTCGAAAACGAAAGGGTCCGGGCCATCGGCCGGAGCCGAGAAGGCGATGGGGTTCGTACCGATCAGCAAGTTCGAGCCGCCATAGGGGGGGACATGGTTTGCACTGCCGACGGCTGCCGCGATACCGAGCAGGCCCGCGTCGGCTTGCGGCCGCACATAAAGGGCCAGGGGGCCCGCGTGATTGCCCCGTCGCACCCCGACCCATCCGATGCCGGCAGCACGGGCCTTTTCCATGGCGAGATCGCGGGCCGCTGACATCGCGAGGTGCCCAAGACCATCATCGCCATCGATCACCGCTGTCGCGACGGTTTCCTCGGCGACGGTGATTTTGGGCGTCGGGTTGCACCCACCACCGGCAAGCCGTGCAAGATACTGACGGAGGCGGAACACGCCGTGTGTGCCGTAGCCGTAGATATCCGCCTCGACCATGAGATCTGCGACCTTGGCGGCGTCGGCATCTGGAACCCCGCGCGCCATGAGCGCGCGGGAGACGAAGTCGCGTAGGGACTCGACCGCGATTGCAGGGCCGTCAGCCATCGTAGGATCCCACGGATTCCTTCTGCCAGAAGACGACACGGCGCTGCGTCCACTGCACGAGGAGGTAGAGCACAAGACCCACGACGCTCAGATAGAGGATCAGCGAGAACACCCGCGGCGTGTTGAGCTGGGACGCTGCGACGCGGATCAATTCGCCAAAGCCTTTGCCGCCGCCAAGGAATTCACCCGTAATCGCACCGGCCATCACGCCCACGGCACCAATTTTCAACCCCGTGAAAATCTGCGGCAAGCCGGTGGGCAGCTTCATCTTGATGAGCGTCTGCATGCGGCTTGCGCCCATGGTCTTGAACAGCATCCGCGCGTTTTCATCGGCTGCGTGCAGACCAGCTGCCGTGCCGACGACGATGGGGAAGGTTGCGATGAAGGCGGCAAGTGCCACCTTGGATTCGATGCCGAAACCCAGCCATGCCACGAAGAGCGGCGCGAAAGCTACCTTGGGCATGGTGTCGATCGCGACGAGGTAGGGCATGACCGCCTTTTCCCCGAACGCGGTTTCGCCCACGAGCACGCCGAGCGAGAAACCGATGGCGATGGCCAGGGCGAAGCCGTAGATCACCTCCTGGATCGTGATCCAGAGCGAAACCAGCATGTAGCCGCCGGTCAGCAGATTCTGCCCCACGAAGATCATGTCCTTGAGCGTCTCCATCGGTGTCGGCAGGATAATCGGCGAAACGAGACCGAAGCTCGTCACCAGTTGCCACGTTCCGATGAACACCACAAAGACAAAGGTCATGGCGATCCAGCGCGGCACCGCGTCGATGAACGCGACTTCCTGTTCCCAGACCGTGTCCTGGGCGGTGTCAGCGTCAGTGGGCGCGTTTGTCTGATACTCGGTCACATGTCTTCTCCCTTGTCCAGCATGCCCCGAATGTGGTCGACGATTTCGCCGAATTTCGGCGTTGTCATCATGTCGAGAGTCCGCGGCCGCGGAAGATCGACGGTGACCACCTCCGCGATCCGTCCGGGACGCGGTTTCATCACGACGATATCGTCCGACAGGATCACGGCTTCCTGAATGGAGTGGGTCACGAGGAACGCCGTCGCGTCCTGTTCGCGGCAGATCCGCTGAAGCTCCATGTTCATCATGTCGCGCGAAAGCTCGTCGAGGGCGCTGAACGGTTCGTCCAGAAGCAGGACCGCCGGTTCGGTGATCAGCATCCGGCAAATCGAGGCGCGTTGCGCCATGCCGCCCGAAAGCTCGTTCGGATAGACGTTTTCAAAGCCCTTGAGGCCAACGATTTCCAGCAGCTCGTGGGCCTTGTCCATCGCCTTCTTGGCGGCGGCCTTGCCATCGCGGATTTCGATCGGCAGCACGATGTTTTCCACGGCGGTCTTCCACGGGAAGAGCGTGGCCTGCTGGAACATCATGCCGATGTCCCGACGGGGCCCCTTGACGGGCTGGTTCTGAAGGATCACCCGGCCCTTGGTGGGCGGGATGAGACCGGCCATGATCTTGAGCAGCGTCGACTTTCCGCAGCCGCTGGACCCGATGACCGAGGTAAAGCTGCCCTTGCGCAGGGTAAGGCTGACATTTTCGAGCGCGACCACACTGTTGCGCGCATAGGTCTTGCTGACCTGTGTCAGTTCGTAGACCGGCGCGCCAAGAGGCGCGCCGGAGTAGTCATGTGCGGTAGCTGTGTTCATCCGCCTGCAGCCTCGGCGCCGATGGCAGCGAACTCGTTGGTCCAGACTGCGCTCAAATCGTCGAGCGGTGCCGCGATCTCTCCGCCTGCGACCAGCGCGTCTTCCCATTCCTGCCAGACCTCGGCCGGATACCAGCCCAGATGCGGGGCGTCGTCGGACGGAATTGTCTTGGAACGCACCGCATCGAACAGCGCGGATTGGAATTCCTTGTCTTCCCCTTCCTGCGGGTTCCCGTCGGCGAGATGCTTGAGCACCGCTTCGCGGTTGGCGTCGTCCAGCGCAAAGGCGTGACCCTTGGCAAAGGCGCGGCTCCATGCTTCGACCAGCTCGCGGTCATTGGCGATCGTGTCGGCCATCGTCGCGATGCCGTTGCCGAAGAAGCGTCCGAACTCGGCCGGTGTGATGTCCCGCACGGCCATGCCGCGCTGGTTCAGGATGGCGGTGTCTGCCGTCGATGCGGAATAGGCATCGATTTCGCCGTTCAGGAACGCGGCCGTTGCCGGGCCGCCGTCACCCACGGTGAGGAATTCGTAATCCTCGCCCTCGGTCATGCCCGCGCCGGTCATCACGTTGCGGGCAAAGCCCACTTCCGCGCCATCGGCGGTGCCGGTGCCGATCACTTTGCCGCGCAGACCTTCGACGCTCTGGATGTCGCTGTCCTGCTGCACCGCGATCCCAAAGTTGCTGCGCGCTGCCACGTTGTAGATGTGGACGGCGTCGACGCCGCGCGTCTTGGCCGCGATCATGGGGCCGGGGCCGGGACGGCCGAAATGGGCCTGACCTGCGGACAGCGCCTGAAGCACCGCGCCCGATCCGTTGATCGCCTCGACGGTGACGTTCAGGCCTTCTTCCTCGAAGAAACCCTCGCCAATAGCAACGAAGACTGGGAACGAGTTGATGGCCGACGGGCTTGGCTGCACGAAGGTGATATCGCGCAGGCTTTGTGCCAGTGCCGATGTGCCCATCAGGCTCGTGGCTGGAACAGCGGCGAGCAATGAGGCTGTAAATGTTCTTCTGTTGATCATGATTGTTCTCCTCCCAATCGTGTCTGACCCTTTTGGCCGCTCTCCGGTGCGGCGGGGCCTTTTATACGGCGCGCACGGTGTTGCTGAGCGTGCCGATTCCGGAAACTTCACAAACCACAGTATCGCCATCCTTGAGGAACTGCGGTGGGTCCATCGCGTAGCCGACGCCTGACGGCGTGCCCGTCGCGATCATATCGCCCGGTTCGAGCGTAAGCCCTTCGGACAAGGAAGCGATCAGCGTGGGAATGTCGAAGATCATGTCCTTCGTATTCCCGTCCTGACGCTGTTCGCCATTGACCGTAAGGCGGATGGACAGGGCGTGCGGGTCGTCGATTTCGTCGGCTGTCACGATAACCGGACCGATGGGGCAGGAGCCATCGAGCCCCTTGCCCTTGAAATACTGCCCGCCGTGGCGGCGCTGGATGTCGCGCGCGGTTATGTCGTTCAGGATCGTGTATCCGAAGACATGATCCATCGCATCGGCCTTTGAGATGTTGCGGCCCGCCGTGCCGATGACCACGGTCAGTTCGACCTCGTAGTCGATGGATGTCGACACTTCGGGAAAGAGCAGAACGTCGCCGTCCGGCGCAACGAGTGCTGTCGGCGGCTTGGTGAAGAACACCGGGTGTTCAGTCACACCGACCTTCTGGTTCTGCGCGCGGTCGCCCTCGGCGATGTGCTCGGCATAGTTGCGACCGACGCAAAACACGTTCTTCGCCGGCTTGGGGATCGGTGCCATCAAGGCGGCGCTCTGTCGGATCACCTTGTCCTGATGCTGTCCGTCCTCGGCCTCGGCCACGAGCTTGCGGGCCGCGTCGAGCGCGGGTTTGCCGCCGTCGATCAATCCCTGAAGAGAGCCAGCGGCCCCGGACATGTTCAACATGCTGCCATCTGACAGATACGCAACGCAGACGGGTTCCCCATCCACGGAAATGGTTGCCAATCGCACTCGGCCATCCTCCCTCGTGCTGGTATCACGTGGGGGTCGCGCGACTCGATGCGCGACTCACTGACACCTCTCCCCTTTCCATCCATGTTTCGCCGACTTAGGGTTTCAATCAATCAACCAATCATCAAATTGGGCGGAATATGACCTCGCATACCGACCTGGCGCAAAAGCTCCGGGAGCTGATCGACTCGGCCGGATACCGGCACAACGACCGGGTGCCGCCGGAACGCGAATTGTGCAAGGCGCTGGGCACGACGCGCAATCAACTGCGCAAAGCCCTCGCCGAACTCGAAGCGCAGGGGCGTATCTGGCGGCATGTGGGGCGGGGCACGTTTGTCGGTTCGCGCCCGGTGCTGAATTTGCAGGACGTCACCTATCTCGGCGATCAGATCAAACCGGAACAGGTGGTTGCCGTTCGATTCACCATCGAACCGCAGCTCTGCCGTCTGGCCGCGCTTCAGGCAACCCGTTCGGATCGCGAGCAAATGCGGCTTTGCGCGCAACGCTGCCGGGAGGCGGAAGACTGGCGTTCCTATGAGGCGTGGGACAATAACCTGCACCATGCCATTGCCCGCTCCACGCGGAACCAGCTCTTCCTCTATTTCTTTGAAACGCTGAATGCCGTGCGGCGGTCGATCCTCTGGGGCCAGCCACGCATCACGCGCAAACCGCCCGATGAGTATTGCAGCTTCCACGAACACGATGTCATCGTCTCAGCCATCGGCGCTGGCGACGCCGAGCGGGCGGCCGAGGCCATGCATACGCATCTGCAATCGGTCTATGCGCGCATCCTGCCGAAGGGGGCATCCCCCGTGTCGGGGCCAGCGACGCCGACCGACTCGGGAAATGGTTGACCCGACGCGGTGTTGAGAGCCTGCCAGATGCGCGGGCCTTCTGTGACCAATTGGGCGACCCGTGGGTCGCATTGGTCTCGCGGCTGGCGAATACGGCGAGACAGGCGGTTGGTGTCCGGGCCAATCCCTTTGTCTCAAGGACCGTCGGGCATGGCGATTGTGGTTTACATCCGGGCTTCCTGCGCCTGCCGTTCACATCGGACCTCTGAGGTCCCGAGCCCGAACCGCATCATGCGTGCAATAGCTGTGCGTGGCTCATTCGAGGGTAACGTCGAGGCGCCACATGCCGCCTTGGCCGTCCGTATCGACGAAGCGCACAAGCAGCACGTCCCCGGACAGCAGAACGACCGAGAACGCGGCCGCGCCTTGGCCAGTCTCGATGCGTCGGCCATCCGGCGCAAAGATCGCCGTGCCGATCCCGTCTGGTGCGTCCACCGCAAGCGCGATTGTTTGATCCTGCGGCACTGAGAGGAGCAGGTCGAAGATCTCTCCGCCCTCGACGCTGGCGGCAAAGCGGCCGGGCGCTTCGATCTCGAGCCGTTCGGTCGGGGCGACTGTCGGGCTGTCGAGGGCCGCGGGATCAGCGCCTCGCCACGGCACAAGAAAGCGCGCTGCCGCCCAGCCCTCAAGCGCGCCATCAAGCGTCTCGACCTCGCACCAAGCCTCTTCGCTGCCCGCGATGCAGTCAATGCGCCGCAGGATCGTGTCGCGCGCCATTCGGCGCAGGCGGGGGGCGTCGGCGCTTGGTCCGGTTCTGAGATTGAGCGAGCCGTCGATCCGCACAATGACGAAATCCGTGTCGGGCAACGCGGGCGCCTCAACGGCGGGCAGAGTTGTATCCTGGGCAGCGACGGGGCTCGCCGCGGCAAGCAACAGAGCGCAGAGCAGTCTTCTCATGGGCGCACCATCGGAGGGCGGGGCGATTGCAGCCCTTCGCCTGTCATGATCACGAAATCATCGCCAGACCGTGTGTCGGGCGTCGCCGCAAGATCGGAAACCACAAAGGTCAGACCGGGGTGCATGCGTTCTGCCAGATGGCGTTTGACGGTGTCGGAAAGGCGCATGCGGTTCAGGACCTGATCTTCCGGCAAGAGCGGGTGGAGCGGATCGGAATGGTGGGTGACACCCATCCAAACCAAGCCGGTATCCTGCCGCTCCTGCACAACGAGAACATGTTCGCCCAGCGGTCCGTCCTCTTCGATACCGATTTCCTCTTCGAGAACCTCTCGCCCGTCCTCCATCACGATCAGCCGCCGGTCCGCCGCCGTCGCCAGCACCGTTGTGATCGGATAGGGTTGCTCATTGCCCCAGTCGGACGGGTGGCTGCGCGCGTCAAGCCCGGCCACCGCGGTTGCCAGTTCGTCGTCGGCAAAAGCGTTCAGGACAAGCCCGGGATGGACGAGGTTCCACGGATCGTTATGCGCTCCGGACAGGATCACGGGCGTGCCGACATGGGTGACCGTGAAAAGCAGCCGTGAAAACTCCAGCGGAAGCCGGACACAGCCATGCGAGGCGGGATAGCCGGGCAGATTCCCGGCATGCAGGGCGATACCGTCCCAGGTGAGCCGGTTCATATTGGGCATCGGCGCGCCGCCATAGGTCGATGAGCGGTGATCGGCGTCCTTTTGCAGCACGGTGAACACGCCGGTTGGTGTTTCGTGACCGCGCCGCCCGGTTGAACAGGTCGAAACCGCGATGCGAATCCCGTTTCGGTAAACGTGGACCCGTTGTTCGGGGATCGAGGCAATCACCGCAACAGCGCCGTTTGGCGCGCGTTCGGGATGCCAGGTGAAGTCCCCCGGCAGCATGTCGTCGATATTCATCATCGCGTCCTGGGCGTATGACGCACCCGCTCCGGAGAGCATGGCGACGCCGGAGGCGATCAAGTCTCTGCGTGTGATCATCGTGTCTTCTTCTTGGTGACCGGTTGGCCGGCTGAGTGGTTGTCCAGGGGCCAAGCGGGTTGGCTGCTGCCAACCGGGTTGGCTGCTCACGCGGTTCTGTCTCTTGGCGCATCCCATAGCAGTGCAACAAAACCATGTCACGCGACTGCTCCGGGGTCCATCGGACTGAGTTGACAGACCGGCAAATGCCCCTGTTCGTCCGCGGTGCTTGGCCTTGCAAGGTCAGTCCGGATTGGCAATGCGGCGGCGTGCGGCGTGAAACGCCGTGAAGACACGCGCAGGTTGAGGGCGAACCACCTGATGACCGTATCCGGCACACCGAACATGACGGCAACCTCCGTTGCACTGTTCACCAGAAGATCGGCCCGTGCTTCACGCGCCTTGGGTCAAACCCGCCCTGCCGGGGCAAGGATCGCCCTGGCGGGGCCGGACAGGCTATGCGTCCGGCGACGTCCCCACCACCACGGCTACGCGCTCCGGTCGGCGCGGTCTGCGGTCATGCCGCGTGGATCGAACGGTGTGCCCAGTCCCGCGCCGCCTTCCAGCCCATCGCTCGAACCGGCTGCGCAGGGGGAGACCGGCGACTGGCTGTGGCATCTTCCAAAGAACTCCGCGTCTTGCCTGTCGCGCCGCACCCGGTATCCCGCGCCAGGCGTGCGGCTCACGGTTGGTTCGCGCGCTAAGATGACCCGAAACCAGGCTATGGCGAAAAACCTGTTCGACCGGTGATCCCTCGCACACTAGATCCATCGCATGATCATCGTCAGCCCCACAACACTCTGGAACCCCAGCGCCCTGGAGACGCGGACCGTTCCGAAACGCATGCTGGGTCGCATCACCATCCTGCCGAGATCGGGCGTGACAGGAGCGACCTTGCTGCGGCTGATCTTCGAAGTGCAGGTTCTGCGCTATGTGCTGCCGCTGGTCCCTTTTGTGGTCGCAATGCTGGTCTGGCCGCATCTCGCACTGCCCATCGCGCAGGCGCCCGTGCTCATGATGATGGCGATTGCCTTTGTCGAGATGCGCATGCTTGCGGTCAAACGCGAGGACCGCGCCGCGTTGATCAATGATGACGCGATGGCCCGCACGCTCGATGCGCTGCGGTTCAACGCGACCGGGGTGCTCACGCGGATTGCCGCCCGGCGCGGTCTGACCCGTGGCGAGCTGTTGCTTGTCATCGAGCAGTCAGAGCTGGCGCGCATCGCGCCGCTGACCCTTGTCTCCATCCAGAGGGCCGAACCGACGCCCGAGGTGCTCGCTCTTGACGAACAAGAGCAACAGATGATCCGCAGCGGGCTGTTTGATGCGGACGTGACCGAGCGCGGGCTGCACCGGGTCGCGTTGCGTCAAAACCAGGCCCTGCGCAGCATCGCCGTCGATGCGGCGACCTTGTCGGCCCATGCAAGAATGGCGGCCCTGCTCGATGCGCAAGCAACCGAGGCGCACGCCCTGCACAAGGAGGTGTCATGAGCCTGAACGCCGCCACAATGCCAGCCGGCGCGGTGCTTGATGTCCTCTATGCGGGATGGCAGGCGCAGAGCGCGGGCGGGCTTACCGCATCATGGATGCTGCATGGGCGCCCCGGTGTGGGCAAGAGCCAGGTGGTGCAGCAACTGGCCGACCGGATCGGCGCGCGGCTCTTTGATTTGCGGCTGACCACGATCGAGCCGCAGGACCTGCGCGGGCTGCCCTATTACGATCATGAAGCGCGCCGGACTGTCTGGTATCGTCCCGAAGACCTGCCGGATGATCCCGCCACCCCGTCAATCCTCTTCCTCGATGAACTGACCGCCGCGTCACCCTATCTGCAACCAACCGTTTATGGGCTGCTTCAGGAGCGGCGCGTGGGGCGGCATGTGCTGCCCGACGCGGTCTTTATCGTGGCGGCGGGGAATACAGTTGAGGACGGCGCGATTGCCTATGAGATGGGCACCGCGCTGTCGGACAGGCTGGTGCATTTGCACATGGTGGCAGAAGCCAATGACTGGATCGAGAATTACGCTGTGCCCAAGGGGCTGTCTCCGGCGGTTGCGGCCTTCCTGCGCGGGCGGCCCGATCTTCTCGATACCACCGAAGAGGCGTTGCAGCAGGGGCAGATGATTGCCTGCACGCCGCGCGCATGGGAGCGCACAAGCCAGATCATGCAGGCGATTTCCGACCGGTCAACGCGGCAGGCCATGATTGCCGGCACGCTGGGCGTTGCCGCCGCCGCCGAATTTTCCGCGGTTGCCGATGACATTGCCGCATCGGTGCATGTGGGTGAGATGATCGAGGCGGATGCAACCGCGCGGCTGGCGCTGTATCCGCAGAGCCTTCACGGGTTGAACGCGCTTGTGTTCGGTCTTGTCGGCGCGGCGGACAAAGACACGATGCCAGCGGTGATCGAGGTGATGGAAACCTTGCGCCACCTTGCGGAAAAGCGCCCCGAGCCAGTCTTTGCTGCCTTGCCGCTTGCGGAGCTTTGCGCCTTTGGCTTCGAAATGCTCATGGCCAAGGCTCTGAAACAGGATCTGGTTGCGGCTTTCGCGGCATCACCGGCCTATGCGGCCTACGCGGCAGACCGGCAAGCCGCCGGATTGAGCTGATCCGTGCCGCCCCGCTCGCAGCGCGCGGCCCGGGCGATGGGGTTTCTGGCCGAGAGCGACCCGGCGCTGGCCTCGCTTGCGCTTTGGTGCGAGATCCACGATGCCCCCGGCGAAACCTGCACCCGTGGGCAGCGCATCCTCATCGGTGACGCATTTGCAGCGCTGCCTCTGCGGGAACAGGTCGGAACGCTCGCGCATCACGTCTTGCACGTGGCGCTGCGGCATGGGCCACGGATGGAGCGCATGCGACGGCGGCTGGGGCCCTCTTTCGCGGCGCCCGTCTTTGCGCTTGCGGCCGATGCGTTGGTCAACGAGGTGCTTGACCGGGCGGGCCACGCCATTCCGCGCCCCGCGGTCATGTTGACGACGCTCCTGACGGAGGTGTTGCAGGCGGACACGACGCGTGCGCTTGCAGCATGGGATGCCGAAAGGCTTTACATGGCACTGCGGGCCATGGACGAGGCAGGCGCAGGACGGCGCGACGCCTATGAGCGCAAAAAGGGGTTTGCCCCCGACCTCGAGTCAGCCGGGCAGGAAGACGCTCCCGATACCGTTGCGGAATGGAAAGCCCATGTGACCCGGGCTCTGACGGCACCGGGCTCGGCAGGGCGCGGTGTCGGAACGGTGCTCGCGCGGATGCGCGATCTGCCGTGGGTCGATACACCCTGGGAACGGCATCTGCGCCGATTGCTGGGCAAGGCCGTCACACACAGACCGCGCCAGTCCTATCGCCGTCCGCGTGCGGGCTGGATTGCTGCCGAGGCCGCTGCGCGCCTGTCCGGCGGACCGGCCCCCGTGTTTGAACCGGGCAACGCGCGGCACCGCAAGCGCGCGCGGATCGTGGTCGGGCTCGACAGTTCCGGGTCCGTTGCCGATCCACTGCTTGCACTCTTTTGCGCCGAAGTTGCGGGCATTGCGCGCCGCACCGGTGCGGAGGTGCACCTGATGTGTTTCGACGAAACGGTCTATGCCCAGAGCGTCGTGGAACCGGGGCGGCTGGCAACCGCGCTGACAGCGCTCGACATGCGGCGCGAGGGCGGCACATCCTTCGTCGATGTCATGGCGCAGGCCGGCCGGCTCGACCCCTCGATCGTCGTGGTTCTCTCCGACCTAGACGGCCCCTACGGGCCGCCGCCTGCCTTTGACGTGCTTTGGGCGACGCCCGTGGCCGCCCCACCCACCCCTCCGTTCGGGCGCGTGCTTTCATTGGCGCGGTAGGCGGGCCCTGACGGTGTCCATCGGATTGCAGAAGGGGCGGCGCCCCGGCTGGCGATCCGGGGTGCTGCGCCATCGCCCGAGCTTTGGAACAGCGCTTGCCGTTGGCCCGTCATTGGCCCTAATCAAGGGGGCGCGGCGGCAAGGGAAGCAGAAACCGCTTGCGACGCGCACGGCCTGCACCCTTGCTCCCGCGCAGGTCAGCGCGGGGTCAAGCCGCGTAAACCACCGACGATCAGGACCGCCTGCATGACTGATACCGCGTCTTTTGTCTTCGCCTTGTTGCTGGCCGGTGCTGCCGGGCTGGCCATGCCTCTCGGTGCCTTTGTGGCCCTCAAACGCGATACGATCATCAGCGCCCGTCTGCGCCATGGCATCACCGCATTCGGTGGTGGCGCGCTGATCTCGGCAGTCGCACTCGTGCTGGTTCCCGATGGCGCGGCCGCCGTGGGCGGGGTTGCGGCGGTGCTTTGTTTCCTTGGCGGGGGCGTGCTGTTCTTCGGGGTTGATCGCGCGTTGGAAACCAATGGCGGCACCGGGGCACAGCTTCTGGCAATGCTGCTCGATTATGCGCCGGAAGCCGCCGCACTTGGCGCGTTTCTCGCCGTGGATTTCGAGACCTCGCTGCTTTTGGCGGGGCTGATCTTTCTGCAAAACCTGCCCGAGGGGTATTCCGCGTTCAACGAGATCAGCGCCGCGCGAAAACAGCCCGCCGCGCGGATTGTCGCGCTCTTTGCAGCGCTGGCCCTTGTCGGTCCGGGCGCGGCGGCCATCGGGGTGCTCTATCTTTCGGAAATGCCGGCCGTGCTCGGGGGGATCATGCTCGCGGCGGCGGGGGGCATTTTATACCTGGTTTTTCAGGATATCGCGCCGCAGGCCCGGACCACGGATGACTGGGTGCCGCCGCTCGGTGCGGTGGCCGGTTTCGGGCTCGGCCTTGCCGGGCATCTGGCGCTGGGCTGATCCGGACCTTGCGGTCTCGCGCCCGGCTGCGCGATGTGAAAGCTGTGGTTGGTGTCGGGTCAAGGGTTTGTGGGGGGGCGGTGTATCGGTTGCCTCCGGCCAACCGGGCGTGCCGTTGCTCCGTCGACCGGTCAGGGACCAAGCGGACAACCGCCGCGGCGTTTGGGAGACGGGCGCGAGAGGACGGTGGGTGCCCAAGCGACCCCGTCGGCCGTCGAAGCCCGCGCGCCGCGCCACCACCCGCGCCGTCCCTCACCCAAGCCAGGGGTCAGCCGTTGTTGGCAAGCCGGATCAAGACCACCGCCGCGCCCGCGATATGCGCCAACGTGATCAAGACCGACAGGCTGTGCAGGCGCTTGAACCGAGATTTCTCGCCTTGATCGGTTGCGTTGTTGATGGCGGGCATCAGGATCTGGCGGGACGGGACAGTGGTGAGCGCAATCGCCGCGAGGATGGCGGCGGACAGCCCGTCATAAGCAGCCACAAAGACGGCAGCGAGCGCGGCACTTGCGATCACGAAAAGATAAAAATGCGGGAACGCGCGCCGGATCAACGGCCCGGCTGTCTCGGCGGGCAAGGCCGTGAACACGAAGGCCGCAAAGCCGAAGGAATAGAGAACTGAGCCCCCAAAGAGCAATGCGGTGGCCAAAAGCGCGATTTCAAACATTGTGCGATCTCCTTTGGTCTGGCACCACCTACGTAGATCGTGGCCCCGCAAGGCAAAGCGCGTTTCCGCGCCATTTCTTGAGCGAGCGCGCCGTGGATTGCGCCGGAAGCGAGCCATCTCTGCGGGAGACAACCGGACTGCGTCGGATCGGGGTGTTACACCCGTCGCAAGGGGGCACGGGCGTTCCAAGTCAGCAGTCCGCAAAGCATGCCTGCGAGCAGGCCGCCAAGATGGGCCTGCCACGCGATCACGCCCGAGAGCAGCGCCAGCGCGATGTTGAGCGCGGCAAACACCAGCGCTTGTTCGATCAGGGGGCGCAGGCTCTCTCGCCTCCGCAACCGGTCAAGAAAGCTCCACGCCGCTACGATCCCGAGAAACCCGAACAGAACACCGGACGCGCCCACCATCGGCATACTGGACTGCGACAGCATCACAAAGCCAAACCCGGACCCGAGCGCACAGAGGCCGGCCAGCGGCCAGAAGGCGCGTTCACCCAAACGCTCCGTCACGATCGGGCCAATCCACATCAGCCCTACCATGTTCATGAACAGATGCAGCAACCCGCCATGCAGAAAGGCGCTGGTTGCAAACATCGCAATAGGCTGGCCGGGATAGATCGGCATGGCCCCCCTGAGCAGATCCGGCCAGAACCCGCCAAGGGCCAGCATCAGACGACGGATGTCATCACCAAAGCCAAACCCCATACCCGCCAGCGCCAGCAGCTCGAAAGCCACGCAAACAAGCACAAAGTGCCTGATTGCCATGGGCTGATTGGACCAGTCTTTTTGCATGCGGGGCTCCGTTGCGAAGGTGGGTGCAGCGCCTATGGCGCGCGCGGCGCGCGGCCTGCGTCCGGGGTGTATGCGGACAGCCGTTCGTCGAAACCCGTTTGGCGATCTGCCCCCGTGATCGGAGTGCCTTGGCCCGTCTTGGTCTCAACTCTATCCGCAATCGCTCCAAGGGGGCCGGTGCCACTTGCCTGCGGCAAGCGCGCGGCCGAGGCGGTTGCTCCGAGATATCCGTGGGCGCAGGGGGGCATGGTGACCGGGTGGCTCTCTTTGGGCGGTTGTCGCTGCGGGTGATGTGCCGGGCGGGGCGCAATACCTTCATAAAAATAGGGCGCATGTCAGCCATTCAAAGCGGACTGTCGAGACGAACAGCCAAGAGGCTGCGTTTTGTCGCGCCCCCTGTGACGCGCGTTCGCGCCGTCTCTCAGCCCAGCGGCAAGGCTCTGTGTGATGCATCGGCCACGACACCGACGCGAAGGGTGGGGCAAAACCCGCGGTCATTGAAAACGGAGAGGCTTTTTGCCGCAATTCCGGGACCATGGGCGTGTCACGGCTGTGTCGTCGTCGAAACCGGGTGCATGTGTTTTGACATTTGCCCGCTTGTGGGGAACGCTCGGGGTGCCCGGTCGCTTACGGTCAGTTTTGTCGCTTTGCGGCGATGCGCCCGGCTTTGTCATTTCGCCGTGAGGATCAGACCATGGAAACGCTTGCCGCCGATCTCAGGACAATGGTGCGCACGCCGCTCGACGCGGCGCATGTTGCAGCCATGCACCGGGTTGGACGTCTTGAAAACCTCGCTGCGGGCACCGTGCTGTTCGAGCCCGGCGATGTGATGGACCGCTTTTGCTACGTCCTTTCGGGCGAGGTGGAGGCCGTCGATCCGCGCACGGGCGGGCGCTACGGAGATGGCGCGACGCTCGGACCAACGCAATTTTTTGGCGAAATTTCCTTTCTTTCAGGCGCGCGGCTTCAGATGGGCGCGCGCGCCGTGACCGACACGCAGCTTTTGTGTGTCGAGCGTGGCGTGATGCTCGACCTCATGGCACGCAACCCCGAGATGTCCGACATCATCATCACCGTGCTGGCCGCAAGGCGGCGCGCTCTGCTCGAAAGCGATCAGGCGGCGCTGACCCTGATCGGGGCCGAAGTGGACCGCAATATCCGTGCCATTGCCGGTTTCGCCGGGCGGAACCGCATCCCGTTCAACGCCATGACGCTTGACGAGCATGCAGCAGAGGTTCTGGCCCATCAATGCGCCATCGAACCCGGAAAACCTGCGGCCATTTTTGGCAAGACCGATGTGGTCGAGAATCCGACCCCCAAAGCCATCGCGCGCTGGCTCGGGCTCGATCTGGCGATCAGCGGTGAAACCGAGGTCGAGTTGCTGATCGTCGGTGGTGGGCCGGCAGGGGTTGCGGCGGCGGTCTATGCGGGATCGGAGGGCATGGATGCGCTGGTGCTTGAAGACATGGCTATCGGTGGCCAGGCTGGCACCTCGAGCCGGATCGAGAACTACATGGGCTTTCCGACGGGGATCTCGGGCGCGGACCTTTGCTGGCGCGGCGAGATCCAGGCGATGAAATTCGGCACCCGTTTTGCCATGCCACGCCGGGCCGTTGATCTGGCCGTCCGGGACGATGGCGCCTTTTGCGTCACGCTCGAGGACGCTCAAGAGATCTGTGCCCGCGCCATCGTCGTCGCCACCGGCGTCCAATACCGCAAGCTCCCGATCGAGCGGCTGGAGCATTTCGAGAGCGCCGGGCTGTATTATGCCGCGACCGATGTGGAAGCGCGCTATTGCCGCGACGATGAGGTGGCGGTCATCGGCGGCGGCAATTCGGCTGGGCAGGCGGCGATGTTTCTTGCTCGGACCGCAAGACATGTGCATGTGCTTGTGCGCGGCACAAGCCTCGCGGCGTCCATGTCCTCTTACTTGAGTGCCCGGCTTGATGCGCATCCCCGCATCACCATCCATTACCGAACGGAAATGACCGCGTTGCATGGCGCGGATCAGCTTGACGCGATCACCGTCCGGGACAAGCAGGCAGGACAGGATTGGCGGCTCAACACGCGGGCCGTATTCATCATGGTAGGGGCCGCGCCGAACACCGGATGGCTGTCGGGTCATGTGGCGCTGGATGGCAAGGGATTTGTGCTGACCGGAGAGGCCGCCGGGATGGCTTCGGCCTATGAGACCTCGCATCCGGGGATTTTCGCGGTGGGTGACGTGCGCGCGGGATCCGTCAAACGGGTCGCGAGCGCGGTGGGCGAAGGGTCCGTGGTGATCAGCCGGGTTTGGGACTACCTGCGCGCCTGACCATGTGCCGGCATCCGGTGGCGGCGTGGCGCGCCCGTGCCGGCATGCGCGGTGATCCAGCGTTCAAGCGACGATTTGGACACGGTGATGCCGCGCAACCCGGCTCATGCTTATGCTCATGCTTATGCGCGCAGCCGCAGGATCAGCGGCACGATCGCGAGGATCATCACGGCCCCCGCCAGAAACGGCGCGCCCGGCAGGTAGGGGCCGAGCGGATCAACAGAGCTGCGGAACACCTCGGTCAGACCGATGGGGGCGAGCACCGCGGCGACCGATGACAACGAGGCAATCACCCCTTGCACCAGCCCCTGTTGGTCCTCGCCGACCCGGTTCGCCGCAAAAGCCGTCATCAGCGGTGGGGCCATGTCAGACAGGGCTGCGATGGGCAGGAACACCACCACCGCCCAGACCGCGCCCGCAAAGCCGAAGCCGATCATGCCGATGATTGCCGCCAGTGTCGCCACGAACAAGGTGCGGTAATCGCCGAAACGCCGGGTGAGCTGGGGTAGAATTCCGGCTTGAACCACCGCGATCAGAACGCCGTAAGCGGACAGGGTCAGCCCGATCGTGAACCCGTCCCATTCAAACACCTCACGGCCCCAGAACGCCCACAGCGTGGGGTAGACCATATTGGCGAACTCGAACACGAAGATGCAGATCAGCGGCACCGCAAGCCCCGGTATCGCAAAGGCCCGGATGATCGTGCCGAACGGGTTGAGATCGCGCTTGCCGAACGGGCGGCGGTTTTCCGGCCGCAGGCTCTCCGGCAGGATGAACAGGCCGAAGGCCACATTGATCGCCGACAGCACCGCGGCAATCCAGAACGGCGCGGAAATATGCCAGCCGGACGCCAGCCCGCCGAGCGCCGGGCCAAGCACGAAGCCGATGCCAAAGGCGGCCCCGATCATGCCAAAGGCGGCGCCGCGCTCCTCTGGCTTTGCAATGTCGGCGATATAGGCGGTTGCGGTGATATAGGTCGCGCCCGCCATGCCCGCGAGAATGCGTCCGACCAGAAGCAGCCAATAGGTCTCTGCCAGCGCCATGATGACGTAATCGAGCGTCAAGGTCACAAGCGCCGCAATCAGCACCGGCCGACGTCCATATGCGTCCGACAGACTGCCAATCACGGGACCGAACAGAAACATTGCCGCGGCATAGGCCGACATCATGACACCACCCCAGAACGCACCTTCCGCGGTGCTGGTGGCGCCCACGCGATCCATGAGATCCGGCATGATCGGAAAGACGATACCGACCCCGATCGCGTCGATCATGAGAGTGGCAAGAATAAACAGGAAAGGGCCGGTGAGTTTCATATCGGTACCCGACACGGGTTTGTCCGGCCTGACAAGCGCCAAAGCTGGAACAGCCGGTTCTTCGTCTCGGAGCCGGTGCCGATCCAAAGGCTCGCGTGTCCCAGCAATCCCGCAGAGGGGGGCTACGGATCAGACGAGCAGAAGCTCCGACGGGCCGGTGGTTTCGAAATCCCATTGCGCGCGCCATGCCCCGCCGCGCCGCTCAAGGCCAAGCCGGTTGCGATCCGCAACATAGGCTGCGCTTTGCCCGGGAATGCGGTGGATCCGGATCGGACGCCCCGGCAAGGGCCCTTCGTGCCAGAACGACAGCAGGCCCAGGAACAGCGCCCAGGCCCTGGGTGGCGCACGGTGGGTAATCCCGGAGGCGACAAGCTGGTGCAACACCCGGCCATCGTCGAGCGCCATTTCAGCGCGCGTGGCGAGGTGAATCTCGCCAGAGACCGCCGTGACATCCGTGCCGGTCTGTGCCGCAAGGTCGACGAGAAGGCCGAGAATGCGCCGCCATTCGGTCCGATGCGCGCGCGACTGCCACTGATCGCGCAGGTCGTCTTCGTATTTCATCATGCCGGGGATTGCGACCATGATGGTTTCGAGCAGCGACAGGCGCGGGCCGAGCAGCGGCACGCTCGATAGCAGCATGGTGCGTGCAACCGGCTCGCGCTCCCGCAGGCTGTCCATCATCGTCCAGCCGCCTTGCCCCATGATCTGGTGTCGCGTGCGCTCTGATCGCAGGTCCGGCCCGACAAGCCGAAGGTCCGGCAGATCGACCACCCACCCCAGATGACCGCCCGTGCGGTCGACGAATTTCGGCGGCAGATCATCGTCTGTTGTGCCGTGCTGGAACAGCAGTGCCATCTCGCGCGCGACGGAAAACAGCGTCTGGCCAACCGCGGAGCGGGTCGCCTTCTCCGGCAAAGATCCCCAGCCATCGCAGATGTCGTGGTCGTCCCACTGGGCGAGGCTCGGAATCCGGGCGGCAAGCCATGAAAAGGCAGGGCAGCGGAGATGCTGTGTATAGCGTTCGAAAAATCCGCGGCGCAAATGCTCGGCAAGGTCCTCGAGCGCTTCTGGCGCAGGGGTGTCGGGAACGGATTTCGGCCAGCCCTCGGTAAGCGCATGGCCCTTGGTGACCTCGTCGGCATAGATCTGGTCGCCACCATGCAACAGGAGCGAAAACGGGGCGCCGCGGTGATCCTCGACGAGCCGCGCCCACATGGCATTGCGCTCGGCGGTTTCGCGAAACAGGTCGCCATGTTCTTCGCCGTCGCAAGACACGAAGGCCAGCCGCAGATCCTCCGCCACGGCGCTTGCCACAGGGAATGTCTCGCCAAGCGCGCGATATGTGCTGGGCCGGTCGTCGGGCACGGCAAACCGAGCGCGGAAAACGGCCTCGTGCTCGATTTCGGCAAGCCGCGTAAAGGGCGCGCGCAGCCCATTGGCCTCCAGGTCAGGCAGATGCGTCTGTGCCGGAGCGACAACGATGGCGCTGAGCAAAAGGCGGCCATTCTCTGCACCGTCGAGAAACAGGCAGGGGCCGAGGATCGCCTTCTGGGGGTCGGATGGGGTATGCATGCTGCCCTCCAAGATGGTTACTGAAACCGGTTTGAAAAGGCGACCAAAGGGAAACGCGCGGAATCGGCTGCGAATTTTTCCTAAAACTTAATGGATCTGTCGCGACTTGCCCCGTCATTCATGCGGAGAAAAGACAAGCGGTCTCGGCATCGCTGTTGTGTAGAACAGGCGCGGACGTCCCGTCTTCGGGGGCTGGACCCGGACATGCGCACCGCGCCAACGCTCCAAGATTTGCCGTTGACTCAATCGGGAGGCGATCGCGTGCCAAAATCAAGCGACAAAACTGTATGTTGTGAGCAACACTGCGCCCATCCCGATATTTACGCATGACACCGCAAGCTGATATAGCATCAACGAGTCGTGTTGCGGGAAACACGGCTGCTGCACGCCTGGTCATTGACGGGTGAAAAACCTTGGGGGTTGGCATGATCAAACGGGCGTTGAGCGTCTTATCCGTATTTGTCCTTGCGTCTTGCGGGGTTGCCTACAACTCGCCAAGTGTGAATCCGTTGGACGATTCCGACACCAAGGTCCGGGTCGTCGCGATGACGCCCGAATCCGTGCTGGCGGCGAACCGCTCCAGCTACAGGCCAAAGCAGCTTCCGGCGGTGTTCTTCCAGACCGCCGGCTTCGGCAGCGGTTTGCAGACCGGGGGGGCGGCGCCGGCGCCGGTTTTCGACCCGGAAACCAAACCCGCCGCGCTTCAAACGCGGATGCCGCCCGCGATCCAGCCCGAGCCTTACCGGATTGGCGTGGGTGACGTGCTTGTCTTGTCGATCCCGTCGGGCGGATCAACGGTCGAGCAACTGTCCGGCTTGCTGGCCGCTTCGAATGCGCGCCAAGGCTATACGGTGCAGGACGATGGCGCTATCGCAATCCCCAATGTGGGACGCGTTCAGGTCGCCGGGCGCACGCTGGATCGTGCCGAAGACGCGCTTTTCCAGCGCATGGTCGAGAACCAGATCACGCCGGAGTTCAGTCTTGAAGTTTCCGAGTTCAACGCGCGGCGGGTGTCCATCGGCGTCGCCGTGGCGCGCCCGACGGTCGCACCGATCACCTTGACGCCGCTGTATCTGGACGAGGCGATTGCCGCTGCGGGCGGGCTGCGCGTGCGCGACCGGACCTATGCCTCTGTCCGCATTTACCGGGACGGCACGCTTTACCAGATCCCGATCGACAGGTTGTATTCGGACCGTGGCATGGAGCGTGTCTTGCTCCAGGACGGAGACAGCGTGTTTGTCGACACAGAATACGAGTTCGACAACGCGCAGGCCTATTTCGAAGAGCGTATCCGCCTTGCGGAATTCCGTCAGCGCAACCGCACCGTGGCGCTTCAGGGCTTGCAGTCTGAAGTGAACATCCTGCGTGGCAATCAGGCAGACGCGCGACAGAATTTCCTGCAACGGCTCGAACTGGATTCCGTTGACCGGGATTACGTTTATCTGACGGGAGAAGTGGGCGAGCAGGGGCGTTATCCGATCCCCTTTGGAAAGACCGCGTCGCTGGCTGATGCGCTGTATTCGAAACGCGGCATTCCGACGGAGACCGGTAATGTGCGCGAAATCTATGTTCTGCGGGCATCGCCCGATCCGCGCGAATTCGGAGCCGTCACCGCGTGGCAGCTTGACGGCCGCAATGCCTCCAATTTCACCCTGGCCACGCGGTTCGAGCTGCGTCCGAACGATGTGGTCTTTGTGGCGGAACAGCCGGTGACACGTTGGGGACGGACAATCCGACAGATCACGCCGAGCCTGATCACCACCGCCGCCGGGATTGCCTCGACCAACTGACGCACGGCCCTTGACGGTGCGTGGCACCTCGGTGCTTCGGTGCTTGAGAAATTGCGCGCTGGGGTCTTTTGGAAGTCGGGGTGTCTGGTGGCTTGCGGGGATCTTGGCTGCATGGTCGCTTCAGCGATGCGGTCCGCCTGATTGCGTGCCATTGGTGCCGCCTTCCGCGACACGGCACCGTCTGCGTTAACCAAGACCGCCGCGCACGCTTTGTCCGGCCGGGGTGGCATGGCATGATCAGGCGACCTGCCGTCCGCGTCCTGACGTGTTTCATCCTCGGAACCGATGCCCGATCACGCCCTAGCCTTTTTGTCTGCGACCGGCACCGACCGCTATGTCAGTGCCGGGCTGTTTGGCGCAAACGCGCTACATCGGGTCAATCTCTCGGAGGACTCGGGTTTTGCGCCCACCGCCGGGTTCGAAGCGTCGCTTGATGCTTACGGTATTCGTGCGTTGCGCTACCCGGGAGGGCACTCGGAAAACACGATCGACATCACGCATATGCCGAATGGCGCGCTGCGCGAAGAGGTGCGGGCGTTTTTCGATTGGTGCCGGGCGCAATCAGATGCAGGCTCACCCTGCGCGGTGACGGTGGTTCTGCCCACCAAGGCAAACATCCCCGCAGAGCGTATCGAAGCCTTTGTTCAGGCTCTCCTCGACCAATATGGCGATCTCGTTGTCGCGCTCGAAATCGGCAACGAATACAGCATTGGCCCCGTCCTTGCGGCGCCCGATCGTACTATCCACCCCGAACAGATCCCGGACAGCGATCGCGTCGGTGCGCTCAACGAGACCGAATACGGTATCGTCGCCAACCGGGTGATCAACGCGGTGCAGACCGTCCTGGAGCGGATGGCAGAGACCATGGGTGCCGCAGCCCCTGATCCGATGATCCTTTTGCAATTTGCCGAGACCAATGGCGCGGCCAGCGATTTCAAGCGCGGTGAGAACGCGGGCGACTACAGGTTGGCCAATGCAGCGATCCTCGCCGAGCTGGATATGCGGGCGCGTGACGCGGTCGATGCGGGCGTTGCGCATTACTACTACAACGCATCCCATGCGCAGGGTCCGGCGTTTGGCGATGTGGCCGATTGGCGGCTGGTGCGCCGGATCGACGAGCGTTTCGCGGATTTCGAAGCCCGGATGGGGCGCGACCTGCCGCTGGTTATCACGGAATGGAACGTGGTCGCCGGGAACACCTCTCAGCTCGGGGCAACCAGCGCGTCTGTCATGATCGAGATGTTCGAACGCATGGTTCAGATGGGCGTGACAGAGGCCCATGTCTGGCCGGTCCAGCACCGGACCCCAAACGCGCTGTTTGGCAATCGCGACATCGACGGCACGCAATATACGATGGCGGGAGGGGCCTTTTCGCTCCTGGTGGGAGGCCTTCGGCCACGACTGAGCGAGACAGGCCATCTGGACCAGGTTGAAAACTTGCAGTCCGAATGGGCGAATGCCAGTGCCGACATCGAGATCAACCATTTTCGCAGCGCCTATCGCGATGTTCTCTATGTGTCGTCGCGCCAGCCGGAGCCGCTCGACGTCACGCTGGATCTGGGCGCGCTCCTCGGCCCCGGGGCGCGTGTCACCGTCGATCACATGACGATTGATCGGGCCACGTCGGATGGGTTGAGCGATCTTGCCGATCCCGCGGGCCGCAACCGGATCGCCCGGCGCGAGATCGATCAGGACGCGCTTGATCGGTTGGCAACATTGCCGTTTTTCGATCCGGACAACGAGGCCCATATCAAGCGGGATGCATCGCAACTGCTCACCTATCTGCCGCCTTACGAAACGATCATTCCATTGGTTGCGGATCCCCAAGGCCTGGACGATTTCTATTTCGCCGCGGAGGTCGACGTGGCGCCGCTGATCACCACCAGCCAGCCGCAGCTTGGAGCCGGGGAGCCGCTCGCCCTCGGGTTCATGCCCTATGACGTGACCCGCGTGATCATCGACAGGATCAGGGGGCAAGAGGGTGGCAACGGCGCCGATACGTTGACCGGCGGCATAGGGCGCGACAGCCTTTCCGGTCGGGCGGGAAATGACCGGCTCGAAGGAGGAGAGGACGCGGACAGCCTGCAAGGCGGTGCGGGCGATGACCGCTTGTTTGGTGGTCCGGGCAGCGATCGGCTGATCGATGGTCACGGCGACGGGGCCGATCTTTTGCATGGGCAGGCTGGCGATGATGAGATCCGATCCCTCGGCGGGGCCGACTGGATCGAGGGCGGCAGCGGCGATGACAGGATACACCTTGAGCCGAGCGCCGTTTTCGGGCCGGGCTTTTCTGCGCGACACGCGCTGACCGACGGGACGGCCTTTGCCGCATGGTCGGTTTCGGTCGAAGGGCTTTGGCGCCTTCAGGCCGTTGTGCAGGGCGGATCGGGCGTGGACCGGGTGCAGCTTGGCGCACAATCCGAGGCGCTGTTTCTCGATGATGTCTACAGCGCGGTGCATCCTGACTTTGCCAGCACTGTCATGGCGCGATTGCGGGCGGTTGAAGCGGTCCATGCCGGGGCTGGGGATGATCTCATCGACCTGACGACCAACCGGTTTCCCGGCGCGCTTGAAGATGTGTCGATCTTTGGCGAGGCGGGTCATGACACGCTTTGGGGCACCGATGGGGATGACACCATCCATGGGGGTGCAGGCGATGATGTGATCGCGGGCGGTGGCGGGGCCGACCGGCTTTCTGGGGGGACAGGTGCGGATGCGTTTCATGTCTTTCTTGGCGAAGCGGGCGTGCAAAGGATACTGGATTTCTCAGTGTCCGAAGGGGATCGCCTTGTCTTGCATATCCCCTCTGGGCAGGATCGCGCGTCGATAGCGCTGGATCTGTTGGATGGGGTTTTGGCGCTTTCGAGCGGTGAAGGGGCTGCGAACCGGGTTCTGGTTGACCTTGGCACCCAGACGGACGGTGTGTCGCTGGATATGCCGGGTCGGGATGACTGGCTCGATGTGATCTGACCTCGAAGACGCCCTGTGTCACGCGCCCGCGTTGCCGGCGTCGGGTGCTCGGGTTTCACAATCAAACAGGGGGTGCCGCGCCTTCGCAGGCGCGCGCCGCACATATATCACCGCGCGGCGCCGTTTGCCCGGTTAAGGACGGGCGTGTGTGAGGGAAAGACGGTTGGATCGCCGGCCTTCCGTTTGACACATCTCGGCGGGGCGCGGGCGGTGTGACCCTGCGTGGCTATGCAGGGCGGAGCCACCCGAAGCATGGGATGGCTGCTGGCCGGGCTTCCTTTTCATCGCACATCATGGGTCTCCCTTCGAGAACGCGGGGGACAGCCACCAAAACCGGGAGACCGGCGGGGACAGCCCCATGTTCCCAATAGGGCCCACGTGCCTTTTGCTGTCTCTCTCGTGGGCACGGTGGAGCCAAAGGGCATGATGCGGCAGCGGACGTGACCTGACCCGGGATTGCACGTTTGGCCTCTGGGTGCGGCCCGATGGCTTGCACCGGACAAGAGAGTTCGATGCAAGCCGCTGGTCCGGAACCAAGCGGGCAGGGGGCTGCGCAACGCGTCAGCGTTCGGACGGACAGTGGACCAACCCGGCCCAGACCTACCTGCGCGCTGGGACTGGCCCGTATCGGGCCGAAAGGGGCGGCAGGAACCGCGCAGATCAGAAGCCTCGGAGCGACAGCGCATTTAATGGCAACCCGGTGAACGAATGGCCTGTAACCCGCCTGCGCAAGCGCGTAATGTCCGCGCCATGACTCAGACGGCTTCTCCCCAAATCACTGTCATGCAGGACGCGTCCCCTGCCGTGGTTTCCGTGCGAGGCGACCTGACCCTGATGAATGTCACACGTTTCGAAGCGGATTTGCAGTCCTTGCCGACCGGGGGAGACCTCCGCCTCGATCTGGGGGGCGCGGAGCGGCTCGACACAGCGGCGGCCTGGTCCATTGCCATGCTGCGACGGCGGCTCGAAGCGCGCGGGGATCGTCTTGTCGTGGACGGCGCCGACGAGGCGATGGCAAGCCTTCTGGACACGGTCGATGCCGCGATTCCGACACCGGATGTGATCCCGCCCGAGCATAGGACAGTGGCTGACAGGCTGGCCGAACTTGGCGAAAGGGTCGCGGGGGGCGGGCGTTACCTGCTGGCCCTCGTCGGCTATCTCGGCTTGTTCCTGTCCCGGATGGCGGGAGCGATCACGCATCCGCGCAGTTTTCGTCTGACCGCCCTTGTCCATCATTGCGAGGAGGTCGGGGTCAAGGCCGTGCCCATCGTTGCGCTGATGGCCTTTCTGATCGGTGTCGTGCTCGCCTTCCAAGGCGCGTCGCAGCTTCAACAGTTCGGCGCCGAGGTGTTTGTTGTCGACCTTATCGCGATCTCGATCCTGCGCGAGCTCGGTATCCTTTTGACCTCCATCATCGTCGCGGGCCGGACGGCCTCTGCGTATACGGCGGCCATTGGCTCGATGAAGATGCGCGAGGAAATCGACGCCATGCGCAGCCTTGGCCTCGATCCCGCTTCGATGCTCTTTGTGCCGCGTATTCTGGCGCTTGTGCTGATGCTGCCGATCCTCGGGCTGATCGCGAACCTGATGGGTCTGATCGGCGGTGGCATCATGGCGTGGATCGAGCTTGGCATCTCCCCCGCAATGTTCGCCATCCGGCTGGTGGAAGGCACCAGCGTGGATCACGTATTCATTGGGATGGTCAAAGCGCCGGTCTTTGCCTTGTTGATCGGGATCATTGGCTGTCAGGCGGGCATGCAGGTCAAGAGTAATGCGGAGTCGCTCGGGCGTATGACTTCGTCAGCGGTTGTTGCCGCGATTTTTGCGGTGATTGTGGCGGACGCGCTGTTTTCCATCTTCTTTGCCCAGATCGGAATGTAAGCATGGCCGACGGATCCGCCCTCGATTCCACCGACAGGGATGTGGTGATTTCCATCCGTGGCCTGCGCAATCAATTCGGCCGTCAGGTGGTGCATGACAATCTTGACCTCGATATCTACCGGGGCGAAATCCTCGGTGTTGTCGGCGGGTCCGGCACCGGCAAATCGGTCCTTTTGCGGACCATCGCGGGGCTTAACCGACCCGCCGCCGGGACGCTTACGGTGCTGGGTGATGACGTGCTCAACCGGCCACCGCTCGCCGCGGGAGAAACCGAAACGCGCTGGGGCGTGATGTTTCAGGACGGTGCGCTGTTTTCCTCTCTCACCGTGCGCGAAAACGTCGAGGTGCCGATGCGCACCGTTCCCGGCCTCGATCCCAAGATCCGCCGCGCGCTGGCTGATCTGAAAATCTCCATGGTGGGGCTGCCGTATTTCGCGGGCGACAAATACCCCTCGGAACTGTCTGGCGGAATGCGCAAGCGGGCCGGTCTGGCGCGGGCGCTGGCGCTTGATCCCCAGATTGTGTTCCTTGATGAGCCCACGGCCGGTCTTGATCCGATCGGTGCCGCCGATTTCGACACATTGATCCGTGGATTGAGCCGTTCGCTGGGGCTGACCGTGTTTTTGGTGACCCATGATCTCGACACGCTCCACGCGATCTGCGACAGGATCGCGGTGCTGGCCGAAAAGAAGGTTCTGGTGACCGGCACGATGAAAGAGATGCTCAGCGTCGATCATCCGTGGGTGCACGACTACTTCCACGGGCCGCGTGCTCGCGCCGCCCTCGATACGCAAATGGCCCATGGCGGGCCGGACAAGGTCTGAACTGGCGATGGAAACGCGCGGCAATTACATCTTGATCGGGATATTCACCCTTGCGGGGATCATTGGGATCGTGGGCTTGTTCCTGTGGTTCGCCCGTGTCGAGCTCGATCAGCAATTCGACTATTACGATATCCAGTTCAGCTCGGTCTCGGGGTTGAGCCAAGCCTCAGATGTGCGGTTCAGCGGGCTGCCCGTGGGGCAAGTGGTGGATGTCCGCCTGTCGCCTTCCCGCGACGGCACGATCCGCGTGCGCGTTGAGGTCGATGCTGCGACACCCGTGCGCACGGACAGCATCGCCACGATCGAAAGTCAGGGCGTGACCGGGGTTTCCTTTGTGCAGATCAGCCCGGGCACCCCGGAGGCGGCACTTTATGATGTGGCGGCGGATGATCCGATCCCGGTGCTGGAAGCCGGACGTTCGGTGATCCAGTCCCTGTCGGAGGACGCGCCGCAGCTGATCGAGCAGACGCTCGAGATCGTGCAGGACCTGAACAATCTCTTTGGGGATGAGAACCAGACCCGCATCGACAACATCATCACCAATGTCGAGGAAGCCTCTGACATCTTTGCCTCGACCTTGGAGGATTTCTCTGGCGTGGCGGGATCGGTGACCGATTTCTCCGTGCAGATCGGGGAATTCACGGCAATCCTGAACGGGCTTTCCGACGATCTGGAAGCGGTGTTGCAGACCACGGACAGCACGCTGGCGCGCATTGGCGGCTTGACCGACGATGCCGAGGCGCTGCTGCAAACCGGGACGGAGACGCTGGGCGCGGCGCGGCGCACGCTGGAAGGGGCGGATACTTTCATCACCGGCGAGCTGACCCAGACGACGAGCGCGTTGCGCGAATCGCTCGACAGCGCGACGGCCACCTTCGACACCTCCCTGAGCGATGCGACCCGGACGCTGAGCGACGGGCTTGACCGTGCGGTGTCGCGGCTCGATACCACGCTCACGGAAACCGCTGATGCCGTGCAGACGACCCTGAGCGGCGCGGATGCCTTCATCGCCGAAGATCTTGCCCGGACGACCGCCGATCTGCGTGCTGCGGTTGCGGCACTGCAGGCCGATGTCGACGCAATCAGCACCGACGCGCGCGGCCTGATGCAGACCTTCAACACCACGGGCGAAACGGCGACGGCCCGTCTGACCGAGGCGGAGGCCACGCTTGCGGCTGTGGATGCGGTCATCGAAGAGGTGAGCGCGGCGTTCGAGACGGTGGATGAGGCTGCCGAGAGCTTTGATGCGCTGCTTGAGGAAAGCGGTGCGCCGCTTCTCGCCGAGACCCGCGCGGCGGTTGCCGATGCGGCGCAAGCCATTGAGAGCGTTGCCAGCACGGTGGAGACCGATTTGCCTGCCATCGTGGCGGATATCCGCACCGGGATCGAGACCGCCACGGCCGCGGTTCAGACCGTGGCCGCCGATCTGTCCGGAGCCAGTGGCAGCATCGAGGACGTCACCGGATCGGCCAATCAGGCGCTGTTGCAGGTCACAGAGACCTTTGCCAACGCAAATACTACGCTTGACGCCATCAACAGCGCGTTGGCGACCGGTGAAAGCGCGCTGGTTGCGGCCGAGAGTGCCTTTATCGGCGCGGACCGGGTGATCAACGAAGATATCGACGGGATCATCACCGGTCTCGAAAACAGCCTGACCGCGCTGAATGAAGCCATTGCGACCGTATCGGACGATTTGCCCGAGATCAGCGCCGAGCTGACATCGGCAAGCCGTTCCGCCGGGGAAGCGTTCCGCACGCTGGACGGGGTCATCCGGCAGGCCGGTCCGTCGGTGACCACCTTTACACAGGATGGCTTGCCGCTAGTCACAAGGCTGGCCGATGAAACACGGGGGCTGATCCGCAACATCGATCGCCTCACCCAACAGATCCAACGCGACCCGGCGCGGTTCCTGCTCAACCGCGATTCCCCAGAATTCAGACGATAAGACAAGGTGTCATACATGCGCTCTGCCAGGCTCAGACCCGTTCTTTCCATCCTCGCCCTGTGCGCCTTGTCGGCTTGCTCGACCCTTGGTGCCCTCGGGGACGCCACGACACCGCTCAGCGTATACGAACTGCGCGCGCCGGAGGGCGCACCCGTGGCGCGCGGCGCGGCGCTGGCGCGCGACGTGATCGTCGAATTGCCGACCACAAGCGGTGTGTTGTCGACGGATCGGATCCTGATCCGGCCCAACGCGCTTGAGGCGCAGTATCTGCCGGAAGTGCGCTGGGGCGACGAAGTGCCGGTGATGCTGCAAACCCTGATGCTGCGTGCCTTGGTCAACACCGGCGGCGTGCGCTATGTCGGTCGGCGCCCCCTCGCCGGGGCTGGCGATTTTGCCATCGTCACCGAGCTTGTCGATTTCCAGGCCGAGGTGGCTGCGGATGGCGAAAGCGCGCTTGTCACGATGAACATGACCTCCCGCATGGTGCGCGAGCGCGATGCGTCGATCATTGCAAGCCGCACATTCACGGCCAGTGCGCTCGCGCCCAGCACGGAAACCACCACCATCATCGCTGCCTTTGACACGGCCAGCGATGCGTTGTTGTTGGATTTTGCCGAATGGACGATGGGCGCTTTGGGCAAACGTCTCGTGCCCGCATCCTGACCGGCAATCGCGCCACGGTTTTGTATCGCGGGTGAGAAGGACCGTCCCCGGGCGTGGCCGAAGGGTGCGCCACCGCCCCCTTGTCCGGGCAGGGTGCGCCCGCGATGCGATCACGGCGACGCGGCTTTACAGGGGCCTCGCACAGCGCCGCGCTGCGTAGCGAGCGACCGGAACGTGCCGCGTCGCAGTGGATGGCGCGGGGCGCATGATCTCGCTATCACTGGACCGGGCAACAGGCATACGAGAAAAACCGAGCATGGCGCGGCAGAGCATTCTTGTGGGGATTGATGGCGGCGGCAGCGGATGCCGGATCGCGATTGTCGGGCCGGGCGGTGACAGGCTGGCGCTGGCCCATGCCGGACCGGCGAATGTCACCACGGATCGGGCCGGTGCGATCGTAGCGGTTCTTGACGCAATCGATGCGGCGTCGCGGCAGGCGGGGCTGGACGATGACGCCCTGCGCGATGCCGTGGCTCATGTCGGTCTTGCGGGTGTCCTGACCGAGCAGGACGCGCATGCGGTGTCAGGAGCACTGCCCTTCGGGCGCTGCGTGGTGACCGATGATCGTCCGACCTTCGTTGCGGGCGCGCTGGGCTCGCGGAACGGGGCTCTTGTTGCCGCCGGGACCGGCAGTTTTGTCGCGGCACAAAGGGATGGCAAGATCCGCTGTGTCGGGGGCTGGGGCATGATCCTCGGGGATCAGGCCTCCGGTGCGTGGTTGGGCCAGTCCTTGTTTGAGCATGTGTTGCTCGCGGTTGATGGGTTGGCGGAGTCGTCGCCTCTGACAGACGAGGTGCTTGATGCCCAAAAATGCGAGCCGACCGGTTTGGTGTTGGGAGCGGCGACGGCGCGGCCCGCTGACTTCGCCGACTGGGCACCGCGGATTGTCGCGGCGGCGGAGCGCGGTGACGCGGTGGGGCGCGCGCTGATGCAGCGCGGTGCGGATTATCTTGACCGTGCGCTTTCCGCGCTTGGCGTCGGAGGGGCGCGACTCGGTGCCGAGGGGGCGGAAGAACTGCTGTGCCTGTCCGGCGGTGTCGGGCCGCATTATGCGCCCTATCTCACTCTGGAAGGGGTTCGCATCGTGGCACCAAGTGGGACAGCGCTGGACGGGGCGCTCCATCTTGCCGAACGGCTGGCGCAGGACACTTTCACGGAATCCCCATGAGCGCGTTGGCCCCTGCTACGGGTCTTGGACCCTCGGCGCGTCAGGATCTTGCGCGGTCCCGGCACGCATCGCCACCTGCCGTGGCAGCAAAGGAACGATGATGGTCAATGAAACCCATATGCGACGGGAAATCCTCGAAATTCCACGGGCCGCCGACAGGCTCCTGACAGAGGGCCGCGACGCCACGAAGCGCGCAGCCAACGCGCTGCGCGAAGCCGATCCGGCTTTTCTTGTCTCGGTCGCGCGTGGATCTTCGGACCATGCTGCCACCTATCTGAAATATGCCAGTGAGTTGATGGCCGGTTTGCCCGTGGCGTCGGTCGGGCCTTCAGTGGCGTCTGTCTACAACAAGCGCCTTCGGCTTGCGCGCGGCGCCTGCCTTGCGATTTCTCAATCGGGCAAGAGCCCGGATATTGTGCGTATGGCCCGCATGGCCACGGAAGAAGGCGCACTGACCATCGCGCTCACCAATCATCCGGACAGTGACCTTGCCGCCGAAACCACGCACGCGCTCGACTTGAACGCGGGCCCGGAACAAAGCGTCGCTGCGACAAAGACTTTCGTGAATTCCGCGCTTGCCGGGCTCTGGCTTCTGGCGGAGTGGCATCAGGACAGCGCGGTTTTGCGCGCGATCCGGGACTTGCCTGAGGTTCTCGATCGCGCCACGCGACAGGACTGGTCAGAACTGGCGACGGCGGTGACGGATCAGCCGTCGTTGTTCTGCCTTGGTCGCGGCCCGTCTTACGCGATGTCGAACGAAGCGGCTCTGAAGTTCAAGGAAACCTGTCAGGTGCACGCGGAATCCTACTCATCGGCAGAGGTGCTGCACGGCCCGGTCTCGATCGTCGAGACTGGCTTCCCCGTGATCGGCCTTGCCGCGGCGGATGCCGCAGAAGAGGCGCTCGTCACGGTGGCTGACGCGCTGGCATCCAAGGGCGCGCATGTTTTCGTCACCTCCGGGCGCGCCAAGGGGGCGACCGTGCTGCCCGTCGCCCGGACCGGCCACCCGCTGACCGATCCGCTCTCGCTGATCGTGTCGTTCTACGCCATGGTCGAGCAGGTGGCGCGGGCCCGCGGGGTCGATCCCGATGCGCCGCGCCATTTGCGCAAGGTGACGGAGACGGTATGACAAGAAAGGCCATGATCGGCGCCGCGATCTTCGACGGAGCGGCTCTGCATGAGGATCACGCGCTCCTTCTCGACGGAGACGAGATCGCCGGAATCGTCGCGCGGCACGCGGTGCCAGAGGCGTTTGCCACAGAGGCGCTGTCCGGTGGCACGCTGTTGCCGGGTTTTGTCGATCTGCAAGTCAATGGCGGCGGCGGTGTTCTGTTCAACGACCAGACCACGGTCGAGGGATTGGCGCGCATCGCTGCGGCGCATCGCGCGACCGGCACAAGCGCCGTCCTGCCCACGCTGATTACGGACACGCCGGACAAGACCGCCGCCGCGATCGATGCCGTGGCACAAGCTATGGCAGAGCGCGTGGAGGGCATCGTGGGGCTGCATCTGGAGGGGCCGCATCTTTCGCTGGCCCGCAAGGGCGCGCATGCACCCTCTCTCATACGACCGATGACTGCCGCGGATGAAGCGGTGCTGCGCGATGCGGCGATGCGGATTGCCAACCTCATGTTAACGGTTGCGCCGGAATCCGTTACACCGGATCAGATAAGCCGACTGAGCGCGGACGGCGTTGTCGTGTCTCTTGGGCATACGGATTGCGATTACGACACGGCTATGGCGGCGTTCGAGGCAGGTGCGTCCTGCGTGACGCATCTCTTTAACGCCATGAGCCCGCTGGAAAGCCGCGCACCGGGCCTTGTGGGGGCTGCATTGCGGGCAGGCTCCGTTTCGGCGGGCCTGATTGCCGATGGCATTCACGTGCATCCCGCCACCATGCGCGCGGCGTTGGCCGCCAAGAACGCGCCGGGCGGCGTGTTTCTGGTGACGGATGCCATGTCCACGGTCGGGTCCGATATCAAGGAATTTACACTCAACGCGAGACGTGTTTTGCGGCGCGATGGTCGCTTGACGCTCGAAGATGGAACGCTTGCGGGCGCTGATGTGACCATGCCGCGCGCGCTCTCGGTCCTGATCGGCAAGGTGGGCGTTGCTCCGGCGCAGGCTTATGCCATGGCGACATCTGTGCCTGCGGCGCTGCTGCGCGAGCGCGGTTCCTTTGGCCACCTGACGGTCGGTGCGCGCTGGTCGGGTGTGCATCTGATGCCGGATGACACCCGCGCGGCGCGGATGGACAGCCGTTGAAGCCGCGGCGGCGCTGGTCTCGCTGATTGCGGCACCGGTGCCGCTTGCTGTGCGACAAGCACCACGGTCCTGCACAGGCTGCGCCGCGCGGATCCTGTTGCAAGTCTCGCGACGCTTCTCTAGGGATCGCGGGCGCGTTTGGAGATCACCGGAACCTCTTCATGACCTCAGATCCTGCCTCCCTGTCGGACCGGAATGCCGTTGAGCTGCTCATGGCCAAGGCGCGGTTCTGGTATGGGCACGTCACACCGCCTGCCGATGCGTTTGCCGCCTGGCTGGTGGACTCGTTGCGCCCCGCTCTCGTCGTCGCGGCCGGGCCGGTGTCCTGCGAGACCGCCGTCCGGATCATGACCGCCACGGACCGGGTGCGCACGCAAACGCAGGTGATCGCGGACGACGCTGCGCGGCTGGATCTTGCGGATTTCGAACCGGGATCCGTGGATGTGCTCTGCGTTGATGCGCCTCTCTTGAGCGTCTGTGAGGACGGAGACTGGCTCGCAATCCTCGGTCAGCTGTCGGCGTCTTCGGTGATGGTGATTGCAACCGAGGGTCTTGATGCAGACCAGTGGATGAATCTCAGCGATACGCTGGAAGCATTCGCCGTGCCGGTTCTTGCCAGTCCCGGAGCGGCGCAGGTGATGTGTCTGACCGGTGCCGATGAAGCGCATGCTTTCGACGGGCTCGAAACGCTCGATCCCGAGGAGGCAGAAACCGCGATCATGTGCGCTCTGCTGCGCGGTGACCGGACCTCCCTTGATGCGGCCAGAACGCAGGATACCGGCGCGCAGGTGCAAGCGCTGCAAGACGAGATCGACGCTTTGAAAGAGCAGCTTGCGGACACGGAACGCGCGCTGCGCGAGGCTGAAGACACCGGTGCCGAAATGCTTGGGTCGGTGATGGACGACCTTGACCAGCTGCGCAAACGGATGCGCAACAAGACGATGGAAGATGCGCGCAAGGCGGTGCAACTCAAGCTGCGTCAGCGGTTGATCAGGCGGTTGCGCACCCGGCCGCGCATTCTGTGGCGACGCGGCCCGACGGCTTTTCAGAAAGCCGAAGCCGCCAAGGTTGCCGAGTCAAAGCTGTTTGACGCGGATTGGTACACGCAACGATATGCCGACGTGCGCCGCTCCGGCATGGATCCCGCGCTGCATTTCATCGTCAACGGTATTTACGAGGGACGGTCTCCGAGCAAGCGGTTCGACCTCTTGGTCTATTATGTCCGCAACCCGGATGATCTTGAGAATGCGGTGAACCCGCTGACAGGAACCAAAGACGCGTTCTGAGTGGCGCGCATCAAGCCATGGGCCCGGCGTCGCCGTGTCCGTCTGGCGGCGTCGCCCGTGGAGAGCTTGAAACATGGGCACGCATCACCGTTTGTCGGGCTCTGAAAGCGGCGCAG
>NZ_JAFMPQ010000026.1 GCF_020667845.1 Cognatishimia sp. F0-27
GGGGGCGCTGCCCCCGCACCCCCGGAGGTATTTCCGGACAGAAGAAACTGGGATGATGAGCGTCGTGGACAGGGCGAAATTCGATGACATGTGCGCGGCCTTGCGCGCGGTGGAAGCCGAGACGGGTGCGGCCGCGGTGCAGGCGGCCTTTGCGGCGGATGCGCCTTTGCGCCTGTGTCATCCGTTTGACGATCAGAGCGGCGGCTCCGGGTGGTGGGACGCCTGTCTGGGGCCCCTGCTGCGCGCGATGCCGGATCTTGAACGCCGCGACATGATCGTTGTCGAGGGGATGACCCCGCAGGGCCAGCACTGGATTGGCTGCATGGGGCAATATATGGGCACCTTCACGGCGCCGTTCCTCGACATCCCCCCGACCGGACATCTGGCGCATATGCGGTATCATGAGTTCTTCCGGATTGAGGCGGGCATTGTCACCGAAATGCAGGCTATCTGGGACATTCCGGAACTGATGATGCAGGCCGGTGCCTGGCCGATGGCGCCGCAGCTTGGCAAGTTCCTCGCCACACCGGCGCCGATGACGCAGGACGGGTTGGCGATCGAAGGTGACGGGCAGGCGGCGGTGGATCTGGTGATTGCGATGCTCACCGACCTTTGCCGGTATCCGTCGGAAGGCGGCCCGGAGGTGATGAAACTCGACACGTATTGGCATCCGCGCTTCAATTGGTATGGGCCCGCGGGCATCGGCACCGCGCGCGGGGTGCCCGGGTTTCGCAATTGGCACCAGATCCCGTTCCTGCGCGCCATGCCGGACCGCAAGCTCGACGCGATGGGGGACCTGATGTCGCACTGGATCGGGCAGGGTCAGTATGCCGCCGAGACCGGTTGGCCGAACATGCGGCTGACGCTGTCGGGTGACGGCTGGATGGGTGTTGCTCCGACGGGGCGCGAGGTCTTGCTGCGCAGTCTGGATTTCTGGCGCGTGGAAGAGGGGCTGATCCGGGAAAACTGGGTTCTGGTCGATCTGCTGGATTTCTACCGGCAGGTGGGCGTCGACGTGTTGGGCCGCATGCGGGAATTCAACAAGGCGCGCACCGTTGCGCCGATCACCGTTCCGGGAGGGAAGTGAGCGATGACGATGTCCCTGCCGAAGACCCCGTCTTTCCGCCTCGACGGCCGGCGCGCCCTTGTGGCTGGGGCCTCCTCCGGGATCGGGCTGGGCTGTGCGGTTGCGCTGGCGCGGGCCGGGGCGCATGTCACGCTCGCCGCGCGACGGATCGAGGCGCTTCAGGCGTTGGCGGACGCCTTGCGTGCGGAAGGCTGTGAGGCGGACGCCATGGCGATGGATGTGGCGGATGTCGAGGCCACCGCAGCCTCCGTCGCCTCGGCAGGCCCGTTTGACATATTGCTCAATTCGGCCGGCCTTGCGCGGCATTCTCCGGCGTTGGAGACCCGGGAGGCGGATTACGACATCGTCACCGATCTGAACGTGAAGGGGGCTTATTTCCTCGCTCAGGCGGTGGCCAAGGGGCTGTTTGCAGCGGGCAAGCCGGGATCACTCATCACCATCTCCTCGCAGATGGCCCATGTGGGCGGGATTGATCGGGGTGTGTATTGCGCCACCAAGCACGCGGTTGAGGGCTTCACCAAGGCGATGGCCATCGAATGGGGCAAGGCCGGCATCCGGATCAACACGATCTGTCCGACCTTCGTGCTCACCGATCTGACGCGGCCGACATTTGAAAACCCCGAGCGGCGGGCCTGGATCGAGGACAAGATCAAGCTTGGACGGGCGGGTGAGGTCGAGGACCTGATGGGCGTGGCGGTCTTTCTCGCGTCCGATGCGGCCGCGATGATCACGGGCAGCGCGATCCTTGTGGATGGCGGCTGGACGGCGGAATGACCTGTCGGATCTGCGCATTGACGGCGAGGCCCGTCGGACCACGGACAGAGCCTTCGACCACCTGCGATCACGACGGCGCGGAGCGCAGCCCGGCGTGTGCTGATGGCCATGGAGGCGCTTCGTGAGCGGTCGGATCACATCTGCCGAGGTCGCCCGCCGTGCCGGGGTCAGCCAATCCGCGGTAAGCCGTGTTTTCACGCCCGGCGCCTCGGCATCGCCTGCCACGGCGGCCAAGGTGCGCAAGGCCGCCGCGGAACTTGGTTACCGTCCGAATGTTCTGGCCCGAGCGATGGTCTCTGGGCGCAGCCGCATCATCGGACTTGTGGTGGCGTATCTGGAGAACCACTTCTATCCCGCCGCGCTTGAAAAACTGTCCAACGCCTTGCAGACCCAAGGATATCACGTGTTGATTTTCATGGCGTCACAGACGGCCAAGAACATCGACACGGTTGTCGAGGAAATCCTCGATTATCAGGTCGACGGCATCATCGCGGCCTCGGTTGCGTTGAGCTCGGATCTCGCGCAGCGATGCAAGGCCGCCGGCGTCCCGGTGGTTTTCTTCAACCGGACGCAGGAGGGGCACGGCTCCTCCGCCGTGATGTCGAACAACCGCGCGGGTGGGCGTCGGGTCGGGGAATTGCTGGTTGCCGGCGGTCACAAGCGGATCGCGCATATTGCGGGCTGGGAGGGCGCCTCCACCCAGATCGAGCGCGAGCTTGGGTTCCGTGAGGCGCTGAGCGCCGCAGGCATGACGCTGCACGCGCGCGCGGTCGGCAACTTTGTCATGGAACAGGCGCGTGATGCGGCGCGCAGCATGTTTTCCGGCCCGGACCGGCCGGACGCGGTTTTTGTGGCGAATGACTATATGGCTTTCGGCGTGATGGACGTGCTGCGCACGGAGCTTGGCCTGTCCGTGCCAGATGACGTGTCCGTTGTCGGCTTCGACGATGTGCCCACGGCCGGTTGGGCCGCTTATGACCTGACCACCGTGCGGCAGCGTGCAAACCTGATGGTGGAGAAAACTGTGGAGCTTCTTCTCGAGCAGATCGAGAATCCGGATGCTCCAACACTTGAGCTGTTTATCGAGAGCCCGCTGGTTCTGCGCGGCTCCGCCCGTATTCCCAACGACTGGACCCCCTGACATGACGACCGATGCGACATCCGGAAACGCCAGCCCGATGACTGGCTTTGATGCAAAATTCGCGGATTTTCCCGATTACATCATCGGGATCACCAAGGAAATCTGGGAAGATCGCGGCATTGCCACGCTGCATCGCTACTATGCGCCCGATATCGTTGTGCGGTCTCCCGGCTCGGTGGTGGTTGGCAATGAAACGGTCATCGGAGCAACCATGGCCACATTGGCGGAGTTCCCGGACCGGCAGCTTCTGGGGGAGGACGTGATCTGGTCCGGCACGCCGGAAGAGGGCATGCTGAGTTCGCACCGGATCATTTCGACCGCGACACATCTTGGCGACGGGGTCTATGGCAAGGCGACCGGAAAGCCGCTGCAATACCGGATCCTTGCCGATTGCCACGCCAGAAACAACGTGATCGACGACGAATGGCTGATCCGCGACCAGGGCGCGATCGTGCGACAGATGGGGTGGGACCCGGCGGATTATGCGCGGGATCTCATTGCGCGGGAAGGGGGGCCGGATGCCTGCGTGAAGCCCCTCAGCCCGGAGGTGGATCAACCCGGCCCCTATACCGGGCGCGGCAATGACAACCCCTGGGGCGCGACGCTGGCGGATTTGATTTCCCGCATCATGGGCGCGGATATGGCCGCGATCGAAGGCGAGTATGATCGTGCCGCGCATCTGGAATATCCCGGCGCGGTCACCGGGCATGGCTGGGCTCCGGCGGATCGCTTCTGGATGGGGCTGCGCGCCGCGTTCCCGTCGGCCACCTTCACCGTGGAGCATGTCATCGGGCGCGAAGACCCGCATATGCCGCCGCGTGCGGCCGTGCGCTGGAGCCTGCATGGCAGGCATGACGGCTGGGGCGCCTTCGGGCGGCCCACCGGTGCGGAGGTCTATGTGCTCGGGATTACCCATGCCGAGTTTGGCACCCTTGGGGCCGCCCGGCCGCGGCTTCGGCGCGAGTATACACTGTTCGACGAGACGTCCGTGTGGAAGCAGATCCTGCTCAAGACAGGCGCCGTTTAGCCGGCGAGACAGACCCGCGCGCCGGGGTGATCCGGATCGGCGCCGACGACATTTTATCCGAGGCCGCCCAACGGGCGGATGAGGGCCAACCAAGGAGCAAGACCCCATGACCCCCGCCGACATGCAGTCCCGCATCGTCCGCTATGGCGAACTCAAACCCTGCAAGACCGCGTTTATCGACGCGCACACCCCCGGATCGGACCAGAAGGAAAACTTCACGATCATCGGTGGCGGCGTGTCGGAAAGCCCGGACCAGCATGTGCACATCGCGATCCCGCATGGCTTCAACATCGGAGCGGCCGGTCAGCCGCCGAAATGCCGCAACTCGCTGCACAGTCACCGAACGGCGGAGGTGTTCTTTGTGCTGTCCGGGCGCTGGCGCTTCTTCTGGGGGCGCCACGGCGATGCGGGCGAGGTCGTGCTGGAAAAAGGCGACATCTTCAACATTCCCACGGGGATCTTTCGCGGATTCGAGAATATCGGCGAAGACTACGGGATGATCATGGCCGTCCTCGGCGGCGATGATGCGGGGGGCGGTGTGATCTGGGCGCCGCAGGTGATCGAGGAGGCGGGCGCACACGGGCTTGTTCTGGGTGAAAACGGCCGCCTTTACGACACCAAGAAGGGCGAGGCGCTGCCCAACGATGTTGGTCCGATGCCGCTTTTGAGCGAAGCGGATCTGGCGGGGTATCCCGAACCGAGCACAACAGACGTGGTCCCGGGATATGTGGCGCGCTACTGGGACCTGCACGCGCTCGCGGATCGCAAGCCGGTGCTGGTGATCGGCGAGACCGGCGTGCTGCGCGACAAACCCGGATTCGAGGTGGCCTTCATGACGCGCGGGTCCTCGACCGAGGCGATGCACAGCCATGATCACCCCTCGGTGCTGATGCCCGTGACCGGCCATTGGCGCGTCGTCTGGGATGGCGGCGAAACGGTCTTGGCACCGGGCGACACGATGAGCGTTCCGGAGGGGCTCGCGCACACGGCCTATCCCGCGATGACCGGGGACGCGGCGCTTTACCACGTGGTTGCAACCGGCGATCCGGCCGGGGCGACATGGACCGGATGAGCGGGTCGCAAAGCGACCCTCCCGGCACGGCGCTGGGCCATCCCGGTCTGCCGGAGGAGACACGGGCGGTTTACGAGCGTCACGCGGAAGGGTTTGACCGGCATCGCAGCCGGGCGTTCTTCGAGGCGCGCTGGCTTGCGCGTTTTGCCCGCGATTTGCCGCGCGGTGGCCGGGTGCTCGATCTGGGGTGCGGCAGCGGTCAGCCGATCTCTGCATGGCTTATCGGCGAGGGCTTCCGGCTCACGGGTGTCGATTACGCCGGGGCGATGCTCGACATTGCGCGGCGGCGTTGGCCGGATGGTGATTGGCGGCAGGGCGACATGCGGTTTCTGGATCTGCCGGAGCGCTTCGACGGCATTGTCGGCTGGAACAGCTTCTTCCACCTGACACCGGATGAACAACGCGCCTGCCTGCCGCGTCTGGCAAAGCACCTTGGGCCGGGCGGTGTGCTTATGGTGACGGTCGGGCCAATGGCGGGCGAGGTCACCGGCACGGTGCAGGGCGAGACCGTGTATCATGCCAGCCTGTCACCGGCCGACTACGCCGCAAGCCTCGAGAAGGCCGGGATGCGGATGAGCGCCTTTCTGGCCGACGATCCGGATTGCGCCGGCCATTCGATCCTCATGGGCATCAAGCTCTGACCTCTTGATCGCCAACCCAAAGCAAGAAACACTCGACCATCGGTGCGCGGCGCGTTGGCCAGACGCCGACAAAGCACACTCGAAAGCGGGATAGGCCGGCTCACGGGGCGGGCTGCGCAAGAACAAGGGCAAGGACAAAGGAAAGACCATGACCATTCAGATCACCCATGTCGGATCACTCCCCCGCACGCAGGAGGTGGTCGATTTCATCTTTGCGCGCGAGCATGGAAAACCCTATGACCCGGCCGCATTCGATGCGGCGATGACCGCCGCGGTATCGGAAACGGTGCGCAAGCAACGCGCGGCGGGCATCGATATCGTATCCGATGGCGAGACCTCCAAGATCAGCTATGCCACCTATGTCAAGGATCGCTACACCGGGTTTGATGGCGACAGCCCGCGCAACGCGCCCGCGGACCTCAAGCGCTTCCCGAGCTTTCTGAAGCGCCTCGCCGATGATGGCGGCACACCGCAATACGCTCGTCCCATGTGTGTCGGAGAGGTCAAGTCCAAGGGGCAGGGCGAGTTGCAGAAGGACATTGCCAACCTCAAGGCCGCGATGGCCGAGCATGGCGCCGAGCGCGGTTTCATGAACGCCGCCTCGCCGGGTGTCATTTCGCTGTTCTTGCAGAACGATTTCTACAAGACGCGGGAGGCGTATCTTGCCGCGCTCGCCGATGCGATGAAGGAGGAGTACGAAACCATCGTCGCCTCCGGGCTGGATCTGCAACTCGATTGCCCCGATCTCGCGCTGTCACGGCACATGCTCTTTACGGATCTGAGCGACGCGGAGTTCTTGAAGGTCGCGGCGAGCCATGTCGAGGCGCTCAACCATGCCCTGTCCGATGTGCCGGAAGAGCAAGTGCGGATCCACATTTGCTGGGGCAATTACGAGGGCCCGCATATCTGTGACATTCCGATGGCAACGATGTTCGACACGCTGATGTCCGCCAAGGCGCGCTACACCCTGTTCGAGACATCCAATCCGCGGCATGGCCATGAATGGACCGTGTTCCGCGACCGCGCTGCGGATATCCCGGCAGACAAGGTGCTGGTGCCGGGCGTGGTCGACACGACGACCAACTTTGTCGAGCATCCCGACCTTGTGGCGCAACGAATCGAGCGCTTCGTCGATATCGTCGGCCACGACCGGGTGATTGCCGGGTCCGATTGCGGATTCGGAACCTTCGCCGGATTCGGCGCGGTCGATCCGGAAATTGCCTATGCCAAGCTGGGCGCGCTTGCCGAAGGGGCGGCGCAGGTCCGCTGAGCGGGTCTGGCCAGCGGTCCGGTCCTCCTTTGGCCGGATCGCGGCTTGGCGTGCGGGGGGGTGGCACGGCGTCTGAAGCGCCGCGCGGATTTTGCGTCCACGGGTCCAAAAGGGGGGCGGCGGCCGCGGTGGAACAGCAGAACGCCCCCTCGATCCGGCGGGCAGGTCCGGGTCAGGCCTTGAGCCGATACCCCGTCCGGAAGAACCACAACGCCAGCGCACATACAGCCGCCGTCGCCGCGCTCGCCACCGCAAAGCCGAGCAACGGCGGGCTGTCCGACACCCCGATCATGCCAAAGCGCGCCCCGTCGATCAGGTAGAAGACCGGGTTCAGATGCGTGATCTGGTAGAGACCTTCGGGCAGTGCCTCGACCGAGTAGAAGGTGCCCGACAGGAAGGCGAGCGGCGTGACGATGAAATTGGTGATCGCCGCCATCTGGTCGAACTTGTTGGCAAAGATCCCCGCGACCATGCCAAGCGACGACAGGAACGCGGCGCCAAGCACCACAAAGGCCAGCATCACCAGAGGATGTGCCGGGACGATCCCGAGAAACAGCCAGAACGCCAGCGTGATGGCAATCGCCACAAGAACGCCGCGTGCCACGCCACCGGCGAGATATCCCAGCACCAATTCGCCTCCCGACAGCGGCGGCATGAGCGTATCGACGATATTGCCCTGCACCTTTGAGATCACGATCGAAGAGGAGGTGTTGGCGAAGGCGTTCTGGATCACGGTCATCATCAGGATGCCGGGGGCGATGAAGGTGGTGAAATCCACGCCCATGACATCTCCGCGCCTTGGGCCGATCGCGATGGTAAAGATCACCATGAACAGCCCCGCGGTGACCAGAGGCGCAAGAAGCGTCTGCGTCCAGACATTGGTGAAGCGCATGATCTCGCGCGCGGCCAAGGTATAGAGGCCGAGCCAGTTAACCCGTCCAAACCGGCGATCTCCCGGGGCGAAGCCGGTGCGCGTGGCGGGGTCATCACTCAATTGGGGTGTTTCACTCATGCCAGTATTGATCCTTTCGGCGCTTGCGGCCTTTGCCGCGCCTTGTAACTCAGAAATGGATGATTAGAATAGGGCGCTAACCCGGAATGTTGAGGCGGCCCGCAACCGGGGTCGCCTTTTTCGATCAGATCGTCGGCCATGTCGCGCCGGCTTATCCAAAAGGAACACCGATGTCCTGGACCGATGAACGCGTCGAGCTGCTCAAGAAGATGTGGGGCGAAGGCCAGTCCGCCAGCCAGATCGCCAAGGAGCTTGGTGGCGTGACACGCAATGCGGTGATCGGCAAGGTCCACCGTCTCGGGCTTTCGAACCGTGCGGGCTCCGGCGCCGCAACCGCCGCGTCACCGGCAAAGAGCGAAGCCAAGCCGAAGGCGGAACCCAAGGCCAAGCCGTCGAAACCGGCCGCAGCGCCGCCCGCCGCGGCCCCGACGCCCGAACCGCGCCCGGAATTGCAGACCCAGTCCGCGCAACCGCCCGCCACGTCACCCGCGCGCAAGCAAATCATTCCGGCAGGCCAGCCGCTGCCGCCGCAGCCCTCGGCCAACGAGATCAGCCCCGAGGCGCTGGCCCGGGTGAACGAGATCGAAAAGAAAGCCAAGAAGCTGGGCCTCATGGAGCTGACCGAACGCACCTGCAAATGGCCGGTTGGCGACCCCGCAACGCCGGATTTCTGGTTTTGCGGCTTGCCGACGCAACAGGGCAAGCCCTATTGCGAAGCCCATGTGGGCGTGGCGTTCCAGCCCATGTCCTCGCGGCGTGATCGCCGCCGCTGAACGGCCGCCTGGCCTGTCGCACCCGAACCGGGATGCGTGCAGGCCACCGGGCGGTCTCCGGTATGCCGACCCCGCATCAGGGCAACACATGGCAATCAGACTTCACGGACCGCACGCAGTCTCATCTCGCATGTGACTACGCGGCCGGTCGCCGGCAGCATCGCGCTTGCCTCTTTTCGTGCGGCGCGGCAGCGCGTATAGCCCAAGCCATGTCGCAGAATCCTCCAAATATCCGTCCTGACCTCGCCCCGGCTCCGAAAATCACGATGGACGGTCCGCGCGTCGGCCAGCCCACGATCGGCATGGTCAGCCTTGGCTGCCCCAAGGCCCTTGTGGACAGCGAGCGGATCCTGACCCGGTTGCGCGCCGAAGGCTATGGCATCTCGCCCGACTACAGCGGCGCCGATGCGGTGATCGTGAACACCTGCGGCTTTCTTGACAGCGCCAAGGCGGAAAGCCTCGATGCCATCGGTGAGGCTCTGGCCGAAAATGGCCGCGTGATCGTCACCGGCTGTTTGGGCGCGGAGCCCGACTACATCACGGGAGCGCACCCCAAGGTGCTTGCGGTGACGGGACCGCATCAATACGAGCAGGTTCTCGATGCGGTGCACAAGGCGGTGCCCCCGGCTCCCGACCCGTTCATCGACCTTTTGCCCGCGACCGGCGTCAGCCTGACGCCACGCCACTACAGCTATCTCAAGATTTCAGAGGGCTGTAACCACAAATGCAAATTCTGCATCATCCCCGATATGCGCGGTCGGCTCGCCTCGCGTCCGCACAGGGCGGTGATGCGCGAGGCGGAAAAGCTGGTTGAAGCCGGAGTGCGCGAGCTTCTGGTGATCAGTCAGGACACCTCCGCCTACGGGACTGACTGGAAGGATCGGGAGGCGAAATTCCCGATCCTGGACCTGGCGCGGGATTTGGGGTCGCTCGGGGCGTGGATCCGGCTGCACTACGTCTATCCATATCCGCATGTGCGGGACCTGATCCCGATGATGGCGGATGGCGGCGTCTTGCCCTACCTCGACATCCCGTTCCAGCACGCGCATCCAGACACATTGCGCCGTATGGCCCGACCGGCGGCTGCCGAACGCACGCTCGACGAGATCGCGGCTTGGCGCGCAGCGTGTCCGGATATCACCCTGCGCTCCACCTTCATCGTTGGATACCCCGGCGAGACGGAAGAGGAATTCCAGGTCCTGCTGGACTGGATGGACGAAGCGCAACTCGATCGTGTGGGGTGCTTCCAATATGAAAACGTGGATGGCGCGCGGTCGAATGCGCTGCCTGATCACGTGCCCGACGAAATCAAGCAGGAGCGCTGGGCGCGGTTCATGCAGAAAGCGCAGGCCATTTCGGAAGCCAAGCTTGAAGCGAAGGTCGGACGCCGCATTCCGGTGATCGTGGACAGCGTCGAAGACGATGGCGCCACATGCCGAACCCAGAGCGACGCGCCGGAAATTGATGGCAACCTCTTCATCGACGAAGGCTTCGAAGCGTTGACGCCGGGCGATATCGTGACCGTCGAGGTGGATGAAGCGGGAGAATACGATCTCTGGGGGCGCCTGATCTGACGTTTGCGCCGGTGTCTTGGCGCGGCACGGATCGCCTTGGGCCTCCAACCCGCGCCACGCTGATGTCGGTCAGAACCTGCCCGTTCAGCGCTGCCGGTCAGCACATGCGCACCGGATCCAGATGAGCCGGAGGCTAGGAGGCCGGAAAGACCTCCCATTTGGCCATCATGGTTGGTTTCCTGAACCCATCGAGCCTGAATTGCCGCTTCATGAGCGCATCAGCTTTTTTCTTGGTGGCGGTCACCGCGATATCCATGCGCGCGGTGGCCTCGCAGTCGATCCCCAGTTCAAGCCAATCCTCGATCTTGAAAGGCACGGAAACCGACAGGCTATGCCCGCGCTTGATCGCGCGAGTTGTCGGTTCCGCCAAAGCGTCGTTGTTGAGAAAGGGAACGACCTGCGGCTTTGCGGTTTCTGGTGGTGTGACGTGCACATAGCTCGCATCACCATTCGGCGCGTCCGGGGGGCGTTGCGTGCGCGGCGGTTCCGGTGCGCCTGGCCAGGCAGTATAGACATAGGCGCCCCGCATCGGCCCTTCATATTCCGTCAGCGTGAGAGACACGGGGACAGCCACCTGAAAGCTGTGATCGCGCGGTGCGCCGGAGCGCGTATCGGTGATCGCGTAGTTTCTGGAGCCTGAGAGCCCCACGCCCCGGATCTTGAGCGCGAAAGACGCTTTCCCCGCGGTTTCGTTCTCGGCATCCACCTGCACGGTCAGCGCCTTTTCCACCCACGGATCGACCACGTAATCAAAAATTGGCACATGCACGACAACGGGTTTGCCCATGTCGCGACCGGTTGGGGCGAACCCGCCAAACCATGCGGCCCAGACCGAGATGAGCTTTCCAAGGCGCGGATCTTCGCGTTTTTCCTCACGGTCTTGCCGGCTTGTGGCAATGGCGAGGCCGATGCTGTCCAGATCGTCGGGGGTCTGAAAGGGATCGGGCAGCTCTTCGAGAAAGGCGCGCGCATCCGCTGCCATGGCACCCATCGCATCTTCTGCCAGACCCTTTGCACCGAAGGGCGACAGGGTCATCTGGTCCGGAGGAACCTGCCGCATGATGTCCCGCATGGCATGGAGCATTGGCAGGCCCTGCTGCTGTATGCGCTGCCGCAATTCATAGGGATCGGTGAGAAAGGGTGGCTGGGCGGCGTCCGCGGGGCCGGGATCGTCCGCGCCCTGAGCGTCAAAATCGTCCTGCATGAAAACTCCTTTCCGAGAATGGCAACATGGTGCCATCCGAAAAAGAACGCATCAAGGCTCGCGGTTGCTGCCTTGATCGCGATGCGTTTCGTGCGGATCTGGCCCGGACTGTCCGGTGCGTTATTGCGTCTCGTCTTCGAGGTGCAGCTTCATGTCGATCAGCACTTGCTGGATCGTGAGCGTTTCCTTGAGGAGCCGCTTGGCCTCATTGGCCGTGATCACGCCATCTGCAATGGATTGATGATATTCTGCCATCAGCATCGCAAATCTCTGTGACAGGGCAATCACATCGGCATTCACGCCACCGCTCGTTTTCTCATTGCGGCGCCGTTCATCGAATTGCAGCGAGATGCCCTTGAGTTCGGCCAGCGCCGAAGTGACATGTGGATAGCTCGACGCCTCTTCGAGAGCAGCCACCGCGTCGATCGGCATGAACCTGTCCGCGTGCTCGTCGTAATCCGAATAATAGCGGCCAAGCGTTGCCTTGGATTTGCCCGTCAACTCACAGGCTGCTTCGACCCCGATATCCTTGACCAAGGCTTCGGTGTGTTTCTTGAGATACCGCCCGACTGTCGACATGCCATCCCTTGCATCTTGCTTCGCTTTTCCGCCGGCGCATGCCCCAGCGGGAACCGGGCGCCGATATTCCCCTTAAAGGTCGGGCAGCGCAATGTCATGTCTCTTTTCAAGCCCGCAGCGAGACGGGCACCGGCTTGCCCACACCGCTGGCGGTGTTGTGGCCCCGCCAGGCTCCGTTTTCTCCCCGGAGAACAGGGTCTGGCGGGTTTTGTCCAAAATCCGGGCAAAGTGCTTGCAGGCCTGTTGCGGCGCCGGAGTTCCAACCCCCTTGTGAGCTCCGGTGCCGCGCTATTGTCTGCAACCCGACAAATGCCACGTTTCCCGACGCCGAGCCCTTGCCTTCAGCCTCGCGTCTGGGGCATCAGCGCGCCATGGCCAAGCTCTATTTTCATTACTCCACGATGAACGCGGGCAAATCGACCCTGCTCTTGCAGGCCGCGCATAACTACAACGAACGCGGGATGGAGACTTATCTCATGACCGCCGCGCTCGACACGCGTGCGGGTCAGGGGCGTATCGGGTCCCGGATCGGGCTGGGCCGGGAGGCAGACGGCTTCGAGACGGATGCGGACCTGTTTGCCAAGATCGCTGCGCGGCTCGAACAGGGGGCGGTGGCCTGTGTGTTCATCGATGAGGCGCAGTTCCTGACCGCCAAGCAGGTATGGCAACTCGCCCGGGCGGTGGATGACCTTGGCGTGCCGATCATGTGCTACGGTCTGCGTGTCGACTTTCGGGGTGAACTGTTTCCGGGCTCCGCCGCGCTTCTGGCACTGGCGGACGAGATGCGCGAAGTCCGCACGATTTGCCATTGCGGCAAGAAGGCAACGATGGTGGTGCGGCAAGGGCACGATGGGGCGGTGTTGCGCGACGGGGCGCAGATCCAGATTGGCGGCAACGAGACGTATGTCAGCCTGTGCCGTCTGCACTGGCGCGAGGCGATGGGTGACACGCCTGGCTGAGCGTCGGACCGGGCGTTGACCGCTCGCGGCCGCCGGTTATTCCCACCAACGGTCAATGGTGGCGATGTCGTCATCCGACCAGCCGAAGTGATGCGCAAATTCGTGCACGGTCACATGCGCGATCAACTCGTCGAGTGTAACGTCCCCCCTGTCCCGCCATTCGGCCAGGATGGGTTGCCGGAACAGCCAGACCGTATCCGGAAAGGGAGACGGGTCCGAAACGCTCTTTTCCGTCATTGGAATGCCATCATAAAGCCCGGTCAATTCGAGCGGGTCGTCCATCTCGAACTCCGCCAGGATTTCCGCCGGGGGCATGTCCTCGACGCGCAAGAGAACGTGCCGCGCCGCCCCCGCAAAGGGTTCGGGGAAGCCGCTCACCGTGGCGCGCGCAACGGTTTCAAAGCGTGAGGACGAGGTGTCTGTCGTGGTCACGGGCACGGGTCCCCGGTGTTGGTGCCGCCGGTCCACGCCCACATCATGACCGCCCGAGCGGGGGTGCGGCCCGTGGCAAGGGGACCGGCGTGGATGGTCAGGTCATGCGGAGCAAAGCCCCAGCGGATACTCGGCCAGTGTCTCATGCAGCGCACCTTCGGGGCGGAGGGTCGAATGGACAAGCAAAAAGCGTTCCGCCGCAAATGGCGGCAGGTCATGTCCGATCAACGTCTCGTATCCCGCAGCGGGGTCCGTTCCCGCCCGCAGACGCGCGAGTGTCAGATGCGGTCGGAACCGACGTCTTTCAACGTCGACCCCTGCGCCATGCAGGCGGGATCGGATACGGTCATGCAGCGCCACCAGAGGCGCGCCGCCATCGGCATGAAGCCCCAGCGCGCGTCCGTGCCGACCGCCGAAAAGCACCGGGCCGGTCAGGCGGATGTCAAACGCGGGCAGCATGAGGGTTTCGAGCGCTTCGTGACAGGCCTCTGCCGCATCGCCGTGTTGTTCGCCGAGAAAAACGAGCGTGATATGCAGCTGTTCCTCCGGCACTGGCCGCCCGTCGGGCAGGCGGCTTTGCAGCGCCGTGACGGCGGCGCGGGCATCGTCTGGCAGAGGCAAGGCGATAAAGAGGCGCATGGCAGCGACCTGCCATAACCGCGCCGGCTTGAAAAGACCGCGCCGCGCAGGCCGCGCCCGCGACGCAGGGCCGGTGCGAGCGTGGCTGCGCGTGAACGGCCGCTGAAACCCTTCCGGACCCTATACAAGGGCAGGCTGTCGCCCCTAGGCTGATCGCCATGGGACCGCTGAGACACAATCGCGATTATGCACGGCTTTTCGGAGCGCAAGTGGTCGCGCTGACTGGAACGGGTCTGATGACGGTCGCGCTGGGGCTTCTGGCCTTCGAGATCGCGGGCGAGGGGGCAGGCGGCGTGCTTGGCACCGTCTTTGCCATCAAGATGATCGCCTATGTCGGGCTGTCGCCGATCGCGCAGGCCCTTGTGGCGCGCGCCCCGCGCAAGACCGTTCTGATAGCCGCCGATCTGGTCCGGGCGGCGGCCGCCCTGTGCCTGCCTTTCGTCAGCGAACTCTGGCAGGTCTTCGCTTTGGTGTTTGTGCTTCAGGCCGCGTCGGCAACCTTTACCCCGGCCTATCAATCGGTTCTGCCGGATCTCCTGCCGGATGAAGGGGAGTACACCCGTGCCCTTTCCCTGTCGCGACTGGCCTATGACATGGAGAATTTGACAAGTCCGGCACTTGCCGGTCTGGCCTTGCTTCTTGTGCCGTTCGAAAGTCTGTTTGCGGGCACCGCGCTCGGTTTTCTGGCCTCGGCCTGTCTGGTCGCTCTGGCGCGGGTGCCAAGGGCGCGCGCGGTGGAAGGGTCGTTTCGTCGCCGGGTGACGGCGGGGATCAGTCGATATCTCCTGACGCCGCGCCTGCGCGGATTGCTGTCTCTCAACTTTTGCGTGGCGATGGTGGGTGCGTTTGTGCTGGTGAACACGGTTGTTCTCGTGCGCGGCGTCTATGGCAGCAGCGAAAGCGGTCTCGCGCTGGCCATGGCGGTGTTCGGTGCCGGGTCCATGGCCAGCGCGCTTGCACTTCCTGCCCTGCTGGAGCGGGTCGCCGACCGAACGGTGATGCTGCGCGCGGGGGCGGGACTGGCCGGGCTGGGGCTTGTGGCGGGCCTGTTGCTGGCCCTACAGGGGCCGCCGCCGGTGTTGGCTGGCCTTGCCGCTCTGATGCTTGCAGGCGCGCTGCAATCTGCGGTGATGACCCCGTCGGGGCGGTTGATCCGCCGCTCCGGACAAGCGGGAACCCATGCCGCACTCTTTGCGGCACAGTTTGCCCTCAGCCATGCATGCTGGCTTCTGTCCTACCCGCTGGCGGGCTGGGCCGGCCAGGCGTTGGGTTTTGGATGGGCCTTGTGCGTCATGAGCGGGCTTGGCGCGGCGGGGGTCCTGATGGCTGCGTGGGTCTGGCCGAAAGAGATCGCCACTGACGCGCAGCGCGCCACGGGCTGAGCCTAGCCAGACATGCGGCGCATGCTGTGCGGTGCAAAGGTTCAATTCAGAGCGATGTCAGAACCGTGTCGGGCAGCAGGCGCGCCACATCGCTCTTGCGGCATAGTTCGGTCCCCTTGGTCATGCAGGCTGCCGAGGCCGCTGCCGCGCCCATGCGGAGCGCCTCCCGGGCCGGCTGACCACGCGACAATGCCAGCACAAACCCACCCACGAAACTGTCCCCGGCGCCGATCTTCGATTGCACCGGGACATCCGCGGCACTCACATGCACGCGCCCATTTGGACCCGCCATCACCGACCCGTCGGCCCCCCTCGCTACGATCACATACCGCGCGGCCCCGCCGGCACGCAGCGCTTCGGCGAAGTCTGCGCTGTCCCCGCGCGAAGGAAGCGCGCGGCCTGTCAGCGTTTCGGCTTCTTCGCTGTCCATCCGCAAGATCTCCGGACACGGCTGCGGACCGGCGGCAAGAGCGGCCAGATGCGGCCCGGAGGTGTCGATCACAACCCGACGCCCCGGGCCCAGCGCGGCCACCATGCGGGTGCAGAACCCGGTATCGGCGCCGGGCGGCATGCTGCCGGACAAGACCACGATGGCTTCCGGGTCAGCGGCGGCCGACAGGGTTTCTGTAGCCTGATCCATAGCCGCATCACTCCAGACCGGGCCGGGCAGCACAAAGCGGTATTGGCCGTGTGTCGCGCGGTCTGTCACGGCAAAGCTGAGCCGCGTCTCACCCGGCCCATCAAGTCGCAAGGTATCCAGCCCTGCCTGCGCAAGCAGCGCCGCGAGCGCCTCGCCCCGCGCGCCCCCCAGCGCCACAGCAGCCAGCGCCGCGCCGCCGAGGTGCCTGATCGCCCGCGCGACATTGACGCCCCCGCCGCCCGGTTCCGCGCGTTCCGCGGCACAGCGCAGTTTTGGCCCGGGCAGGACGCTGGCGGCTTCGGTCGCGAGATCGAGCGCCGGATTCAAGGTCAGTGTCAGAATTTGGCTCATGAGCTGTGTGGCCTTCCGTTTTGCCGCGATGATGATCGGCACCACGGGTCAGGGGAAGGGGCAGAACTGGACAAATCGGCGCGGCTGTGAAAACACGCAACCTCCAAGGAGAGCCCAGCCCATGACCGTGACCCGATTTGCGCCATCGCCCACCGGCTATATCCATGTGGGTAACCTGCGCACCGCGCTGTTCAATCACCTGATCGCCCGCAAGTCCGGCGGCACGTTTATCCTGCGGATCGACGACACAGACCCGGAGCGCTCGAAAGAGACCTATGTCGATGCGATTCGCGAAGATCTTGAATGGCTCGGCCTGACATGGGACCGGATGGAGCGCCAGTCCCAGCGTCTTGACCGTTACGCGGAAGCCGCCGACCGGTTGCGTGGCATGGGGCGGTTTTATGAGGCGTTCGAGACGCCGACCGAGCTTGATCTCAAGCGCAAGAAACAGCTCAACATGGGCAAGCCGCCGGTTTACGACCGGGCGGCGCTGGCCTTGTCAGAGGACGAAAAGGCTGCGCTGCGGGCGGAGCGTGGCGATGGGGTGTGGCGTTTCAAGCTCGATCATGAGCGGATCACATGGGACGATGGCATTCTGGGCGACGTTTCCATTGATGCAGCATCCGTGTCGGACCCGGTTTTGATCCGCGCGGACGGGCAGGTGCTCTATACGTTGGCCTCCGTCGTCGATGACATGGAGATGGGCGTGACTCATGTGGTGCGCGGCAACGATCACGTGACCAACACCGCGACGCAGATCCAGATGATCCGCGCGCTGGGCGGTGAGCCACCGGCATTTGCGCATCATTCGTTGCTGACCGGTCCACAGGGCGAGTCGCTTTCCAAGCGGCTTGGCACGTTGTCGCTGCGGGACCTGCGCGAGGCGGGTGTCGAACCCGAAGCGCTGTTGTCTTTGATGGCGCGGCTGGGCTCGTCGCAGCCGGTGGAACTGCGCATGAGCCTCGATGAAATCGCGGACGGGTTTGATCCGTCGCAATTCGGCTCCGCGCCGACGAAATTCGATGTGGATGACCTCTATCCGCTGACCGCGCGGAAATTGCACGGGTTGGAACTCGACGCGGTGGCCGAAGACGTGGCAGCGCTGGGCGTGCCGGCGGACAAGGCCGCGCTCTTCTGGAAGGTCACGCGCGAAAACATCACCACGCGCAAGGATCTTGCGGCGTGGTGGACGCTCTTCAGCGAGGGTGCAGAGCCGCTTGTCGACGAGGACGACCGCGCCTTCGTGGAGCAGGCCTTCGAGATGCTGGGCGATCCGCCTTATACCGACGACACCTGGAGCGCGTGGACCTCCGCGGTGAAGGAGGCAACGGGGCGCAAGGGCAAGGGGCTTTTCATGCCGTTGCGCAAGGCGGTGACCGGGCGCCAGCGCGGCCCGGAAATGGCGGAGCTCATGCCGCTCCTGCAGGTCAAGCCCGGCTTGCGCTGATCGCGTCCTGTGCCGGGGGCGCTCTTGTCCGCATTTTTGCGGCAGGAGCAAGCCCGTCCGGCCGGGCGCGCGCTTGTGCAGACAGAGGTGACCCCGTGCTGACGGGGGCCGGCGCTTGTGGGGTGTGGTGAACCTCTCGCCCTTGGAGGGTTTTGCAGGCATACAAGGAAACTGGCGGCGCCTTTTGTTGGTAGGCTGGTCTTTGCGGTGTTGTGGAAACGGCGGCTCCTGCGCCGCTTCGCCGTGATCCGCGCGGCGACACAGGTTTTGACCTTGTGAATTTTTCAGCGCGTTTTCTGCGCGCAGCAGCGGGAGACGACCATGGCGGATCAAGCGAAGTTCCTGACGGGCAACCTGTTCCGCCACGTCACGGTGATGTCGTTGACCGCCTCGGTCGGGCTGATGGCGATTTTCGCGGTCGATTTCGTCGACATGATCTTCATCGCCATGCTCGGCAAGGCAGAGCTTGCCGCCGCCATTGGTTATGCGGGCGCGATTCTGTTTTTCACGACCTCTTTCGGGATCGGCATGGCCATCGCGGCGGGTGCGCTTGTGGCGCGCTCACTCGGGGCCGGTGAAGAGGAAGCCGCACGCACCAAGGCATCCAATGCGCTGGCTCTCGGTGTTGTGTTTGGTGCGGTTTTTGCGGCGGTCGTCTGGCTCAACCTGCGTGCGATCGTGGAATTGCTGGGGGCAGAGGGCGAAACGGCGGATCTTGCCGTGCTCTATCTTCAGATCATCGTGCCGACCTTGCCGGCGCTGATGGTCGGCATGATGGGCGGGGCCATCCTCCGGGCACACGGGGATGCAAGAGGGGCCATGATGGCAACGCTGTATGGCGGGGCCACAAACGCGGTGCTGGACCCGATTCTGATCTTCGGGCTCGATCTGGAACTCACCGGGGCGGCATTGGCGTCGGTGGCCGCGCGTCTCGTGATCGCCGCGACCGCGCTTGTGCCGATTTTTCGCAAGCATGGCGGGTTGGACAGGCCGTCCCTCGGCGCGATGCTTGGCGACTTGCGGATGGTGGCGGCGATTGCCGTTCCGGCGATCCTGACGCAATTGGCAACCCCGGTGGGACAGGCTTTTGTCACACGGGCCATGGCCGAGTTTGGCGAAGCCGCTGTGGCGGGCATGGCCATTGTCGGACGCCTGACGCCCCTCGCCTTCGGGGTGATCTTTGCGCTGTCCGGCGCTGTCGGCCCAATCATCGGGCAGAACGCGGGAGCGGGAGACAGCGCACGGGTGCGGGGCGCGGTGCAGGCCGCGATCCTTTTCACGGCGCTGTTCGTGGGCGGCATGACCGCGTTGCTTTTTGGGTTGCGCGGCCCGATTGCCGCTTTGTTCGATGCCGAAGGGGTGACACGCGACCTGGTATTTTTGTTCTGCGGCCCGCTCGCGCTGGTCTTTTTCTTCAACGGGCTGCTTTTTGTCTGCAACGCGGCGTTCAACAATCTCGGCAAGCCGTTCTATTCCACGCTGGTCAACTGGGGCCGGCATACGCTTGGAACGGTCCCGCTTGTCATGCTGGGCGCATGGTGGCTCGGGGCGCCGGGGGTTCTGATCGGGCAGGCGGTTGGCGGTGTGCTTTTTGGTGCCGTGGCCTGGGGGCTTTTGCGCCGTGTGATCCCCAACACGACGTCACCGTCACCTGAGACAGCGAGCGACGAAGAGCCGTTTCAGCGGCGGCATGGCCGGATCCTCTCGCTCTTCATGCATCGACGCTGAGGCACTGACGATCCAACCGGAGGGGCGCTTGCTCAATCCGTGATGATGCGCGCCTTCAACGCCGTCAGATGCGCGTCCACAAAGGCCTGTTCCGGGGCGGTGAGGGTTTGGGCCCGCGGGTATTGCGGAGCGGCCCTGTCATCGAGGATGGGGGAATCCCAGCCTTGGGTGGTTTGAAAGAAACGTGCGGCGCCATCCGGTCCGAAGCGATGCAGATATCCCTGGATCACGACGTCGAGATAGCTCAGCAAGACCGGGTGATCGCGTGATGGCGGCAAGCGCTTGTCCGGCTCTATGGCATAGACCGCAATGGTCCGGGCAGTATCGCAGCCGGTTTCAACCTGCGCTGCGACGGCATGGCGGGCATAGGCGCGCTCCCTTTCGTCGAGGCTGTGCCAATCGGGCCCTGAAACCGGCGCGATAAGCCCGTCAATCGAGGCGCCAGGTGAGGGAATCGCCGTGAGATAGGCAACCCGGCGCTCCCGCGTGGCGACCCAGGAGCGGGTCCATCCGTTGAGCCGAGCCGTGTGCACAGGGGCAAAACTATGGGTCATGGCATTGACCAATGAGCCATATCCGAAGAAATACGTGTCTTTCATACCCGATTTTGTTGCCGTTGGTTGATGTAAGTCAAACTCCGCTTTCAGAAATCGCCTAAGCTATAAGTCAGCAAGCGAGGGAGAGTCCGCATGCGCGTGACAAAAAGAACCAATATCGCGATGCGCGTTTTGATGTTTTGTGCGGCCAATCCCGGCCGCCTCGTGACAAAGCATGAAATCGCGCAGGTGTGCAACGCATCTGAAAACCACTTGGCCCAGATTATCAACCATCTGGCGCAACAAGGGTATCTTCACACCCAGCGCGGGCGAAATGGCGGGCTGGAGTTGGGCCGGCCCGCGACGGAGATCCGGATTGGCGATGTGTTCCGGCTTCTGGAGGCGCCGGTGCCTTTGGCGGAGTGCTTTGCCGATCGCGACAACACCTGCCCGCTGACGAAAGCCTGCCGGTTGCGTCTCGCTCTGACCGATGCGGCTAATGCGTTTTATGCGACGCTGGATCCCCTGACGCTCGATGCTCTGGTCTGTGACAATGTCGACCTGATGCGGATCCTGGCGCCAACGGAGACATGCGACAGCATCAAGGCGCAAGCAGCGCTTGCCGAGGTCGGCAACGCGGGCTAAAACGCCGCCACGCGATGGGAGAACCGGGCTTGACCCGGTGCCGAAGGAGCAACCGCCCCGGAAACTCTCAGGCAAAGGGACCGTCGCGGGCAAGACACTCTGGAGAGAAGCGCGGAGCCGCGCTCGCCGAAGGGATAACGATCTCAGGCGAAAGGACAGAGGGGGCATGGAACGGCACGGGATGTCCTGTGCGTTGTGACATGCCTGCGTGTTCTCGAAAGAAGCGACACCGGGCCGCCGTGAAGGGAACATCGGTTGGCAGATGAGCTGAAATCCACGGTATTGCACGGGCTGCATGGTGCCTTGGGCGCCAAGATGGTGCCGTTCGCCGGATATGACATGCCTGTGCAATACCCTATGGGCGTGATGAAGGAGCACCTGCATTGCCGCGCGCATGCGGGGCTTTTTGATGTCAGCCACATGGGCCAGGTTATCCTGCGCGGTGCGGGCGTGGCCGAGGCCCTCGAAACACTCGTGCCGGTGGACGTGATCGGGCTTGAGGAAGGGCGGCAGCGCTACGGCTTGCTGACCAACGCGACAGGCGGGATCGAGGACGATTTGATGATTGCAAATCGCGGCGATCACCTGTTCCTCGTGGTGAATGCCGCGCGCAAGGATGCCGATATCGCGCTGCTGCGCGCGGGGCTTGAGCCCAAGGGCATCACCGTCAAACAGCTTGAAAATCGCGCGTTGATCGCCCTGCAGGGGCCGGAGGCGGAGGCGGTTCTGGCGGAGCATCATCCGTCGGTGGCGGAGATGCGGTTCATGGATGTGGCCACCGTGCCCCTGGCGGGTGCGGAGTGCTGGGTTTCGCGCTCTGGTTACACCGGGATGGACGGGTTCGAGATTTCCGTACCCGCGCAGGCGGCCGAGACGCTGGCGCGCAGTTTGCTCGCCCATGATGCGGTGGCGCCGATCGGGCTTGGCGCCCGAGACAGCCTGCGGCTCGAAGCGGGGCTTTGCCTCTACGGGCAGGACATGGATGACGGATTGAACCCGGTCGAAGCCTCGTTGTCCTGGGCCATTCAGAAAGTGCGCCGCAGGGGCGGTGCGCGGGCGGGTGGTTTTCCCGGCGCGGAGCCGATCCTCGAAGCGCTCGCGCATGGGGTGGATCGTCGTCGCGTTGGTCTGCGCCCGGAAGGGCGTGCGCCGATGCGGCAGGGCGTGCCATTGTTCGCACAGGCCGAGGGCGGCACCCAGATCGGCGTCGTCACGTCTGGCGGATTTGGCCCCAGTGTTGGCGCGCCGGTGGCCATGGGCCTGGTCGCGGATGACCTTGCGGAGCCGGGGACGCGTGTGTTCGGGGATGTGCGCGGAAAACGCCTGCCGGTCGACGTGGTCGCGCTGCCCTTTGTGGCACCGAGTTTCAAACGCTGATCTACAGCACGTAACGACGAGGAGACAGGGACATGAAATTCACCGAAGAGCATGAATGGCTGATGGTCGATGGGGATGTTGTGGTGGTCGGGATCACGGCGCACGCCGCGGAACAGCTGGGCGATGTGGTCTTTGTCGAGTTGCCCGAGGTGGGCACGGAGGTTGTGGCAGATGACGAGGTCGTCGTGATCGAGTCGGTCAAGGCCGCTTCAGATATCCTTGCGCCGGTCGATGGCGAAATCGTTGAGGTCAACGAGGCGATTGTCGAGGAACCCGGAAAGGTCAATGAAGACCCCGAGGGCGCGGCGTGGTTCTTCAAGCTTCGCGTCGAGGATCTTTCCGCCCTGGACGACATGATGGACGAGGCGGCCTACAAGGCCTTCATCGCCGACTGACGACAGCGCGCGCGCCCGATGCCGTCGGTGCGGCGCATCGTGACGCAGGGGGGAGGGGGCCAGCCCCCCTCGTGGCAGAGCCACGAGTCCCCCGGAGTATTTTTGGACAAAAGAAACAGGGTCCTTCTTGCCCAAGGGAAATCGATAATGACGTACAAGCCGACAGACTACCTGCCTTACGATTTCGCAAACCGGCGTCACATTGGCCCGTCGCCGCAGGAAATGCAGGAGATGTTCCAGGCTCTTGGTGTCGATGGGCTGGACGCGCTCATGGACGAGACCGTTCCGGAAGAGATCCGTCAAAGCGAGCCGCTCGATTTCGGCAAGCCGCTCAGTGAGCGGGAATTGATGCAGCGCATGCGCGCGGTGGCCGGGCAGAACCGCGTGCTCACGTCGCTGATCGGGCAGGGCTATCACGGAACGGTTACGCCGCCTGCGATCCAGCGCAACATCTTTGAGAACCCGGCCTGGTACACGGCCTATACCCCGTATCAACCCGAGATCAGCCAAGGCCGGCTCGAGGCGTTGCTGAACTATCAGACAATGATTTGCGACCTGACCGGCCTGGAGATCGCCAACGCCTCGCTTCTGGACGAAGCAACGGCCTGTGCAGAGGCGATGACGATGGCCAGCCGGGTCGCCAAGTCCAAGGCCAAGGCGTTTTTTGTCGATGAGAACTGTCATCCGCAGAATATTGCGGTGGTCAAGACCCGCGCCGAGCCGCTTGGGATCGAGGTTGTTGTTGGCGCGCCGGACACGCTGGATGCGGGTGCGGTGTTCGGCGCGTTGTTCCAGTATCCCGGGACCCATGGACATCTGCGGGATTTCAGCGCGGAGATGGCGGCGCTGCACGCGGCGAAGGCGGTGGGGATCGTGGCGGCCGACCCGATGGCCTTGTGCCTTCTCAAAGAGCCGGCAGCGATGGGGGCCGACATTGCCGTCGGATCGACCCAGCGTTTTGGCGTGCCATTGGGCTATGGGGGTCCGCATGCGGCCTATATGGCATGCCGCGATGCCTACAAGCGGGCGATGCCGGGACGGATCGTCGGGATCTCCATCGACAGCCACGGCAACCGTGCTTACCGGCTCAGCCTGCAGACGCGCGAGCAGCATATCAGGCGCGAAAAGGCGACGTCCAACGTCTGCACCGCGCAGGCCTTGCTGGCCGTCATGGCGGGGTTTTACGCGGTGTTTCATGGACCCAAGGGGTTGCGGGCGATCGCGCAGCGCATCCACCGCAAGACCGTGCGTATGGCAAAGGGGCTTCAGGAGGCCGGGTTCCGGGTCGAACCGGAGCACTTCTTTGACACGGTGACGGTCGATGTGGGCCTGTTGCAGCGCGGGGTGCTTCAGGCGGCTGTGCAACAGGGTCTGAACCTGCGCCGGGTCGGCAAGACCAAGGTGGGCATCACGCTCGACGAGCGCACGACACCGGAGATCATCGAAGCGGTCTGGCGGGCTTTCGGGCTGGTGCGCGAAGACGTGGATTTTGCGCCGGAATACTGCCTGCCGGACGCTCTTCTGCGCCAGACCGAGTATCTCCAGCACGATGTTTTCCATATGAACCGCGCCGAGACCGAGATGATGCGTTACATGCGCCGGCTTGCGGATCGTGACCTTGCTCTGGACCGGGCCATGATCCCGCTGGGTTCGTGCACCATGAAGCTCAATTCTGCCGCCGAGATGATGCCGGTGAGCTGGCCCGAATTTGCCGACATGCACCCCTATGCGCCGAAGGATCAGGCGCGGGGCTATTCGGCGTTGATCGACGACCTGAGTGCAAAACTCTGTGCCGTGACCGGCTATGACGCGATCTCGATGCAGCCCAATTCCGGCGCGCAGGGGGAATATGCGGGGCTTCTGACCATTCGCGCCTGGCAGAAGGCGCGTGGACAGGGCGATCGAGATGTCTGCCTGATCCCCACCAACGCGCATGGCACAAACCCGGCTTCGGCACAAATGGTGGGATGGACGGTGGTCGCGGTCAATTGCGACGAGCAGGGATCCATCGACCTCGCGGATTTCGAGGCGAAAGCCGCAAAACATAGCGACAGGCTTGCCGCCTGCATGATCACCTACCCCTCGACCCATGGCGTGTTCGAACAGACCGTGCAGGCTGTCTGCGAGATCACTCATCGCCATGGCGGTCAGGTCTATATCGACGGGGCCAATCTCAACGCGATGGTGGGTCTCAGCAGGCCGGGCGATCTGGGTGGGGATGTGAGCCATCTCAACCTGCACAAGACGTTCTGCATTCCGCATGGCGGGGGCGGCCCGGGCATGGGGCCGATTGGCGTGAAGGCGCATCTGGTGCCGCATCTGCCCGGTGATCCGCTGGCTGCGGGTGATGGTCCCGGCCCCGTGAGCGCGGCGGCCTTTGGCTCGCCATCGCTTTTGCCGATTTCCTGGGCCTATTGCCTGATGATGGGCGGGGAGGGGCTCACGCAGGCGACACGGGTCGCGATCCTGAATGCCAACTACATCGCGTCGCGGCTCGAGGGTGCCTATGACGTGCTCTATCGTGGCGCCGAGGGACGGGTTGCGCATGAGTGCATCCTTGACACGCGGGTGTTCGAGAAGAGCGCGGGGGTCACGGTCGAGGATATTGCCAAGCGCCTGATCGATTGCGGGTTTCATGCGCCGACCATGAGTTGGCCGGTGGCCGGGACGCTGATGATCGAGCCGACCGAAAGCGAGACGAAGGCGGAGCTCGACCGGTTCTGTGACGCCATGCTGGCAATCCGCGAGGAGATCCGGGATATCGAGGAAGGCCGCGTGGACCGGGCACAAAGCCCGCTCAAATTTGCGCCGCACACGATGGAAGACCTGGTGAAGGACTGGGACAGGGCTTATTCGCGCGAGCAGGGCTGCTTCCCGCCCGGTGCGTTCCGCGTGGACAAATACTGGCCGCCCGTCAACCGCGTGGACAACGTCTTTGGCGACCGGAACCTTGTGTGCACCTGTCCGCCGATGAGCGATTACGCCGACGCGGCCGAGTGACGATCCAATGGTGGAAGCGAGGGGTTTTGCACCCCTCGCGCTCCCCGCAGGATATTTCTGGCCCAAAGAAACGCGCGGCAGCCGTGTTCCTGGTGTCGGGCCGCGACAAGAAGCGGACGCCGTCTTGAGGGTCAGTCCGGATCGGTGATCAGGAACGCGAAGGCGTCCCGAACGCGGTTCCAGGTTTCCTCGTCGCAGGCCGAGAGCAGGTATCCGTCGCGATGATGCGCACGGAAATCCCGGCCATCCAGCATGGCAACATGCCCGCCGGCCTGTTGCGTGGTGATGACACCGGGCGCGTGATCCCACGGGGTCAACCGGGCAGACAGCACGAAGTCGATATGGCCCTGCGCCAGCAGTCGGAATTCATGGCAGGTGCAGCGCAGCGAGGTCACCCGCTCGAAGGCAGGCATGAGCGATGCAGCGGCGGGGCGATGCTCGGCGGGCAACATGGCAAGTGGCACCTGCCCGGTCAGCGTGTCGAGCGATGCGCCGCCCTGTCGCGTGGAGACCCGGTGACGAACGCGGCGCGGAGACAGGAATTCGCTCGGCGTGTTCGTATCGGCAAGAATGGCGTCTCCCATAATCGGATCGTAGAGCAGGCCGAACACGGGGATACCGAAACGCAGAACGGAGATCATCGTGCCGAAGGTTGCCAGCCCGCGGGCAAAATTCCATGTTCCGTCAATCGGATCGATGGTGAAGGCAAGCTCGGCATCCGCGATCTTGTCGAGCACGGCATCGGTGATGGTCTCTTCCCCGACGATCAGCGCATTGGGGAACATCGAGAGCAGGCCGCGGGTCAGCATCGCCTCGGCGGCGCGGTCGGCATGGGTCACGATATCCTGTGGCCCTGATTTCGTACCGATCTGGCTGGGATCGAGATTGCGGAAATGCGGCATGATCTCGGCCTTGCCGACGCGCCGAACCAATGTCAGCAATTGGCTGCGCTGGGCTTGGCTGAAGGGTGCCGTGACGGCGACGGGAAGGGATGGGTCGCTATTGGCGGCTTCTGCGTTCGTATCGGTCATCTCTCAGCCTCTTCGGCACGGGGTTGCGTGGCCTGTCAGGTGCCATTGCTCCGCCGGGGATACAAGGGGCGCAGGCTGCGGCCTATTCCCGGGCGCGCAACACGCGGGCGGGCCGCACCGCGAGCGGCCGCAGCGCAAAAGCCAACCCCGCAAACAAGGTTGCGAGGATACCCCCGGCGATGATGCCAAGCGCGGAGGACCAGATCACGGTGAAACTTGTCTCCATGATGAAGGTCGAGACCGCCCAGCCGCCCGTGATCCCCGCTGCGAGGGCCACTGTGCCGGCCGCGAGACCAAGCAGGATCGAGCGCAGAGCAAAGCTTTGCAGGATGCGCGCGCGGCTGGCACCGAGGGTCTTGAGCAACGCGGCCTCGTAGCGGCGTGCCCCTTCGCCGGCGGCGGCCGCACCGATCAGCACCAGAAACCCGGTCAACAATGTCGCCGCCGCGCCCCAGCGGACGGCTTCGCCAATCCCGGCCAGCAGTTCGGAGACCCGTTCGATGGCATCGCCCACGCGGATTGCCGTGATGTTCGGATAAGCCCCGGCCAGATCGCGCAGAATCTGCGCCTCGGCTTCCGGCTCGGCATAGACCGTCGAGATGAAGGTATGCGGCGCACCGGCGAGAGCCGCCGGGTTGAGCGTCATGATGAAGCCAATCCCGGCGGTCGAGAAGTCGACTTCGCGGAAGGAGGTGATTGTCGCGGTGATGTCTCGCCCGAGAATATTGATCGTGATCTCATCCCCCAGCGAAAGACCGAGCTCTTCGGCTTCTTCGGCCGCAAAGCTGATCTGGGGCGGACCGCTGTAGTCCTCTGGCCACCATTCGCCCGCCACAACGGTCGTCCGCGCATCCGGCGTTGCAGAGTAGGTGATGCCACGATCCCCGCGCACCACCCAGTGGTTGCCGGCCACTTCGCGCGCCGGGCGGCCATTGATCCGGGTGACGATCCCGCGCAGCATCGGTGCGCTGTCGATACGGCTCACGGCGGGGTCGTTTTCCAGCCGTTCGAGGTATCCGGGCATCTGGTCACGCTGGATGTCCACAAAGAAATAGGACGGTGCCACATCGGGGAGATCGCCGTTGATGGCATTGCGCAGATTGCCGTCGATCTGGCCAATGGCGGCCAGCACCGAAAGGCCCAGCCCGAGCGACAGCACAACGGCGCCCGCGTTTTCGCGCGGCCCGCCAATGGCCCCGAGCGCCCAACGCAGCACCGGCCTTCCGCGCGCGGCGCCGCTAGCGCGCCGTGCAAGGGCGCGGATCGCGATCGCTGCACCGGCAAGCAGCACCAGCGCACCCAGAATGCCGCCTGCCGTCCACAGCGTGAGAAACGCGTTTCCGGAGAACAGCACGGCAGCGCCAATCAAAAGGCAGAGCAGGACACCGATCGCCAACAGATAGCGCGGTGCGGGCAGCGCCCCGGTTGTGCTCAGCGCATCGCGGAACAGGGTCGCAGCGCGCACATCCTCGGCTCGCGCAAGCGGCCAGAGCGTAAAAACCAGCGCTGTGAGAATGCCGTAAAGCGCGGCTTCGGCCAAAGGCGCGGGGTGCAATGTGAACAACGCCGGAACCGGCAGGGATGCAGAGATCAACGGGCCGAGCAGGATCGGCACGGCTGCACCGAGCGCGAGGCCCATCGCGATCCCGAACAGTGCCAGGACCCCAATTTGGAAGAAATACGTCAGGAAGATCACGGAGCGCGTGGCGCCAAGCGTGCGCAGAGTGGCGATCACGGCTGTCTTGCGCGCGAGGTAGGCCTGAATGGCGGCGGAAACGCCGATGCCTCCCACGGCAAGGCCGGACAGGCCGACCAGAACGAGGAACGCGCCGAGCCGATCCACAAAACGCGCGATGCCGGGGGCACCGTTGCGGGAGTCGCGCCAGCTGAGCCCGGTTTCTTCCCATTGCGCGCGGGCCCGCGCGGCAAGTGCATCAAGATCGGTCGATTGCGGCAGGCGGAGACGGTATTCGGTGTCAAAGACCGATCCCGATGCCAGCAGGCCGGACCCGTCGAGATCCGCTGTGCGGACGATCGTGCGAGGCCCGAGGCCGAACCCGTCGCCCGCGTCATCCGGTTCGGTCACCAACTTGGCGGTGAGGGTGAATTCGGCTTCACCCAGTCGGAAACTGTCGCCGGTCTCCAGCCCGAGACGATCGGCCAGAACCGGCGCCATGACGGCGCCCCGGTTGGCCAAGGCGTCTGGCAGGGGGATCGCCGGATCGAGAGTGACAGTGCCCAGAAGCGGATAGGCGGCGTCCACGGATTTCACCTGTGTCAGAGCGCGTTCGGGGCCATCGGCGGTGTCAACGACGACCATCGAGCGGAAGTCCGTGACTTCGGAGACTGCCTCCGCGACGCCGTCGAGCCAAGCGCGCTCCTCTTCGGTTGCAAACCGATAGGTGAACCGGGCTTGGGCATCGCCTCCGAGCAATACGGCGCCCTGATCCTCAAGTCCGGCCTGGATCGCGGAGCGGACCGAGCCAACGCCGGCGATCGCCGCCACGCCCAAGGCGAGACAGGCAAGGAACACGCGAAACCCGGACAAACCGCCGCGCAGCTCTCTTCTGGCCAGTTTGGCCGCGGTGCCAATGCTCATTCCGCGGCCCTCAACGCCTGTCCTTCAATCGCGCCATCGCGCAGACGGATCACCCGGTCACAGCGTGCGGCAAGTTCCGGTGCGTGCGTGACGAGCACAAGGGTGGCACCTTGTGCTTCGCTCAGGCCGAACAGCAGGTCCATGATCGCGGTGCCGTTTGCCTCATCGAGATTGCCTGTCGGTTCATCGGCGAGCAGAAGCTGGGGCTTGGGGGCAAGCGCCCGCGCAAGGGCGACACGCTGTTGCTCTCCGCCGGACATCTGGGCGGGGTAGTGGTTGGCGCGATGGGCGAGACCGACGGCCTCAAGCTCCGCTTCGGCCCGTTCAAACGCGTCCCGCTTGCCGGCAAGCTCGAGCGGTGTTGCGACGTTTTCAAGCGCGGTCATCGTCGGGATCAGGTGGAACGACTGGAACACGACTCCCATGTGATCGCGGCGCACGCGGGCCAACCCGTCTTCATCGAGCGCCGTGAGGTCATGCCCCAGCGCGATGACCGACCCGCCGGTGGCCTTTTCAAGGCCGCCCATCACCATCAACAAGGAGGATTTGCCGGAACCGGAAGGCCCGATCAGGCCCAGCGTTTCGCCCTTTGCCACGTCGAGCGAAATTCCGTGAAGAATTTCGACCGGGCCGGCATTGCCCTGAAGGCTGAGGGTGACATCTTTAAGGTGAAGGACGGGATTGGTCATGAAAGAAGGTCATCCGCGATGAGAGATTTGACTACATATGGGCCGCGCCGGGCGCGCAACAAGGCGTTGGCGCTTTGTATGGCCATGGGGCTTGCGCTCGGCACCCCGGCAACGGCCGACGCGGAGCAGGTGGACATTCTTGCGTTGGGCGACAGTCTGACCCAGGGATACGGGCTGATCGAGCAGGAGGGCTTCGTTCCGCAACTGCGCGCATGGCTTGCCGAACGCGGTCACGACGTGCGGATCGTCAATGGCGGTGTCTCGGGTGATACGACGGCGGGGGGACTCTCGCGGGTGGAATGGTCGCTGACCGCCGAGATTGACGCGATGATCGTAGCACTTGGCGGCAACGATCTATTGCGCGGGATCGCCCCGGACGTGGCGCGTGACAATATCGACGGCATTTTACAGGTCGCCGACGCGAATGATCTAGATGTCTTGCTGATTGGCATGCAGGCGCCGGGAAATTACGGCGCGGAATACAAGGCGGCGTTCGACGCGCTTTATCCCGAACTCGCCGAAGCCTATGGCACGCTTTACCTCGACAGCTTCTTCGCCGGTCTGATGGTTGATGGAGCCTTGCCAGCACCCGAGGCGCTTCGGGAGGTGATGCAATCCGACGGCATCCACCCGAACGCACAGGGCGTCGAAAAGATCGTCGAGGTGATCGGTCCGCAGGTTGAAGCGTTGATCGCGCGCGTGTTGGAGAAACAGGCCGCCGCGAGCAATTGACCTGCGCCGCGCCTGCCTGGCATGTCAGCGCGAGACCGACCGTCCCGGAGCGCGGTTCCGGCGGGTGTTGACGTCGGTCATGCCGATGCGATGCGCGCAGGGCTTGGTCTCAAGGAATGCCCTCCGCCATGCGCACCAAGCCGATGCCGCGCCGACGCGAGGGGGGACGCGCCGACGCGACGGGGACACGCCAAAGGCGCTTGATGGTATGGCCATGACGGAAGCGCTTTAGCCTTCCGGCTTTCCGTCCTTGTCCCGCTTCGGTGGGATCAGAAGAAATTCGAGGAAGACGCCTGCCTGAAACGGCAGCTTGTCCTTTCGGGCGGCGAGTTGCTCCACCGTCATGCGGCGCCGTCGGACCACAGCGCGGGCCATGCGAAAATCGAAGCGTCTCTTGCGCGCCACCCATTGCTTGGGCAGAATCCGCACCAGAAGCCGGGACACCCATTTGAGCTGCAGGAATGCCACCGCCCGAAAGAGGGACTTCTGAACCGTGCGACTGAGCGCCTTGCCGAGTGCGAGCGCCGTCGACACCAGCCAAAGCGGCAGGCTGATCGAGAAAAGGATCAGCCAAAGCCCGATTGTGGTGACGGATAATGCCAGTGTCGCGGCCACCAGCGCGACGGTCAGAAGGCCCTTTTCAAGGCCGGAACGCCCTCGATACCACGCCATCAGAAGCGCGCGTTGTTGAACGATGGGAGCGGTCAGCCGGTCGACAATCAGGCCGATGCGTTTTGCGAGCGCTTTGCCAAGCACGAGCGGAACCAGCACCGACGACACCCACCGATAGGGCAGGTCTTTCTTGAAGAAGACGATGCCGTGCGCCTTGATCCAGGCAAGCACCAGCGCCGGTTTGAGCGACACGATCTTCTGGAGCAGGACTTTCGACTGCGTCAGGATCAACCCGAGCGCAATCAGCACTTCATTGCCGAAATAGAGCGTCGCAAGGATGGACGCCCCGATAGCAAGAACCAGCAATGCAATCGCCCGTATCATCCTTTGCACCTTATCGCGGCCCATCGCCATATGACACGCGATTTCACGCGCAATGCGGGATGTTGGCGGGTGGATCGTGGTCCCGTGGCGGGGGTGACTATCGCGGATTGGGGGAACGCCGCTTCGCTGTAAGCGCCGCAAGCGCGGCGCGCGCCGTCGGGCCAAACATGCATTCGCGTGCATTTGCGCCCGCACCTCGGCACCTCACCCCGTCTGCGGCATGCGTCCACCGCGCCGAGCCCGTATACGGGGCTCCAAAGGGTGGATGCGTTGCGGCTTGCAGTTGCCCGTTTCGCGTGTGTCATCGCGATAAAGCTTTAAGCATGAAATTTTATACTTGAAATATATCCGTGCCACCGACACTCTGAGACTCAATGACATCGGAATCGAGGCTTCAATGCGTATTGCCGTTCTTGGGGGCGGGCCGGCGGGGCTCTACTTTGCCATCAGCATGAAACTGCGGGATCCGTCCCATGACATCACGGTGATCGAGCGCAATCGCCCCGATGACACGTTTGGCTGGGGTGTGGTTCTGTCCGAAGAAACCTTGCAGAACCTGGCAAAGAACGACGCGCAAAGCGCCGAAGCCATCGCCGCGGACTTTGCCTATTGGGATGACATTGCGCTGCATTTCAAAGGCGAGCGGCTTGTCTCCGGCGGGCATGGCTTTTGCGGTATCGGGCGCAAGCGGCTGCTGATCCTGTTGCAGGAGCGCGCCCGGGAACTTGGCGTCGATCTGCGTTTCGAGACCGAGGTGGACAGCGCCGAGGCTTATCGGGCGGAGTATGATCTGGTCGTCGCCAGCGATGGCCTGAATTCCAAGACCCGGATGCTCTATGCCGACAGCTTCCAGCCGCAAATCGACGAGCGGTTGTGCCAATTTGTTTGGCTTGGGACGCATCAGACATTCAAGGATGCTTTTACCTTCATCTTCGAGAACACCGAGCATGGCTGGGTCTGGGCGCATGCCTATCAATTCGATGCGAACACGGCGACTTTCATCGTCGAGTGCTCTCAAGAGACGTATGACAATTTCGGTTTTGCCGAAATGACCCAAGAGGAGAGCATCGCGACCTGCGAGGCCATCTTCGCCGATCATCTTGGCGGGCACGGCCTGATGAGCAATGCAAAGCACCTGCGTGGCTCGGCCTGGATCCGGTTCCCGCGTGTGCTGTGCGAAACATGGCACCACGAGAACGTCGTCTTGTTGGGCGATGCGGCGGCGACCGCGCATTTTTCCATCGGGTCCGGCACGAAACTGGCTCTGGAGTCGGCCGTGGCCCTGGCCGATTACGTGACGTCGGAGCCGACGCTTGACGCCGCCTTTGCGCGCTATCAGGACGAGCGACGGGTCGAAGTGCTGCGTCTGCAATCGGCGGCGCGCAACTCTCTGGAATGGTTCGAGGAGGTCGAGCGCTATCTGCATCTCGACCCGGTGCAGCTCAACTATTCGATGCTCACACGGTCGCAACGGATCAGCCACGAGAACCTGCGCGCGCGGGACCCGGAATGGCTTGCCTCGGCGGAACGGTGGTTCATGTGGCAGGCCGGCCTGGGTCCGGATGCACTGTTGCGCCCGCCGATGCTGACGCCCTATCGGCTGCGCGACATGATGCTCAAGAACCGCATCGTTGTGTCCCCGATGGCGCAATACAAGGCGGTGGATGGCTGTCCGACCGACTGGCACCTCGTGCATTACGGCGAGCGCGCCAAAGGCGGCGCGGGGCTTGTGTTTACGGAAATGACCTGCGTGTCCGCCGAAGGCCGGATCACGCCGGGATGTCCGGGGCTGTACGCGCCGGAGCATCAGGAGGCATGGGGGCGCATTGTCGATTTCGTGCATCGCGATACCGATGCGCGCATTTGCTGCCAGATTGGCCATTCCGGGCGCAAGGGCTCCACACAGCTGGGATGGGAGAGGATGGATGCGCCGTTGCGGGATGACAATTGGGAGACCATGAGCGCTTCGGCGATCCCGTGGTCCCCGAACAACCCGACGCCGCGCGCGATGACCGAGGCCGATATGGATGCCGTCGAGGCCCAGTTTGTCAGCGCGGTCAACATGGCAGAGGCGGCCGGGTTCGACATGATCGAGCTTCATGCCGCCCATGGATACCTGCTGTCGTCCTTCATCTCGCCCGTGTCGAACCGGCGCGAAGACGCCCATGGCGGCGCCCTGGAGAACCGCATGCGCTTCCCGCTGAGGATCGCAAGGGCCATGCGCGCCGCCTGGCCGGAGGCAAAGCCCATGTCGGTGCGGATTTCCGCCAATGACTGGGTGGGCGACCATGGGATAACGCCGGAAGATGCCGTCGATATCGCCGCGCTGTTCCGCGAGGCGGGGGTCGACCTCATCGATGTTTCCGCGGGACAGACCACGCCAGAGGCCAAGCCCGTCTATGGGCGTATGTTCCAGACGCCGTTTTCGGACCGGATCCGAAACGAGGCGCGCCTGCCGACCATGGCCGTTGGCAATATCTTCGAGGCAGACCATGCCAATTCCATCCTGATGGCGGGGCGTGCCGATCTCGTGGCCGTCGGGCGTCCGCATCTCGCGAACCCTTATTGGACCTTCCACGAAGCCACGCGGATCGGGGACCGGTCTGCGACCGACTGGCCCTTGCCCTATCTCGCCGGGCGGGACCAGCTCTGGCGTTTGGCCGACAAGGACGCCGAAGCGGAGATCCGGGTATGAGCCGCCGTGTCCTTGTCACCGGCGGAGGGTCCGGCATCGGTCGGGACGTCGCGCGCCACTTCGCGCAGGCAGGGGACGCGGTGACGATCACCGGGCGCCGAATGGCGGCGCTCGAAGAGACCGCAAAGGGCACTCACATGACCTGTGTCGAGGCCGACGTGACAGACGAGGCGGCGATTGACGCGGTGTTTGCCGCTCCGTTCGACGTGGTTGTCGCCAATGCGGGTTCCGGCTGGCCGGCCAAGATCACGGAGACGTCGCTGGAGATGTGGGAGCGCACCCTGCGGGTCAATCTTACCGGCGTGTTCCTGACCTTCCGGGCCGCTCTGCGTGACATGCCGGAGGGCGGGCGCCTGATCGCCATTGCGTCCACGGCCGCGCTTCAGGGCGGAGCGACGATCCCGGCTTATGCGGCTTCCAAACACGGTGTGCTGGGCCTTGTCAGATCCGTTGCACAGGACGTCGCCAAGCGCGGGATAACCTGCAATGCGGTCTGCCCCGGTTTCGTCGACACGCCGATGTCAGAGAAAGCCGTGGATGGGCTCGCGGCCAGGCTTGAGATCCCGCGTGAGAAGGCGCTGTCGATGATCGTGTCCGGTAATCCCATGGCGCGGATGATCTCGACCGGGGAGGTGACGAGCGCCGTTGCCTTCCTTGCAAGCGCAGGGGCCTCCATGGTCAACGGGCACGCGCTGAGCGTATCGGGAGGCGAGACATGATCGAAGACGGGCTGTCGAAGGACCGGTTGCGTCTTTGGCTCAAGCTGCTCAAGACGCAAAGCGCGATCGAGGCGGCGTTGCGCCGAAAGCTGCGGGATGAATTCGCGACAACTCTGCCCCGGTTCGACGTGATGAGCGCGCTGGCACGGCACCGAGACGGGCTGAAGATGTCGGAGATTTCCGCCGCGCTGAAGGTGTCAAACGGCAATATCACAGGCATTCTGGACCGGTTGACGGCCGAAGGTCTCGCGGAACGGGTGGCGGTGCCGAACGACCGGCGCGCGGCGCTGGCCCGCCTGACCCCGAAGGGACATGCACGGTTCGCGGAGCTTGCGCGGGCGCATGAGAGCTGGCTCAACGAGACGCTCGGGGGACTGGACAAATCGGAAATCGACATGTTTGCCGCGCTTCTGCAATCGATCACGCATCCCATGCGCGGAGCTTCGACGGATCGCGAATACCAAGCCCAGACGCAGAAGGAGGAGACCGCCCATGCGCAGTGATACGCAGCATTTTCTTTGCGACATCGATGACGGTATCGCGCGGCTGCGCCTCAACCGGCCGGAACGCAAGAACCCTTTGACCTTCGAGAGCTATGCCGAGCTGCGCGACTGGTTCCGCGATCTGGTTTATGATGACGAGGTCAAGGTGGTGGTGATCCTGCCAAATGGGGGCAATTTCAGCTCTGGCGGCGATGTTCATGACATCATCGGCCCGCTCACCCGCATGTCGATGAAGGAGCTTTTGGCCTTCACGCGGATGACGGGGGATCTGGTCAAAGCGATGATCGGTTGCGGAAAGCCCATCATCGCCGGTGTGGAAGGCGTCTGTGCGGGGGCGGGGGCCATCATGGCCATGGCCTCCGACCTGCGCCTCGCGACGCCGGATGCCAAGGTGGCGTTCCTATTCAACCGCGTTGGGCTGGCGGGATGTGACATGGGCGCCTGCGCCATCCTGCCGAGGATCATCGGGCAGGGGCGCGCGGCGGAGTTGCTTTATCTGGGGCGGTCGATGAGTGCCGAGGAAGGCGCGCAATGGGGGTTTTTCAATGCCATTGCCGAGCCTGCAAAACTCGAACATGAGGCGTTGGCCCTTGCAAAACGCATTGCGGATGGCCCGGTCTTTGCCAATGCGATGACCAAGACGATGCTTGCGCAGGAATGGTCCATGAGCCTCGATCAAGCGATCGAAGCCGAGGCGCAGGCGCAGGCGATTTGCATGCAGGGAAACGATTTCAGACGCGCTTACGAGGCCTTTGTCGACAAGCGCCGCCCGGTCTTCGGCGGAGATTGAGGGCGTGTTTGCGTGTCTGGAAATCAAGGAAGCAAGGAGGCGCCGGTGAGCGACAAGACCTATCTCTCATGGCCGTTTCTGGAGGCGTCTCATGCCACGTTGGCCGAGGGGCTGGAGGCTTGGGCGGCGGCAACGCTTGGCGCCGTGGCACATGATGACGTGGACGCGGCCTGTCGCGATCTGGTGGCCGCCCTGGGCAAGGCCGGGTTTCTGGAATTGACCGCGTCCGAGGAGGGGCGGCTCGACGTCCGCAGCCTCTGCCTCGCGCGCGAGACCCTCGCGCGCCATGACGGCTTGGCGGATTTCGCCTTTGCCATGCAGGGGCTTGGCACCGGGGCAATTTCGCTCTTTGGCAGCGATGAACAAAAGGCGCGCTGGCTGCCGCGCACGCGCGCTGGCACTGCGATCGCCGGCTTTGCCCTGACCGAGCCGCAATCGGGCTCCGATGTGGCAGCGTCGACCATGACCGCGATGCGGGACGGCGACGACTTTGTGCTCGATGGGGCGAAGACGTGGATTTCCAACGGGGGGATCGCCGATGTCTATACCGTGTTTGCCCGCACGGGCGAAGCGCCGGGTGCGAGGGGGCTGTCCTGTTTTATCGTGCCGGCGGATACACCCGGTCTCAAGGTTGCCGAGCGGCTGGCGGTGATCGCGCCGCATCCTCTCGCCCGGTTGCAATTCGATAATTGCCGCGTGCCGCAGGATGCGCTTGTGGGCACGCCCGGGCGCGGGTTCGGGATCGCTATGGCGGTGCTGGATGTGTTCCGCACCACGGTTGCGGCCGCGGCACTCGGGTTTGCCCGGCGGGCGCTTGATGAAAGCCTCGCGCGGGTGCAGGCCCGCCATGTGCAGGGCGCGCCGCTTGCCGATTTGCAGATGGTGCAGGGCCATATCGCCGACATGGCGCTCGAAATCGACGCCGCGGCTCTCCTCGTCTATCGCGCCGCCTGGGCGAAGGATATGGGCGCGGCGCGTGTCACGCGCGAGGCCGCGATGGCCAAGCTGCACGCCACGGAAGGCGCCCAGAAGGTGATCGACATGGCCGTGCAATTGCATGGCGGGGACGGTGTGCGCAGCGGATCCGTGGTAGAGCGGCTTTATCGCGAGATCAGGGCCTTGCGCATCTATGAGGGCGCCTCGGATGTGCAGCGCGTGATCATCGCGCGACAGGCCATGGCGGCGCATGACACGGAGGCGCAGGATGGCTGATCCCGTCGATCCCGGCGCGGAAGGCGCGCAGATGTCTTTCGACGGGCGCATGTCTTATGGCGATTACCTGTCGCTTGGCAGTTTGCTGGATGCACAGCACCCGATTTCCGACGCACCCGACGAGATGCTCTTCATCGTCCAGCACCAGACATCCGAGCTTTGGATGAAGCTCATGCTGTATGAGCTGGCGCTGGCGCGGGCCGGTATCCTCGACGGTGTGCTGCCCGAGGTGATGAAGCGTCTGGCGCGGGTCAGCCGGATCATGGAGCAGCTCAATGCGGCGTGGGATGTGTTGCGCACGATGACACCGGCGGATTACACGACTTTCCGCGATCAGCTCGGGCAATCCTCGGGCTTTCAGTCGCTGCAATACCGCCTCATCGAATTCACGCTTGGAAACCGCAACCGGGCGATGATCCGCCCGCATGCGCATACGGCCGATGCGGCCCGGCTCGAAGCGGAGTTGCACGTTCCGTCGCTCTACCAGGCGGCGCTTGGCTATGCGCGCAGGCAGGGCATCGCGTTGGAGCCGGGACTCGACAGCGAGCCGCGAGACACGCCATGGGAGCCGCGCCCGGATGTCGTCGCCTTATGGGAGACTGTCTACAAAGACCCGCAGGCGCATTGGCCACTTTATGAACTGGCCGAAAAACTGGTCGATCTTGAGGACTACTTCCGGCGCTGGCGGTTCAACCATGTGACCACTGTCGAGCGCGTCATCGGGTTCAAACGCGGTACCGGTGGAACGGCAGGGGTCTCTTACCTGCGCCGGATGCTCGACATCGAACTGTTTCCCGAATTGTGGCACGTCAGAACGGAGCTTTGAGCCATGCACCCAAGCGCCCATCAGGACACATTCGCCCGCGATAACCTGCCCGCGCCCGAGTTGTGGCCGGAGCTTCTCTTGCAGGGGTTCGATTATCCCGCAAGACTGAATGCGGCTGTGGAATTGACCGATGCGATGGTCGCGCGCGGGTTCGGCGATAACACGGCGCTGATCGGCAACGGGCGCCGGCGGACCTACAAGGAGCTCACCGACTGGACGAACCGGCTCGCCCATGCGCTGGTCGATGATCTGGGGGTCAAGCCCGGAAACCGGGTGCTGATCCGGTCCGCCAACAACCCGGCGATGGTGGCGTGCTGGCTGGCGGCCACCAAGGCGGGCGCCGTGGTGGTCAACACCATGCCGATGCTGCGTGCCGGTGAACTGGTGAAATACATCGAGAAGGCCGAGATCCAATTCGCGCTCTGCGACACGCGTCTGATGGACGAAATGGCGCTGGCCGCCAAGGACAGCGCCTTCCTGAAAACGGTGGTTGGTTTTGACGGAACCTCGAACCACGATGCCGAGCTTGACCGGCTGGCGCTTGAAAAACCCGTGAGTTTCGATGCGGTCGACACGGCGCAAGATGACGTGGCCCTGCTCGGCTTTACCTCCGGTTCCACCGGCGATCCCAAGGCGACGATGCATTTCCACCGAGATCTTCTCATCATCGCCGATGGATATGCGCGGGAAGTCCTGGGCGTGCGTCCTTCGGATGTGTTTGTCGGATCGCCGCCTCTCGCGTTTACCTTCGGGCTCGGCGGTCTTGCGATCTTCCCGCTGCGCTTTGGCGCCGCGGCGACATTGCTTGAAACGGCATCGCCGCCAAACATGATCGAGATCATCGAGAAATACCGCGCGACGGTCTGTTTCACGGCTCCAACCGCTTACCGTGCGATGCTGCGCGCGATGGAAGACGGCGCGGATCTCAGTTCCTTGCGGGCCGCTGTCTCGGCAGGAGAAACGCTCCCCGCGCCGGTCTATGACGAGTGGCAGGAAAGGACCGGCAAACCGATGCTCGACGGGATCGGCGCAACGGAGATGCTCCACATCTTCATTTCGAACCGCTTCGACGATCATCGCCCGGCCTGCACCGGCAAGCCGGTTTCGGGATACGAAGCCAAGGTCGTGGGTCCGGATGGAACGGAACTGCCCCGCGGCGAAATGGGGCGGCTGGCCGTGCGCGGGCCGACGGGCTGTCGCTATCTGCGCGGCGAGAAACAAGCCGCCTATGCGGTGGATGGCTGGAACATCACGGGCGACACCTTTGTGCAGGATGCTGACGGGTATTTCCATTTTGCCGCCCGCAACGACGACATGATCCTGTCTGCGGGCTACAACATTGCCGGGCCGGAGGTCGAGGCCGCCTTGCTCGCCCACGATGCGGTGGCTGAATGCGCGGTGATCGGCGCGCCGGACGCGGAGCGGGGTGAAATCGTCGAGGCGCATGTGGTGCTGGGCGCTGGCCTCGACGGGGATGCCGCGATGGTCAAGACGCTTCAGGAGCATGTGAAGGCGGTGATTGCCCCCTACAAATACCCACGCAGCATCGTTTTCGTCGAGACCCTGCCCAAAACCGCGACCGGCAAGGTCCAGCGCTTCCGGCTCAAGGGGTGAACGCATGGGGCCCGTTGTTTTCCGGATGGAGCAGAAGGTGCTGTTCAAGCATTGCGACCCGGCCGGCATCGTCTTCTATCCGCGCATTTTCGAAATGGTGAATGACTGCATCGAGGCGTTTTTCGACGAGGCGCTCGGCGTGCCGTTCGAAACCCTTCATGTGGCTGCCGCAGTGCCGACAGTCCGGATCGAAACGGTGTTTCACGCACCAAGCCGCCACGGGGATGTGCTTGGTCTCGATCTGGCCATCGACCCGCCCGGACGCACCAGCCTGGGCTATTGCCTCACGGCCAGCTGCAACGGGGACGCGCGATTTACAACGCAGGCGACGCTTGTGCATGTCGGGGCCGATATGCGACCGCATCCCTGGCCCGACACGCTGCTGCGCACGCTGAACGAGCTGACGAGGAACCGGCCATGACACTCAAGACCATCCACCCCGAAGGCTGGGCGCCCGCCCGCGGCTATGCCAACGGCATGTTGGCGCCGGACGGAACACTGCATGTTGGCGGGCAAATCGGCTGGACGGCGCAGCAGGAATTCGAGGCGACCGACTTCATCGGCCAGATGGAACAGACGCTGGCCAATGTGCTGGCCGTGGTCGAAGCCGCCGGAGGAACCGCTTCCGATGTTGCGCGGCTCACGTGGTTCATCACCGACAAGGCCGAATACCTCGCGCATCAAAGGGAGGTGGGCGCAGCCTACCGGCGCATTTTCGGACGGCATTTCCCGGCCATGTCCGTGGTCGTGGTCTCGGAACTGATCGAGGATCAGGCCTTGATAGAGATTGAGGCGACGGCGCATATTGCGGCTGGTGATGGCAGCGCGTGACCTCAAGCGGAGTGATGTATGACCGTCCTCGTCAGGCCTTCGCGACACGCTGATCTCGATGCGATCTGCTCGATTTACGGCCATGAAGTGCGTCACGGTCTGGCGAGCTTCGAAGAGACGGCGCCGGACGCGGCCACACTTGGCGCTCGCCGGGCGGACATCCTTACGATGGGCTTGCCGCATCTGGTGGCCGAGCGGTCCGGCACAGTCATTGGCTTTGCCTATGCGGGCTCCTATCGGCCTCGCCCGGCTTACCGGCACACGGTGGAAAGCTCCGTCTATGTCGGGCGCGAAGCGCGGGGGCAAGGGGCGGGGCGCGCCTTGATGGATGGCGTGATTGCCGCCTGTGAGGCGGGCCCTTGGCGCGAGATGATCGCGGTCATTGGCAATGCGCGCAACCACGGCTCGATCGCGCTGCACAAGGCGCTGGGCTTTCGGATGGTCGGCACGCTTGAGCGTGTCGGTTTCAAGCATGGCCAATGGGTTGACACCGTCCTGATGCAGCGCAGCCTTGCCGGGCATGGTGAAAATCACCTCCCGGTAGACAATCAGCCGGGCCCTGTGTCGCGTCTGTAGCGCACTTCGCTCTCGAAATAGGCGTCGAAGCCCACCCTTTCACGCAATTCGGAAAACGGCATCAACGCCCCGCCGTGGTCGCGACCGGCGCGCAGATCGGTCAGCGTGGACACCATCGCGCGCATGGCAGAGGCAAGACAGGTCAGCGGGTAGGCCGCGATGGCAAAACCCATGTCTTCCAGCTCAGCCGGGGAAAGGATCGGGGTCTGACCACCTTCGAGCATGTTGGCGAGGGTTGGCACGGGCATCTCGCGACAGATGGTGCGCATCTCCTCGCGGTTCAAAGGTTCTTCGATGAAGACGATATCGGCGCCCAGCTCGGCAAAACGCTGCGCGCGCGCGATCGCTTCCGCAAGGCCATGGTCGCGGCGCGCGTCGGTGCGCGCCTTGATCACGATGTCATGGCGGCCGCGGGCGGCAACAGCGGCGCGGATGCGGTCATAGGCTTCTTCGCGGTCGACAACGGCCTTGCCTTGCGTATGGCCGCACCGTTTCGGCGCAACCTGATCCTCGATCATCACGCCTGCACACCCCGCGCGGGCAAAGCCTTCGACGGTCCGTTCCACATTCATCGGGTTGCCGTAGCCGGTATCACCGTCAACCATCATGGGGATATCGAGCCGCTCCATTGCATTGCGGGCCTGATCAAGCACCTCTGCATAGCTCATCAGGCCGACATCAGGGGCACCGATGCGGCTCACCGAGGCCGAAAAGCCGGACAGGAACGTCAGGTCGAACCCGGTTTGCTGGATCAGCCGGGCCGACAGGGCATCAAAGCAACACGGCATCATGATCAGCCTGTTGCCATCCAGCAGCTGGCGCAGGCGCGCGGCCTGCCGGTTTGGGGTCGGCTCACTGTGCATCGGTGGTCCCGGAATCGTGTCTGGCGCTTCAGGCCAAGAGTGACCCGGCTCGGGATGGGGATGCAACCGTGGCAAGCGCATGGCGCGCCGGTTTGCTGGTGGCGGTGTGCCGTAGCGCGATGTGCCGTGTCGCGATGTGCCGTGTCGCGTTGTGCCGTATCGCGTTGTGCCATGCCGCCATATGCCTTATCGCAATGTGCCGTATCGCGTTTTGCCATATCGCGATGTGCCATGTCGCGATGTGCCATGTGGCGCCGCGGTCTTGTCTGTCGTTGTCCGCCTGCCATGTCGTCTACAGCGCTTCGCGTTGTGGCGTATCCCGCTGGTTGCGTCGCGCGTGGCCAACACTTGCTCGCGGGGCTGCTTGGCGCATCACTGCCTGAGTGCGGTCTTCGCCCATGCCGCGACAAGGGTCGATACGGCCTGCGGCGCGGCGTGCGCAAGGATGGTCAACTCTTCGAGGACCCCGATGACAACGGCCGGTGCGTCCCCGTCAGATCCCCGCAGAACGAGCATCCCGCCCTGTCCGGGCGGGCAGAAAAAGTCGTCTGGCAGCGCGTCAATTTCCGTCAGGCAGTCTTCCAGAAATCCGGAAAGCGCATCGATCTGAGGTTCCTCGCCTTTGAGGGCGTAGAGCATGTCCCCGGTCAGGTAGGCGGCAGCCTCGATCGCCGTCCCTGCCATGTCGACGAATGCGGTGAGCGCGTCGCTTGGTTCGGCGGGGGCGGCTTGCAACCCGAATGCCGCCGAGAGCCGTGCCGGAGAAAGGCCGCCCCTGGGTGCGGCTTGGGCCAAGGCTGTCGGGCCAATCCGGACCGCCACGGTGGCCCCCTGCGCAGGCCAACCGCCGATCTCGGCGGCAAGCGCATCCAGCGCAGGCTGGATTGTCCCCGGATCATCAAGAGCGTCAAAGGCCAAGAGACTTTTGTCATCATCGTCTTCCGCGCAGGGCGTGGCGCTCAGGAGCCGCCGCCCGGCAACCTCGCAGCACAACCGTTCGACCCCGTCGATCAGGAACACGAGCCGCCGCGCGAGCATCGTTCTGGCGATCTGTGTCTGGAAGAAGCGGTGCGCCTCTTCTGGCGTGCGGATCGCTTGCGGCATGACCTCGCCCGAGCCAAAGGCCGCGGAGTCGAATAGCGCCGAACGAAAGGCGATGATGGGATCGTTGTGGCTCATGCACCGCCCTCCGCACGCAGAGGCCCGTCAAGCAGGATCGCGCAGGCGGCGGCACCCGCGTCAAGGGCGGCATCCACGTCGCTTCCGGACGCCAGAACGCAACAGAGCACCTCCTGAGCGCCCGGTGCCGCGCGCAAGAAACACTGCACCCCTAGTGCAGTTGCCAGAACCGCAGTTTGCGGTTCGTGGAGCGGCGCACGGCGCTGGCCCAGAGCCAGAACCTGTCGCGCTTGTGCGCAAAGCGCATCCAGCGCTTCCTGCGGCCATTTTACGGATCCGTCCCAGGCCAGAACCGTTCCGGTGGATACATCGGTCAGCACGGCTATTTCACAGCCGGGCAGCGCAGAGCGAAACATCTGGAGAGGCTTGGTCGACATCTGACTTTCAAAGTTGCCAGATGTGACCATGACGCAGGGGCGGTTAAAACCGCGTTAGTTTTGCTTTGGAAAACGTCGTTCGTCAGGTGGGTGGGCGCCGGGCATCGGCACGTTTGATCCGTTTCGGGATCACGCGTCGGGGCACGACTCCATTGCGTGGACCGTCATTTTGATCTGCCGATGCGGCGGCACCCGGCTTTGGCGCTGTCGGCACCGGGACAATGGGTGGCGCGGGCTTTGCAGCCTTGCCGACAGGGCCGAAGGCATCGAGGCGCTCATCTGCCTTTGGGGTGCCAAAGGACTCAACAAGCTCAATCAGGCTTTCGACGAATTGATCCGCTCCGCAGCGTTGCAACACGTCAGGATTGTCACGTGCGGCAATCGCTTCTGTCAGGGAAATCGGTAAAACCTTGTCAAAAAGCCCATCGGCCTCGCGGGTGACACGGGCGACAACCCGTTTGCGGTCGCTTTCGCTCAGAAGCTTGTCCATGCGCGTGATGAGCAACAGGCTCCGGTTGTGGAATCGCGCGGGCAGACACTGCCAGAGCGCGGCTTCCGACTGACGCCAGGCTTGGGTCGAGGGGGTGCACCAGATCACGCCATCCACCCGCGTCAGCATCCTTTCCCAGATCTCCGACGGCATGTTCGGGTCGGACGTGCCGGGCATATCGATCACGTCGCAGAATTCGAGAACCTCCGCGTTCAGGCAGATGCGCACGGCCTGCGTTTCGCGATGCGACACCGTATCGAGATCTTGCGATGCGATGGGGATCTCCGCGCCGGAATTGTCGATCCTGCATACCGCTTCCGGCCCGTGTTGATACCAGACCGGCGGCAATTGGGTGGCCGTGACCTTGACCGGTGAGACGCTCTGGCCAAGGAGAAGATTGGCCAATGTGCTCTTGCCCGCGCTGAACTCGCCCATAAGGGCAATGCGGGGTCGGCGGTTCACAAGGATGGTTGTTTCGGGGGCCATCATCGGTTCTGCGCTCATGTGGTAACCTCCAGGCTGTCTTGCGGGCCCGAAACGGCGCGCGAGGATGTTGCGGGGCTGGGTCTGACGGGGCGGACCGGACGGACCGGTGCCGAGGGGGCGGGGTCCGCCCCGGGAACATTGGGCTGTGTCGCTTCGGCTTGGACGCCCGATGGGTCTGCATGCACGCCATGCGTCCGCGCGATGTCGAGCAGGATACTCCTGTTCGTGGCGAGGAACTCCGAAAGGGCGTGATGCAGGGAGGCTTCGAATCCCTGTGCGTGATCGGTCACAAGCGTGTCGAGGATCGGCTGCGTTTCCTGCCGGATCAGATGTGCGAAATCATCGGCACAAGACTGGTATCCCTTGCGGCGGCGCCAGAAACGCGACCACCACGTGCTGCGCAGATCCAGCGCGATGGTCTGCCCGAGCACGACCGGGGGTTCCGGTGTGGGCACCGGGGGCGGCTCCAGCGTCGGGCGTGCGCTGTCCAGCGCGAAGGCCTGTTCATAGAGGGCGTTGAGATCCGCGGCGGCGCGGTTGAGGCAGTCGGATCCGTGGCGGGATGCCGAGCGCACATACCGTTGGAAGCTTGACCGCAGAAGAACCCGCAAACCGCACGGGTCATAGGACCAGACCTCCAGTTCACCATAGGCTTCGAGATGTTTGAGCAGGGCTGCGGTGGCGCGGTTCACAAAGGTCTGACGCGAGGTCTCGATCCGCTCCATGAGCCCATGGCGCAAGGGCGCGAGCCCGTGCAGAAACCGGCTCCGTGCCGCCTGTTCGATGCTGTCCAGCGCATCGGTGAGGTCTGCTTCCGAGAGGCGGCACAGGGTTTTGCCGCCGGTGGCGATAGCCGAAGCCATGGCGTCTGATGCGGTGACACTCTGATCAAGGTTTCCGATCTCGACCGCGATTTCCTGCAAGATCTGTGATCCGGCTCCGGCTTCGATGCGGGTCGCGATGGCGCTGCCGAGCGCTTCCATGCCGGACAGGTTCCAGACCATCTCCTCGACGGTATCAAAGGGGCTTTGCGTGCCGAACGTGGCGCGTGCCCAGCTCAGCAGCGCTTCCGCGCTGTCTCGCCCCAGAGAGTCGACCCCGCCCGCCATCGCCTCGCTGGCCCAGTAGCCGCAGCCAAAGATGATCTCGGCATCGGTGGGGCCGTCATGTTTGCGCAGCGTTTCTCGAATGCTTTCGCGGATCTCCGGCACTTCACGGCCCGGATCGGACAGTTCGTCGATGCGATTGACAAAGATGATCACGTCGCGGGATTTCACGTTGGATATCATCCTCACCAGCGCAAGGTCGACGGATGTGAGCGCCTGGCTGGCTGCGAGCACCATCACGCACAGGCGGCTGCCGCGCAGCGCATTGATGGTGATCTGCTCGCGGATCATGAACGTGTCGTTGACGCCGGGCGTATCGCGCAGGCAGAGCCGCACCGGCAACTCGGGTTGCCGGAGCCAGAGATCGGCGGTGCGCGTGATATCGGCAAACCGGCCCTTGTCGCGGTCACCGCCGGCCTCTTCCCAGAAATCGTCCCCCATGCACACGTAACGTTCGATCAATGCAGCATCGAAATTCTCGTAATCATGCGATTGCCCCAAGAGCATTTCAAAGCGCCGTCCGAGGCGGTCGCGGGACTTCTCCCGCATCGCTTCAAGCTGTGCGCGCACCTTGTCGAGTTCATCATCGGCACCGGCGCGTCCCGCCAGCTCGCCCATACGGCCGCCGCGCGTTACGAGGTGGCTCCATTCCTCTTCGGTGAAAAAGCGGAAAGAGGCATGCGCGGTGCTGCGCCGGGGTCCGGGCTGCATGTGCAGGGAGGTGACCACGGAGGTCCATGGGTTCACATCGGCGGGCAGCATGTCGTTCCAGCCGGTCATGGCATTGACAAGCGTGGTCTTGCCCGCCTTGACCTGTCCGATCATGGTCACGCTCGGTTCGAAATCGCGGATCTTGCGGCGCAATTGCTGCGCCTTAGCGACAATCGAAGGGTTGGGCGACGCGCAGGCGTCGACCAGACGTGCATCGAGCTCTGCGAGTTTTGCGGCGAGCGGATCGAGCCCGCTGTAGGTCCGGGTCAGAAGGTCGGATGGCGTCGTCTCTGGGGATGGCATCATTTTACTCCTGGATTCCGGTCAAGGCGTGGGCTTTGCGGGGCGATCGGGTCATGCCGCCAGTGCCCGGACAACATCGTCGCGCACCTGCGCCAAAAGGACGGCGGCTTCGGCAGCCTCCGTGGCTGTGCCCTCGATCCGCAGAAGCAACATCAACTCGTTGGCCTCCTCGAGCATCTCGACGACGCCGGGACAGGTGTCGCGGATGGCCGGCTCGTCCTCGGCGCGTTCGAGAAGCGCTTCGAAAGCCTCTTCGAGCCGGACCAGTGAGGCCGATGCTGCCGCATCCTCCAACATGTCTTGGGGCGCATCCGAGAGCAGGTCCCGCGCGGCGGCGCGGATGAGAAACAGCATGCGAGAGAGCGTTGCGCGCGCGGCCGCGGGCAAGTCCGGCGCCTCCGGCGTTATGGCCGGGAGCGCCTCACGCGCGCCATATGGCATGGGGGAAGCCGATGCGCTGTCCGGCGCAGATCCGCAGGACGCCGACCCCGGTGCCGGAGGGTCGTTGCGGGTCACAAGCCGCAACTCCGGCGAATCCGGGCGGGCCGGCGACTCCGGGGTCGACACAGGCTGGAGGCGCGGCTCGTCCGCACCCTGTTGCGCGAGCAAGACATAGGCGGCGTCGAGGTCCTCGCGGCGTGCCTCGGCAATCATCGCGGCGATTTTCTGGCGAAGCATTTCGGCGCTTTCCGTCGATACCATCGCCATGTCCCTCTCCATCGCGATGGCGCAAAGGCCATGCGACAGCCCGGTCTGGTCGGTCTGCGCGATCCGTGTCGCCTCCGCCGCGTTTGTTGCCACCAGCAGTGCGTGGTTCTTGAGCGCATCCGGAGCGGATTGCCACAGGGTCTGTTCCGGGGCCGACCAGGTCCGCGTGCACCAGATGGCAATATCGCAGCGCTGCGCCGCCCACAGCAACGCGGCACGACACTCTTCTGGCGATGGTTCGGTCACGACATTGAGCAGCGACATCTGTTGGAGTGTCGGCAAGGGCAACCCGATCTCGGCGTACAAGAGATCCGCACCCAGAGCGATTGGCAGCGTCGCGTCGCCGGAGACCGTGTCTCCCGCTTCCGTCGTGACCGTCATCCGGGGGGCGGCCGCATGGCTGATCCGGGCCGGAGCGGCTTGGTGATCGGGAGCAAGCACCTGTGCATCGACCAGCGCATTGAGCACCGGAGCCTTGCCTGCACCGGGCAGGCCGAACACCGCGACACGCACCGGCGTCTGCAACCGCTCGATCAGTTTGACGCAGCGTTTGACGACCCGTCCCGATAGCCCGTCGCGGGACCGCAAGGCGTCGAGACCTTCGAGCATGTCGGCGGTTTCGCTCATCGGACTGACTTCTTGGCAAAGGAGGCAAGTATCGCGTCACGTGCGTGCAGGACCCGCTCACCGATCCGTCCGGCGAGGGACGTGCGCGGGGCGTGGCGGGCATGGTGTGACATGTCCGTGATTGGCGCGGGCGCGTCCAGCGCGGGTTTGATGACCACGATCGACACATTGTCCTGATCGGGCGCATCGCGCGCGGCAACGGCGTCGATCAGGGCACGGGCGATATGCTGGCTTGGTCTGGCTTGGCCACGGTCGAGAATCGCCGCGATGTCCCGGTCCTCCAACACGTCCAGCCCGTCGCTCGCCATCAGAACGATGTCTCCGCCGCACAAGGGGACAGGGTCAGCGGGGCAATCGATCCGTGCGATGGCCGACCCAACCAGCGCTGACGTCAGGCATGCGCGTTGCGGATGCGTGCGCGCGGTTTCGGCATCAATCGCGCCTTGCTGCACCAGCTTGTCGATTTGCGGCGCGAGGGAGTGGATTTCGTTGAGCCGGGTCAGGGTGCCATCGCGGAAGAGATAGAGCCCGGAGTCGCCGATCGAGATCCAGCGCAGGCTGGACTTTTCGATCACCGTGGTGATCAGCGTGCCCCCCATGCCCGGCTGACCGGTGCCGGAGGCGACTTGATGATGCAGGCTTCGGTTCGCCGCTTGCACCGCGTCGTGCAGCCGCGCGCTGACGTCGCCACGCAGCGCCGCATCGGGCCGCCCGGAGACGCACAGCGCGCCGAACACCTCGGACACGATGATCCGCGAGGCGAGGTCGCCATCGTCATGCCCGCCCATACCGTCCGACAACACCGCGAGGCCAGTCTCCGCGCCATCGGCGAAATCCGCCACTACCGCATCTTCCTGCCGGTCACGCCGCCCAAGGGCCACGGCCGTTGCCACATCGGCCAGCGGTTCAGCCACGGTCATGCTCCGGGGTGTCTTCGTCCTGTGCCCAGCTGAAATCGGGTCCGCAGAGCGCAACGTAGCGCAGCGTTGTCTTGCCCACGCGGATCTGGTCGCCATTGCTGAGGGTCTCTGACGAGACGAGCGGTTTGCCGTTCAGGCGCACAAGATTGGATTTTCCACCATGCCCGATCAGGACTTCGTTTTCCTCTTCGTCATAGGCAATGGAGGCATGGTTATCGCGCGATATGCTGTCATCGCCGAAGCTGAGCGGGATGGTCTGATCTGCGCCGCGGCCAATGGTCGACAAGCCTGCGACCAAGGCAAAGGACGCACCCCGCCCAGGGCCGTCAACGATCACGAGCCATCCGACCGGACAGGTGACCGGCTCGGCGGCGCTCGGGGCGCGCTCTGCGGCAAAGGCATCGGGTATCAGGTCGTCGGAATGAAACCCGAGGAGGCGGGTCTTTACCCTTGCGTTGCGCGCTCCCGGCGCGGTCGCTTCTGGCGGCTCTGCCGCTAAGGGCGGCGATGCGGCGGGCATGCCGGGTGCGGCGGTCTGGGTTCCCGCGCGGGCGAGCGCCTCTCTGGCCACGGCTCCGAGGTCGTCGGTCTGCGATGTGCCGAGCGCATGCAGCGATGATACCAGCCGCGTTTGCGGAGGCTGGACCGTTGACGCCGAGTGGGACGCTTCGTGCTCTGTTGTCGGCCTTGCCGGCCGGGTTGGTTCGGATGCGCACTCCGGCTCCAGATCCCAGATCTTGCGGCGCGATGGCGTGCGTGCAGGTTCCATGTCGGCGTCTATCCCGCCGCGGTCGCGGTCTCCGAGATCGGCCATTCCGTCGAGGGCCACACCTTCAGGACCCGTCGCCGCGCCCGACTGCATGGTCGGAGGTGGGGCCTGCAGCTCCCATTTCGGCAACTCAAGCGGCGGTGGCGGCGGGTCGTCCCGCTCTTCGCGCAGCCGTGACATGCGATCCGGCAAGATGTCTTCCATAGGCGGCACAGGCTCAACACCATGTTTGGCGGTCTCTTCTGGCTGACGCGAAGGGCGCCGGCGGGCGATGATGTTGCGAAACGTCGACATGGTTACTCCTTGACTGGATGCATGGCGCCGCCGGGTCGGCTGTCGGGGGATTTCCGGAGCGAAAACAGCCCGCCGAGCCACCCGGTCCAACGGGAGCCCCGCTCGCCGGGCGCGCCGTGATCGGCTTCGGGGTCGAGAAGGATTTCTGTGTCAGACCCGGCCAAGACGGAGGCGTGCGATCCGAAACCCTGAGACGACCCAAAGCGCCGCTTTGTCTGCGTGGCCTGCACCCGTGCAATCTCCGCGCGGATTTCATCGGGGTCTTCATTGAGGATGGCCCAATACTGGCGCTCGGCCTCGCGTTTGGCGGCAAGCGGATCGGGAGGTGTTTCTGTCTGTTCGGGGTCGCGCGGCGCGTCCTTCTGTGCCGCCCGGATGAAGTTGGTCGTTTCAGAAACCAGTTCCGAGATCCGCAGCTTCAGGTCGTCGCTGATCTCGCCCTCTTCCACCTGCATGTGCGACGGCGCGGTGCTGGTCTTGCGCCCGGCGATGACGTCAAGCCATTCCTCCGCGGTGCTCAGACGATCCTTGGCAAAAAGGGCCAGACAGGTATCAATTGCCCCGAGAAACGCGTCGTCATAGCCAGATACCCGCCCGCGCAATGGTTGATACGGATCGCGCTCGTCCTGGGCGACGGCGGCGAGACGGATGTTGCTGTTGGGCGGCGCACGCCCGACGATCAGGTGATGCACGGTCGCGGCGAGCGCGTAGAGATCGCTGGATTTCTGTTGCGTGCTGCCCATCAGGTAAAACTCCTGCGGCGAATACCCGTCCTTGACGGTGTGCACCCGCGACAACATGCGGGTCGTGCGCGCGGCATCTTCGCGCGCGGCACCAAAATCGATCAGCACAGGCATGCCGCCGGGCGCCAACAGGATGTTGTCCGGAGATATGTCACGATGCAGCATGTCGTTGCGATGCACATAAGACAGCGCTTCGAGCAGGTGATGCAGAATGCGCCGGATTTCTTTCGGTTCGAGCAGTTCGGGCTGGCTCTCCAGCACATCGAAAAGGTCAGGCCCTTCGACAAAATCCATCGCCATGTAAGCGGTGCCGTTATCCTTGAAGATCTGGTGGACCCCGACGATGTTGGGATGCTCAAGCTGTGCCAGCGCGCGGGCCTCGCGCTCGAACAGTTCGACGACACGGTCGAAATCCATGCCTTGCGAGGTGGAGCGCAAACGCACCGTCCCGGACGCACGGCAGCACATCGCACCGGGGAAGCACTCCTTGATGACCACTTTCCGGCCGAGGCTGTCATGGGCGAGATAGGTGACGCCGAAACCGCCGAAATTGAGGTAGCGGACAATCGTGTACTGGCCCTGGCACAACACCGTTCCCGCGGGCAGTTCGTCTCCGACCGGCGGTGGGGCGTTGAATTCGGGATCCGCCAAGTCTTGCATTGTTCCGTCGCCTCCTTTCATCATGAAACCGGTCGCCAGTTCGTGCCTGCGCGTCCTGTCTAAAAAGGCGGTGCAATGGGGCGGAAAAGTGTCGCGAGATAGGCGCAGGTCCGACAAAGGCCGTGAATGCTAGAGGTCTGAAATTGAATAAAAATATTCGTATTTTTTGAGCGGCGTCGGTGCAATCTTTTATCTGGCGGGGCGTCTTGCCCGCCATCCTGCCACCCGCACCAAAGCGGCTACATGAACGGCGTTCCGGCACGACCACAGGCTCCATCTCATGCCGCATGGCGCGCGCCAAGGGCCAGTCATGGCGTCGCAATCCGCAACGGGCTGCGCTTGGTTGGCGGGCAGGGCCCAGCCTGTCGCGGCCACGGCGCATCCAGGTGCTTGTGCTCGCGAGGATCATGGCGCAAAGCGCTTTCGGAGCCGCCGTTGCCTGTGACTGTCGCGCTCTGCATAGTGACGGCGCATGTGCCGCAGCCGATTGGCGGGCGCCGATTCCGCAGACCTGGCAGGATGCCCGCAGCAAATTGAAAGGACGATTTCACCGTGTCGCATCCCATTCCAGACTGGGACAGAGTCGATGCCTGGATCGCGGCCTGCCTGCGTGATCAGAACGTTTCTGACCCGATCCCGTCGGAATGCGATCCCGACCGGCTGATCGACAGGATGGTATATCATGGGGTGCTGGGGTGTCTGGTTGCGCGGGCGGATGCCCATGCGGTTTTTCCCACGGCCCTGCTTGCCGGCATGCAAGAGACCGCGCGCGGTCAGGCTTTCTGGGAGTTGGGCCATCACGCCGCCCTCAGACGGTTGATGGGCGCGCTTCGCGACAAGGGCATCAAGGCGCTGGCGCTGAAGGGCACCGCGCTTGCCTATTCGGTCTACGACCGTCCGGCCAGCCGGGCGCGGGGCGATACGGATCTGCTAGTGGTCCCGGACGATGTCGCGGCCGTCACCGAAATTCTCCTGACGCAGGGATATGACGCGTGGTCCTCCACAGGCGGAGAGATACGCCTTGCAGAGATGACCTTTTCCAAACAGGACGCTCACGGCCTGGACCATGTCATCGACCTGCATTGGCGGCCCAGCAATCACATGGTTCTGAGCCAGAGACTGACCCGCGAGGCGCTTTTTGACCGGGCGGTGCCATTGGATGCCTGTGCCGAGGGTCTCTTGCGACCGCATCTCGTGGATGCGCTTCTGATGGCCTGCTATCACCGGTTTGATCATCTCGGGCGCGCCATCGCCGTGAGCGGGGTTGAGCATGAGAGCGACACGCGGTTGATCTGGCTGATGGATGTGGTCAAGATCGCGCAACGGCTGACCGATGCGGAGTGGCGCATGTTGTGTGAACGCGCGCTCGACATGGGGTTCGGGTCGGTCTGTCACCAGACACTGCGCGTGGCCCGGGACCTGCTTGGGGCAAGAATCCCCGATCCCGTTCTGGACCGGCTCGGCGCCGCTCGCCCGGATGGCCCGGTCGATCGGTTTTTTGCAGCCTCCGCCGGGGGGCAACTCTGGATGAACTGGTGCGCCGCTCGTGGCGCCAAAGCCAAGCTTCTTTTCCTCAAGCAGCTCGGTTTTCCGCCCGAAGCCTATATGCGGGCGCATTTCGGACAGGATCAGCGGCGCGAATGGCTTGGCACGCTCTATCTGCGGCGGGCGTTCGGCGGTGCCGCCAAGATGGCGCGGCGTCGGGGGTAGGCGCGATGAAACTGGGTCAGATCCTTGAGTTTGCGGTGCCCTATCGCGGGGCGTTTGCCCTTGGGTTGGGGCTGTTGCTGTTGCAGACCGGTTTCACCCTCCTGGCGCCATGGCTTTTGGGTGCGCTCGCGGAAGGCGTGCTCGACAGAGCTGCAGCCGCGGCACAGGCCGTCGGCACAGCCGGGCTCGCGATGGGGCTGATCTGCCTTCTCGCAGTGCGGGCCGCGGTCTCCTATCTCAGCGGCGTTATCCTGTCCTCCACGTTCGAGCGCATGACGGCCGATCTGCGCACCCGCCTCTACGCGCACCTGCAGGCGCTGCCACTGACTTATTTCAAGTCAAGCGCGGCGGGTGAACAGATCGCGGTTTTGACACGGGACGTGGATGACGTGGGCGATTACCTGACCGAAGATGTGATCGGTCTTGTCCCGTCTCTCTTGGTGCTTGTCGGGGCAACGGCGGTGATGATCGCGCTCGATCCGTCCCTCGCGCTGCCATTGGTGCTTGGGGTGCCCTTTTTCGTGATACTCTCCAAACTGCTGACCCGGCGGCTGCGCCCGATGTCGCGCGCAGCGCGCGACCGCTACGGGGCGGTTGTCTCGCTTGCCGAGGAAAACTTCGGGATCCTCCCTGCGATCAAGGCCTTCACGCGCGAGGAGGCCGAACGCGAACGCTTTCGCGACCGGATGCGGGTGCTGCGCGATCAGAACCTCGCCCTGGTGCGACTGGAAACGGCGGTTTCGCCGGTGGTGCAATGGGGCGCGGCCAGCGCCATCGTGGTTGTGCTCTGGGCGTCGCAGGACCGGGTTGCCAGCGGCGCGCTGGACATCGGCGGGCTTGTCAGCCTCCTGCTCTATGCCGGCATGCTGGCGGCGCCGCTGTCATCGCTGGCGTCGATCTGGGGACGCACCCAGAGCGTGCAAGGCGCTTTGGAGCGGTTGCAGAACGTCTTGGACGAGCGACCGGAACAGCTCGATGAGGGGATCGCGCCGGAGCATATCCAAGGCGATATCCGCTTTGAGGCCGTGTCTTTTTCGCATCCCGGACGCAACGGCACCTTGCGCGATCTCAGCCTGCATATTCCTGCGGGCAAGGTGACAGCCTTGACCGGCGCCAATGGCGCGGGGAAATCGACCATGGTCGATCTGCTCTTGCGATTTCTGACGCCTGACGCCGGCCGGATCACGCTGGATGGTCGGGACTGTCAGTCGCTGACCCTCCGGGCGCTGCGGACCGCGATCGGTGTCGTGCCGCAGCAAACCTTGCTCTTTGAAGGCACGATCCGGGAGAATATCGCCTTTGGGCATGTGGAGGCCGAGGACGCAGCGATTGCGCGTGCAGCCGCGCAGGCGCAGGCGGCGGGGTTCATCGCCGAATTGCCCGCGGGCTATGACACGCCGATCGGACCACGTGGCGTGCGTCTGTCGGGCGGCCAGCGGCAACGCATCGCCCTGGCGCGGGCGTTGCTCAAGAACCCGCCGATCGTGATCCTCGATGAACCGACAGCGATGTTCGATCCGGAGGGCGAAGCGGCCTTCGTGTCGGCTGCGCGCAAGGCGTTGGCCGGGCGCACGGTGATCCTGATCACGCATCGCCCGGCGAGCCTCGCTTTGGCGGATCGCGTGGTGCAGCTTGATCAGGGGCGCATCATCGAGACCCACAAGCGCGGCGCAGACCCGATGGACAGCACCGCATGAGCGGGCTTTGCGGCTGGCTCGACCTGACCGGGCAGGACCTTCCCAAGAATGCACTTGCGCCCGTGATGGCCGCTCTGCGGCAGCGCGGCCCCGACGGATCGGCGCAGTGGCAAGACGGTCCCATCGCTCTGGGGCATACGCGGTTGATCACGACGCCGGAGGCCGCGCGGGAAATGATGCCCCTGAAGGAGCCGGAAAGCGGCTGCGTGATCACCGGCGATATCCGTCTCGATAATCGCGACGGGCTCTTGCCCGCTTTGGGGTTGGCAGAGGGCGGCACCGGCGACGGTGCGCTTGTGCTTGCGGCGTATCTGCGGTGGGGAGAAGACTGCCTCGCGCGGCTCGAAGGGGATTTCGCATTTGCCATCTGGGATCCGCGCGCAGGGGGGCTGTTTTGCGCCCGCGACCGTATGGGCATGCGCCCGTTCCTTTACAGTCACGCGCCAGGCAGCGGCTTTGCCTTCTCATCCGAGGAAGACAGCTTGCCACTCTTGCCGAGTGTGTCGGGCCGTTTGGATGTGCGCCGGATCGGGGATCTGCTTTTCGAGGAGTATGAATACCGCAACGCGGAAGACACGTTCTTCGAAACGGTCCGGCGATTGCCCGCGGCACATTGGTTGCGCGTGGACCGCACCGGTCTGAAGATGGCGCGCTATTGGGCGCTATCCCCTGTTGACCCGCTCCGGCTGCCGTCCGACGACGCCTATGCCGAAGCCTTCAGGGACGCATTGAACGCCAGCCTGCGCCCGCGATTGCGGGGGGTCAAACCGGTGGCCTGCATGTTGAGCGGCGGAATGGATTCAGGCGCCATTGCCGGGCTGATCGGGCGTGAACGGATCGCATCCGGTCAGGAGCCTCTGGCCACAGTCTCCGCGGTGGGTCCGGACCCGGCACAGTGCCGCGAGACCTGGATGATTCATCAGGCATTGACGATGAGGGGAATCACATCCGATTGTGTGCGGCTCGATGCCATGGAGGACATCATCGATGACCTCTGCGCGCAGACCTTGTCCCTCAAGGATCCGTTTGATGGCCCGATGACTTTGCTGCGCGCTGTTTACACCAAGGCGCATCGGGCCGGTCACAAGGTGGTGCTCGACGGTGCCGGGGGAGACTTGCTGTTCGCCTGCGGCTCTCCGGTGGCGGCGCATTTGCGCTCTGGACGGTTGTTGCCCGCATGGCGGGAGCTTCAAGCTGAAAAAGAGCATTGGGCCAATCACTTTGCCCTGCCGGTCGGACGGACCCTCCTTCAGAACATGTGGCGGGCCTGGATGCCGACCTGGATTCGGTCCGCGCGCGCGCGACGCTTGAACCGCGCGTGGCAACCCGATCACGCGCGCAGCCTTGCAAGCCCGAAATTCCTCGGGCGAACCGGGTATTGGGCGGAGTTGGTGGCGGAAAAGACCGCACGCGATGTCGACATCGAGCCCGATCAGGTGCGACGGGCCAGAACCATCGGTGGCTTGCTGGGGATAGTCGCGCGCGAACGATACAATCGCGTCGCAAGCCAGTTGGCGATTGAACCGCGAGATCCCTATTCCGATCCGCGTCTCGCGCAGTTTGTCCTGTCTCTTCCGATCTCTCAGTTGCAGCGCGACGGATTTCCCAAATGGATCCAGCGCAACGCGATGCGTGGCATCTTGCCGGATGCCGTGCGGTGGCGAAAAGGGTTTGATCACCTCGGCGCATCGTTCACGGGGGCGGTTTTGCAGCATATGCACAATCGTGGCCTCTTTGACCCTGTCGACGCGTTGAGGCAGGTTGATCCTGTTGCCGCGGAAGCCCTCGGCGACCAGAGCGTTGACCTGTCTGACGGCGTGGCGGACGAGGCCACGTACTTGCTGATCTGGGCGGCTCGGGTCGCCGGCTCGGCAGACATGGCTCGGTAAGCCAAGACGCATGACTTGGCGGCACGTGCCTGTGTTCTCGGGGCGCGGAGGCGTTTCAGGCCGCTCTCTAAGCGGTTATGCAAGTGTCAAAACGGCGAATGGAATCGCTGGGTGTCAACCTTAACGGGTGAGACGGCGATTTCGCACCGAATAGTGGTGTTTCGCAGTCGTTGAGATTGCTTTCCGACCGCATGGCGCATATGATCGGGCAGAGATTTACGTAAGGAAGTTGACAATGAAAAAGCCCAATACGGCACAGCGCTACGAAAAGCCTAAATTGAAGGTCTATGGGTCTGTCAGCGCAAAGACCGCGGGTGGATCGGGACGTCGGAGTGAACCCAACGGTGGGCCAAACAGTAACGACCCCAGCCGTCGTCCATAAGCTGAGAAACCGAGCTGCGAGGGCGGCTTGAGCCGCGTTTGGGAACTCTGGCAGGATAGAATCTGGTGGCGAATCCGATCACTGTGTAAGTGGTGCGTCTCTCAACACGAATTTGGGTCCGTGGTGTGTCTGCGGGCCTTTTTCTTTTCTCACTGCATGGTTTCACGAGGGTTTTGTGGCCGAAACCGAACTACTGATCTGGGAAGATCCCCTTTCGGGGATACGGACCTTTCAGCGGACGGATGCGCCGGCCCTCGTTCGATTTGAGGCAATCGACGGCCTGTCCGTTTCCGTCAACCTGCACGACCTCGCCCCGATCGTAGACAACCCGGAGGTCTCCGATCCGTCCGAAATCCAGCATCTCCTTGAAAGCTATGTCGATCCGCGGATTGCGGCCCACGATGGCGCGCTTGTTTTGCACGGGTCGAGCGTGGTTCTGGACGCGCGCGCCGTGCTTTTCATTGGGCAGACCGGCCGTGGAAAGTCCACGCTGATGTCCAGCTTCTGGTCGATCGAGGGCGCGCGGGTCGGTGATGACAGTCTGATCTGTGACGTCCATGAGGCTCCGCCAACCATCCGCGCGATTGGCCGCAGCTGCCGGTTGCTGCCCGACAGCCTGTCTGCACTGGCGGCGCCACGTTCCAGCGCCCCCATCGGCGTCGATGGCGACAAGCGCAGGCTTGAGATTGACGCGGCCCAGCTTATGGCGGACCCGACGCCCCTCGCGGCCGTCTTCTCGCTTGACGAGGATTGCGGTGGCGCGGCGATCGAGGCCCGCGCCCTCTCCTCCGGCGACGCCTGTATGGAGATCATTGCCAACAGCTTCGCACTCGATCCGCGCGCGCCCATCCCGGCCAGGAAGCGCATGAATGCGGCAGCGGCGCTGGTTGCGGCTGTGCCGTGTTTCGCATTGTCCTACCCGCGTGACTACGCGCGCTTGCCAGAGGTGCAGGCCGCCATTCTGGCTGCAGCAGGTATGGAAGGATTGTCGCTCCACCACGGCTCCGCTATGTCAGGCGAGAGCGCGGAAGGGTAAGCATCATGGACCATGCCATCCTCTACAAGGCCGACAGCGGCGTGATTTCCACGAATTCGGGCGATGAATTGGTGCTTTTGAGCCTGACAACCGAAACCTATTACGGATTGAATCCGGTCGGGGCGCAAATCTGGGAGATTCTGCAAACCGGGGGGTCTGTGGATTCGATCTGTGCGGCGTTGCAGGAAAATTACGATGTTGGTGCAGAGGTGCTTCGGCTTGATATCGAAGCGGTGATGCGCGATCTGCTGGACCATCGGCTCATCGGCGAGGCGGACGCTGCGGCCCCCGTCACGGGCCAGTAGGGCGCCCGGGTGACGCCGGTTTCACCACATAGGCTGACAGCGTCGCGCATGGTCGACCTCGCGCGGGCGGTGCTTTTTCTCGCTGTTGCGAGGGTCCGCGTGGCGCGAGCGCCGCTGGCTGATTTTGCCGTGACGACACAGGGCCGCACAGAGCCTCTCAGCGCCTTTGAAGCGGCGCTCGTGCACCGTGTCGCCTGGGCCATTCCGCGGGCCGCAAACCGTGTGCCGTGGCAGAGCAAGTGTCTCGTGCAGGCCGTGGCAGCCCGGACATGGCTTAGCCGTTCCGGGATCGATGCGGAACTTGTCCTTGGCATGCCGCGCGAGCGGACCGGACCGTTTGAAGCCCATGCGTGGTTGCGGCGTGACGGGATCGTCATCACCGGCGGTGATGTTTCCGGCTACGTCCCGTTCGAAGCCAAACGTTCCTGACCAAAGCGCCAACGTGCCTGGCGGGGAGTACGGCTCTTCTGAATTCATCGGCTTGCATCGGCCAAGGGCTGCATGAGTCATTGCGTGCGCCCGTGAGTGGGGTAGTCTGAACACCGACAAGATCGCAACGTGGGGAGAGCAGCCATGAGACGCGACAGACGCCTGTTTACAGTGGGATTGGCGGCATTGGCCGTCACCGGTTGCACCGGCGGGCCGGGCACCGCTCCGCGCGCCGGAGCGGCGGCGGTCGATCCGGCCTTCCTGCCGCAACCGAATGCGGCCTATGACAGCTGGGTGGCTGCCTTCAAGGATCGCGCGCGCGCGCGGGGCATCACCGATGCCACGCTTACCGCAGCCTTCCGCGGTCAGGGGTTCCTGCCCGGTGTGATCGACCGCGATCGCAACCAGACCGAGTTCAAACGCAGCCTCGAAGACTATCTGGCCATTGTCGCGCCCGAAGAGAAAGTGACCTTTGGCCGGCAGGCCTATGCCCGCCAGCGTGCCGCGCTCAATCAGGTTTCCGCGCAAACCGGCGTCGCGCCGGAGATCCTCGCGTCGATCTGGGGTGTAGAGAGCTATTTTGGCACCAAGAAAGGCACCATTCCGGTTATTTCCGCCACCTCGACGCTTGCATGGGAAGGGCGGCGGGGCCGGTTCTTCGAGTCCAACCTACTGGACGCGTTGCGCATCGTGCAAACCGGGGATGCCCGTCCGAACCAGCTTGTGGGGAGCTGGGCGGGAGCCATGGGGCACACGCAGCTGATCCCGAATGCCTATCAGGCCAACGCTGTGGATTTCGACGGCGACGGCAAGCGCGACATCTGGAGCGACAACCCGATTGATGCCTTCGCGACCACCGCGCGGTTCCTGACGCGGGCCGGGTGGCGGTCCGGTCAACCCTGGGGGCTGGAGGTCCGCCTGCCAGCGGGTTTTGACGCCGGACTTACGGGGCGGTCTCGCAAACGCAGCGTTGCGTCCTGGAGCGGTCTCGGCGTGCGGCCTGCGCGGGGCGGGGCGTTGCCCGAGGCGGGCAGCGCGGCGATCCTCGCGCCGATGGGGGTCACCAGCCCCGCGTTCCTCGTGTTCCACAACTTCGATATGATCCTGCGCTACAACCCGTCGGAAAACTATGGGCTGGGTGTCGGATATCTGGCCATGCGCCTTTCCGGCGGCGCGCCGCTTGTCGGGCAATTCGGACCGGACGCCAATGGGTTGACCCAGGCGGATCGCAAGGCGCTGCAACGTGGACTGACCCGGGCCGGGTTCGATGCGGGCACGGCGGATGGCGTGATCGGGCGCAAGACCATCGCTGCCATCGAGGGTTACCAGAGGCGCGAAGGCCTGTCCGTGACGGGAACGCCCTCGCGCGGCCTGCTCGATCGGCTGCGTTAATCTCGCATCGGGCGGGGGATGCGCCGCGCCCGGCCAGTCCCTTGCGCGCCGGTCTCAGATCAGCAGCTTGATGGGTTCCAGCAAGCCGGTGTTGCGCAGCGTTCGGACGGGGTATGTCTCGTCATGCACAAGCCTGTCGAGCGAAAATCCGGGTTCGATCTGGGCCAGCCGATCCGCGACGGACCGGGCTTTCTCCAACTGTCCATCCATGGCGTAGAGCGCCAGAAGGTGGCGATAGGCGGGGCGCGAAAACGGCGCCGAGCGCACCGCGGCCTCGCCAGCCTCGATGGCATCAAACGGGCGCCCGGCGGCGATGGAAATCACGCAATGCCCGGTTTCCCACCAGTGGCGAAACGGGGAGGACCGCGCGATCTTGCAGGCCCGGGCGGAGGCGACAAAGGCTTCTTCCGTGCGGCCTGCGAGCATGTAGCCTTCGGCAAGCGCCTTCCACGCAAAGGCGCTGACGGGGTTGCGCTCGACCGCGACCCGGGCGTAATCCAGCACGCCGGCCGGATCACCAAGCGCCGTGCCGCGCACCTTCGACACAATGGCGTGGATCAGCCCGTTATCGGCGTCAAGCTCCATTGCCTTGTGGTGGAGCGCAATGGCCTCTTCGCTCAATCCGCGCTGGTCTCCTTCGGGCATTTCCATCAGCTGCGTCAAACGGATCAGGCTCGACCAGGCGAGATACAACCCGTTGCGGTCCTGCTCAAAGGCCCGGGCCATGAGGTCCGATGCCTCGTGCAACGCCTCTTGCTCGAAGCTGAACATACGAAAAAGCCCCTGGCGGGAGAGCGCTGTCGCGCGGGCCTCGGGGCGGTTGCCGTCAAGGATCTGTGGCAGTTTCCCGACGATCTGATCCGCCGCTTCGAACGCTGTCTTGGCAATGCGTTCATCGGCGTTGAGAATTTCGCCCAGAGACGCGATTGTCTGGGTCTTGGAATAGAGGATCCGACCGGTCGCTTGATGCACGGCCTTGAGGAACAGTGCGTGATCCGCGCCATCCGCGACGATCTGCGAGGTGATCGTCACGTCGCTGCGCGGCAGGTCGGTCTCGTCATCGCTCCCATCCGATTGGCGCCAGGCACGGACCTGTTCGGAAACGGTTTCGCCGATCTGGTTGGCAAGCACGTCGCCCATCATCTGTTGGCGGGCGCTGTCTTCGGAGACCGTGCGGCAGGCGATGAGCACGCCGCGCGAAACGCGTGGGGTGTCGGCTTCGATCCGGGCGGCCCATGTGGCCCGTTCCTGCCGGAGCCAATCCTCGAATTCGGGGTCGCGGGCATCCAGCCCCTGTAGGATCTCGGTGCCCTTGATCGCGGCGAGAGACGGTGCTTCCAAAACGTCGACCTGCAAGCGCGCGGCATCCAGCCAGAGGTCCGTTCGGTCCGCATTGAGCACATCGCGCCACGCGCCCAACGCGGCCCGCACCTTGGTCAAGGCCTGCCGCAGATTGGCGCTCGACTGTTCCGGAGCAAAGCCCGACCAGAGCTTGTCCTCGACCCAGCGGCGTGGACGGGTCATGCCGGGGCTGAGTGCGAGCAATGCCAACAGGGCTTGGTTCTTCACGCCTTTGGGCGTCAGGTTGGTGCCGGCCTCCGACTGGACTGACAGGCTTCCCAAAACACTGATAGAGATGCGCTCCGCGACGTCTTTCATGACGCGCATATTACCCCAAACCCGCCACCAAGCCAGCAATTACCATGGCCAAGCCGTTGTCAGAACGAAGCAAAATGTGCCGCTTGCGCCCGATGGCGTAAGAAGAGGCTTTGACGCGCGGTATTTGCCCGGTCACAATCGCCGCAGTCATTTATGCGGAGACCTTGCATGCCAACCTATTCACACCAATCCCATCAGTCCCATCAATCGCACCAGTCTCACCAATCGCATCAGTCCCACCAGTCCCACCAGAGCCATCAAAGTCACGAGAGCCATCAGGGCGGCCCTGATACGGGGTTTTCCGGCGCGGCGCTCGGCATGGCGCGGGATGGCACGATTGGCCATTGGGACGGATCGGCCGATCGCGTGCCGCCCGCTCCGCGTGACAGTTGGGCGGCATTGCGGGCGCTCGGGACCAATCCGCGCCGATCCGTGATCGATACCACGCTGCAATCGCTGTTTCAGGTGCGCGTCGAGGCCGATCAATCCGCGGGCCATGTGATGATCGCGGGGCATGCCGATCCGCTGGTGACGCTCGAGTGCCCGGATGATGCGCTGTTGCGGGATAACCAGCTCGGATTTCTCCGCGCGGCGGCGGATTTGCGCCCCGACCGCCTGTCCGAGATCATCATGCAGACCGATGACATCCAGACCTTTTTTGCCGGGGTCAGCTATCTCGCGCCGGACGGCACGAAATGGACATTGGCTCTCAATCAGGCGCTGTTCCGGCTTTGCACGGCGACGGTGCACCCGCTCAAGCATGGGCTGGACGTCTTGCGGCCGATCACCCTCAGCCGCAAGCTGCAACCGATCATTCAGACCCCGCCGCATGGCGCCTGGCCCTCCGGACATGCAACCGAAGCCTTTGCATCCGCGACGCTGTTGACCCGCTTGTTCTATGACGGGCCGTTTGACCCGGTGGGCCAGATCGCCGCGGGCAACATGCTCTATCGCCACGCCGCGCGGATTGCACAAAACCGCACTGTCGCGGGGGTGCATTTCCCGACAGACAGCATGGCGGGTGCGGTGCTTGGCATCACGTTGGCGGAAGCGGTGGTGCGTTTGCTGGATGGGGAAAAGACGACCCCGACACGGGTCTTCAAGGGTGGCGCCTATAAAGAGGATTTCAATCTTTCGCTGCTTAACTCGGCGCTGCAACAGAGTGCGCAGATCGAGACGGGGGAAGCGCAGATTTCCGGCGTGACCTTGCCCGATTGGTGCCGTGCTCTTTGGGATACCGCCCAATCCGAGCGGTGACCGCTTTGATGAGTGCGCCTTGAGGTGTCAGCTTCGAAGGTTGTGTTAACGAGTAGCCGGGTTGCCTTCGGGCAATCCGGCAATTCGGCACGGGTGCACCCGGATCAAAGCGGCCCGCATGTGCAGTGTCACGCAGCGGCGCCTCTGTCGCAATGCCGCCGGACTGGCCATTTGCCTAAAACTCTTTGCATTTGGATCGCGCGCCCGTCGCGTTCCCCGCAGTCAAGGACACCACCACGGGCGAGCGCGCCATTCTGCATCCACCGACGGCGGGGCGTCAGAGCCTGCGCGCCGGCGTGGTTTCCGGCACTTCCACGATATAGGCGCCGAGCCGCGCGCGATGCTCGGCTGCGACCGGGATCAGCGTGATCGCGCCGGAACCCGGCACGGCGAGATTGGCGGCCCCAGTGCCAGTTCCGATGGCTGCAAGACCGTCCGCTGACAAGGCAAGCGCGCGGCTCAGCCGCCCGGCGGCCGCGCTTGTGCCCGAATAGAAACGGCACGTGCCGGTCTGCGTGCCTGTGCCGCCCACGCCTGACAGGAACGCCCCGTCTTCGGCCACCATGGAAACCGTCGGACCGGGCACGGACCAGATGCTGCCTTGCGCCGTGTAACGGGCAGGGCGGTAATTGCCGGCGTCCTGCGTGGCGCAAACCGGGCTGCGCATGGCCGCTCCGGCGGTGAACACCTGGGGTGCGATGACGGAGGCCATCGCATTATGTGCGCCCGCATGGGTGATCGCGCCGTCTTCGGACAGACCAAGATAGGCCATGACCTCGGGGTCCCACGCGTAGGCATCGGAGGCGTCGAAGTAGGATTGCCGGGTCTCCCCGCGATACCCGCGGGGGGCGTCGTCGCGCTGAATCTGGAGACTGACGGCGGCCTGCGGCCCACCGGCGCAATCCTGCACTGCGATGTGCCAGGCTCCCGCCGGGGCGAGCGGCTCGAACCCGTCGCGCGCCTCGCTCGGGGCAAGCGCGATCACGTAATGCGCGGGTGTGCCGTGGCCATGACCAAAATCCCGTGGCGGCACGTGAAAGATCTCTGCCACCGGTGCGCCTGCGGATATCAACTGGCGCGATGCGCCGACAGGTATCGCGACAAAACCCGACGCCGTTCCACATGGTGTGGTCACGTTGAGCGCAAACCGGTCCGAGGACGCCTTGCGCGGGTGGATTTCCATATAATTGGCTGTCTTGTCGCCGGGTTGCACCCGCCATGTGAGCGTTTGTGCTTCGCCGCCCGCATCGTTGCCGGAAAACCCGAGATCGGCCATCAGCGCGTCGCGATGGTTGTTGCCAAAAGACCAGACCACGCGCACCGGCTGGCCGGTAATCTCTTCCCAGAGCGCCGCCTCGCGCGCGACCTGATACTCAACAAACCGTCCGCCGTTCTTGGGTCCGGCGAGAATGCCCAGCGATATGTTGACGATCACCGGCGCGCAGGCATCGAGCCGCCGGGCTTCATGCAGAATCCAGCGCATCCCCATGACGATATAGCTTTCGCAGCGTGTGCCGGAGGTATCGTCAATCGAATCCGGCGGCAGAGAGACCGCCATCAGCGGCCAGTCTGCGGCCGGGTCTCCGGGATTGGCGCCTGCTGCAAGATCAAGCACATGGGTGCCGTGGCTATCGCTGAAATCCGTGGCACGCCGGCCGGTATGCGGAAACAGACGCGCGTTGAGTGCCCCATAGACATCAGCCTCCCCGCCGGTTTTTTCCGCAGCGGCCAGATGCGCATTGATTGTCTCGCGCGACAGGACTTCGCCGGCAAGAACGCCATTTCCGTCACCGGTGCTTTCCTGTGCCTGAAGCCAGACTGCGTGAAACCGGGTCTGACCGTCCCCGTCGCGGAAGCGCGCGTTGAGATGGGCAATCCCGTCATCGATCACCGCGACGATTGGCGCGCCGGACCCTGTGCCCGCCGTAAAGGGCGCGCTTTCTCCGCCGCGGGTCTCGCCCTGAACGATTTCCACGGGGACGCCGCGGTCGAGGATCGTGAACAACGGGTCAGCGTCCGCATTCTCTGCGGCATCGAGGCGTCTGTAGAGCGTGTATTCATCCGGAAGGCCGACAAAGGGGTCGTTCTCGATCCGCGCCTTCAGCAATGCGGATTCGTGGCGGTCCATGATCAGCGGCGCCTCGGGGTCTTCGAGCGCGTGGAGTAGCGCCTCGCGGGCGTCTTCCGGCGGTTCGGTTGCCACAAGCCGCACAAAGACCGGCTCGTAAAGCGGTCCACGCGTTGGCCTGTGTCTGCGGGCGTCCAGCCGGGCTGCCCAATCGAGATAGGCATCCTCAAACGGTCCGGGAGCAGGGTCGTTCCAGGTCAAGCTCATGGTCGTGCTCCTTTTCATGTTGTGACGAGAGGCGTGGCACTGTGCGTCAGCAAACGCCGCAGGCGTGCGGTGCGTCAAGCCCGCGCTATAGCGCAGACGCCTCCGTGAACGAAATTTGCGCCGGATTGGCGCAGGTTTCACGCTGCGTTCACGGAGCGGAGCCACTGTGTCCTTAACGTTGCGTAAGGGTGTGCCTTGCGAGGCATGCGCAACGATCCGGGGGAAGACATCATGACACGGTACGAGACATTTGAACAACCATCACCGCAGGCTGGAAAGGCAAAGCAGTCAGGCTTGCGCATCATCGACGGAGGGGCCGCAGCCCAAGCGGAGCGGGTGCCGATGCCGCCGCCCGGCCTGCTGGCGCATGCGCCGCAGGAACTGGCAGCGGACATGGCGACGCTTTTTGTCATGGGGCTCGTGCGGGACCTGCCGCTCTCTGCGCTTGCGGATCCGCATGCCGAGATCGTGCTGGATCATGGCGTTCGGTTCACGCTGAGCGAATTGCTATGCGAGCTGCGCTCTCTGCCGTGGTTCGATGCGGAGACACCGGAAGAGGATTGGCGGCAGCTCGATGATGCCGCCCATGCACGGCGTCGCGCGGCGCTGGATCCGACCGGACAGCTGACCCTTGCGAGTCTGTTTCGCTGCGGCGTGTCGCAGAGTTGCAGTGGCAAGGCTTCGGGCTTGCTTGCCGCGGATCGCAAGATCGGCACACCGGAGGGTCCGTGTGATGCACCGGCTGAAACCGCACCGCTGTCGGATTTTGTGCTTTGGGCCGGTCGGCACGCGGGGGCGGGGCTTGGTTTGCCGGGGCTGACGCCGCAGCAGCCTGCGGCGCGCAGCCTGCACGCGCTGGCGGATCAGATCGAGGCCACGCCAATCGGGCGGGTCTACTACAATGCTGCCTTTGATGCGCTGGCGCGCGGCGTTCGCTTTGATTCTGGCATGCCGGTCGGGGGGGCGTCCTGGAGTGCGGGCCGTCTCTTTGCGCTGATGGCTGAGGCGGAGAAACGGGCACGTGCCATGAGCCTGACGCTTGCCGCGGATCGCGACAGGCTTTCGCGTCCCGCGGTGACGGCCGCGCGATTGAGCGTGACGCTGTCGCGCGAGGATGTCGATGACCCGGTGGATGCCCGAGCGCTGGCGGCGGCCGCAGGTCTTCTGGAGCGGTTTGCCCCGCGCCTCATGCATTGGATGACCTGCGCGCACCGCAACCCGCGCCGGCCCCTGTCCATGAGCCATGCGCTTTTCCTGCCGCTTTTGGGTCCGAACGAGCATCCGCCACATCCTGCCGATCTGGCACCGGCCGTGCTTACGGCAGGGGCGCTGGCGACGGTGATGAAGGCGGTTTTCAACACGACGACCCGGCACGTGGCCTGTGCCGCAATGCACCGCGCGCATGATGGGTCACTGGGGGCGGAACTGGATCTGCTGGCGTCACAATGCGGGCTGGCGCGCGCGGTCAAGGCCACGCACTACCCTGCGGAGAACCACCGCGAACTGCGTCTCGGACAGGCCATTGCGCTGGGTTTGCTGCGCGATCGGCTGGAAGCCGACAACCGCGCCGCTGCCCTGCATTTGCGCGATTTCGATGGCGCGACCCTTCGGCTGAGGGCAACGCAGCGCCGCTTCGGGCGGGCTCACGTGAGCCTGACTCGGGATGGTGTCTCCGTGCCTTTCTGCCCGGAGATGGGCGGCCGGGCCAGTCCGGTTCTTACGGCGGTTGTGTGATCGGCGGCGCATGAATGAGTGGGGCGGCAATGCGGGCCGGGCCGGCTTTTGTGCATGATACAGACAGGCGGCGTGGTCAGAGCCGGCAGATGCCGCGCGTATCTGCGCCGGGCCAGGGCAACCGCACAACGGGGTCGTCGAGCACCGAGTCCAGCCCGTCAATCGGCATGACGGCCCCGATCATGGCTCGCAGCCGCGCAGTGCGCGGAGCATCCGGATCAAGGAGGCGGCAACAGACGTATTCCTCGACGATGCTTCCCTGCTGCTCGAAGCCGTAGTCGAGAAATGCGCGGTCAGTCTCGGTATCGAAAAGGTAGGGGTCCGCGCTGGCGGTATGCTCGGACAGAGCACGCAGAGGCGTGAAACCCGTGATGGCACGGTTTTGCCATTGCCAGATATGGGTTGCCTCATGGGCAAAGAGCATCGCGTCGAACAGGTTGATTTCGTCCGGCCAGCCGCGCAGCATGTCGGTGTCGTAAAGATCCTTGCGCAGCAGGACGGTGTTGTAGATGACCGTCGCGGCGGGAGAGACTTCCATGGTTGTCCGCTCTGTCAGCGGCGGCCAGATCCGCTCCTGACAGGTCGTGCGCGGACGCACGGGGATTTCATAAACGTAGGATCCGGCAAAATGTCCGTTGTTCAGACGGATGGATGAGGGGTCGATCTGATCGCCCTTAAGCGCGCGCAGATAGGCGCGTTCGTTCACGGTCAGAGGGCGTCCGCAGGCAGCCAGTCCCAAGATGCACAGGAGAGTGATAACAAGGCGCATGCATAATCGATACGATTTCCGGCCAGTTGCGCAAGCCCTCAGTGCAGGCCGCCCAAATCTCTTTCGGAATGGGTTGTCTGGCGAGGAGTCTGGCCCGGATGGTCCGCATCGTCGATCGGATCAAAGAGATCGTTGCTCTCGCTAGGCTCCATACGCGCGGCGACGCGCTGCGCGATCCATGTGTGCGCGTGACCCGGGAACCCTTCGCGAAAGCGGTGCACGAGTCGACTGTAGCTCCAGCCAAGTTCGGAGGCTTTGCACAGGCGTTGCTCTGTCCGGTATTCGTAGAGGGCAAGGCCACCCCCGGCGGGGCGCAGGGTGACACCGTGATCACGCAGGCGCATTTGCAGGTCTTGCCAGTCTTTGGCTTCGGCGAAACTTGGGGCGAGGCGCGCACGCAAGGGCGCGAGGAGCCGCTCATCCGCCCTGTTGGGCGGTCTCGCATCGCATCGGCGGCGCGCAATTTCCTTATCCAGCAGATCGCGGATCAATTGACCGAGTGTTATGTCCTGATCCCGCGCGATGCGCCCGGCTGCGGCAATCGCGTGTTCCGACAGTTTCAACGTGACCCGTTCCATGGGCCAAAGACATGGCAGACATCAGTTAAATTGCGGTTAGCCCCGGCGCCCTTTTTCAGACGTCGAGTTCTTCGACGAAGCGCGCGTTTTCCTGAATATACTGGAAGCGCAGTTCCGGTCTCTTGCCCATGAGGCGTTCGACCAGATCCCCGGTTTCGCCGGGCGCATCCTCATCGATCGTCACCCGAATCAACGTTCGGCTCTTGGGGTCCATGGTGGTTTCCTTGAGGTCCTTGGCATCCATCTCGCCAAGACCCTTGAAACGCTGAACATCGATTTTTCCCTTTCCGCCAAGGCCTTTGGCCAGCATGCGCTCTTTCTCCGCGTCGTCGGCCACGTAGATCCGGCGCGCGCCCTGTGTCAGGCGATAGAGCGGCGGGCAGGCGAGGTAGAGATGCCCCTGGTCGATCAGCGGACGCATCTGGGTGAAGAAGAATGTCATCAACAGCGACGCGATATGGGCGCCGTCCACATCGGCGTCGGTCATGATGATAATTTTGTCGTAGCGCAGATCGTCGACGTTGAATTTCGGTCCGAGGCCGACGCCGAGTGCTTCGCAGATATCGCGAATCTCGGCATTCTGGCCGAGCTTCGAGGAAGCCGCGCCAAGCACGTTGAGCACCTTGCCGCGCAGGGGCAGAAGCGCCTGAAACTCACGGAATCGCGCGCCCTTGGCCGAGCCGCCCGCGCTATCGCCCTCGACGATGAAGAGCTCCGTGCCCTCGCGTGACTTGGAGGAGCAATCGGTCAACTTACCGGGAAGCCTCAGTTTTTTCGTCGCGGATTTGCGCGCGGTCTCTTTTTCCTGCTTGCGGCGGAGGCGTTCTTCGGCGCGCAGCACGAGAAAATCGAGGATCGCGCCCGCGGATTTTGTATCTGAGGCGAGCCAGTTGTCGAAGTGATCGCGGACCGAATTCTCGACGAGGCGCTGGGCTTCGGTGGTGGCGAGACGGTCCTTGGTCTGGCCGACGAATTCGGGCTCGCGGATGAAGCAGGACACCAGCGCGCAGCCGCCGGTGATCAGGTCATCGCGCGTGATTTGTGAAGCTTTTCGGTTGTTTACCAGCTCGCCATAGGCGCGTATGCCCTTCAGGATCGCGGCCCAGAACCCGGCCTCATGCGTGCCGCCTTCGGGCGTGGGCACGGTGTTGCAGTAGGACTGGATGAACCCGTCGCGCGACGGGGTCCAGTTGATCGCCCATTCGACCTTGCCGGGGGTGGCGAATTTCTCCTTGAAATCGACCACGCCGGCGAAGGGTTTTTCGGCGTAAGTGCTTGCTTTGCCCAAGGTTTCGATGAGGTAATCCGACAAGCCGCCGGGGAAGTGGAACGTGGCGTCGCGCGGCGTCTCGCCATCGTCGATCTCTGATTTCCAGCGGATCTCAACTCCGGAGAAGAGATACGCCTTGGAGCGCACCATCTTAAGCAGGCGAGCCGGCTTAAACCTATGAGATCCAAAGATTTCTTCGTCCGCGTGGAAGGTGACGGTGGTGCCGCGACGATTGGGTGCGGCGCCGATCTTGGAAACCGGGCCAAGCGGGATGCCACGGGAAAAGCGCTGCTCGAAAAGTTCTTTGTTTCGAGCGACTTGCACGACCATGGAATCCGACAGGGCGTTGACCACGGAGGCACCAACCCCGTGCAGACCGCCGGAGGTCTCGTAGGCCTTGCCGGAGAATTTGCCGCCCGCGTGCAGCGTGCAGAGGATCACTTCGAGCGCGGATTTGTCGGGGAACTTGGGGTGCGGGTCAATCGGGATGCCGCGCCCGTTGTCTTTGATTTCAATGGAATAATCGCTAAGCAACGCGACCTCTATGCGGTTGGCATGACCCGCGACGGCCTCGTCCATGGAGTTATCGAGCACCTCCGCAACGAGGTGGTGCAGCGCGCGTTCGTCGGTGCCGCCGATATACATGCCGGGGCGTTTTCGAACCGGCTCCAACCCTTCGAGAACCTCGATGGAGGAGGCATCGTAATCGCCCGGATCGGAGGCGGAGAGGAGGTCATCGGCCATGGGTTCTGCTCTTTTTATGGGTGGCTTGGGGCCAAGTATGACAGGCGAAATGGCCATGCACAATCCATGCACATTCGATGCACAAAGCATGCGCCCGATGGATGCAGGATTGATTAACGGAACGGCAGCATTTTTGGTGCAGGATCACGAAACGGGAGCCCGGGATGAGCAAGCACCCGATTGAAACGATGACCGCGAAACAGCGCGTGGATTACATGTATGCGATGGACGCGATGGAGATGGTGGAGCGCGACTTGCTTGACCATTTGTTCGAACGGCGTGGGTTGCCGCGCGAATGGCACGACATCTGGGAGGAGAAGGACCGACGGGATGTGAGACGCACGCGCTGCACGGTGGCGTTCGACGCGGATGTGGTGAAGTTCTTCAAGGCGATGGGGCCGGGGTATCAGGCGCGGATGAACCGGGTGCTGCGCGCGTTCATGCATTACAGGCTGGCGAAGATCGTGAAGGGGCCGGACACGTCGGATTTCGTGATGCGGCCCGAGGAGGTCTTGCGGCGCGCGGAGAAGGCGCGGACGGAATGGGGCGACCATGTGAACGGGATCAACCGGGGCGTTGTGGAACGGTAGCAAGGCGATGGCCCCCCGGGACGATGGGGGGCCGCCGATTCAGTTCATGTTGACCGAGCCGGTGACGCGGTTGGTATAGGCGTCGCCGTCGCCGCCGGCGTTGAACGCGCCTTCGCCGCTGGCGTTCATCCATTTGCCGGTGCCGCCGATCAGGGCCCAGTTGCCGACGGTGCGGCCTTCGGGATCGAAGCCCGTTGGCGTCCAGCGCATCACGATGCGGTCGCCATCGGCATCAGTATAGTCGCAGGCTCCGCCGCCGGTTACGGCTCCCTTGTCGATGATCATCGTGCCGTAGCAGGGGCCGTTCGCCGTCGCGAGCATGTTGTTGGGATCGTCGGTATCGAAGCCTGTGTAGCTGGAGGCGACCTTGACCACCACAAGCCCTTCATGCACGGGCATGGCTTCGTTCATGCTTGTTCCATGGCCTGTGCCGTTTGCGTCAAAGGCAAGGGCGGGGAACGGGAGAATAAGCGCCGCAAGCGCGGCAAGATAAGAAAGACGCATGAAAAATACTCCGGATCAAAGGGTGGCGTCACAAAGGTGACGTAAACGTAAACTACCACGGTTTGCCGGAATTCGCGAATTATGTCGGCCGCCGAAAAAGGCGGAGCATTTCCGACGGGTGGGCGCGGGTGTCTTTGAGCGTGCCTAACGATCACCGGCCCACGCAGGTGTCTGCCGGGTGCTCGGGGAGTCGTGCGCTGGCGGTCCTTCGTGTTGTTGACCCGCTGGTGTGGTGGTTGCCTTGGGTCGGTTTTTGCCTCGGTGGGGAATCAAGGCGCAGGCCGCCGCACCAGCGTCATGCGGGACGCATGCCTTCGGCATGACCCGCCCCCCGGGGCGGCGCTATGGTTGGGTTGGGTGCGTCGCTTGAGCGGAGTCCTGATTTGGCCGGGATAAAGCGCTTTAGAAGGACTGTTGGGATGCGACGCCCCGCGGGTCGGCGCTGGTCCATCTGGAATCGGCCGAAGTTCATTGCGCAATAAGCAATGACTAATAGCTAGGCTGTGTTGACAAAAGGGATTCACAGGGCACGCTGATCGTGATTCAAGCTGGTATCTGCGATGGAGATCAGCTTGGCACGAGACCTGATGT
>NZ_JAFMPQ010000027.1 GCF_020667845.1 Cognatishimia sp. F0-27
AATGAAATGGAGACTGGAAACCAAGGCCGCATGAGGTCAGAAATCAACCGACGGATTCTCTGCAAAGCTGGAGGGAAGTCGGGTCTCAGGTCACCGGTTTGAAATCGCCAGCGTTTGAGGCGCACGCTAGCATGAGAATTTCCTACTATCCAAGGTTGCGCCGTGGGCGAACCTTCATTTTTTGTCGCGGTCCAGTTTTTCCAGTAGCAGTTCCAGCAATCCGTCCAAGTCCTTGCTTTTTCCCGCGTTGCGGATCAGTTCCCGTTGCCTGACCAATGGTATCTGTCCATAGCTCGACAGCGTCGTGACAACACTCTCATGCCCGAGATTCTGGCTGAACGCTTTGAACTCCTCGGGCGTCCTGCAGGTGAGGTAGGCGTATTCAACGACAGTGTTACGAACCCGGTGCGGTGTGAAGTAGGGCAAGCCAGCGCCAGCAAATGCACGCATGAAAATTTTCCGAATTGGCTGGGAGTTTGACCAGACCTGCCGCTTGACCCCATCTACCACCGGTCCCAAAAGGGGATCGATCCTCTGCCGCGATTGAGGAAAAAGGGGATCGTCGGGCTGCCACCAGAGTTCGTCGCGAAGGTAGGCGACCCAAGAGAACAGAACGCCTTCAATCTCAGGTCCAAGCGGCAACAGTACCGACTCGATCAACTTGCTGTTCTTGGTGCGTACGGTTTTCGGGTCTTGTACGATCATCTGGCGTTCGATGTCCACATGGCCTAGCAGCAAAGAGGCGGCTGCGTTGTCGCGGATGCCGGTCATCATGAGAAGCGCAAATACCGCACGATCCCGCTTCTCCAAAATGGTCTCCGAAGGCATCGATGCCAATGCACGCTTTAATTGGTCCATTGTCGGTGAGGGCTTCGTCGGCGAAGATGTCGCCGCGCGAATGTCTTTTTCTGAGAGGTTGAAGTAGGCGATGGCGTTGGTGTCGATTTTGGATTTGAAGCCCGGCTGTACTGACAGCCACCGGAAGAACCGTTGCACCGCTTTCAAGGTCGACAGGACCGTCGAGTTTCCGAGGCGTACGCTTTCGTCGGCGGGGGAGGACAGCTCCGCCCTGAAGCCTTTCGCCTGATCGCGATTGAAGCGTCCAAAGTCGCAGAAACCAGTGTACTCCTCGAAGCGCAGGATCGCCTTTTCGACCCCGCGCACGGTGGCTTCGGACTTTTGATCCGCTTCGCGCAGGAACTCAGCGTAGTCACGCTTGATCCGTTCATTTTCCGCGTTGAGCTTGTCCATTTTCGTCTTGCTCCTTTTAGTCACCATCCAAGAGGGGAATGCTGCTCCCCTTTAGACTTGGGGTCCGCCTCTGGAGTGGCCCGAATGACGCCGTGTATTCTTGCAGCCTTGAAGCGCTCCCTGCGCGGCAGATTTTCCTGCCACATGTGCAGCACACCCCAACCAGACGAACCGTTTTCTCGTTGAGATCGTCTATGTGCACGGAACCCAGAATTGGCAGGCGTGGTGCGCGGCATGAAAGGCAGTACATCTCGTCCGGGCCACACTTTTTCTTCCGGCCTTTGGCACGCACGTCCAGATATCTCCGAAGCTCTACACCGTGGATCAGGGTTGGGTTCTGGCCATCAATCGAACCCAACCCGTTCTTCAGCCATCGACGCACTGTGTGAACATGAACTTCGAGAAGAGCCGCTACTTCGGGCACCGAGTAGGTGCGTCGGATTCGGATACGCCTGCGGTCCGGGCTCTTGATTCCCGACATCGTCTCGGCCCTAGTCGCTAGCCCGGATTTCCCGACCGCCGGTTCCCGCGAGACGAGGCGCGGCTGCGATCCAGGACTGCAAGTCCTCAAGGAAGTAGAAAGCGCGTCCTCCCAAAAGAACGTACTGCGGTCCTTGGCCCTTCATCGCCCAATCAGCGAGCGTCTTCGGTGAGCAGCCAAGGTAGCGGGCCGCGTTTTTGCGGTCCATCCGTCCGTCCGGGTGGATGAAAACGCGCTGCGTGTCAGTGTCAATCTTCATGGCTTGTTTCCTTGCTCAACAGGTTTTGCCAGTGGGTACAAGGGAAGAAAAGCAAGGTGCGTATTGAAACTCAATACGTAACGTGCAAAATGGATCATGACGGAACGTTTCGACACGAGGACATCATGGCAATCAAGGCTCCCAAAGGTGCAGGTTCCAAGCTTGGAAGGACCGAGACGGTATCGATTCGGCTCGATCCACGCCTGAATTATCTGTGTGAGTTGGCAGCTCGGTCTCAGCGGCGAACCAAGTCGTCATTCATTGAGGCGACTTTGGCCGAACACATTCAAACGCAGGTCATCAACAAGTGGCGCAACTCGGATTTTGATGAGCCGAATACTTTCGGAGAACGCGCGGATGTACTTTGGCACGTTCGCGAGAGCCAGCGTTTGGTATCACTCGGAATTGTCGCTCCGGAGTTGTTGACCTTCGAAGAGCAACACATTTGGGCGCTGATCGAAGAGAATGGGCATTTCTGGCGCGGTCGTTGGCGGGGGAACGATTGGGATTTCAACGTCAGTTTGGACACCATCATCAGAGAGCGGGTTGACGAATATTGGGAGGACCTAGTTGCGGTCGCGATGGGCGAGAAGAAGCCAGACGTCCTTCCCGGAGTTGGTACGCCGCCACCCAGTAGAGACATCGACGACGAGATTCTTTTCTAGAGGTTCATTGAAATGGCTATTCGCTTCACAAAGCTCACACGTCCTGCGATCCGTTCTCTGAAGTCAGGGGCTTCCATTTCGGAGCACGGGATCACCTTTCGACGGGATGGCAACGGCGACGGCGTCTATTCGGTCAACATCATGGTCGACCGTCGGCGAATTCATCGCGTGATCGGACGAGAGTCCGAGGGTGTGACGAGGCAGCAGGCGGAAGATTTCATCGCTCAAGCGAGAACTGATGCAAGGCGTCAGCGCTTGGAGTTGCCCGCAGGGCGTAAGACGCCACTGGGGTTCGAAGAAGCCGCTGACCGCTATGTACAGAGGCTTCGGGATAGTGACGGAAAAAACATCGACATCAAAGAGCGTCAGCTACGGCAGCACTTGGTTCCGTTCCTCGCAGCCAAGCCGTTGAGTACCATCGAGTCATTTGACGTTGAACGCTACAAGAAGGCCCGCCGCGCCGCGGGCGCAGCAAAGGCTACCGTGAACCGGGAATTGGCCACACTTTCACACCTGCTGAACCAAGCCGTCGAGTGGAAGTGGATCAAGAGCAAGTCGGTCAGGATCAATCGCTTCAAAGAAGATAACCAGCGGATCGTATACCTGACGGATGATCAGTGCGTCGCGTTGTTGAAAGCGGCAGCATCGGACCACAACGAAAACGTCCACGCCTTTGTCATGGTCGGGCTGCACACGGGGATGCGTCATGCGGAAATCCTCGCGATCCGTCGCGAAGACGTCGATGTCGGAAAGCGAGTGATCTGGGTGCCGCAGGCGAAGGCTGGATCTCGTGAGCAACCGATCACGCGCGAATTGGCCGATTATCTTGGAAGGCGCATGGATATGTTGCCGCCGGGCTGTGAGTGGTTGTTTCCCTCACCGGGAAGCGCCACCGGCCACGTCCATACTATCCGCAAGGCCTTTCGTCGTTCCGCTGAACGCGCTGGGCTTGATCCCAATCAGATCACGCCTCACACGCTTCGCCATACGGCGGTGACGCATCTGGTTCAGGCGGGTGTAGACCTGCCCACAGTACAGCGAATTTCCGGTCACAAGACATTGTCCATGGTTGCGCGCTACGCGCATCAAAGCGGGTCGCACATCGAAGCGGCGATGGATCGACTGGAAGGGCGGGTCAGCCGCACCCACGAAGACAACATCCGCAGGCTGAAGCCTAAAAGTTCGACCTGATTACACACGAATTACACGTGCACTTGAGTGCACCGAAGGAATGAAAGTCTAAGTCTTTGATTTTAATGGTGCCCGGGGGCGGAATCGAACCACCGACACGAGGATTTTCAATCCACTGCTCTACCCCTGAGCTACCCGGGCACGGGTGAACATTTCTGTTCGGGTGGCGGCGGTCTATCCGAGCTATGCGAGGGTGTCCAGAGGGTTTTCACGCGAATTTCAGACTTCTGTCCCGCTTTCCATGGATTGCGCACTTTCCTCTTGGGGCACGGCCACTTAAACCGCCTGCATGACAGCACCGACTCCAAGCCTGAAGCAGTTTTTTGATCATGGGTATGACGCCGTGATCGATGTCCGCAGCCCCGCGGAATATGCCGAAGATCACGTTCCCGGAGCGATAAACCTGCCCGTCCTCACCGACGCGGAACGCGCCGAGGTGGGCACCCTTTACAAACAGGTCTCGCCCTTCAAGGCAAGAAAGCTCGGTGCAGCCCTGGTCTTTCGGAATGCCGCGCATCATGTCGAGACGGCACTGGCGGAGTTTGACGGTGGATGGCGCCCCTTGGTCTATTGCTGGCGCGGCGGTCAGAGATCCGGAAGCTTTGCCTGGATGCTGCGCGAAATTGGTTGGCGTGCGGAGACCGTTCCCGGAGGCTATCGGACATTCCGGCGCCTCGTATCACAAGCGTTGTACGAAACCCCGCTGGACCATCGCATGGTCCAGTTGGGTGGCTTCACAGGCACGGCAAAAACCGCGCTCCTGCCGCGTTTGGCGGCGCTTGGCGTGCAGGTTCTGGATCTTGAAGGTCTGGCGCGGCATCGCGGATCACTGCTGGGCCACCTGCCCGGTGGGCAACCGTCGCAAAAGGCCTTCGAGACGGCGCTCATCGCTGCCCTGCACGGGCTCGACCCGGCCCGCCCTGTGCTGGTGGAGGCGGAAAGCTCGCGCATCGGCGCCCGGATCCTCCCGCCATCGGTCTGGGACGCCATGAAGACCGCACCCTGGATCGAAATCACCGCACCGCTGGATGCCCGCGCGCATTACCTGGCCGAAACCTATGCGGATATTCTCGAAGACGGACCCGCCCTGAAAGATACCCTCGACAACCTGCGTCGCTATCGTGGGCATGCGCTTGTGGATCAATGGCATGAGTTAATCGATGAGGGGCGCCGCGTTTCGCTTTGTGCATCTTTGGCGGCAGATCACTACGATCCGGCCTATGTAAAATCACGCCAGTCGAGCGCGCAAAACGTCGTCGCCACCCATCATGCAGCGGCTCTCGATGACAGCGCCCTCGACAAGCTGGCAGAAACCTTGGCGGCAGAAATTCACGCGATATCCAGCTGACCGGGTCGATCGGTCACAACGCCGATCACCCATGCAGGGGCTTGCCGGGACGCAAGAGCCGCCAGCGCAGCCGGCGCGTCGCTCACGGCGGCGAGCATTCCACCGCCGGTTTGCGGATCAAACAGCAGATCCGTTTCAGGCGTCGACGCCCAGTGCGGAGCAACGACGCGGTTCGCTTCGAACAGCGACGATCGAACGCCGCGCGCCGCAAGAACACGGGCGCCTTCGAGGAACGGAACCGACTTGAGGTCGATGACCGCCCCGACACCAGACGCGGCGCACATGTTTTCCAAATGCCCCGCGAGACCGAACCCCGTCACATCCGTCATGGCATGCGCGTTTGACAAGGCCGCAGAGGTGGCATCCGAGGGTTGCGTCATCGTCGACAAGGCATCGATCACCCAACTGCCCTGCGCCTCTCCAGCCATTTCGGCCGCCATAATGACCCCCGTGCCGAGGGGCTTGGTCAAAACGAGCGCATCCCCGGGCTGTGCACCGCTCAACAGGATCGGATCGCGCGTGCAAAGGCCGGTCACGGTGAACCCGATCGTCAATTCCGCGCCAAATGTGCTGTGCCCACCGGCAAGATGCGCCCCCGCGTCCTTGAACACGGAGCGCGCCGCTTCCGTGATCTCTGACAGGCTGCGCGCCGCGAGGGTTTCCGATTGTTTTGGCAGGATGACCGATAGCGTCGCCGCCTGGGGCTGTGCTCCCATCGCCCAGACATCACCCAGCGCGTGCACCGCGGCCACGCGTGTCATGGTGATCGGGTCCAGAACCATTGCCCGCAGGTGATCTGTGCTCATGACCTGACGCACGCCTCCGATTTCCAGAATTGCGGCGTCATCGCCAACTTCGGGATCACCCAGCGCGCGGATCAGGCTGGCGCGTCCGACCTTGCTGCCGCATCCCCCGCATAGCGGCTTGTGGCCCAGCGCCGCACCGCTCCCGCTGGCACGTGGCCAGGGCAGAACCGGCGCTGCGGCTTTCGGCAAATCGCGAAACTGCGCCATGAAACGTTGATCGATCCGGTCTTTCCACCGCCAAAGCCAGCCCCCCGAGGGCGCCATGCCAAAGCGGTCGGCAAGGGCCACGCGGTCTCCCATAGAGATCAGCTTGAGATAATCGCGCTGCGGGCGATAGGGCTTGAGGCCGCCCGTCCCGGCAAGGCGGCTGCGCAGGTTATGGAACAGAACGGGAGCCTGACGGACTGCAAAGACACCGGCTTTGGGCCGCGGGGCGTGGGTCATATGCGCGCAATCGCCAACCGCGAAGACCCGCGCATCGGAGCTGGAAAGCGTCTGATCCACACGGATGAAGCCATCATGAAGCGCCAGCCCGGAGTCGCTGAGCCACCCGTGTGGTCGCGCGCCCGCCGCGCCGGTGACAAAATCGGCCTCGACACTGCTGCCGTCAGCCAGCACAACACCGTCCGGCGCGATCCGGGTGACGGTTGCATTTTCGAGGATCTCGATACCGAAAGACAGCATTCCTTGCTTGAGCTTATGGGCGGAACGCGCGGGCAAATGCTCCAGCACTGCACCCCGGTCAACCACGGTGACGCGCGCAGAGCGCGCCGCCTTTTGAAGCGCATGTGCCAGCGCCATGGCGATCTCTACCCCGGCGACGCCCCCTCCAAGCACGACCACACGCGCCGGACCGGTGCCGGCAAGGTAATCGCGCCACGCATCGGCAAAGGGGCCAAGCGGCTTGGCCGGTGTCCCATGCTCGGCAAAGCCGGGAATGTCCGGCATTGCGCTGGTGATCCCCACATCGATCGAGGCCACGTCAAACCCGATATCCGGATAGCCCGCGACAGCGATGGTTCCGGCATCAAGGTCAAGGGCGGTTGCGGCGGCAGGAATGAGCCGCGCACCGGCAAATCGTGCCAATGCCACAAGATCGATATCCAGCGCTTCACGGGTATAGTGCCCTGCCAGAAAACCGGGCAACATGCCGGAATATGGCGCGGTCGGCCCCGGATTGATCACCGTCACCCGCGCCCCCGGTAGCGGGTTCATCCCCCATTTACGCAGCACAAGCGCATGCGTGTGACCACCCCCGACCAAAACGAGATCCCGGCTGAAAGGCAGATCCGACCTGTGCATGAAACGCTCCCTGACCGTTGCGTGCTGGCATTACCACAGCTTTATCGCGCCGCCCATGCCGCCGATCCGACCAGACGCAACGCGGTTGTCTGGGTTCAAGGGCAACGGACAGCGGCTGTGCACGGCATCCCCGAAAAACGCGTTTCCCGCCGGGGGGTGAAACGACCCCAGGTCTTGGTGCGCGTCGGGTTGTCCGACGTGCCACAAGCCCTTCCGCATTCAGGCGGCCAGCTTGCCGCCCAGTCTGGTCAACATCTCAAGACAGCGGACAAGCTGCTCTTCTGCAAGATATTCATCAGGCTTGTGGGCCTGCGAGATCGAGCCCGGGCCACAGACGACCACATCCATGCCAAGCGCTTGAAAGATGCCCGCCTCCGTCCCGAAGGCGACGACATCGGCACTGTCGCTGCATGTCAGTTCCGCAAGAATGCGCCGTGCTTCATTGCCCGGCACGGGTTCCAACCCATCCACCTCGCCGATGACCTCCGTATGGATCCGGGCCTCGGGGCAGACCGCCTGCATCTGCGGCAAAAGGATCTCATGCACATAGGTTCGCAGATCCTCGCGCACAAAGGCGCCATCATTTGCCTGCACGGGGCGCATTTCCCATTCGACGATGGCGTGATCCGCGATGACGTTATGCGCGATCCCGCCATGCAACGCGCCCGTGTTGATCGTGGTCCAGGGCGGATCAAACCGGCTGGTTTTCGGCGCACGCGCCTTGAGGATTTCGCGCAGTTCCATCAGGCGCGCGACATAGCGCACGGCATATTCCACCGCGTTGACACCCTGATCCGGCGCGGAACCATGCCCGGCAAGCCCCTCGAAATGGGTCGTATATTCACAACAGCCCTTGTGCCCCTCGATGATCCGCATCTCCGTGGGCTCGCCGATGATCGCAACAGAGGGCGAAAGCCCCTTTGCACGCAGGCTGTCGGCCAGCGCTTGCGCCCCCACACAGCCGACCTCTTCTTCATAAGTGAAGGCGAAATGCACCGGCCGGTTTCGCACCACCTGCGCATAATAGGGAGCCATTGTGACCGCCGCCGCGATGAACCCCTTCATGTCACAGCTGCCGCGACCGAAAAGCTTGGCATCCCGCCGGATCATGTCGAACGGATCATGCGTCCAGTCCTGATCCGTGACGGGAACCACATCGCTGTGCCCAGACAGCACGATCCCGCCATCGGCGTCCGGGCCGATGGTCGCAAAGAGGTTGGCCTTGCTGCCCTCTTCGTTGTGAAACAGATCAACCCGCGCTCCGGCGTCCTCAAGCCAGTTGGCGAGATTGGCAATCATGTCGAGATTGCTGTCAGACGAGACCGTAGGAAACGCGATAAGCTCATTCAAAAGCGAAATGGTGTCTTCTAGCTGATCCATATCAGTCCTTAACGAAAAGCTGCCGCGGCACGGTGCACAGGGCTTCCGCCGCGCCAGTCTCCCTGATGAGAATCGTCTCGGTGGTTTCAAGCCCCCAATCGTCCATCCAGAGGCCCGGCATGAAATGAAAGGTCATGCCCGGTTCAAGCACCGTCTCGTCGCTCGCGCGCAGGCTGATCGTCCGCTCTCCCCAGTCGGGCGGATAGCTGAGACCGATCGGGTAGCCGCAGCGCCCGGTGCGATCAATCCCGGCGCGCGCCAATTCGGCGGTCAGCGCATTGGCGATGTCGCAGGCCCGGTTGCCCGCCCGGGCCGCCTCAAGCCCTGCTTCGAGCCCGGCGCTCAGCGCTTCGGAGGCGGCAAGCATCTCCGCCGGTGGCGTGCCAAGGTGAACAGTCCTGCAGCACGGCGCATGGTAGCGCCTGTAACAACCCGACAGTTCAAAGAATGTCGCCTCCCCGGTGCGCATCTCGTCGCCATTCCACGTCAGATGCGGCGCGGTTGCATCGAGCCCGGACGGTGTCAACGGCACAATCGCGGGGTAATCGCCCCAATCGCCTCCAACGCCATAGGCGCTCGCCTGAAGGATGTCTCCCACAAGCTCGTTTTTGCGTTTGCCGGGCTCGGCCCGATCGATGGCGGTTGTCACGATCTTTTCAGAGATGCGCGCCGCGCGGCGGATGAAATCCAGTTCGGCATCAGACTTGACGGCCCGTTGCCAATTCACCAACGCCGTCGCATCTACGAATTCCGCCTCGGGCAGCGCCCGTGTCAGAACCTCGTGCGCCTTCGCAGAATAGTAATAGTTCTCCATCTCGATGCCGATCCGCGCGCGTTCGAAGCCACGGGCCTTGAGCAGCTCGGCAAGATCCTGCATCGGGTGGCGGGTCGTCGATTGCACAAAGGTATCCGCATAGCCGTGGATATGCGCCTCTTCCATCCAGACCGTGCGTTTGGCCCCGAACGCATCCATGAAACGGCCCCACCAATCCGGCGCGCCCTCCTGCCCCAGCAACACGCCCTGATGGACATAGAAGGACCAGCCGTCATAGCCGGTCAGCCAGGCCTGGTTTGACGGATCCGTGACAAAAAGCACATCGACACCGGCCCGTTCCATGGCGGTGCGGGTTTTGGCAATCCGACGCGCATATTCCGCATCACTGAATGGAGCATACCCCTTTGGCATCAACAGGTTCCCTTGTTTTCAAACAGGTGGCGCGGGATTGATTGACCGGTGCGGCGGCCTCAACTCCAAGCCTAGACTTGCGCGCGGGTCTGCGCACGTCTTTTTGCGCGGCGACACTCTCTGTGTGCCGAACGACACGGCATGCCTGAGACACTCCGAAAAGGCCACGCACAGGGGGTGCAAACGGGGCACGCACACGGGATACGCTCCGGCTGTGCTCTGGTCCGGTGCGCTCCTGATCATAGCCGGCGCACGCGAAAACGATGCCATTTCAGGTTCGAACCGCCTGCGTCAAAATCGGGGCTGATCGGCTGTCACGCTCCGACACGGGTTGCATGTCACTGTCTCATCTTCGCGCCGGTGGGATCGTAGAGCGCGCCGTCAACCACCTCCGCGTCATGGAGCTCGCCCAGAATCTCGACCTGAAGCCTGCGCCCCGGAGCCGCGTGCTCGGCAGCGACGTAGCCCATGGCCATGGATACCCCCAGACGATGACCATAGCCGCCGGATGATACGTAGCCCACCGCGACGCCGTCCCTCAGGATTGCCTCGTCACCGCTCACGTCGATCCCGTCCACGGCGATGGTCAGCGTGACCAGCCTCTGTTTCGGTCCAGCGGCGCGGATGGCTTGCGTGGCTGCCTTGCCAACAAAGTCTTTCTTCCAGTTGATGAACCCGTCCATCCCGGCGGCGACGGCATCAAAATCGGGGCGGTATTCCAGCGTCCAGACGCCCCACCCCTTTTCAAGGCGCATCGACATCAGCGCCCGCGCCCCGTACCAGCGATAGCCCAGATCCGCACCGGCCGCCTCGATCGCTTCGGCAAGGCGCAAAAGAAAGGGCGGCTTGCAATAGATCTCATACCCCAGTTCCCCGGAGAAGCTGATCCGGTTCAGGATCACGGGCACGCCCCCCACAAAGGTCTGGCGCAGGTCACGGAATCGGAATGCCTCGGCACTCACGTCATCGCGGGTGAGCCGCGCCAACAGGGCGCGGGACTTCGGCCCGGACAACGCGATGCCGTGCCAATCGTCGGACATATTGGCATAGGCCACATCGGCAGGCAGATCCTTTTCGAACCACCGCCTGTGCGCTTCCTGCATCGCACCCGAGCCAAACAGCATGAAGTGACCTTCAGCAAGACAGGCCACCGTCAGGTCACCGTAGAGTTTACCCCTCGGCGTGAGCATGGGGGTCAGCGTCAAGCGCCCCGGTTTCGGCAGATGACCAGCCAGCACATGATCCAGATAGGCGCGCGCGCCGGGGCCTTTGAATTCATGCTTGGCGAAATTGGCGATCTCGATCCCGCCCACGGCCTCCTGCACCGCATGCACCTCACGCGCGACGTAGTCATGGCTGCGATTGCGCTCGAAGGTCGGGGTTTCATGGGCATCCTGGGGGTCATCGGCAAACCAAAGCGCATGCTCAAGGCCAAAACTCTGCCCCATCAGCGCCCCCCGGGCGACGAGCCGATCATGGAGCGCCGTGGTCTTCTGCATCCGGCCCTTGGGCAAGGTCTCGTTCGGAAACGTCATCACGAAGCGGCGTTCGTAATTTTCGGACGATTTGATGGTGCCCCAATCCGGGGTCGCAAAATCGCCGAACCGCGCCACATCCATGGCCCAGACATCGATTGACGGCTCACCGTTGATCATCCATTCGGCCATGGTAAGCCCGACGCCGCCACCTTGACAGAAACCGGCCATGACCCCGACCGCAACCCAGTAGTTCTTCATCCCGGGCACCGGGCCAATCATCGGGTTTCCATCCGGACCGAAGGTGAAGGGACCGTTGATCATGTCCTTGATCCCCGCCTCCCCGATTGTCGGGATGCGCTCGAAAGACATCTCCAACCGGTCCGCGATGCGATCGAGGTCGGGCGGCAACAGCTCATGACCGAAATCCCACGGTGTGCCGTGAACCTTCCAAGGCGTCGATTTGGGCTCATAGGTGCCGAGCAGCATGCCATGGCGCTCCTGACGGAAGTAGATATTGGCCTCGTAATCTATCCCCGCCGGAAGACGCCCGGCCTCGCCCATATCGGCCATGCGCTCCGCGATCACCGGGATCGTGTCGGTGATCAGGTAGTGATGCTCCATCGGCTGCACAGGCAGGTGCACACCCGTCATCTGCCCCACCTCCCGCGCCCAAAGGCCGCCGCAATTGACGATCTGTTCCGCGTTGATCATGCCCCGCGGCGTGCTCAGGTCCCATGACCCGTCCGGGCGCTGCGCAATCGCCGTGACGCCGCAATGCGTGAAATACTGCGCGCCATGCACGCGGGCGGCCTTGGCAAAGGCATAGGTGGCACCGGATGGATCAAGATCGCCGTCCTGGTCATCCCACAGGGCGGCATGGTAATGCCGAGGGTCGATCAGCGGGTGCCGCTCCGCCAGTTCTTTCGGCGAAATGAATTCCTGATCCAACCCCATGTAGCGGGCTTTGGACCGCTCGCGCTTGAGATAGTCATACCATTCCTTCGTCGAGGCGGCATAGAACCCGCCCGTGATATGCAGGCCGACCGAATGGCCGGAGGTTTCCTCAATCTCCTTGTAGAGATCGATTGTATAGCTTTGCAGGCGCGAGATGTTGGGGTCGGAGCTGATGGTGTGGATCTGGCCCGCGGCGTGCCAGCTTGACCCGGAGGTCAGCTCATCGCGTTCTAGCAGCACCACGTCCTTCCAGCCGAATTTGGCGAGATGGAAGAGGATCGAACAGCCGACAACACCACCCCCGATAATGGCGACCTTGGCATGGGATGGGAGCGGCTTGCCGGTGGCTGCTTCATCCTTCTGGATCTCGGGCATGGCGTTCATCCTCTTCTTTGCCGACACCGCGTTTGCCTGTGAGCGCGCCGCATGCGCCGTCCGGGCGCGCCCCGCTGTGCGGCCTTACGCACCACCGATCCGGGGCCGCGCCTCCGCAACCGGGCCGACAGGCACCTGTCATGCATAGCGCGATCGATGCGGGCCTGTGACGGTTGATAAATTCAATGCTTTGGATAGTTTCAAATTATGCAAAACCTTTGGTCTCATCTGGCATCACCCCGGCACCTCATGGTGTTCGAAGTCGCCGCAAGGCGCAGCTCCTTCACATTGGCCGCCCAAGAACTGAACGTTCAGCAACCGTCTGTCAGCGCCTCCATCAAGCAACTTGAGATGGCGCTTGGCGTATCGCTCTTTCAGAGAAGCCATCGTCGCATAAGTCTGACCCATGCGGGTGACCGGCTTTTCGCCGATGTGACCCGCGCCTTCAAACTGCTCGACGACGCCGCCACGACGATCCGGCAGACCGCAAACAGCGACCACGTCACCCTGAGCGCCTCGTCTGCGTTCAACCATTACTGGATGCTGCCGCGGCTGGGGCGGTTTCAACGCAACCATCCAGATATTGACCTGCGCCTGCAATCAAGCGACCGCGAGCCCGATCTGAACACCGAACCGATCAGCCTTGCCGTCCGCCTTGGCACGGGGCAATGGCCCGGATGCGACAGCGTCTTTCTGGCGGATGAGATCATCTACCCCGTGGCCGCACCGCGCGTGATGAAGGCGGCCGCCCCCCTGCACGCCGTTTCAGACCTGTTGCGCCAGCGCCTGATTCACCTCGAAGAACCCATTCGGGCACGCCCGTCCTGGGCGCAATGGTTCCGCCAGTTCGGCATTCACGAACAGCCCCCGCGCAGCGGCTTGCGTCTGAACGACTACGCGATGGTGCTTCAGGCCGCCTTGGCGGGCGAAGGGTTCGCCTTTGGCTGGCATCACGTTGTCGAGCCGCTCGTTCAACAAGACATGCTGGTTGCCCGCCCCGACTGGGCGTGGAAGACCGGGCGCGGGTTCTATCTCGTCTGGTCCAGGGAGCGCCCCCTTCAACCAAAGGCTCAGATCGTGCGCGACTGGGTGGCAAGCACACCGGCGACGCAGGATGCACCGTCCATCTTGCCTTAGCGGCAACGCATCAGGCGGAAGCGGCGCCGGTTCTGTCAGGAAAACCCGGTGTTGCGACGGGCTGTCCCCATCGAGTGGTCCGGTTTGAGTGTTGGTGCATGCTCGGCTTCCGGTCCCTCGCGACGATGCTTTCTGGCGCCGGTGATCGACAGCCCACGGCCCTGTGCGGTCAGCGCCATGCTCAGGTCCATTCCTCTTTGGAGATCTGCATCGTGCGCAGCCGGGAATAAAGCGTTGTTGGCTTGATCCCCAGCAACGCCGCTGCTCCCGTGCTGCCGGAGACCCGCCCACCCGTTTCACGCAACGCCGCAAGCGTGTTTTCGCGCGCCAAGGCCTGCATTTGCGCTTCTGTCCGGAACGCGGTGCTCGCGGACTGCTCCGGTGCTGCGCCCGCCATCTCGACAACCAGTTTGCGGTCTTGCGACACGATCGCCGCGCGCTCCATGACATTGTGCAATTCACGCACATTGCCCGGCCATTCGTAGGCTTGCAGCTGTTGCACCACGCCTTCGGTCAGCACAGGCTCGGGACGGTTCAGACGGGCGCACGCCAGCTTGAGCAGATGCACCGCCAGGAGCGGAATGTCTTCCTGCCGGTCGCGCAACGGCACGCAGGCGATTGGAAACACGTTGAGAAACAGATGCAGATCTTCGCGCAGCGTTGTCGAGCGGCGCGCCTGCGCGTCCGACAAGGCCGTGGACGCAATCACGCGGATGTCGAGCGGCTTTTCGCGTGTGTCACCGATCCGGGTGACCGCCTTCGTTTGCAAAGCCGCCAGCAGCTTGCCCTGAATCTCGAAAGGCAGTTCTTCCACATCGTCAAGAAACAGCGTGCCGCCATGCGCCAGTTCGAGTTTGCCGGCCTTGTCGCGGGTCGCGCCGTTCGGAGCGCCGCGCACCTGCCCGAACAGCTCCGCCTCCACCTGCTCCGGGGAGACCGAGCTGCATTTGAAATGGATCAAGGGACGGCGCGCCCTTGGACTTGCCTTGTGGATCGCCGCCGCCACCAGCGATTTACCCGTTCCGGTTTCGCCGCTGATCAGCACGGTGGCTTCCGTTTTCGCCACGAGATCGATCCGGGTGATCGTCTGGCGGATCGCAGGAGAGACTCCGATGATGTCGTGATGCGCACGGGCCGTGGAAATGGCTTCCTGCAGATAGGCGTTTTCCTGTTCCAGCCTGTCACGCAGAGCAGCAACTTCCGAAAGCGCGTCCCGAAGCTTGCGCTCGTTTTCCTTGCGCTCGGTGATATCTCGAAAGATTACCACTGCTCCGGCGAGGATCTGCTGATCATAGATCGGCGTCGAGACGTATTCCACGCGGATCGGCTTGCCATCCTTTCGCCAGAACACCTCATCCTCGATACGATTGACCTGTTCGAACCGGAAAGAGCGGTAGATGGGACAATCATGCGACGGGTAAACCTCCCCGTTCAGATGATGATGGTGGATCATCGAATGAATGTCCTTGCCGAGCAGGTCCTCGATGGTCCAGCCGAGCATGTCTTGCGCGGCCCGGTTCACAAAGGTGGTTTTGCCCTCGGCGTTCACCCCGTAAATGCCCTCCCCCGCCGCGTTCAAAATCAGCTGGTTCTGGCGTTCCAGCTCCGCAAAGAAGGTTTCCGTGCGCTTCCATTCAATCAGGCCCGCGCGAAAGGTTTCCGCCGCGGCCGCCTGTTCGGCGCGGCGCTCCAGCTCGGTGAGGTCCGCGAGGCTCAGCATGATCCAGCCCGGCTTGCCTGTCACGGGACGCGCCATCAATTCACATTTGAGCCCGTGGCCACCCGGACCGGTCAGGATGACGTCGCGCGTCCAGCCCGTTCCCCGGTGATCCACCTCATCGAGAAAGACCACGAATTGAGAGAGCGCTTTTCCAAGGTATCGGGAGAAGGGTTTTGGCTTGGCATCGGTGCTTCCGGCCAGCAGCCGGGCCGCTTCCGGGTTCCAGTCCACGACAAGATCCCGCGCGGTGTCCAGCACCAACGCCGGCTGGGGAAAAGCCGCCAAGAGAGAATCGGTTTTGTCCATGTGCGCCACCTCGACCCCAAGCATAACGCTGCAATGCGGCAGAAGCTAACGATATTTCGTAAATTATAATATTTCGTAATTATGCACGAGGCAGTAAGGACATAAATCACTGTTAATATTACACTTTACTTGACGCCCAAATTTTGTGCGCCGGGTTTCATCCATGCGGTCTGTCTTCCATCATGGGGTCAACAACTCCGACAGAGGGAAGTCCCATGACGATCAAGAGCCTTGGAAATCCGTATTCCGAAAAGACCGATCTGCGGCATGGTGCCGACTGTGGTTGCGACAGCTGTCTGTCTGGCCATGGCCATGACAAGGACCATGTCGAACCCACACGCATGTCCGCGGAAGACATGTTGGAACGCGCGGTTGAAAGCGCGGTCGTCCGGTCCGTGTTTGGCCACAACGACATCGGACGGCGATCCTTCATGGGCATGCTCGGCGGGTCCACCGTTGCGGCAGCGCTCGCCTCGGTCTTTCCATTGAACGAGGCAAAAGCCGCCATTCTCGACGAACTGGGACCGCCGGAAAAGACCGACCTCAACATCGGGTTCGTTCCGATCACCTGCGCAACACCGATCATCATGGCGCAACCGCTCGGTTTCTACGAGCGCTACGGATTGAACGCGCAGGTCATCAAGACCGCTGGCTGGGCCGTGGCGCGCGACAAATCCCTGTCCGGTGAATACGACGCCAGCCACATGCTGACGCCGATGCCGCTGGCCATGACGCTCGGGGCCGGATCCGTCGCCGAACCCTACATCATGCCCGCGGTGGAAAACATCAACGGTCAGGCCATAGTCCTGTCCAATGAGCACCTCGACAAGCGGGACCCGAAACAGTGGAAGGGCTTCACCTTCGGCGTGCCGTTCGAATATTCGATGCACAACTTCCTGCTGCGCTACTACGTTGCGGAATTCGGTCTGGACCCGGATGTGGACATCCAGATCCGCGTGGTGCCGCCGCCGGAAATGGTCGCCAACCTGCGCGCAGGAAACCTCGACGGCTATCTCTCGCCCGACCCGTTCAATCAGCGTGCCGTCTGGGAAGGCATCGGCTTTATCCACCTTCTGACCAAGGACATCTGGGAAGGCCATCCGTGCTGTGCGTTTGCCGCGCCTCTGAGCTTTGCAACCGAGTTGCCGAACACCTACGGCGCGTTGCTGAAATCCATTATCGACGCAACGCAATACGCCTCGAACCCGGACAACCGGAAGGAAATTTCGGAAGCCATCGCACCGACGAACTACCTCAACCAGCCGGTCCCGGTGATCGAGCAGGTTCTGACCGGCACATTTGCCGATGGTCTGGGCGAGGTGCAGCGTGTGCCGGACCGGATCGACTTCGACCCCTTCCCGTGGCACTCGATGGGCGTGTGGATCCTCACCCAGATGAAGCGCTGGGGCTATATCGAGGGCGACGTGGACTACCGTGGCGTGGCCGAGCAGGTCTATCTCGCAGCCGACGCAAAGAAGGTGATGGAAGAGCTCGGATACGACGCGCCGGACATCACGTACAAATCACACACCATCATGGGCAAGACATTCGATCCCGCGGAACCGGAAGCCTATGTGTCCAGCTTCCCGATCGGGAAAGGGTAACCGATGTTGGACAATCTTTCAGTCAACAAGCGCGCCGCGATCTTGTCGATTGTCATGCTGGTTGTCGGCCTCCTGATCTGGGAGGCCGCCATCCCGGCACAGAAAGCCGCCGGCGAGCTCACGGAATACGAACGCCTGACCGGCGGCGGTGCCCAGAAGGCTGGCGTGCCGCCGCCCAGCCAGGTGATCGTGAAAGCCTGGCAGGAACTGTCAAACCCGTTTTATGACGCCGGCCCCAATGACAAGGGCATCGGCATCCAGATCGGCTATTCGATCTATCGTGTTCTGTCGGGCTACTTCCTCGCGGCGCTGGTCGCGATCCCGTTGGGCTTTCTCATCGGCATGAGCCAGACAGCTTACAAGGCATTCAACCCGTTCATTCAGGTTCTGCGGCCGATCTCGCCTCTGGCATGGATGCCGCTGGCGTTGTTCATCATTCAGGACAGCGAGGCCTCGGCGATTTTTGTCATCTTCGTGTGTTCGATATGGCCGATGCTGCTCAACACCGCCTTCGGCGTCGCGGGCGTGCGAGAGGACTGGGTCAATGTGGCCCGAACCCACGAGCTGGGCGCTCTCAAGACGGCCTTCACCGTGATCCTGCCAGCCGCCGCACCGACAATCGTGACCGGTATGCGCATCTCCATCGGTATCGCCTGGCTGGTGATCGTCGCCGCAGAGATGCTCGTCGGTGGCACAGGGATCGGCTACTATGTCTGGAACGAGTGGAACAATCTCGACCTGACCTCCGTCATCTTCTCAATCCTCATGATCGGCGTTGTCGGCATGATGCTGGATGCCGTCTTCGGCGTGCTCCAGCGCGCTGTTGCCTACGCAGAATAAGGTGTTCCTCATGTCCAAACCGTTTCTCAGCATCGAGCGGCTGACCCAGCAATACCCGGATGGTCAGGGCGGCACCCTGACTGTCTTCGAGAATGCCAGTTTCGGCATCGAGAAAGGCGAATTCGTCTGTATCCTCGGCCATTCCGGATGCGGCAAGTCTACCATCATGAATATCCTCGCCGGGTTGGCCGAGCCGACTTCCGGCGTGGTCAAGATGGACGGATTTGCCGTTTCCGGCCCCTCCTTGGACCGCGGCGTGGTCTTTCAGAACTACTCCCTGCTGCCATGGCTGTCCGCGCTCAAGAACGTGACGTTCGGGATCAAGGCGCGCTATCCGTCCTGGTCTGCCGACAAGGTCGAAGCGCATGCGCGGGACTTTCTGGCAAAGGTCGGGCTTGAGGGTGACGTGGTTTACCGCAAGCCCAGCCAGTTGTCCGGCGGCATGCGACAGAGGGTGTCCATTGCTCGCGCCTTTGCCAACCACCCAAAGCTGCTGTTGCTCGACGAGCCTTTTGGCGCGCTCGATGCCCTGACCCGTGGCACCATCCAAGAGGAGCTGCTGAAGATCTGGAGCGGGACGGAACAGACCGTGTTCATGATCACGCATGACATTGACGAGGCGATCTTGCTCGCCGATCGCATCCTGCTCATGACCAACGGGCCCTTTGCGCGGGTGGCGGAATCCGTGGAGATCACCATACCGCGCCCCCGCAGCCGAACCGAGATCGTGGAACATCCAAACTACTACGCGATCCGCAACCACCTTGTGCAATTCCTTGGCCAGCGCTCCAAGGAACTCGCCGGACAGCAGAGCGATGTCCCCGATCAACGGCCAGAGACCGTCCGGATCGACGTGTCCGAGACCGAAACCGCCACGGAAGGCAGCGCGCCGCCGCCCTTGCGGGCGGTCAATACCTGAGCAGGTCCGGCATGACCCTGATAACTGCCCCACGTGCACCGCTTCCGCCCTTCTCTCGCGAAGAAGCGATAACCAAGGTGCGCATGGCCGAGGACGCCTGGAATGGCCGCGATCCCGCCAAGGTTGCGCTCGCCTACACGCCAGACACACGCTGGCGCAATCGCAGCACCTTCCTCAACGGGCGTGCGGAGGTCGAGGCTTTCCTGACGCGCAAATGGCAAACCGAAAACGGCTATCGGCTGATCAAGGAGATCTGGTCCCATGCCGAAAACCGGATCGCGGTGCGGTTTTGCTACGAATGGCACGATGCGGAGGGCCAGTGGTTCCGCGCGCATGGAAACGAAAACTGGGCGTTTGATGCTCTTGGTTACATGGCCGAGCGCCACGCCTCGATCAACGACGTCCCGATTGCCGAAGAAGATCGCCTGTTTCACTGGCCGCAGGGCAGAAGACCGGATGATCACCCCGGCCTGACCGAACTGGGCCTGTAGCCCGCCGCAAAACGAAAAATACCCACATCACGAGGAGGACAAGGAATGAAAGACAATTATGAGGTGCCAACCATGATGACCAAGGAAGACGTGACCATGATGATCCTGTCTGCCAAGAAGCAGGCCGGGATGACATGGGAGGGCATTGCCGAGAAGATCGATATGTCCCCGGTCTGGACCCATTCGGCCTGCATGGGCATGAACGCATTTCCCAAGGAAAAGGCCGAAGCGCTGGTGTCGGTGATGGGGTTGCCACAAGAGGCCGCAGGCGTGCTCGAAGAGCCGCCAACCAAGGTCTGGGAACAGAGCGTGCCGACAGACCCTTGCATCTATCGCTTCTACGAGATTGTCGGTGTTTACGGCCCCACGCTGAAAGCCTTGATCGAAGAGAAGTTCGGCACAGGGATCATGTCCGCCATCGATTTCGACATGTCCGTCACGCGCGTGCCGCATGAAAAGGGCGACCGGGTCAAGGTCGAGATGTCGGGCAAATACCTGTCCTACAACGCTTGGTAAGAGCCATCTGCCGCCCTGATGGCAACTCGGCCGGGCAGGCGCCTGCGTCACTGTTCGCCCCGCCTGCCCTGTCCCGCCAATCAAAAATGGCCGCTCCGGTGTTCACGGGGCGGCCGTCTTCTTTTTGAACCGTTGCAACGGGTGCGGAGGACACAGCGCGACCGCGCCGGACATCAAACCGGACCCATCCCAAACACGGAGCCGGCTTTCAGAAAATGACGGTTCGGGACGCGCTGGTGGCATCAAAGCGCCCAGCGCATCCGAGAGACCACCGCGCCGATCACAGCCGACAACAAATCCGCCTGACAGAGCCGGCAACGGCCAGTGTCAGGACGTCTCCGCAATCACCAGCCTGTGCAGGACCCGGCGCACGAACGGCGCAACCAAGAGCACCGCCGGAAATGCGATTGCCCAGGACGACACCCACGATGACACCCAAGCCCCCAGGAAATGCGGCACAAGGCCGATAGCAAGGAACGTCGACACACCGGAGATGATGAACGACATGAAGCACGACAGCAGCAAACCGAACGCGATATGCTCCAGACTACGCGGGATGAAGGGACGCATTTTGACCTCCTTCCTTATTCTGCGGCAGCCGGGCGGCCAGACAGGCTATGCCATGCGTCGAATTGGGACAGGAACACGCGCCCGCCCATCTCTTCGATGAAATGGGACCGTTTCAACCGGTCCATCACCGGCCCCTTGACCTCGGATAGATGCAGCCGGACGCCCATGTCCCGAAGCCGGTGATTGATCGCTTCGAGGCTCTCGAGCGCCGAGAAATCCACCTCGTTGACCGCCGAGAACATCAAGACCACATCGCGTATCGCGCAGCCCTCCGTCACGCGGGATTGGACAAGGTCTTCGAGAAAGCGCGCGTTCACGAAGTAGAGGCTCTCGTCCACCCGCAGCGTCAGCACCGCAGGGTCGGTTTCGACCACATGGCGATGAATGTTGCGGAAATGCTGGGTGCCCGGGACCAGCCCCACCTCCGCCACATGCGGGCGGGACGTCTTGTAGAGATGCAACAGGATGGAAATGGCAACGCCGGATGCGACACCGACCTCGACCCCGAACCCGAGGGTCAGGAAGATGGTCGCTGCAACCGCGATGAAATCCGCGCGCGAGTAACCCCAGGTCTTCTTGAGGATCGACAGATCGACAAGGCTCAGCACGGCGACGATGATGGTTGCGGCCAGGGTGGCATTGGGCAAGTAATAGACCAGCGGCGTCAACGCCACAGCAGCGAAGGCAAGGCCGACCGCGGTAAACGCGCCCGCTGCCGGTGTCTCGGCCCCGGCGTCGAAATTGACCACTGACCGCGCAAATCCGCCCGTGACGGGGTAACCGCCTGTGAAGGCCGCGCCAAGATTGGCCGCGCCCAGACCGATCAACTCCTGATCGGGGTCGATGCGCTGCCGCTTCTTCGCGGCGAGGGTCTGCGCGACAGACACGGATTCCACGAAGCCGATGACGGAGATCAGGATCGCCGGGACAAGAAGCGCGCCCACGAGGTCCGGGGACAACCCCGGCAGGGTCAGCGGCGGGAGACTTTGCGGCACGGCTCCGACGATTTTTACGCCGCTCTCATCGAGGCCGAACGCCCATACCGAGAGCGTGGTCACGACCACTGCCGCAACCGGTCCGGCCTTTGTCAGAATGTCCGCCAGAAGCGGCGATGCTCCGAGCCGTCGCAGCGTCGGCTTGAGGTTCTTGCGCACCCAGAACAGAAACGCCGTGGCCGTGACGCCGATCACAACGGTGATGACATTCACATCCCCGAGATGCGCATAGATCGAGCCCAGCATTTCCGGCAGCGTGTGACCATGCGCGCTCACACCAAGAATGTGCTTGAGCTGACTGGTTGCGATGAGAAGTCCCGACGCCGTAATAAAGCCAGCGATCACGGGATGGCTGAGGAAGTTCGCCAGAAACCCGAGCCGGAAAACCCCCATCAGGACAAGAAACCCACCCGACAGGAATGCCAGCGTCAGAGCCGCGACCGCATAGCCGGCCGTGCCCTGTTCGGCCACCTGCCCTATGGCCGACGCCGTCAAGAGCGAGACAACCGCGACCGGCCCGACGGCCAAGGCCCGGCTTGTTCCAAAAATCGCGTAGAGCACGATCGGCGCAATGGAGGCATAGATCCCGGCCTCGGGTGGCAGTCCGGCAAGAAGCGCGTAGGCGAGCGATTGCGGAATGAGCATGATTGTCACGATCACTGCCGCGATCATGTCATTGGAAAAGGCCTTGCGGTCATAGGATCGCCCCCAGTCAAGAACGGGAACATATCGGCGAAGCTGTTCGATCATCATGTCTTCCAGTGAAACGGGGCGGACGCAGCCTCATGGCTCCGCCCGCCGGTCGGCGCGCGTCTGCAAATGCAGCGCGCAACCGGATGTGTGGTCTATTCGGCGGCGACCTTGAGCTTTTCGGGCTTTGCCATCCATTCCTTTCCCTTGAGCATCGCTCTCCAGTAAATCGGCGGCAGCACCGCTTCCTTGAGAAACCACGCCGCGCGGCTCGGCCGCGTACCATCGATCAGGAAGGACGGGAAGCTCGGCTTGAGCGCGCCGCCATAGCCGAATTCCGCAAGCACGATCTTGCCGCGTTCCACCGTGAGCGGGCAGGAGCCGTAGCCATCGTATTGCGCGACCGCGGAGCGCCCGGCGATGTCGGCAACGATATTATCGGCCACCGTGGGCGCCTGTTTACGCGCGGCAGCGGCGGTTTTTGCGTTCGGCGCATTCATCACGTCCCCAAGCGACCAGACATTGTCATAGGTCTTGTGGCGCAGCGTGGCCTGATCCACATCGACCCAGCCCGCCGCATCGGCCAGCGGCGAGACCCGGATGAAATCCGGCGCGGTCTGTGGCGGACAGACATGCATCATGTCGAACTCGACGGTGACTTCTGTCGGAGCGGCATTCGGGTTGGCAACCTTGAACGTGGCCTGTTTCGCGGGCCCATCGACCGCAATCAGGTTGTGAAAGAAGTTCAGCGTCGCGTCGTATTTCTCCACATACTCCATCAGGGCCGGGACGTAATCCTTGACTCCGAAGAGAACGCCGCCGGCATTCATGAACTGGATGTCGATATTCTTGAGTGCACCGTTGCGCAGCCATGCGTCCGCGGAGAGATACATCGCCTTTTGCGGCGCACCGGCGCATTTGATTGGCATCGGCGGCTGCGTGAAAAGCGCCCGGCCGTGCTTCAGCGCCTGCACTTGCTGCCAGGTATAGGGCGCAAGGTCATAGCGGTAGTTCGACGTGACGCCGTTGCGGCCAAGCGTTTCTTCCAGACCTTCGATCTTGTCCCAGGCCAGCTTGAGCCCGGGGCAGACCACAAGGCGGTCATATTTCACCACACGGCACCCGTCGAGGATCACGGCATTGTTGTCCGGCTCAAACGCGGCGACCGCCGATTTGATCCAATGCACGCCCTTCGGGATCAGGCTGCCCATGGTTTTGGCCGTGCTCTGGGCATCGAAAACACCGCCACCCACCATCGTCCAGCCGGGCTGATAATAGTGGATATCGGCCGGATCGATGAGCGCGATATTCAGGCCCGGCTTGCGCGCCTTCAGGCTTGCCGCGACCGAAATGCCACCGGCCCCCGCACCGACGATCACCACCTGAAAATGCGCATCCCCCATATCGGTCGGGGTCTTGCCGCCATTGGCAATGCGCCGGGCGACACCGTTCATGTCATAGCCCGCCGCCTTTGTGGCCGCGAGGATCTCCGGCATCGGGCGTTTCTTGGCCTCATGAAACGACCACAGCGTGGCCGAGCGGGTGCCCGTTCGGCAATAGGCCAGAACCGGGCGCTGCACGTCTTTCAGCGTGTCGCCGAAAGCCGCAACATCGTCATCGCGCACCATTCCCGCCGTGATCGGCAGGTAACGCGCGTCGAGCCCCGCCGCCTTGGCCGCGGCTTCGATCTCCTCGAAGGACGGCTGGTCGGCCCCTTCCCCGTCAGGTCGGTTGCAGATGATGGCGCGGAAGCCCGCTGCCTTGATCGCCGCGATGTCGCTCGCCGCGATCTGCGGGCTGACCGTGAATTTGTCGCTGATCTTGCGCAAGTCCATCACGCACCCTTTCCTTGACGTCCGAAATCGGCGCCGGTGACATGCCCGTCACCATTCCGGTCGAGCATGGCCAGCCAATCTGCGGACCGTGCCAGAAATTCCGCGCGCGAAACGCGGCCATCGGCGTCAGCATCGTTGAAGGCCAACGTCATGCCTTCGGATGCGCGGCGCATGCCCTTGCCGTGGCCGGCATTGTCTTTCATGTCATTGGCGCGCGCTTCGTCGAACAGATCGTATTCCGCGCGGTCCAAAACGCCGTTCTCATCCGCATCGAAGGTCATGAACACATCCGCGCGCCGGGATTCGATATCTGCGAGCGTCACGGCGCCATCGCCATCGACATCCCAGTTCTCGACAAAATGCCCGCCCGGTTGCGGGGTCTCAGCGGACACTGGCGCACAGAGCGCCAGCAAAGCCAGTGTAAGCAGGGTTCGTTTCATGGTTTTGTGCTTCCTACAGCCCGTTCACGGGCACTTTGAGCATGGGGTTGCCGTCTTTGTCGGTCGGCACTTCACCTGCGCGCATATTGACCTGAAGCGACGGGATGATGAGCTTGGGCATGGCAAGCTGGGCATCCCGCTCCGTGCGGAACTTGACGAAGTCTTCTTTCGTCTTGCCGCCGCCCACATGGATGTTGTGGGCCTTTTCTTCACCAACGGTGGTTTCCCACTGGATGTCGCGACCGTTGGGCCCGTAATCGTGGCACATGAAGAGGCGCATCTCGTCCGGCAAGGCGAGCACCTTCTGGATGCTGTCATAGAGCACGCCGGCATCCCCACCCGGAAAATCGGCACGGGCGGAGCCGCCATCGGGCATGAAGAGCGTGTCACCGACAAAGGCCGCATCCCCCATCACATGCACCATGCAGGCCGGTGTATGGCCGGGGGTGTACATGGCAAAGGCGGTCATATTGCCGATCTTGTAGGTATCGCCATCTTCGAACAGCCTGTCGAACTGGCTGCCGTCGCGTTGGAATTCCGTGCCTTCGTTGAACACCTTCCCGAACGTGTCCTGCACGACCATGATCTTCGAACCGATGCCGATCTTGCCGCCCAGCTTTTGCTGGATATAGGGCGCCGCGGACAGGTGATCCGCATGCACATGGGTCTCGATGATCCATTCCAGCTTGAGCCCTTGGGTCTCGATCTGGCGGATCAGCTCGTCGGCGTGATCATAGGTGATGCGCCCGGCGGCGTAGTCGATATCCATAACGCTGTCGACAATGGCACAGGCATTCGAGGTCGGATCCTTGACGATATAGCTGATCGTGTTGGTCGCCTCGTCGAAGAATGCCTGAACGTCGGGCTTGATCTCAAGATTGACAGGATAGTGTGTCATGTTTCGGGTCTCCTCCAGAAACGAATTACGATGCGGGCGCGACGCTGCGCGCGGCAAGAGATTGCGAGAAACGGGCAAGAAAGATCCCGCCGATCATCGCAATGGTGAATAGGATAACGTCCCAGCGGCCGGTTCCGAGCGCGGGCAGCGCACCACCGGGGCAGAAACCGGCGATGCCCCAGCCAGCGCCGAAGAAGGCCGCGCCGCCCACCAGTTTGGCGTCGATGCTCCGGTTCGTCGGCAAGGCGAAACGATTTTCAAACACCGGGGCAGATCGGCCGAACACAAGCTTGTAGCCAACAAAGGTCGTGACGAGCGCACCGCCCATGACAAAGGCAAGCGACGGATCCCAAACGCCCGCGATGTCGAAAAAGTTCAGAACCTTGGCCGGATTGGCCATCCCCGAGATGGAAATGCCCACCCCGAATACAAGGCCGATCAGATACAGAACGAGCAGTTTCATGGTCCTCAGCCTCCGATCACGTGACGGATGATGAACACGGTGGCGAGCGTCGAAGCCATGAAAACCGCCGTCGCCACAAAAGAACGCGGGCTGAGCCGCGCCATGCCACAGACGCCATGGCCCGAGGTGCACCCGGACCCGAACGTGACACCGACGCCCACGATAAGGCCGCCGATGACAAGCGCCGGGGTGGAAACAGGGACCTCGATCGCTGGCATCTCACCGGATACCAACCAGACGAGGGCCGGGCCGGAAACCATCCCGGCAAGCAACGCCGCGCGCCATGCGAAATCCGAACCGGACGCTGGCTGAAACAGTCCCGCGAGCACGCCGGTCGCGCCCATGATCCGCCCGGCAAAAAGCATGAGCAGGGTCGATGCGATGCCAATCAGAACGCCACCCGAAAGCGACGCCCAAGGTGTGAAAGCCGTCTCGATCATCAGCAGTCCTTGCAGGTCTTGAGGCCGATGATGCTGTAGAGCGGGCAGTTGCCCACGAGGGCCGTAAGCGTGAGGACAAGGGCAACGGCAATCGCCAGCCAGAACAGGATACCCGATCCGAGCGCTGTGGTTCCGAAAGCGACAAACAGCAGTGCCGCTGCGATGACGAGCCGCAGACCGCGGTCGATTTTACCCATGTTGGTGATCATTTCTCTCTCCTTCGAGAATCGGTGATCACAACATGGCATGACGGGTTCGAAACCTTTGGTGACCTAGTCACCAAACCCGGCTTCTTTCTCTTGGAGCGTGGTCATTGTTATCTTAAAACACTGTTTTTAATAAATAAATTTTCCAACCCAGAATATCGCATCGGCACGGATTTGGCCTTTTGAGCGCGCGCGCCAGTATACGCGCCGCATGGCCCCCGCGTGCGGGACAGCGGGACAATCGCGGGGATTGAGGCTGCGCATTGTCCTCAGAGGACAAGCGCGCCTGACAAACCGGTGTAAGTCGCACAGCATTTGCCGCCGCTCAACCCGCTGCCATGAGCAATTGACTGCGGTGGCACGACCCGGCTGGAGATAGTGCCTTCGGCACCAACCGGGCCCGGAGCCCGACGGCAACACAGGAACCCGGAGATGAGCAGGAGCCCCGGTCATGCGCAGGCGCTCTCGACGCTCGAAAGAACAGCGCCCTTCGATCCTCGCGGCATGAAGACACGCGCCCAAAACTGACCCACACTATCGGCGTTCGCGGATATGACGGCGTCTGCCCACCCCGCAAAGCGCGGACCCCGGTCTTTCACCGGGCTTGGGCTGGGTGCGCGACCGTTTCCAGACGCCCTCAGCCGTTCGCCGTTTTGACCAGCCGCTCAAGCCCCTCCCGGCCGATGAGCCTCACCTCCCCGCGGGATTGCTCGACCCAGCCCCGGCGCTGGAACTCCGACAATGTGCGCGAGATGACCTCGCGCGCAGTGCCCAACTCCGTGCCAAGCACCGCATGGGTTGCATGGACCACATCATGGTCATCGGCCAATTCGAGCAAGCGCGACGCAAGCCGCACATCCATTCGTTGGAACACGATATCGTCGATGAGGGTAAACAGGTCGGTGATGCGACGCGAATAGGCGGTAAAGACAAATTCCCTGAATACACGGGAGCGCGCCACAAGATCGTCGAACGTCTCGCGCGGAATGGCCACCGCTGTCACATCGGTTTCGGACGTGCCCTCGGCCGCGTAATCCTCGAAGGCAAGCATGCACGCCGTGGTCAGAACGCAGCTTTCTCCCGCATGCACCCGGTACAGAAAGATCTCGCGCCCGGTGTCGGATTTTTGCTGCACCTTCACGGTGCCGTCCAGAAGAAGCCAAAGGTTGTCAGCGGTTTGACCCGGCGCGAAAATCTGCGTTCCTGCCGGAACCGTGACGATCTGGCTCCCGGCTTCAAGCTCCGCCCGGATATCCGCAGGCAAACGGCTGAGCCCTTTGAACTTGTCGATCCACGTATCTTCCATGTCTCAGTCTCGATCCCCAATCAGCGCACGGCAACCAACACAGGCAGCGCCGCATACCGGTCCCGTCTACATCCGCGAAATGATGAATGCGAGTCCATGCGGACGCACCGATATACGCGCATTGAGCATGCAGACATCGCCCCTCTGGCCCCTTGCGCGCTTTCGCCCTCTGCGGGATTCCGCTTTGGGCCTGCACCACGCCCTCCGGCGCGTCACCGCCGAGAAGGTCCGAAAGGCGGAAGGGCCACTCTGGACCGAACCGATTTCGCGAAGGAACGGCGGCAAACCCTCTGCGCGCATATCCGCGAAGTGGCGGGACCGGACAACGGTATTTCCTTGGTGGATGCGGGGAAGGCTGCGCTTTTGATGCGCGGTGTCATCCGGTGATCAACACAACCGACGCGGCCTGCCCGGTGATCCAGATCAAGGAAAGGCTCAAAGCAATGTCATAGATTCACCTCTGTAGGACAAAGGAGAATTGGATATGGTCCGCTTGGCAAGCATGCTGTTTTCGCTGATCGCGACAACTCTGGCTGGCAGTGCAATTGTGGTCGCGCTCGTCGCGGGCTACGTGACGTTGACGCCTATTCTGATTGCGGCGGCGATCGGTTTCGTTGCGGCCGTCCCGGTGACCTATCTTGTCGCCAAACAGATTGCGGCGCAGTAATCCAAGCAGATCCGGCCGGCGGGGTCAGACCCCGCCGCGCGGGCTCGTTTCCTCTCATGGGGATGCGACGCAGGACAGTCCGTGGCAGCCTTGCCGACTGCACAAGCGCGGGGCCGGTCTCATCCGGGGTCAGCCGGCATCGCGCGCCGTCTCGCGCGCATGGATGCCGAGCATCATCAGCGCTGGCCAGAGCAAATAGGCTTCGATCTCGATATTCTCGCCAAAAGAAAGCAGCGTGAAGGTCATCATGATGCCCATCGGCAGAAAGCCGCGCCGACTGCGGGCGGCATCCACCATGGTCAGCAGGGTTTGCCAGACAAACGGCACCAGAAGGCTCACCATCCCGACCAGCCCTTTTACGAACAAGAGGCCAAACCACGTGTGATGGCTGCCGATCGGCATGTATTCCACCGCGTGAGAGCCGGGGTGAACAGTGCCGTGACCAAACCAGAATGCCTCGTTTTCCCAACGCTCTGAGGCGATGCGCTGCAAGGTGGCGCGCACGCGCGTGCTGTCGGCGCGCGCGCCCTTGAACGCGGCGACAAAATCGGTTGCCGCGGCAAGCACCGCGCTGCCGAAGACCGCCAGTGATGCAACCAGCGCCGAGACCGTTTGCCAGGCCCACCCCTTGAGGAGCAGAGGCATCATCCGCGGTCCGATCGTGCAGGCGACAGCACCGACAAGCCCCATCCGCGATTTCGATGCGAGGATCATCAGAACCCCCGCAGAAAGCCCGATGCTGCGCCATTTCACGGAGCGATCTTCCAGCGCAAAGAGCATCATGATCACCCCGAGCAAGGCGGCGAAGGGCGACCAGGGCGCATAGAACTGCCATCTTGGGGTCCAGCTCGCCGGGTCCCACGTGAAAAAGTAAACGGAAAAATACTCCGGCCCCGGCCCGCCCACCGCCTTGAGCGGCGACGTGAAGATGCGCTCCGGCAAACCCACATAGGGGGCGGCCAGCAGAATGGGCGCAAGGATCAAGGTCCACAATCCGATGACACATTGCCCGCGCACGAGAACGGTGCGCCGGATTGGCAGGATCGCGCCGACAAGCGGAAAGAGCGCAAGCAGGGCCCATCCCTTGGCCCAACCGATCGACGATTTGATCGTTTTCTTGAGCCCCAGCCCCCAGTCGAGGTGACCGACCCAGAGCGCCACCAGCATGACCGCCATGCCCGCGATCCAGACCCATACCACGAGCGGCACCGGACCCGTTGCGCGCATGTCTTCGCGCACCGCGGGGCCAAGATAGAGGACCAGAAGGGCAAGCGCACCAAGAAGCCATGCCAGCACCGGTCCCACCACGTAGAGCGCGCCAAGAGCGTAGAATGGCCAGGTCAGCGTAAGGGTCCTGAAAACGGCCGCTTCGACGGGGTTGCGCGGTGTCATGTCGTTGGTGCCGGCTTCGACAACAACCGGCCGATCAGTGCAAGCCGCACCCAGCCGATGAGCAAACCGACCAACATCATGAACGTCGCAGCGCCACCCGCGGCGATGGCCAGCTTCTTGTTGGGTGAGGACGGCTTTTCAGGCAAGGAAGGGTTTTCGAGAACTTGCACCAGCGGATAGGATGCATAGAAATCCGACTTGCCCGACTGCGTGCGGGCAATGGCCGAGGCAAAGACCGCCTCTGCAACCGCAAAATCGCGCTCGAGATCCTGCAGTGCCGCGGCGGCAACGCGTTTCTGATCGAGATCTGCCGCCGCCGCCGCCAGCTGTTGACGGAGGGCTGCGAGCTCTTCGGCAGTGCCCGCCCGGTCGGCATCCTTCTCGACAAGCTGCGACAGCAGATCCGCCCGCACACCGTCGGGTGCAAGATCGAGCATCGCGGCCTCGGCGGCATCAAACCCCGTGATCCCTTTGGCAAAGCGCGATGCGGCCGCTTTTGCCTTGTCCCGCGATTGGCGGGCATCCAGAACCTTGGGGTGGGCAGGACCGTAATGTGCGCTCGCTTCGGCGAGGGCCGCTTCGAACCCCGCCACTTCGTCAAGCATGGTTACATAGGCGCCATCCGCAAAGAGCTTGAGCGTCACCGCCGCCATTTCCGCATCAATACCGAGTTGATCCTGAAGCCGTTCAACGCGGGCGCTCTTGTCGCGCAGCACCGCGGTGAGCGCATGCACGCGTGTTTCAAGTGTCAGGTGACGATCGATCAGTTCGTCGTATTGCTCTACGGACAGCAACCCGCTCTCCGCCTGGAGGCGGGCGATATCGGACCGCGTGCCCGACACGGAATCCCTGTAGTCAGAGATCGCCTGCAAGCCACTGTCTTCCCGGGTATTCACCTCGTCGGCCCGCAACGCATCCAGTTCGGCATAGAACGCATCAAGAATGGCATCGGCGCGGTTCTGCGCGTCTTCGGGACTGTTGCCCACCATCTCGACATGAATGAGGCTGGTCTGATCCACCAGATTGATCCGCGGACGGCCAAGAGCCGCGCGCTCCATCCCGAGCTTGCCCGCCGCCGCATCGAGGATACGGTCCGCCGTGAGCAACCGCTTGTAGGTTTCCGTCGGGCTGACCGCGTTGCTTGAAAACGCGGAGTTGGCATAAGAGGAGGCCTGCCCAATACCATTAAGGTTAAGCGACGCCGATGCGCCGGACCCGGGCAGGATCAGAGAGGCGACGGACTTGTAGCGCTCCGGCGCGGTCTTGAGATAGCCGGTGATCGGCGCCCAGATCAGCGTGCCGCCAAGCAAGGCAAAAGCCACGTAGCGCGGCAGGCGGCCAAGATCGTTGAGACCACCACCAAGAAACGCACGGCGCAAGCGGCTCCTCTTCGGCTTGGGCTTGGCGGCATACGCGGGGGCAATGGCCCAGGTCGCTTGGTCGGTCATCGGCATTCTCCTTTGCCAAATGACTTACCGCGGGCCCGCGCTTCGATCACGCACGCGAACGGACAGACCCGCGTTCAGCGGGATGCATGGCCTACCCGAACGGATAGGTCAGAAGAGCCCCGCCTCGCGCGCGATCAACGCGGCCTGTGTCCGGTTGGACGCGCCGACCTTGCGGTAGAGCGTTTTCATGTGAAGCTTGACGGTCGGCTCCTGAATATCCAGTTCGCGCGCGATCTCTTTATTGGAAAGCCCTTTGGTCAGCCCTTCGAGCACCTGCATTTCGCGCGCCGTCAGCTTTTCCGCCAGAGGGTTGGCGACCGTTTCTTCCTCTGCCGTCATGAAATCCAGCGGGGCATATTGCTCCCCCATGGCCATGAACTTGACCGCGTTGACAAAGGACTTGGCCGGGAGCGACTTTGGCACGAACCCCGCGGCCCCGGCTTCCAGGGCCTGCTCTGCGATCTTCTTGGTGGCCTCACCCGAAATCAGGGCGACGCGTAGCCCGTCCTTCAAAGCCAATGCCCGTGTAATCCCGTCGAGACCGTTCATGCCCGGCATGTTGTAATCCAGAAGCACGAGGTCGTAGGCCTCGTCCTGCTCGATCCGTTCGCGCGCCGCGTCAAAGGAGCCGACAGCTGTCGTCACCATGCTGCCCTCGCTCTCGAGAAAAAGCACGAGTGTGTCTCTGAGAAGGTCGTGGTCGTCAGCAATCAGAATGCGCATGGCACCGCCTTTGATGTGTGCCGTCACGATAGTCTGCCCCTCTCCCCGTGAAAAGGCAGGATCAGGGGGGAATTTCATACATGTCGGCTGACCAAACGGATAGGACGCGCGTCTATCCGAATAGGTCGATGCAGCCGTCGGCATCACGCGCGTAACCGGTTTACCCGGATTCCTCACCTTCTGCTCAGTTGAGCCAAAAGCCTGACTTCGTTCATTAAATCAGCAACCGAACATGAAATCAGGACACCCCAGAAATGCAACATGCTGCCATCGACTTCCGCAATGCTGCCCCGGTCATCGGGCTCAAGACAACCTATCTGAACACGCTGGACCTCTCCATCGTCGATGCCTCCTTCGACGCGACGATCGACGCGCTTTTGTCGAATGGGCGCCAGCGCGTGCATTTCATGAACGCGCATTGCTGCAACGTGATGCAACGCGACCATGCCTACGCCATGGCGGTGCGGACCGCGGATATCCTTCTGCCCGATGGCATCGGTGTTGCCCTCGCCGCCAAGATGGATGGCAAGGCGCTGGCAGCCAACCTCAACGGAACCGATCTTGTTCCGGCGCTGCTCGCCAAAGCTGCCACACAAGGCAAATCGGTCTTTCTGTTCGGCGGAACGCCGGGCACTGCCGAGAAGGCGGCGCGCACGCTTGCCACAAAAATACCGGGCCTGCGCATTGCGGGCACACGGGACGGCTATGAAGGCGCGCAAAACGATGAAGCGGCAATTGCGGCGATCAACGCATCGGGCGCGGATATCGTGCTGGTTGCCCTTGGTGTGCCGCAGCAAGAAATCTGGCTGCATCGCAATGCGCACAGGCTCGATGCGCCGCTGTCTTTCGGCGTCGGCGCCCTGTTTGATTTTCTCGCCGGGAATGTGTCCCGTGCCCCCGCGTTCGTGCGCAAGGCGCGTTGTGAATGGGTCTGGCGGCTCGCCAATGAACCGGCCCGTCTCGCCAATCGTTATCTTGTCGGCAACGCGACGTTCATGGCGCGTGCTGCACGCAAGGCAGTTTCACCGGCCAGGATGGCCCGCCGGTTTCTGGATGTGAGTGTTGCCGCAAGCGCTCTTGTTCTGCTGTCGCCCCTCTTCCTTCTGACTGCACTGGCGATCCGCGTCGAGAGCAAGGGACCGGTGTTCTTCCATCAAACCCGCGTCGGAAAGAATGGCGTGCCCTTCCAGATGATCAAGTTCCGCTCGATGGTGCAGAACGCCGAAGACCTGCGCGCCACATTACTCGATACGTCCGACCGCGACGGCATTTGCTTCAAATCGCGCAACGACCCGCGCATCACGCGGATCGGGCGCTTCATCCGCCGCGCGTCGATTGATGAGTTGCCCCAGGTTTGGAACGTGCTGCGCGGCGAGATGTCCATCGTTGGCCCGCGCCCTGCCCTGCCCTCCGAAGTCGCAGCCTATCCGGCACGCGCCTATGGCCGGCTGGCGGTGAAACCGGGGATTACAGGTGTGTGGCAAGTTTCCGGTCGTGCCGATATCGGCTTCGACCAGATGGTTGACATGGACCTCGCCTATGCAAGCAAGCGGACGGTCCTGCTGGATGTCATTATCATCCTGCTCACCTTCCGCGCGGTTGTTTCCGGCCGGGGCGCGCATTGATCCGCGTGCCCCCGCTCTGAAGCTCAAACGCTTCTCGGAACGCCACGGCCTCCTCTGACGGGCCGGTGTTCCGGGACACTTGAAAAGATGGCGGCTGGCGCGCTGCGGTATCGGTGTCGGCAGCACGAGATTTCCGCGACGCGACGCGACAAGTGTGGGTGCAAAAGCAGCCGCCCCCTGTGTCTGCCTTCGGAAACCTATCCGAAAGGATAGGTGACTATCCACATGCCCGGATGCGCCACGCGTAGAAATCTGTAAAACCACCCTATCAGACATGGAGCCGACAATGATGAACCGCCTTGCCACAACAGTCATGGGTCTCGCCTTTGCGATGCTTGGCGCGATCACTGCGCAAGCAGAGGAGATTGCGGCTCCAACGGGCGCACCGATCCTGACCGTGACGGGCGACATCGATACCACCAACGTGGATGACACGCTTGTGCTCGATGTCGATAGATTCGCCGCGCTCGGCACTGTCACCGTCGAGACCAGCACGATCTGGACCGACGGCGTCAACAGCTTCGAAGGTGTGCCGCTTGCAACGCTCGTGGATCTCGTCGGCGCGGACAGTGGGCGGCTTCTGGCGTCGGCCATCAACGATTACACCGTGGAAATACCTGTCTCCGATGCGGTGGAGGGCGGCCCGATCCTGGCCTACCGCTTCAACGGAGAAGAAATGTCGGTGCGGGACAAGGGCCCGCTCTGGATCATCTACCCCTATGACCAAAGCGCGGATTATCGCACCGAGGTCACCTACTCTCGCAGCATATGGCAACTCGATCGCATCGAGGTCGTGCGATAACCTACCAGGACAGTCGTCTTTCGTCACGGTCTCGAGGAGGTCGAGGTGCCAGCCACCACTCACATGCGAGCCAAGTCCGGTCTGACCTTATTGGTCACGGCCGGGCTTTTGGTTTTGGCCGCCATCGCGTTCCTGGCGATCAATGTCGACGAAGAGATAACGCAGCTCGGGTCTGCGCGATCAGACAATGTGCAATGGTCTCTGTCACAGGCCGAGGTCGAATTCCTCGAATATGCAAGACAGCTCGATAACCCGACAGACGTGGTGCAACTGACGCGCCGCTTCGACATCTTCTACAGCCGCGTGAGCACCATCGAAACCGCAGAAGTCTTTGCCAAACTGCGCGCCCATAATGATGCGGAAGAAAGGATCGCCGAGATCCGGACCTTCCTCAACGAGAGTGCGCGCATCATTGACGCGGGCGAAGAGACGATCCTCACGCAATCCCAGGCTCTGAAGGATCTGGCCTCGGATGTCAGGCCCGTGATCCGGCTGCTGGCGAAATCGGGGCTCGAGGTGTTTTCCCGGTCCTCTGACCAGCAACGCGCCGAGGTGGCCCAGACGCTCACGCAACTCGCCGTCACGCTGGCGGCGCTCATTGGCGCGCTCTTCATCGGCGTTCTTTACCTCAACCGCCTGAATGCCACGCTTGCGGGACGCGAGCGGGCGCAAGCCCAAACCGCCACCCGGATGAACACGGTGATCTCCACATCGCTCGATGCGGTGATTGTCAGCGACGAACGCGGGCGGATCCTCGAATTCAACCCTGCCGCCGAAGCCACTTTCGGCCACCATTGCGAGGATGTCATTGGCCGCGACATTGGCGAGATCATCGTGCCGGACCACCTGCGCGATGCGCATGAGGCGGGCATGGAACGTATGCGCCGGTCCGGCGAACGCCACGTCGTGGGCAAAGGGCGTGTGCAGCTTGAAGGCAAACGCGCCTCCGGCCAGACCTTCCCGGTCGAGCTGGCCCTGCAATCGGCCAAGACCGATGACGGAGAAATCTTCATCGCGTTTCTGCGCGATATCTCCAAGCGGGTCGAAAACGAGAAAGCGCTCGTGGAGGCACGCGACCGCGCCTTGGCCGGGGAAAAGCTCAAGACCGATTTTCTCGCCACCATGAGCCACGAAATCCGCACCCCGCTCAATGGGCTCCTCGGCAACCTGACCCTGTTGCGCGACACCCGCCTTTCAAAGGAGCAGGACCGGTATCTTGGCTACATGGAGTCTTCCGGACGACTTCTGATGAGCCATATTTCGGATGTGCTGGACATCACGCGCTATGACGCCGGAAAGCTCGACACGCGCAGCGAACCGGTCCATCTGTCGGCGTTGCTGGAAGATATCATCGACAATCAGAGCGGGATGGCGGTGGAGAACGAGACCACGCTCGATTGGGGGTGGGACGGCGAACCGATGCACTGGATCGTGTCCGACCATGACCGGCTTCAGCACGTGATGATGAACCTCGTCGGAAACGCGGTGAAATTCACCCGTCGCGGCAAGGTCAGCGTCACGGCGCGGGTCGACGCGATCGACGGTCAGAACCAGTTGAGGCTTGACGTGGCCGATACCGGCGTTGGCATCGACGAAGATCTTGTGGACCAGGTGTTTGACGATTTTGTCGTCGGAGAGACCGCCCGCAACCGCGAGGTCGGCGGCACCGGGCTGGGGCTTGGTATCGCCAAACGCTTCGTGCACGCGTTGCGCGGGACGATTTCGGTTCAAAGCACTCCTGGCGCGGGCAGCACTTTCACCGTCACTCTTCCGGTGCAGGCCGCCACGCCACCGGCCCTGTCCGCATCCGTCCCGGATCTCGTTGGCACGCCGCAGGCGTTGCGGGTCTTGCTCGTGGAGGATAACGAGATGAACCGCATTGTCGCGCGGGCGATGATCGAGGCCGATGGCCACACGGTTGTCGAGGCGCATCATGGCAGGGAAGGCGCGGAGCTCGCCGAATCTCAGCCGTTCGATCTTATCTTCATGGATATCAACATGCCGGTTATGGACGGGCGCGAAGCCACCCGGCATATCCGCGCGCAAACTGGCCCTTGCCGAAACACACCGATCGTGGCGCTCACGGCAAATGCCCTGGCCAGCGACCAGACTGCACTGCTCGAAGACGGGATGAACAGCATCCTGACAAAGCCGCTGTCACGGGACGCTCTGCGTCGCGTTCTGGCGGAATACGGAACCGAAGCCCTTGAGGAGGCCGACCCCATGCTGGTCAATCTCGATCATAGCGCCGAAACGAGGCAAACCGTTGGAGAAGCGGCCTTCGCCAAGCTTGTCGCACGCTTCACACAGGAGGTGGACGACCTGCTTGCGTGGTTGGGATCATCCGAACCGCATGACTATCTTGAAGTGGCCGCCCGCAGCCACAAGGTCGCGGGCAGCGCGGCGATCTTTGGTGCGCTTCAGCTACAGACAACGCTCAAGGAGCTTGAAAACGCCACACGCTCCGGCGACACATCCGCGTTTGAGCACAGTCTGCGAAAGCTGCCGGCGGTCTGGAGCGAAACCAAGCCACGGCTGCTGTGACACCGGCTCCTACCGGAGCAGCGTCACCACGCTGACAATCCCGAGCACGCGGGCGATTTCGGCGATGTTGGTGACGGTGCTGTCGTAACAGGCCAACGCATCTCCGGGCAGCAGATAGGGATCGTAGTCATCCCGGTCCGCCCGGCGCAACAGGTTTTCGATATCCCTCTCGATCACCGCCGACACGCCCGTCACCGGGTTGCGCGTAAACAGGACCGCAGAGCGATCCGCGCTGGTGCTGCGCGGCCCGCCGACGCAGTTCGCGTCGATCACCGCCTGCATGTACCGCGTGCCATAGGGCACCTCACGCACGGTCTGGCCGATGGCGGAGGCCGCATTGTTCGTTGCCGGTTGCGTCAGGTTGGACAGATAAAGACTGACTCCCGGCGGGCTGATCGGGCTCGGCCGCATCAAATCGTCCTGGAAACACTGCCGGCTGGGGACAAAGACCTCGTCACCGGTCAGGAGCATGATGTCCGTGTCATCCTTGCCCTCGAATACGCCTCGCATATCCAGCCGGTAAAGCGTGCCGCCCCGCCGCACCTGAACGGCGGAAATATCGGCGTCCGGGCGCACGCCCCCTGTGGCGCGCAGCGCCGCCGACAGGTTGCGCGCTTCGGTGGAGGCGCCCAGCGCTTCCTGGCGGCGGGTGTCGAGCCGATCACCTGACACGCCGCCGATCTCGACGGCTTGCGGCTCGAACACCGCGCCCGACACGGCGACGGTGACGGATGCGAAATCCGCTGCCCGCACCGAAACGCGCGGTGGCTCGGTATAGAAATCCTTGGACAGAAGCTGCGCAACGATATCAGCCTCGATCTGGGACGTGCTGCGTCCCTGAGCGCGGATCGGGGAGAGAAACGGCAGTTTCAGAGTGCCATCCCGGGAGATGACGTAATTGCCGTTGAAGGTTTCATCGTCGCCCACGCGCACATCCACAAGATCGTTGCGCGTCAGACGCTCATCTCGCAGGGCGGCGGCGGCGATCGCAGACCCCTTGCCACGGCCGTCATGCCCGCCAAGAGGCAAACAGCTTTCGGCGTTCATTGTCGCGGAAATCAGGAAGTCTGCCTCCGAGCGCGACACATCCGGCTCGCGCCACTGCGCCTGATAGGCGCGCCCTTCGGCAACCGGTTCGAGATTGTCCGGTCGGTCATAGGCGCTGCATGCGGTGCAAAGCGCAAGAGTCAGGAACGCGCTTTTCGTCATGCTCATGATGTGGTGCCGCCTCATTCGATGGGTTCCCCTTGTTTTAGAAGACCATATCCGGGGGGTCCATGGGAACTAGGCAGATCGACATATCCCAAAGGGTAGGTTGCGGCCCAAATGCACCCCTTTGCCGCCCGGAGGCGCCCGCGACAGACGCGCCCGGCAGGCGTATGTCATGGGCATTGCAACGGGAAAGCCGAGTATCATGGCCTACAACACCTCCATCAGGACCTTTGCGGCCAATCTGCTGTCCTACGGCGCATCGGAAGTTGCGTCCAAGGCCTCGCGGTTGCTTGTTGTCATCGTGGTCGCGCGCACCCTCGACCTGACCGAGGTCGGTATCGCAGCGGCGGCCATGGCGGCGGCCGATATTCTCAAATCCCTGACCGAGAACGGCGTTGTGCAGCGCATCATCTCCGCAAAAGCCCGCGACCTTGATGCGGTCTGTGCCACCGCGTCGCGGATCTTCTGGGTCTGGTGCCTGTCTCTTTTCGCGCTCCAGGCCGGGATTGCCGGCGTGCTATATGCCTCGGGAAGCAGCAGCACGCTCGCGCTTCTGGTGCTGATCCTCGGGGCCGAGTATCTCTTCATGCCTGCCGGTCTTGTGCAGGTGGCGCTTGCGATGCGCGCAGGCAAGTTGCGTCAGACGGCCGCCATTGCCGGCGCGCAGGTGGTCGGGGCAAACCTGATGGCCGCGGCTGTCGTGTTTGTCTGGCCCTCGGCGATTGCACTGTTGCTGCCACGGTTGTTGTCTGCGCCGATCTGGCTGATCGCCGTGCGTCGGCTTCACCCGTGGCGCCGCAATGCAACCGCCGGCTTCGCTCCGGTGCGCCCCTTCCTTGTCTACGGGCGGTCGGTATTGGGCACGGAGCTGGTCAAGGCGATCCGCCTGCAAGCGGACAAGATCGTTGTCGGCATGATCCTCGGTGGCGAAGCACTCGGGCTCTACTTCATGGCCTTCAACGCCGGTCTGAGCCTTTCGAACGCGTTCACCATGGCGTTTGCAACGGTGCTCTTCCCGGCACTGAGCCAAAGCGACAACCAGGCACATGCCTTGCGCCAGAGCATCTGTGTCGGCCTTGGCATGATCACCCCCGTGATTGTCCTGCAGGCGCTATGCGCGCCGGTCTATGTGCCGATCCTGCTGGGTCCTGACTGGGCCGATATTTCGAGCATCGTGGCAATCCTGTGCCTTGTCGCCATCCCGACGACGCTTTGGACCGCAACCGCCGGTTGGCACCGGGCGAACAACCGCCCCGAGGTGGAACTCATGGTGACCTCCGGCCTCGCGGTCGCCACCGTCGCCAACACTTATCTGCTCGCTCCATACGGCCTCATGACTGTCGCCATCGGCTATGCCTGCGTGACAACGGTGATCTTCGTAGCGGCCTCCTGGCCGGGTCTGCGTGCCGCATTCCTTTCCCCACGCCTGCAGGAGGTTTGACCGATGACCCGTTTCTCCATCGTCGTCCCGTGTTTCAATGCCGAAGCCACGATTGCCCAGACACTCGAAAGCCTGCGCGCCCAAAGCGTCACGGATCTTGAAATCATCTGCGTTGATGACGGCTCGACCGATGCCACCCGCGACGTGATCACCGCAATCGCCGCACAGGACAACCGGATCCGGCTTGTCCGCAATGCCGGCAAGGGCCCCAGCGACGCGCGCAACCATGGTGCGATGACGATGGCACGCGGGGAGATCCTCGCGTTTTGTGATGCTGACGATCTTTGGGGTGCGGCAAAGCTAGCGCGTCTCGACACGGTATTCCGCGCGGGGTCCGTCGATGGCGCTTACAGCAGAATCGCGTTTTTCGAGAAAGAGCCAGACGATGCGAGCACGGTGTCAACGATTGTCGGTGAGGATCTGCGCATCGGTCACCTGCTTGGCGAAAACCCGGTTTGCACAATGTCGAACCTTGCCGTCACACGCGCCGCCTTCCTCAAGACCGGCGGGTTCGACGCGGGGATCGTGCATAACGAAGACCTCGAATGGCTGATCCGTCTGGTCGGCGGCGGCGCGCGCGTTATCGGCATCGATGAGGTTCTGACGTTTTACCGCCGCAATCCGGGCGGTCTCTCGGCGGATCTCGCGGCCATGGCACAGGGGCGCGAAGCGGCGCTGAAAACCGCCGCGGGTTTTGGGGAACACCCTGAAGACCGGCACGAAGCCATCCACTTCCGCTACCTCGCCCGCCGCGCCTTGCGAATGGGGCTCGACCGCACGCAAGCCGCGCGCTTTGCTTTGAATGGGATGCGGGCAAGCCCCGCGGGCTTCTTCGCCCCTCCCCGGCGCGGCGTTCTCACCCTCGGTGGTGCGCTTGCCGCTCTGGTTTTGCCCCGCCGCCTCAGCCTGCACCTGTTCTCCCGCTAAATTTCATAAAGGATCCGTCCCATGCCCGTCGCGTCGATTGTCGTCCCCGCCTACAACGTCCAAGACACCCTTTCCGAAACCATTGAGGCGCTCTTGAAGCAGAGCTTCGAGGATTTCGAGATCGTCATCGTCAATGACGGGTCCAGCGACGGCACCGCAGACATGGCGGAAGCCTTCCGGTCCGATCCGCGTGTGCGCGTCGTGCATCAGCGCAATCGCGGTCTTGCCGGTGCGCGCAATTCCGGGATTGCGGCAGCCCGTGGCCGCTATATCGGCTTCTGTGATGCTGACGATCTTTGGCTTCCGGAAAAGCTGGGCACCCATATCGCCCATCTCGATGCCAATCGCGCGGTCGGTGTGAGCTATTCCGGGTCCGCGTTGATCGACGATGAGGGTGCGCTTCTTGGCACGGCGCAGAAGCCTCGCCTGACCGGTGTCACCGCCGCGCATATCCTCAAGCGCAATCCGGTCGGCAACGGCTCCGCCCCGGTGATCCGCCGCGCGGTCTTTGACGCGATTGCCTATCGTCCGGCGCATGAGACGGAGCGTGACTGGTTCTTCGACGAAACCCTCCGGCAATCCGAAGACATCGAATGCTGGCTGCGCATTGCAATCACGACGCCGTGGGGCTTCGAGGGCGTGCCCGGTCTGCTGACGCGATACCGGATTTCAAGCGGCGCGCTGTCGGCCAATACCGACCGCCAGTTCGCCACATGGCAACAGATGATCGACAAGCTCACCCCGCTTGCGCCAACGCTCTTCGCGAAACATGGCCGTGCCGCGCGCGCCTATCAGCTGCGCTACCTTGCCCGTCGGGCGATTTGTGATCGTGACGCCGGGCGCGCCATGACGTTGGCCAAAAAATCCATCCTCCAATCCTCGCGTCCGCTAATCGAAGAGCCCAGAAAGACCCTCGAGACGCTTCTGGCTGCTGGCCTGCTTTATGCAGGCGGCAGCCTGGCCCTCGACGTGATTGCCGCTGCGGGGGACCGAAAGAATGTCTGAATTGCCTCTCGTTATACACTTGGTCGATGACACCACCGCCGGTGGGGTGACGCGAGTTCTGGACTACATCGCCACCAGCCCGGCGCTTACGCGACTGGCTGATCACCGCTTTGAAACCGTCGCCCGCGGCAGGGTCAGCCTGCGGCGATACAAGGCCGATGTGATCGTATCGCACCTGGCAATCAGCTGGCGCAACCTTCCGGCGCTCCTCGCGATCCGAGCCGCCAACCCCGGCGCTCGTCTGGTGCATGTGGAGCACAGCTATACCAAAGGTTTCATGCAGCACAACGTGCCGAATACGCGCCGCTTCCTGCGGCTGCTCAAGACAGGATTTGCGATCTTCGACGCGGTTGTCGCGGTCAGTCAGGCGCAGGCGCGCTGGTTCCGGAAAGAAGAGCTCTGCGCCGATGCCAAACTGTTTGCCATCCGGTCTTGCGTCGATCTTTCTGCCTTCACGCAGCTGGCCCCGGCGGGCAATTCTGGAAAGATCATCGGCGCAATCGGCCGTATGGACCGGCAAAAAGGGTTCGACACGCTGATCGAAGGCTTTCGCGCGGTCGAAGACGACACCTTGGCGCTGCATTTCTACGGCGCCGGAGCGGAGTTCGAAACCTTGCAGGCGCTTGCAGAGGGCGACGCGCGGATCGTGTTCAAGGGGTTCACAGCCGATCCGGTCGAAGCCTACGCCGCTGTGGATGTGGTCGTGCTGCCCTCGCGCTGGGAGGCCTACGGACTGGTGGCCATCGAAGCGCTCTGCGCTGGTCGCACCGTGCTCTGCGCGCCCGTGGACGGCCTCACCGATCATGCGGATTATGGCGCGCGGTTTCTCGCCTCGCGCTCTGCGGATGCGATTGCGGACGGCTTGCGCGCGCTGGATCCTGCGCACACCCCGTCAATTCAGGGCGTGCAGACCCATGTTGCGGCGCGGGCCGAGGCGGAGTTTGCACACGGGTGGGCTCGCCTGCTCGATGCCATGCTGCAAAAGCCTGTTTCCCAACCAGTCGCGGTTTCGGCTCGGTTGCAGTGAAGCTCGCGTAAGGCCCCGGCGGGCTGCGCGGGCCTATCAGGCCCTCCTCGGTCAGACCAAAACGACATCGCTTAAAATCGGGTCAAGCTGGTCTATCCCTGTGAGCGTCAGCCGCGCGCCCCCGTCGAAGGACAGGGTCAGCGCGCCATCGTCAAGCATCACGACCCGGTCCAACAGATCGCTGCGCGTCGCGTCGGGACCGACCAGCACCCGCGCAATGACCAGCGTATCGACCCCAGCCGTCATGTCGGTAACAACGTCTACCCCACCGGTGAATACAAACGTGTCGCGCCCGAGACCGCCGTGCAACCTGTCTCGGCCCGCACCTCCCGTGAGCGTGTCTGCCCCGGCATTGCCTTGCAAAACGTCGTGACCCGCGCCGCCTTCGAGCAGGTCATTCCCATTGCCAGCCAAAAGCGTGTCATCGCCCGAACCGCCCGACAGGCGATCAAACCCGAAGCCGCCAGCGACACGGTCGTCACCCTCGCCGCCGAACAGGCGATCGTTTCCGGAATTGCCAAAGAGCAGGTCGTCTCCTGCGCCCCCAAACAGGCTGTCAAAACCGGCATCGCCATTGATCGAGTCCGCACCCGCGTTGCCCGTCAGATAGTCCGGCGCCAAACCCCCGCTGATCGTGTCGCGCCCCACGCCACCGCTGATCGTGTCAAAGCCGTTCCCGCCACGCAGCACGTCATGGCCGCTTCCCCCGAAAAGCAGATCATACCCGTCGAACCCTTGCAGGATGTCATTCTCTGCACCGCCCTGCAGCGTGTCGAATCCGGTGCCGCCGATCAACCAGTCGCGTCCGTTCTCCCCGGCGATCCGATCATTGCCGCCGCGCCCGTCAATCCGGTTAAACCCGGCATTCCCGGAGATGGTGTCATCGCCGCGCGACCCTCGAACATGCAGCACACCGGCCAAAGCATCGCCATGGGCATATCCCCCCGTGCCGACCCCGCCGCCAAGATCGATCTGCACCGCTCCAACGGAGGCGAGATAGTCGACCCCCGTGCCGCGCAGCGGACTGTCCGGGGCCGGACTCATCTGAAGCAGATCCTTGAAAGCCAGCGGATTGTAGCCAAGATCCACCGTTGCGCGTTCCCACGCTTCGACGACACGCACCGCCATATCGCGATGCCCCTGCACCGACCAGTGAACGCCCGTTTCGCCCACGTTCGGAACCGGTCGGAACGGCAGAGTGGCAAAAGCGCTGTCGGTGGCGGGATCATCATCCGCGCCAAGCCCGAGGATCACGTCGTTGCGATCCGCAAGCTCGGAGTCCGGCACCAACTCCGTCATGAAAAACGGTGTCGCCGTGTCGAACCAATCCTGAGCGCGCAATTGTGCCAGCAGCGTGTCCAGCGCCGCGCGGTAGTCCGTTGCGGTGGAAATCGCGGTGTTGGTCACCTGTGCCGTATCGTGATTGCTCTCGCCCTGCGCAAAAACCGCAAGATCGATCTGCGGCACCGCGGCGGCGTTGACCGTCTCCACAAGCGAGACAAAGAATTCCGACCGTGCGCCCGCCGCAACCCAGCCGGTCGACCCTCCCGGCCCGAAACCCAGCCCGTCGATGGGTTGCCCGGGATACGCGTCAACGATCATGCGGACCTCGCGCCCGGTGCGCGCATGAATTTCCAGAGCCACGTGCCAGATCATCGACCCCTGACTGTCGAGCCCCGTCTGCTCGGGATGCGCAGGATCAATAAAGGCGGGTTCCCAAGACCGGCTATCGGTGTTCCAGAATGTGACGGCGGGGTCAGGCTCGGTTTGGTCCCATAGGCTCGGATCCCGACCCACATCTGCGATGCCGGACATGTTCGATTGTCCGAAACCGAGGATATAGACAGGGTCAGGCATGCAGCATCCTTGCCGAATGTTTGCCAGATCGCCGAAAACGCGACTTGTCGAGAAGGCTGGCGTCAACCAACACTTCACGGCCAAACTCTTGGAATACAACCCCCTTTCTCAACGGCGTCAGCAGCGTTTCTGACCGTGGCGGCTTGATTGAGCGGTAAAGTACGCAGGGGATATCCCGTCGACCGGCAAGGACAGCACGGCACGCCGCCTGCCCCGCCGGGCAGCGCAGTGCGCCTTGTTTCCCGCGCGCCCGGCCACGCCAAATCATCACCGGATGGGCCACAGGCGCGCCAATCGTCCCGACACGGTTGCGCCCGTTTGTGCCCAAATGCGCCTTTCCTCCGCAGGCGGTCTGCGATAGCCATGAAGCAACCCGGGCAATAAAGGCATTGCGCGCTGCTGTTCGGGTGGGACGGAGCTTGACCGTTCGATCCGCCATACGGGGCCGGATCACTGGCGCGACTGGGCTTCTTCCTATTCTTCTGAAACCGGCGGCGCGCCGCCTGAAACCATAGGTGAGCCATGTTGAAAAATGACCAACTCGACGCGTGGGATCGCGAGAACTTCTTCCACCCCTCCACCCATCTTGCGGAGTTCGCGCGGGGGGATATGCCCAATCGCGTCATCACCGGAGGCTCCGGGAGCCATATTCAGGATCGCGACGGCAATCGCCTGCTGGATGCGTTCGCGGGCCTCTACTGTGTCAATGTCGGATACGGGCGCTCTGAAATCGCCAATGCCATTGCCGCGCAGGCGCAGGAACTCGCCTATTATCACGCCTATGTCGGGCACGGGACGGAAGCGTCGATCACGCTGGCAAAGATGGTTCTGGATCGCGCGCCCGACCATATGTCCAAGGTGTATTTTGGCCTGTCGGGATCGGACGCGAACGAGACCAACATCAAGCTGATCTGGTACTACAACAACATTCTCGGCCAACCGGAAAAGAAGAAGATCATCTCGCGTTGGCGCGGCTATCACGGATCGGGGTTGATGACCGGTTCGCTCACCGGGCTGGAGTTGTTCCATCGCAAGTTCGACCTGCCGCTTGCGCCGGTTCTGCACACCGAAGCGCCGTATTACTACCGGCGCCCTGATCTTGGGCAGAGCGAAAAGGCCTTCGTGGCGCATTGCGTGGCAGAGCTTGAGGCGCTGATCGCGCGGGAAGGCGCTGAGACGATTGCGGCCTTCATCGGCGAACCGGCGCTTGGGACGGGCGGGCTCGTGCCACCGCCAGACGGCTACTGGCCCGCGATTCAGGAGGTTCTGGACCGGCATGACATCCTGTTGATTGCCGATGAGGTGGTCACCGGGTTCGGTCGTCTGGGCTCCATGTTCGGCTCCGATCACTACGGCATGCGGCCCGACCTGATCACGATAGCCAAGGGCCTCACCTCGGCTTATGCGCCGCTCTCGGGCAGTATCGTGAGCGACAAGGTCTGGTCGGTTCTGGAACAGGGCACGGACGAAAACGGGCCCATCGGGCATGGCTGGACCTATTCCGCCCACCCGATCGGTGCCGCGGCCGGTGTGGCCAATCTGCGCCTGATCGACAGTCTCGATCTGGTTTCCAAGGCGGGGGCGACAGGCGCGTTCTTCAAGACTGCGTTGCAGCAGGCTGTCGGAGACCACGCCCATGTGGGCGAGGTGCGCGGGGAAGGATTGCTCTGTGCCGTGGAATTTGTGCAGGACCGCGCGGATCGCGTCTTCTTCGATCCGGCGGACAAGGTTGGCCCGCGGCTCGCGGCGGCTCTGCTGGAACGTGGCGTGATCGCACGGGCGATGCCACAGGGCGATATTCTCGGTTTCGCGCCGCCCTTCTGCCTGACGGAGGCCGAGGCACAGGAGGTCGCGACAAAGCTCGGAGAAGCGGTGCGCTCGGTGCTTGGATAGTCTTTTCAAGACCGCATCCACGCAGCGGACTTTCTTGATCGCTGCCACGGGATGAATGCCCCGCCCGCGTCAAGCGGGCGGGTTTTCCGTTTGATCAGTCAGCGCCTCGAACAGAGATTGTGGCGTCAGGATCCGGGCGGACGATGCGCTGAACGAGGAAGATGCCGACAGCGGCCGCCACGCCGACAAGGTCCGTGATAAGCCCGCCTTCGATCATGAAGAGCGCCGCCAGAATAAGGGCCACCCGCAAGAACCAGGCCGTCCGCCCGCCCATGAACCAGCCCTGCACGCCCGCGCTGAGCAAGAACACTCCGAAGGTGGCCGTGATCCCGGCCCGGATCACCTCGAACCAGCTGCCCTCCATGAGGATGGCGCTGTTGTAGAAGAACATGAACGGCACGATGAAAGCTGCGATGCCGATCTTGAAGGACGCAACCGACGTCTCCATCGGGTTCGAGCCCGAGATCCCCGCGGCAGCGTAGCTCGCCAGCGCCACGGGCGGCGTGATCGCAGAGACCACGGCGAAGTAGAAGACGAAGAAATGCGCTGTCAGCATGGGGATGCCAAGCTGGATCAGGCCCGGCGCCACAACCGACGCCGCCACGGCATAAGCCGCTGTGGTCGGCATGCCCATCCCCAGAAGAATGGCGATACACATGGCAAAGAACAGGGCCAGAAGCTGGCTCACACCGGCCAGATCGAGCAGCACTGCCGAGAAGCGGGCGCCGACCCCGGTGAGCGAGATGACCCCCACGATAATACCCGCACAGGCACAGACCGCGATGATCTGGATCGACATGACCCCGGCCAGCTCGAAGGCCTTGAGAATCGAGCGCAGCCCCATCCGGTGCGGCGTGAGCCAGCTGACAACCGCGGCCGCCACCGTCGCCAGTGTGCCCGCCCGGATCACTGAATACCCCAAGAAAAGCGCCACGATCAGGATCAGGATCGGAATGAAGAGATAGGCCTGCCGCGCCAGAACGGCGAATTTGGGCAATTCATCCTCGCGCATGCCGCGCATGTTCAGCTTGGCGGCTTCGAAATCCACCATGAAGTAGATCGACGCAAAATAGAGGATGGCCGGGATGATCGCCGCGATGGCGATTTCCTGATACGGGATGCCGGTGATCTCGGCCATGATGAAGGCGCCGGCGCCCATGATCGGCGGCATGATCTGCCCGCCGGTCGACGCCGCGGCCTCGACGGCACCGGCGGTCTGCTTGCGATACCCCACCTTCTTCATCAGCGGGATTGTCAGCGAGCCGGTCGCCACCACGTTGCCGGCCGAGGTGCCGTTGATCATGCCCATCAGACCGGAGGCAAAGATCGCGACCTTTGCAGGCCCGCCGCGCGCGCGACCGGCCGTGGCAAAGGCGAAGTTCACGAAGTAGTCGCCCACTTTCGAGGCCTGAAGGAATGCCGCGAAAATGATGAACAGGATGATGTAGGTCGAGCTTACCGCGGTGGTCGGCCCGATGATCCCCGCATCGGAATACACATGGCCAAAGAAGCGCTGCCAGCTATAGGCGTTTTGCACCGCGAGGATCCCGGGCAGCAGATGCGCGGTGAAGGTGTAGACAAGGAACACGCCCGTGATGATCACCAGCGCCATGCCTGCCACACGGCGGGTCAGTTCGAGAATCATGGCCGCGCCGGCGGTTGCGGCGAAGGCGACGCCGATTGGCACGAAGGGTGTGCCGACCGAATTGCGGGCCGCTGTGCCGTAGATCGCCACCAGATAAAGCGCCACAACCACGCCACAGAGCGCGAGAACGATGTCCGAGGCGGCGAAAAGCTCGCGCCCGCGACGTTCCACCCAGCCCGTGACGATCGCGCCCAGCGTGGCAATGAGCAGCGGGATGCCGAACCACCACACTTCGGCAGCATAGATCTCCGTGCCCGGAAAGGCCGCCCATGTGGTCAATCCGCCCATCTGTGGCAAGTCCCCCGCGGCGATGGTGCGCGCGAAGCCCAGCGCCGTGATCCCCGCCACCAGCGCCGGGATCACCAGCGCCAGCGCCAGAAGCGAGACGATCCGAGTATCCTTGTGCGGCTCGTCGGGATGGAAAGCATGCGCAGAAAACAGCAGGAAACCGAGCCCGAGAGCGCCTGCAATATGCACAATGCGGAAGTTCCACGTTTCAAGCGGGAATTGAGGCAGTAGCGGCACCTCGACCCCCGTCCAGGCAGAGATCGATACGCCATTCAATGCCAGCATGTGGAACGCCGCGTAGATTGTCGAAAGCGTCGCGATCACCAGATACGCCCGCCCCGAGAACATGCGGCGGTTGCTTTCTACCGGTTCCTCGTCGACCCCTTCGGCCAGAATCATCTCGTCTGTCTGGCCCGTGCCTGCGCCCGTGTTCCCGTCGCTCATCATATCCCCCTAAGACTTTCCTGGCCGTGCCCTGCCGCGTCCTTGCCTGATCGCGGTTCTGTTTTTCCCCGGCCCGTCGTGAGGGCGCGGTGCTGTCCTTACCGCAGTCCGATCACGGCAAAAACCGGACCAGCTGCCTTTGTGTCTGTCCGCGCGCCGGTCATCCGAAAGGCCGATCGCGCTTTTTTTGCCCCAGTCCGCACCCGGTTGCGAACCCATCCGGCTCCTTGGTCAGCGGCCCCTGTTCCTGCTGATCCTGCAAAGCCGCGGGACCGACGTCAATCAGCCTGGGTCGCCGCGCCTCCGGGCGGGATTACAAGGCACCTTATCTGACGACTGTCTTGTCTGTCTTGTGGAAAAGCCCGCGCCTCTCTCGAGACGCGGGCGATTTTTCTGTATGGCGCAAGACCCGAACCGAGCCCTGCACTGTCGATTACATATCGCCGTGGATCATGTCCGCAGAAATCTCAGCGCCTGCATTCTCGGTGAACCAGCGTGCCGCACCCGGATGCCAAGGCATGACCGTGTTGCGGTCCCAGAACTCGGGCAGCGTGGAGCGTGCCGCGCGGTGCGACGTCACCATACGCTCGTTGTCAGACATCACCGCGTCGACCGCCGCGTAAACGAAGCTCTCCGGCAAGTCGCAATTCGCGATGGCGAAGTTCCACATCGAAACGGAGCGTGCCGGCGCTTCGAGCGTCGTGTAGCTGTCGGCTGCGATTTCAAACGGTGCCACCGGGAAGGCTGCCGTGATCTTGGCCTGCTCTTCTTCGGTGAACTCGATGATATTCACGTCAACCTGCGCTTCGAGCTGGCTGACTGCGGGCACCGGAACACCCGCTGCGAAGGCGATGACGTCCAGAAGACCGTCCTGAAGCTGGCCGCCCAGATCCGACCAGCCGCCGTTGCGACGTTCGAAATCGACACCGAGCTCTTCCATCATGCGCGGGAAATAGGTGTCAGAGGTCGAACCGGCCGGGCCGAACCCGATCCGTGCCCCTGCGGGGATCTCGGCAACTGACGTGATGCCCGAGGACGACAGCGCCGTAATCGAGAACGGCGTCTGATACATCGGGAACATCGCGCACGCATTGGTCATCGGAAGACCGGGCGCAATCGGGTTGCCACCGGCAATCGATTCCGCGGCCGGACCCATGGTTGTCATGCCGAAAGGCAGATCGCCCGTGTGCACCAACGCCATGTTCTGCATCGGACCACCGGTCACTTCCGCGCCGCCGCTCACACCGAGTTCCTCAGCGACGATCCCAGCCCAGCCGGAACCATAGCCAAAATAGGTTCCACCCTGGGAACCCGTGCCAACGGTGAAGCTCTGCGGCCAGCCCGTCCGATCAACATGACCGTCCGCATAAACCGCCGTCACGCTCAGCGACGTGGCGGCAGCAACCGTTACAATCTTGATGAAGCTCATTATTCATTTCCTCCCTAGGTCATTTATCCGGTGATCCGCCCATTTGAGCGCGGTATCCCGGCACACCCTTCCCGGGTTGCGATACAGGGAGTTATAAGCGTCCGCCCGCCCACCTCAAGCTGCAAACAGAGCTGTGCAGCGCTAACAGAACACATTTCCTGCGTTGGATCTGCGATGGTGGCCTCGTCATGCGCCCCGACTGCGACAAGCCGTTGCCTGAGCCGCAGGGCGGTCCTGCCAGCGTTGCGCGACACGGGTCACATGGCCACGTCCTAAAAGTCTCAAACGTTGGATCGCGGCAATCCTGTCCCACGATCACAAAAAAACCCCGCCTCAAAAGGCGGGGTCTTTGGCTTGACGGGAAGCCGGCTCAGAGCTTTTCGAGCACGCTGTCCAGTGCCTGACGCGCCTCGTCTTTCGACTTGCCAAGCTTTTCCTGCATCAGACCTTCGAGCTGTTCACGATTGCCCTTGGCCTGCTCGATCTCGTCATCGGTGAGCACGCCATAGGCCTCCTGAATACGGCCTTTAATCTGGGTCCAGTTGCCTTCGATGCGGTCGTTGTCCATGTCGATCTCCTTTCGATCTGTCTGAAGAGAGAACGCAGGCCACCAACCGAAGTTCCATGAATTATGCCGTCAGACCATGTCTTCCGTGATCAAGGGGATGGGCTGGCCCTCCTCGGCATGCACAGCTGTATCGTGCGGGACGAGAAATCCGGTCCGGTTTTGCGGCAAGCGTCGATGATTTCGCAGAATCTCCGCATGCCAGACTGGCTGCATCGCCGCAGGATCCAACCACGCACCGGTTGGCGGACCATGCCACCACCAATGTGAAAACAGCGTGTTGCGCAGAAGTTCGATACGCCCGGGATCAGTGATCGCGAGGCCGGCCTCGGTGTCCCAGCGCAACGATCGCCCGTTGAGATTGGCGGAGCCCACCACGGCAAAATCCGCGTCACGCACCAGAACCTTGTTATGGACATAGATGATGGGGGATCCAGCATGGGTCGCGTTCCCGTCGGCCGGTGCCATGACGGGCTGGACCGGTGCGGCAATAGTTCCGCGCTCTCCAAATCCCTGCTTGATGATTGCGAGCGCTTCGTTTTCAAGCGCCAGCCCGAAGCGTGTTTCAAGCCCGATATCGTCAAACCGGTCCTCGAAAGCCGCGTCATCGGGAAGCGCGGGCAACACCATGATCAACCTCACATCCGGGTTTTCATGCGCCGCCTCGGCAAGCGCGTTCGCGATGCGTTTGGACCGCATGTACTGGGTCTCGATGTAGATCAGGTTCCGCGCATCCCGGATGGCATCGAGGTGAGCCCGCTCAATCTCGTTCACGATGGTCAGCGGCGACAGGAACGGCGCCTTGAACCGGCGGTTGGTCGACATGGTTCGGCGCAACTGCCGGGTTACGGGAGGCTTTTCCCGGCGGCGCACCACGGCCTCGAAGGACGCCAGATGCGCCTTGGCTTCCGCAATGACCGGGTCGTTGCGCACAATGACCTGCACATCCGACCACGTTTCCGTGGCTGGCCGATCATGAGCACGGGTGTCAAATCTGCGATCGTTCAGGTCGAGCCCCCCGATATACAGGGTATCGTCGTCGATGACCGCCAGTTTCTGATGATGGGTCACGGTGTGCAGGGCGGGCATGGCGCTCTTCAGCCCGGGCGCATGAGCCCGCGCTGCTTTCGTCAGGGCGCGCTTTTTCGCCCATGCGCGGCGCAGCGTTTCGGGCAGAAATGCCAGCCACGGGATTGCGCCGGGCGTCGCCGGATGGAGCGCTGCGCGAATATTCACCCGGTCGCGGTCCGCGCCGGTGGCCTCTCGGAGCGCCGCAACCTGTTTGACGGTGGACCACGTCAGTTCGTGCAATTCGGTACCGTAGACAGGGTCGAAATCGCTGATCGCCAAATTGATCGTTACCCCTCGGTCCACCACATGCGCCAGCAAATCGAACCATGTCTCGCCGATCTCGCGGGCTTCGTCAGACACCAGTGTCGTGCGCAGATCAAAGATGCGAAACCCTCCAGTGACGGAGACTTTCGCCGCAAGCACCGCCCGTTCGAAAGCTGCAAATGCGCGATCCCCGGATACGAAGACTTCAAAATCAGCGGGAGCCGGCATCATCGGTCTCGTCGCCTTTGGGCATTTCGAGATTGGCATCCGGATCGAAACCAAAAACCTTGAACCGCAACAGCCGCGTGTAGCGTGTGTCGCTCTCGTGCGTTGACGCCTCACCCCCAAGCTGGCGCGAAAAAGCGAGCATCAGCGTCGTCCCCAATTTTCCGCCCCCCGTGTCATCGCCTGGCTTCTCCGGCTGAGATGAGACAACCGGCGTCCCGATCGAATTCTCGATCTTGACGGTCATGTTACCTTCTTTGTCGCAATCAAGCACCATCGAGATGAACGCTTTTCCGTCGACATCGCGACCGACATATTTCAACGCGTTGGTCAGCGCCTCAGCCACCCACATGGACAGCGGGACGGCCTGATCAGGATAGAGCGCCACGGAAGCAAGGTCTTTTTCGATTGTCAGATCACCCATCGACAGGAACGCAACACTGTCCGAAGCGACGGCGTTGATGAGATCGCGCGCATTCACCTGAGTGCTGTCAGCTTCGGCATAGAGCGACTGATGAAGCATTGCGAGGCCGCGGACACGGCGTTGCAGACTGCTCAACACTCCCCGCGTTTCCGCGCTCACCGCGCTGCGCGCTTGCAGGTTCATGATCGACGCAATCATCTGCAGGTTGTTCTTGACCCGATGGTGCACCTCGCGAAGCAACACCTCCTTGTCCTTCAGGTCCCGCACCCGTTGCGCGTCGGCTTCCGTGACGATCAGTGTCATGCGATTGAACGCCCGTTGTGCATCCTGAAACTCATCCGGGGCGCCATCGAGCACGAGATCGGGACCATCGCGCTGGCCCAAGGCGAATTGCCGCATGGCGGACCGCAGTGCCGCCAGATGTCTGATCACCATACGGTTAAGGCCCAGATACGCCACGATCATGCCGGTTGCCCACATCAGAAGCGCAAAGACGACAGGCATCGCGGCATTGAGCCATGAGCCGTTGTCCACGAGCGCCTCTTGCGGCCAGCTGCCGACAACGAGATAGCTATCTGCAACAGAGGCGGTCACGGCGAAGAGCCTGAGCTCCCCCGATTGATCCGTGCTCACAAATGTCTGGCCCGAAAGGGCGCTCAACCCCTCGAAGCCCAGATTGGCAGGCAGGGAGACCGCCTGTTCGACATCGGGCGCAGAAACAAGAAACGGCTCTCCCGACCGCGTCACCGCAGTCAGGATCAGGTCACGCTCCCCCTCTGATGCCGGATGGGTCTGCTGCGGCAGCAGCACCGTCATGAAGCCCAAAATCCCGGTTTGGTCCCTGACAGGCACATGCACGCCAAGAACCAACCGTCCACCACTTTGGTGTAAGGACACATCGACTGTGCCGCGCGCCACGCGGTCCTGCATCGCCTCCGCGTCTTGATCAATCAGCGCCTGAGCATCCCCGCTGTTGCAGGAAGCGGACCCTTCAACGGAGATGAACGCTGCGTAATCGTATTGCGGGCTGTTCCGGATAAAATTGCGCATTGCGCGCCGACAGGAGTCCAGATCCATGCCATGCACCATGGCACCCAACCCTGAACTCGCACCAATGGCACGCTGCACGAGGTTGCGTTGATCCGAGGCCGCAGCAATCGTGAGTTTCGAAAGCGTTTCACGATTGACCGTGCGGGCATCATCCACAACGCGCAGCGTTTGCAGCGACGCAATGATCCCGAGAGGGAGAAGTGCCAGCGTCATCAGCAGAATCAGCCTGACGCGAAGTCCGCCAAACCGTCTGAGTGACATCAGGCGATGCTCTGGTTCACTGTCACGATGCCCTGGGTAACAACTTCTGTCACCTCCATGGGGCTTTCTTCGGACACGTCCATAAGCTCGGCCAGACGCGCGCGCCCGCGGTTCACGCGACTCTTGATCGTCCCGATGGCCACGCCGCAGGTTTCCGCGGCTTCCTCATAGGAAAACCCGCCAGCCCCCACGAGCACCAGCGCTTCACGTTGTTCCTCGGGAAGGGTCCCGAAGGCTTGGGAGAAATCGCGCATCTGTAGACGCCCGTCATGATCCGGCTTCTGGGCAAGACCGGCGGACATATCGCCGTCCTTGTCCTCCACCTCGCGGCGACGCTTGCGATGGTGCGAATAGTAGGTGTTGCGCAAAATCGTGAAAAGCCACGCGCGCATGTTGGTGCCGGGCTGGAACTTCTCGATATTCGTCCAGGCTTTTTCGAGCGCGTCCTGCACCATGTCGTCAGCAAGCGCGGAGTTGCGCGTCAGACTCATGGCAAAAGCGCGCATCGACCCGAGATGTTCGACGATCTCGTCACGAGGATCATTTGTCATGCGCAGGCTCCGACGTCGCATTCCCGGACTGCTGCGACCGCAGCCGATCCAGCAATTCGGTGAAGCGCGAGGGCAACTCCTGATTGGCGATATCCTCGTAGGCGCGCTTGAGCTGCTTGTCGATCTCTTGCTCGACGCCTTGTGACTGACTGAGACGGCTCATGGCTGACTGTTTCCCAAATTAAAAACCACACTGTGTTGGGAACTGAATGCGCTCGAGCGGCATTAGTTCCATGATCAACAAAAAATTATGGGAGTGACGACAAATGTCGCAGCCGACCGAGAGCCTACTTGCAGACCAAATCGGGTCTAGCCTGCCATATCTGAGGCGGTATGCGCGCGCGCTGACCGGCAGCCAGAAAAGCGGCGATGCCTATGCAACCACGACGCTCGAAGCCATCCTCGTTGACCCGTCGCAATTCGCCGGTGGCGTGGACCCCAAGGTTGCGCTCTTCGCCACGTTCCACAAGATCTGGTCGACAAGTGGCGCGCAACTGGCTGGTGAGGAAACCGATTTGCGGGCCAAGGCTCAACAGCATCTGGCGTCGCTGACCGCAGGCACCCGAGAGGTCCTGCTCTTGCACACTCTGGAGGATTTCACCGTCGAGGAAGTCGGCCAGATCGTTGACAAATCCCCGACGGAGGTCGAGGAGTTGTTGTCGATTGCCTATGCGGAAATGGGCAAGTCCGTCACCGGCTCGATCATGGTTATTGAGGATGAGGCCATCATTGCCTTTGATCTTGAAGGGATCTGCTCCGAATTGGGTCACAAGGTGACCGGGATTGCCCGAACCGAGAGCGAAGCCATCGATCTTTTCAAGACGGCGCGCCCGGACCTGATCCTGTCGGACATTCAGCTGGCTGATGGCTCCAGCGGCATCGACGCGGTCAATCGCATAATCGCGGATGCGGGTGATATCCCTGTGATCTTCATCACGGCGTTCCCGGAACGCTTGCTGACAGGCGAAGGGCCGGAGCCGGCGTTCCTGATTTCGAAGCCCTATAGTGAAGCGCATATTCGTTCCGCGGTCAGCCAGGCCATGTTCTTTGCAAGCTCCGCGGTACTCAAGACCAGCTGATTGCACTCAGTTTTCGATGCCAAAAAAATGCCCCCGCAGCGCTTGCTGCGGGGGCATTTTTTTTCTTGTGCGACGTGGCTTTACGAAGACTTCGCCAAAGCGCGCAGCATCCACGCGGCTTTTTCATGGAAGGCGCTCCGCTCGGTCGCCAGATCCTCTGTAACGGGATCCTTACGATCTTCGACGATCTCCACGACCGCATGCAGGCGATGGGCAAGACGCTCATGGTCGCTTGCAAGATCGTTGATCATGTCTTCAGCCGACAGTTCACCGGTCTTGTCGTCGATCGCCGACCGCTTGAGCACATCCGACATCGAGGAGGGCGCCAGATGACCAAGCGCGCGGATGCGCTCCGCCAGCTCGTCTGCTGCCTGGAACATGTCTTCGTAATGCTCCTCGGTCAGGTTATGCACCGAGTAGAACAGAGGACCTTCCACATTCCAGTGGTAGGCGTGTGTCTTGAACACAAGGCGGTATGTGTCGGACAGAACGTCAGCCAGCGCGTCAGCAATGACAGCGGTGTCGCGGACGCCTGTTGAAACTTCGTCAGAGCTCGGGATCACATTCAGGGCGTTGGACATGTCGGTGTCTCCTTTCATTTCCTTTTCTTGGAGGGCTAACGTGTCAGGCGACATCGCGGTTCCGAGAAAACTCGGAAAGTCGCCTCGGAACATGCCCGACCGCCTGATAATCGACCGGTATTGTCAGAAGCGTCGCACCTTCGGCGCTGCGTGATGCGCTCAGCGCCTCCGCCAGCATGTCCAACCGTTCGACATGCGCATAGCTCCAGCCAAAAGCCGTTGCCAGACTCGCCCATACCGGATTGCCAAAAGGAAAGTCAGGGCCGCCCGTCCCTTGGTGTGCGTCAATCAATCCAAGACCGCCATCGACCCAGACAAGCACGGTCAGTCGAAGGCCAAGCCGTGTGATGGATTCCATTTCCTGAACATTCATCATCACATCGCCATCACCGCATACGGCAAGCACGTGGCCATCCGGGTTGAGCCGCGCCGCGGCAAGCGCACCGGGCAGCGCAAGCCCCATCCCGGCCAAGCCATTGGGGACGATCAATTGACCCGGTGCTTGCGGCAGAACGTGCCGCGCGACCCAAAGCTTATGTGCTCCGACACCGGACAAGACCGTGTCCTCTGGTGCAAGCCCGTCAGAGATCACACGACAGATATCCGGCGGCGCTACCGCCCCGGCATCCACCTCTGTAATCTGGGCGGACAGGGCAGATTGCATGCCTGCACGCGCCTCCTGGGTGGCGCTGTGTTCCTGCCATACACGACCTTCCAGACGGATACGCAAATCGGAAAGCGTATGCGCGAGACCGCCGATCACCTCCACGGCGATGGAGAGGCCGGTATCAGCGCGCGGCGGCTCTGAATCGATGACGCAAACCCGCGTGTGATCACTGCCGAGCAGCTTGGTCGGAGGATACTCAACCGCATCGAAACCAACCAGAACGATAAGATCCGAGGCCGCGAGGGCGAGGTCGATCCAGTCGTCCTCCCCCTGCCCTACAGTATAGAGCGTTTGGGGATGCTCCGGCGGCAGAAGCCCGCTTGCCATGAAGGTTGTGGCCACAGGAATAGCCGTCGCCTCGGCAAAGCGCTGCAAGGGTTCCACTGCGTCATCGCGAAAAACGCCGGCACCGGCGACAATAATCGGGTTCTGCGCCGCCGCGATTGCGTCTGCGGCTTTGGCGAGCGCGCCAAGTTCGGCACGGCCGACCGACACCTCCCGGTTTGGCAGAACCTGTGCATCCGTCCGCATGTCTGCCACATCCTCCGGCAGACACAGATGAACGGCGCCCGGCCTACCAGACCGGCTTTGCCGGACCGCTTCGGAGAAGCTTGCCGGGATGTCATCTGCCGACAACAGTGTGCGGCTGAATTTCGTAACCGGCTGGAACAGCGCTTCGAGATCTATCATCTGGTGACTCAGACGCCCCAATCGGCGCCTCGCTCCTTGCCCGGTAATGGCGATCAGCGGCACGTGATCAAGCTGCGCATCCGCAACGCCGGTCACGAGATTGGTCGCCCCTGGCCCGAGTGTCGACAGGCAGACGCCCGGCGTTCGGGTCAGGCGCGCATGAACTGACGCCATGAAGGCCGCACCTTGTTCATGGCGGCATAAAACGAAGTCTATCGTGGATGCGTCGAGCGCCACCATCAGAGCCGTCGTCTCTTCTCCGGGCACGCCAAAAACAACCGTGACGCCGGCATTTTCAAGGCAAGCGACCAAAAGATCGGCGCCTGTTCGTTCTGTTCGGTCACCCATCACAGCACCCCCTGCGCGGTAATTGCGCTGGCAAGCCTGCGGTAAGCGGCGACATTGGCGCCGCGGGCATAATTCACGCCGCCGCTGCGCTGACCATCTTCGGACACGCGGGCATGAATGTCGGCCATGATGCCTTTCAACGCCGTGTCGACTTCGTCTGCGCTCATGAAGCGGCGTTGGCTCATCTGGCTCATTTCAAGACCGCTGACGGCAACGCCCCCCGCGTTGGCGGCTTTGCCGGGTGCGTAGGTCACGCTGTGTTTCCTCAACACGCGCAACCCGTCTGCCGTGGTGGGCATATTCGCGCCTTCGGCGAGCAGGGTCACGCCATTGTCGACAAGGGCCTGCGCCTGATCCGCGTCAATCTCGTTTTGCGTGGCACAGGGCAGCGCGATATCCGCGGGGTATTCCCACGGCGTGGCGCCTTCCGCAAACTCGGCGTCGATGCGGTTCGGCAAGGGCCCCAGCGACTCCCCGGCGGACTTGCGTTCGGCAACCCAATCGAGCGCGTCTCGGCTCAGACCGTCCGCTGCGTGGATCGTCCCGGCGGTGTCTGACAAGGCAATGACCTTTGCACCGAGAGCCATCGCCTTGGCAGCCGCATGGCGCGCCACGTTGCCTTTCCCGGAAATTGCGATGCGCTTGTCTTCCAAGGCTTCGCCCATCCGTTCAAGCATCGCTTGCAGGAAGTAAATCAGACCATAGCCTGTCGCTTCGGTGCGCACCGCTGAACCGCCATAGCTCAAGCCCTTGCCGGTGAGCGCGCCCTGATACAGGCCGGCTTGCTGCGCCCAAGCACCAAATAGATTGCCGATCTCTTCCGTGCCGACATTGATGTCGCCGGCCGGAACATCCTTGTCCGGTCCGATAAATGGAGCGAGCGCGCGCATGAAGGCTTGGCAGAAGCGCATGATCTCCGACCTGGACCGGCCGCGTGGATCAAAATCCGCTCCGCCTTTGGCACCTCCCAGAGGCAACCCTGTCAGCGCATTCTTGAAGCATTGCTCGAACGCAAGAAACCGCAGATCGTCAAGGGTCACGCCGGGGTGAAACCGCAAGCCACCCTTGTAGGGACCAATGACATTCGACCCCTGGACGCGCCAACCGCGGTTGATCTGCACCGCGCCATCATCGTCTTCCCAGGTCACGCGAAAGCTGATGACACGATCAGGTTCGGCCAACCGGTTGAGAACCCGCGCTGCTGTCCAATCCGCATTGTTCTTTTCAACAGTCATGACGTCCGTCGCGACTTCGCGGATGGCTTGAATGAAATTCGGGAGGGCATGGTCCGCTTGCGGAAGGGAAGAGAGGAATTGCTCTGTGAGCGCCGAGCTACGATCCATTTTATGGTCCTTGTATTCAGAAATGAAAACGCTGAAGCCCGTTTCCGGACTCCAGCCTGAAGAAGAAAGAAACGCGTGGGTCAGCGTCCGCGGGCAAATCGCATGACCAGCGTCACGACAAACAAGACCAGGAAGAGAATGAACAAGATCTGCGCGATCCCGGCAGACGTTGTTGCGATACCGCCGAACCCGAAGACCCCTGCCACGAGTGCGACGATCAGAAAGACAATTGACCAGTAGAGCATAACGTTTCCTTTCATCTGACATCTGCGCAGACAACGTGAGCGCGCGGCCAAGGTTCCGATTTGTTTTTTTCGGAACCATTGGCGGAAGCATCCGTTGTCTTTTCAAATGCACCCAAAAGGAGACAGCCAGTGTCACAGCATGAAAACCTGCATGAGACGTCGATCCAGAACGGCCGTGGCTCGGTCACCGACCGTGCAAAGGAAGCGCTTTCAGACGCGACTGACGCCGCGCGTCAGCAAACCGAAACTCTGCGTGCCAGCGTGAAAGATACCTGGGAAGACGGGTCCGAACAGCTGAGTGCAGCTGCGTCCCAAACCGCCAATCACATGCGAGACAATGCGCAGATGGCGACAGACCTTGTGCGCCGCAACCCCGGGCTCGCGATGGTTGGCGCTCTTGGTCTCGGCGTGCTGGTCGGGTTGGCCGTGTCGCGTCGCAGCTAACGTCAAAGCAGACCGAGAAAGGTCAGGCATCGATCCAGATCCTGGGTCGAGAAGGGGCGGGTCATTGCGATAACCCGCCCTTCCGGCATCGTCGCAGATGCATCGATCAAGATCAAACGGTGACCTGCGCGTACGAGGCGTTCTGTTAAATCCGGCATCCCTTCGGCGGAATGACTGATCCCGAGTATGATAAGGTGAATATCGTCACGACCCTCGATAACCCTTACCGCCTCCTCGACAGTCTCCACCACCGGCAGCGTTGGCAATCCGTGGGACGCGAGGTGATCGAGAATATCGAAAGCCTCAACGAAATTGTTGCTGAGAAGCAAGCATGGGTGGTCCGGGTCGGGCTGGTGTCGCACGAGACATCTTTCGCGGTTCAAAAAGCATCAAATGACACATCGCGCGCCCGCGCGAATTAAACTGTGACATAGTAGGCTGAGAAAAATGGTAACGAGCTGTAGCAATTGTCCACTCCGCAAGCTTGACGCGTTCAAGGATATATCGGGGGCCGAACTGACGTTCATGGATCGGTTCAAGACCGGAGAGCTGGAAGCTCAGCCCGGAACGGAAATAATGGCACAGGGACAATCGTCGACCCATTTATTCACCTGCCTGAGGGGCATGGGGCTACGGTACAAGACGTTCGAGAACGGGCATCGCCAAGTCATAGGCTTCGTGATGCCTGGCGATTTCATTGGACTGCAGGCCGGCGTGATGTCCGAAATGGAGCACTCCGTCGAGGCCTCCACCCAAATGGCATTGTGTACGTTCAACCGGTCTGATCTGTGGACCCTGTTCAAGTCACATCCTTCCCTGGCCTATGACCTGACACGAATAGCCGCGCTAGAGGAGGTCTTCCTTGGTGAAGCGCTTTCGGTGGTCGGTCAGCTTGATGCGCATGCCAAGGTTGCGTGGGCGCTCCAGCGGTTCTTTACCCGGCTTCAAGCGGTGGGGATGGGTGGCGACAATCATGTACCGCTGCCATACCGACAACAGGACCTCGCCGACGCGCTTGGACTGTCCTTGGTGCACACGAATAAAACACTCGCGCGGTTGCGTGAGGCGCAGGTAGCGACCTGGGTTGGCAGCCGACTGACAGTCCACGATCCCGATGAACTGGCAAAGATGGCGCATATTGATCTTGCCACGGTCCGAAAGCGTCCCTTGATCTAGCAAAAGCGTGGCGAGGCGTGTTCCTGCTTGTCGCTTGGCACGCGGGGGAACGACACTTCCCGGTGCCTGCGCTAATGACCATGGGACGAAACTCAGCAATCCAAAACCACGCGGACCGCCACTTTGCCGCTGTCTGACAATCGCCCAAAGAGACGCCGCAACCGACCAAATCGGTTGCGACCTTCAATTGCTTGTTCAGCGAGGGTCTATCGACGAGGGCGCCGCCTCCAAAGGATCAAACGCCACGCACTTCGGACGCGCTTTTCAGGACACGATCATCATCGTCCTGCTCAATCAGATAGGCGGGCTCGTCGTCACTTGCATGCCGCTTAACGGTGTTACCCTTTATCGTCTTGGACACGTCGTTTTTGTAAATCTGTTTGATGGTTCCAGAAGCGGTGCCAGTGCCCCAATCCCACGCGACCTTGTCTCCAACTTTGAGTGTCATGAGCCACTCCGATTGTCGCGCAGCGCTTCGATCAAGGCATCTTTTGTCATGTCAGACCGTCCATCGATCTCGAGTTCCTGCGCGCGCTCATAGAGGTCCTCACGCGTCCATTCCTCATAAGGGCTGGCCTTTCCGCCCTTTTTCGAAGGCGACATGGTGTCATTGGCTTTTGCGTTGGCAATCCGCGCGGCCGACTCCTTGTCATATCCATCATCGCGTAATGCATCATATGTATCCCGGTCCTTGATGCTCGGGTTGCCGCTTTGTGCCATGAGTTTCTCCTTCACTATATGGCGCCCAACGCGCATTTCCGACGGGAGTTCCAATACAGGTGATCCGAACGTGGTTATTTCGGAACCGTTCATGATGAAGTGCGTTGTCAAATGACACTTTATCCGTTCCGCAGGAGATCACATGACAACGCCAAGACGAGATCAACTTGAAGAAGGGTTGGCAGAGCACGAAAAAGAAGCGCAGGCCGTTGAAGAGGCGGCAATGTTGTCGCCCCGGTTGATCTATGAAGCCGTCCGCCGGAACGGAGAGGAAGAACTCGAGCGGCCGAACTCTGCACTTTGGTTCTCGGGAATAGCAGCTGGAATTCTGATATCATTCTCTGTTCTTGGAGAAGCATTCCTGCGCTCTTCCCTGCCCGACACGGACTCGCGCTATGTGTTCGAGAACATGGGGTATAGCTTTGGTTTCTTGCTTGTGATCCTCGGTCGGTTGCAGCTCTTTACCGAAAACACCATTACGACCGTGGCGCCGATCCTCATCAGCCCGTCCAAACGAGGTCTGATCCGCATGCTATCGCTTTGGCTCATTGTCATGGCCGCCAACCTGATCGGCGCATTTCTTGTCGCGATGTTTCTGGCGTATGCCCCTGTGCTCTCGTCTGAGGTGGCAGTATCGATGGCTGAACTCAGCGCCCATGCCACGGGTATGCCCCCATTGGAAGGTTTTATGCGCGGCATCCCCGCGGGTATCCTGATTGCGGCTCTTGTCTGGATGTTGCCCACGACTAAGGGCAGCGAAGTCATCCTGATTTTTCTGTTCACCTGGTTGATCGCATTGGGCGATTTTACCCATATTGTGGCAGGATCCGTTGAGATGGCTTTTCTTCTGGTTCAATTCGAAATTGGGGCGACGCAAGCGATATTCGGATTTTTCCTGCCGGTTCTTGCTGGAAACGTGGTAGGCGGAACGGTGATCTTCACATTGCTGGTTTGGGCTCAAATCCAGCCAGAAGTTGAACCGGAACACCATCGGTAACCGGCAACCCCTTGTTGGAGGAGACCTGACGGATTTCATATCTGTCTTTGGGGTTCTGTGCCTAAGAATGCGTGCAGATCCTCGCCTTCATGGACGCCACAGTGATCGTTTGAAAACTGCCCTTTGCACGAACGCTAAGACAGTGCGAGTGAGCTTGACCCATTTCGCTTAGACGCAAAGCAAGTTTGTGGCCCTGCCGAATTCTCGTTCGGCAGGGCCATATATTTATAACGAGGCTTGGTGACATTGACATGTGCGAAAGCCTGCAAATGCAGGCTTGCAATGCGCAAGGTGGCACAGCATGATCAAACGAGTGTGGAATGACGGGCTATTGATGCGGCTTGCACTCGGTACGAACCCATCATGATCCCCAATCCAGATATTGGACCTAGCCGGAAAGCGCCGCCAATCACCCCTGAATTCAACTCAACGCAGCGGCAAGGATTATCGGGTATAAATTCAGATCGATGACAAATCACTGATCGCTTGGGGTTGGAGCACTCGGGTTGTCACGAGCAATACCAGTCACAAAAAAATCCGCCGCAAATTGCGGCGGATTGATGATCACCGACGGTCAGGACCGTCTTTCGCGAGGGTGGATTTTGGCACATTATCATCGTGCATCCGCTCCTCGGTTTTCTTCTTGCTACGCAGCGCAAATACAATAACAGCGCCAGCGGTCATCAAGAACAGAATGGGTATAAGCGACATATCCATGAGTATCTCCTAGCTCTGATCAGCGGCCCCAGCCGCAGTTTCTGGCAGATCGTTTTCGGGTGCCTGAGACGAAAAGATCACGAAAGCGCCAACCGCCAGAACAACAATGGCAATCCCCGCCAAGGGTCCTTTGTGGCGGCGTTTTTGTTTTTCGATGTTCACGTCGGGAGCCGACATGGCTGTCTCCTTCTTGGTTTCAGAGTATCAACCACAGCAAGGCCCAGCTTGTTCCAAACAAACTTTTGGAGCCACACTCGTTTTAAAATTGCCTCTTTAAATCAATAATTTACCCAACTGCCTCGTCGGGACAGGCTCATATCTGGGGCTATGGCACAGACGTGCGCAACCATGCAGGCAGAAGCTTGCCGGGGAACAATGCATGGCTCGGCGCGTTGCGTAGAAACACGAAAAGACCCTGCAGTCTTGCGAGGGTCGAAAGCTGAACCTTTGCAATCATGGGGAGGGCAAAATGCTACGGTCCTTTAACGCGCTAATCGGACGTCAATTCGACGTCAATGAACAAGCTACCGCGACATTCTCCGACCTCTGGTTCGACAACCAGACAGGCAAAATATTGCATTTGGTCGCTGACCTCGGCGGGTGGCTGCAATCGGACCATGTGCTAATCTCGCCAGAGCGCGTGGCCCGCTGTCCTTCTGATTCCGCAGATGGTCTTTTGCGCCTCTCTGCAACGGATATCGACTCTGCGCCACGCTGGCCTGACACACGGACCACCGCTTTTTCGAGTTGGCCGCCGGTGATCGTCGGGCCCTTCGGGTCCGTCTTTTCCGCCCCGCTGGCGGTGGCGCAACTGCAGTCTGCCTCAGGCGCGGGCTATCCCACCGAGGTCAACACCGCCGCGCCCGCAATCACCGCCCAATTGACCAGCGTGAAGGATCTTCTCGAAACGCCGGTCTTTGCCCGTGACGCGGAGCTTGGCACCGTGACGGATATCGGTATTGAAACGGACAACTGGCACGTCAGCAGCCTGCATGTTCTGAGCGAAGCACCCGCTGATCCGGTGGTCGTGCCCTGGGCCAGAGTGCGCCACTGCGGTGAGAAGAGCGGCCACATCGTCATTGCGGGCCTGCAGGATGATCATGCGCACACGCCAAAGAGCGTTGCGTGACCCTGCACAGCATGCCCGCATTTCCCCAGACGTCGGAACAATTCGCGACCTGGACGGTTCTATTCATCGAAACGCCGACGCGTACAGTTTTTCAAAGAGGACCAAGTCATGACCGTAAGATCAAACACTTCAGAGCTGTCCGAGACTCTCGCAGATGCAGGGAACTCTGCCGCGTCTTCCCTGAAGGACCATGCCTCCGACCAACTGGATGACGTCAAGGAGGCGGCGTCCGATCATATCGATGCCGCAGCCAGAGCAGCCGATGCTGCGCGGGAAGAGCTCCCACAATCTGCCGGTCTCGACCCGGTTCTTGCTAGTGTCGTCGACGGTCTCTCGGGTGTGGCGGAACACCTCAGCCAGCAGGATATCGAAGGGTTGCTTTCCGAGGCTGGAGATTTTGCACGGCGGCATCCCGCACTGTCCCTTGGCGGTGCCGCGCTCGTCGGTTTTGCCGCCGCCCGCTTCCTGAAGGCCGGCACGCCGCACAGAGCTGCTGCATCGCATGACGATCCCTGGAACGGTCATCTGGAGCAAAGCTGATGGAACATCCAAACGCACCCGGACCGACGCTAGCGGCGATAGCAGAGCATCTTCGGGGCCTGCTCCTGAGCGAGTGGGTCCTTGCGAAGACAGAGATGTCGCGCAATCTGCGCGCCGCCAAGCGTGGATTAATAATTGCAGTGTTTGGTGTAGCGATCGCGTTCAGCGCAGTTTTTGCACTCACCGCCGCACTGTTTCTCGGTCTGTCGACGGCTGGGCTCGCACCGTGGCTGGCAGCGTTGGCAACAGGCATCGTCCTCGCCCTGTTCTCCGCGCTTGCGCTTCGGATCGGGCTGTCACGCCTGTCACCAAAGACCGTTGCCCCGACCGAATCCGCAAAACACGCCGCCGAAACGCTGCGTCTCGTCACGGAGAAAACCCATGTCGCATGAAGAAATGAACCACGCCCGAAAACAGGCCGACGCCCATCGCGATGCGCTTGCCAATTCGATCACCGCATTGCTGAGCAAACCTTGGCCAGAGCAAATCGGCACAGCGGCGACCGGGCAAGTTGCCGACACAATGCGCAGCGCCGTCTCCAAAGGTGTGGATGGCGCGAGGAGGAACCCGGCGGGTCTTGCACTGGTGGGCACCGGACTCGCGATGCTTGCCTTCGGCAGGAGCAATCACGCTGCGTCTTCGCGGCACGGCGCGGCGCGGCCAGATCCCAACGCGCCGTTAACGTCAGAGGCCGACGCCCGGATTGCGCGCGCCACAGCCCATGAGCAGGCGCGCAACCGGATCAACGCCGATGCACTGAATACGGGTCCCGGGCGCGCCCGTGCATTGCGACTGAAACTTGACGCAGGCCTCGACAAGCTCTCTCCCGAAGCGCGGAAGCGCGTTCGCGAGGCGCGCTTGAAAGCCATCGATGCGCAAGAGCGCATGGAACGCAAGGCGTCTGAGTTGAAGACAAGAGCGGCCCGCTCGCATCAGGAACGCCCCTTGATGTCGCTGCTCGCCGCAGCCGGCGTGGGTGCTGTCATCGGCGCTCTTTTGCCGGGCACAAAGCGCGAGGCCGACCTGATGCAGGCGCGCCGCGATCAACTGTTCCGGGACGCCGAAGCGATCCTGCGCGACGAAGTCGCTAAGCTCGAAAGCCAGTCTAAATCCGCGATCAAAGCCGGTGTTTCCGCCGCCCGCGAGGAAATGGGTCAACAGCTTGACCGCATGACCGCGAAATCGGTGTCGCATGGGGCGTAGTCAGACAATACGGCTGTCTCTGACCAGACTGCAATCGCTCAGCATTCTTTGCCTCGGAGTGATTGCGGTCGTCGCGGCCTTGCGCGTGGGGCAGTCGATATTTGCACCGGTTCTGCTGGGTTTGACGATCGGCGTCATCCTGACGCCGATGATGCGGCTGATCGATCACGCCGGTCTGCCCAACGTCTTTGGTGCCTTATCCGCGCTGGTCATCGCGTTTGTGGTGGTCGCGATGGTAGGCCTTTGGGCTGGTCCCATCATGGTCGATCTCATCAACGCATTGCCGCGCTTGTCCAATACGGTCGGCGAGTTCGTGGCACAGCTGTCCTGGACATTGCGTGGCCTCGAACAGCTTGAAAGCGGTCTGAGCGCAAGCGGCGAAGACGCCGTGAAAGATGCCATGCCCTCGATGATCGACGCACTATGGCTTGCACCGAACATCATGGGCCAGGCGCTCATCACGGCCGGAACACTCTTTTTCTTTCTTTTGACGCGGGAGGATATTTACGCGCAGTTACGCCCGTTCGTGAAAGACCGGCTCAAAACTGCGGAACGCGCGGTATCCTACTATTTCACGACCATCTCGCTGGTGAATGCCGCGCTTGGGATCAGCGTCGCGACCGTCCTGAGCCTTCTTGGCATGGCCGATCCCATGGTGTGGGGTGCCGCGGCCTTCCTTCTGAATTTTGCCGTTTACCTCGGGCCAGCCATCATGGTTGTCGCGTTGCTGGTGGGGGGCCTTCTGGAGTTTCACGGGGCGATGGCCCTCGCGCCTCCGGCCGCGTTCCTGATCCTGAACATGATCGAGGCGCAGTTTGTCACCCCTTCGGTGGTTGGTCAGCAGCTCTCCCTGAACCCGCTGATATTGTTTCTCGCCATTGTTTTCGGTCTGTGGCTCTGGGGCCCGGTCGGCGGAATCGTGGCGTTGCCCTTGCTGGTATGGATCTGGGCACTGATCAAAGGCATCGGGTGAAGCCGCGAAAGCTCAGCCAGCGGAGCGACCATTTCCCCTCAAAGCACCGCACGGCCGCACAAATGCGGCAGCATCAGGTTGCCGTGCGGTTCACGCGGGCAATCAGCGACTCGCCGGTTTCCTTGCGCTCCGAGAAGCGATCGACGAGGTAGGGCGCGACGTCGCGCGTCAGCAGTGTGAACTTGACCAACTCCTCCATCACATCAACCATCCTGTCATAAAATGGGGACGGTTTCATGCGATCATCGTCGCCCCATTGCTGAAATGCCTTCGGAACCGACGATTGGTTGGGAATGGTCAGGCATCGCATCCAACGCCCGAGAATCCGCAATTGATTGACTGCGTTGAAGCTTTGCGAGCCGCCACAGACCTGCATGACGGCCAGGGTCTTGCCCTGCGTCGGGCGCACCGCGCCGATGGAGAGCGGAATCCAGTCGATCTGCGCCTTCATGATCCCCGTCATTGCGCCGTGCCGCTCGGGCGAACACCAGACCATGCCCTCGCTCCATGTCACGAGGTCGCGAAGCTCCTGCACCTTGGGATGCGAGGCATCGCCGTCATCTGGCAGGGGCAGTCCTGAAGGGTTGAAGCTGCGTGTCTCCGCGCCGAGACGTTCCAACACGCGCGCCGCCTCTTCTGTCATCAGCCGGCTGAAGGACCGATCTCTGAGCGAGCCATAAAGCAGCAGGATCCTCGGTGCGTGTGACGTGCGCGTTGCCGGTTCCAGCGCATCCCGACGGATGATCTCGAAATGCTCCTCGGACAGTTGGGGCGTGTCGGTCATTTCGTGCTCTCCATATGGTCTTGTGCCGCCCGTTCCAGCCGGTCGAGAGCCTCAATTAGCCGCGCACGTGGACAGGCAATGTTCAGTCTTGCAAAGCCAGCGCCCTGCGGCCCGAAAGCGATCCCCCGGGTCACCGCCCAGCGCGCCTTGTGCCTGAGGAACCGCGTCAATGCCTCCGACTCCGGTTCCAACTCCCTGAAATCGAGCCAGACGAGGAAGGTGCCCTCGGGCTCGATCATCGTCACGCCGGGTATCTGCCGAAGCCGCTCCCTGAGCAGCGCCACATTGCCCTCAAGATACGCGATCGCATCATCGAGCCATGGTCCTCCCCGCTCATATGCGGCCTCCATCGCGACCGAGGCGAAAGCGTTGTTCTTGTTGACCGTAAGGCGACTGTTTTCCGCTTTGAACGCCGCACGACGCACCGGGTCCGGCACAAGGGTAAAGGCACAGGCACAGGCGGCGATGTTGAAGCTTTTGGCCGGAGAGAGACATGTCACGGAGTTAAGGGCATCCTCGGCAGACAGGGACGCAAAAGGCGTGTAGCGATGCCCCCTGAACACGAGGTCGCCATGGATCTCGTCAGCAACCACCAGAACCCCGTTGCGCCTGCAGATATCCGCCAGCCGAGCCAATTCCGCCCGGGTCCAGACACGGCCCACGGGGTTATGCGGGTTGCACAGCAACAGCATACGCGTCCGCGGTGCACTGGCGGCGGCTTCGAGACCGTCGAAATCCATTTCGAAGCGCCCCTTCCGCAGCACCAGCGGGTTTTCGATCAGCGTTCGACCGTTCTCGGCAATGATATCGGCAAAATCAAAGAACACCGGCGGCTGGATGATGATGCCGTCGCCCTTTTCGGTGAAGAGATTTGCCGCCATCGCCAGCGCATTTAGAACATTGGGTGCCCGCAGGATATGCGCCGGATCGACCGTCCAGCCGTGTCGCGACTGCGCCCACCCCGTCAAAGCTGGCAGAAGCCCGTCCGGCACGGTCTCGTAGCCAAAGACTCCATGCGCCGCGCGTTTCTCAATCGCCTCGATAATGCAAGGGGCAACCCGAAAATCCATATCCGCAACGCCGGCTGCAAACAGACCCGCGCCATCCTCACCGAGCACGATCTTGTGATGCTTCAACGCGGGTGTCTGTGTGCGGTCGATCACGCAATCGAAATCATGCTCACCCATCAACCGCATCCATCAGCAACCACCGAAAGAACCCCGTGGCGGCAACCGCAGCGACCAGTTGCACAACCACAAATCCGGCGACATCGGCCGGGGCGATGCCGGCAAAGGTGTCGGAGAATCCGCGCGCAATCGTGACCGCCGGGTTGGCAAAACTGGTCGAGGAGGTGAACCAGTAGGCGGCCGTGATATAGAGCCCGACCGCCATGGGCACAGCCTGCGGGCGGGCCTTCAGACAGCACAGGATTGTCCCGATCAGGCCGAATGTCGCAACAAATTCACCAACCCATTGGCCGAGACCGGTTCGTGAGGTCGTGGACGGATCGACCAGCGGGTGATCAAACATCACATGCGCTGCAAGCACGCCGCAAATCCCGCCAGCAATCTGCACCACGACATAAAGCCAAGCCTCTCGCGGCAGGATTTCCCGGCGTATGGCAAAAGACAAGGTGACGGCCGGGTTGAAATGCGCTCCCGAAATCGGGCCAAAAACGGTGATCAAGACCACCAGCATCGCCCCCGTGGGGATCGTGTTGCCCAACAAAGCCACGGCCACGTTGCCGCCAGCCAAACGCTCGGCCATGATGCCTGAGCCCACGACGGTCGCCAGCAACGAAAAGCTGCCCAACCATTCGGCCATCAAACGGCGATCAAGCGTCATGTTGCGTCCTCCAGACCGGTCGACATGTCTGCTCCCTGTTCTCGTTCGGGGACCGCGTTTCTCCAACGGTTTTGGAGGGGAGGCAGGTCGGTCATCAAATCACGTCCTCGGCAATTTGAAAGAGCGCGTCTCCTCGACGCAGCTCGGCCCGGGAGCGCATCGAGAGGACCACGCCCGCCAGCTGGCTCTGAACCGTGTCGAACGGCCGGCCCGGCGTCTCGGGATGATGAATCCGCGCGACCGGTTCACCGACCGAAACCTCTGATCCGATGGTTTTCAACGGCTCAAAGACACCGGCCTCATAGGCAGGCACAAGCCCTTTGGCGTTGAGCATCCGGGTGCCTTCTGCAGGGTCCGGCGCATAGTCCGGCAGCATGCCCAGCGCATGCATTATCCTGAGCAACCCTCGCGCGCACCGTTTCAGCACATCGACCTGAACGCAGCCTCCACCGCCAAGCTCCGCCATCACGTTGATAACCCCGTTGCGATTGGCCGCGCCCATCGCCGTTCGGGCCGTGCTGGACCGCCCTCCGCCGCCGGTGAACACCCACGCATAGGGCAGATCGAAAGCCTGTGTGAGCAGGTCAAGCCCTCGGGCTTCTTCAGGCGAATGCGCCGGGCCGCGGAGAAGCGTGGGTGGGTAGATCATCGAGCTTCCGCCCGAATGCAAATCCACCGCGTAATCCGCGCGGCTGAGAATCTCGGCTTCGTGGAAATGGGCTATCATCTCGGAGGGCGTGCCGCGCGGATTGCCCGGATAAAGCCGGTTGAGATTGCCATCATCAATCGGAGACACCCGCAGCCCTGCCTCCGCAGCGGGCGCGTTGACCATGGGCAGAAGGATCAAGCGGCCCCGGATCGCATCGGCTTCGAGATCTCGCGCCAGTGACGCCACCGCGATCTGACCTTCGTATTCATCGCCATGCACGCCCGCAGACAGAACAAGCGTGGGCCCCTCGCCATTGGAAAGAACGGTGATCGGAACCGGGAGCCATCCATAGCCGGAACGGTGCGTTGAATGCGGCACCCGCAGGTAGCCTGACTGCTTGCCTTGGGCATCGAAATCAATCTCGCAGGTGATCAAGGTATTGGACATGGCACCGCACCGGACCTCATTTCGGCAAATACCGAATTAGGGAGAGTCGTAGGACATCGCTCCACACTGGTCAAGCTTCGTTAATTCGGGTAACATCGAATTATGGAACAGAACGCCGCCATTGATGCTTTTGCCGCACTTGCGCAGCCAACCCGGCTCGCAGTTTTCCGGTATCTTGTGACCCGTGCGCCCGATAGCGTTCCGGCGCTCGCAATCGCCGAAGCGCTGGCTGTCAAACCGTCAACCTTGTCGGGACATCTGGGCATTCTAAAACGCGCGGACCTTCTGCGCAGCACGCGGCGCCAGCGCGAGATCCGCTACACCGCACGCATCGAGACGATAGGCGACCTGGCCGGGTTCCTCCTGTCGGACTGTTGTGGCGGCCACTTCGATCAATGCGGGGTGGATTTTCCAATCCGGGTGAAAAAGGACACTGCCACCCCGTGATGATCGATACCGTGCAGAGCATCATCAAAGGCATGGCACGCCCTGCCTGACAGCGGGGCCGCTGCCCAATTTCAGGACAAATGCTCCAGCGGCCCGAACGCAGGACAGGAGACCATGCCCACCGCTACTCAGTCCTCAGTCCTCAGTCCTCAGTCCTCAGTCCTCAGTCCTCAGTCCTCAGTCCTCAGTCCTCAGTCCTCAGTCCTCAGTCCTCAGTCCTCA
>NZ_JAFMPQ010000028.1 GCF_020667845.1 Cognatishimia sp. F0-27
CAAACACCACCCCATCACCGATCTTCGCCAAGCCCGGTGATGGGGTATCAATAACAGATCAGAGATATAGAAGGGTCAGGACCCATTGATTTCCGCGTAGGGCGTGGTTCACGGTCCGAAAACGAGCGGTGAACACGTCTGATCTTTTCTGGCTTAAGGACGCGCAGATGGCGCGCCTTGCGCTCTTTTTCCCGAAGTCCCGCGGCAAGCCATGCGTTCATGATAGACGTGTCTTGAGCGGCATTACCTTGTTCAATCGCAATTGCTTAAGATGGCGCGATGCGCCCGCATGTTATGGACCGCACAAGACGCTTTACAACTGTTGGAAGCGGTGGAGCGAGAAGGGCATTTTCGCCCAGATGTTGGCGGGTCTGGCTGCCGAGCACGGCAAAGAAACGACCGTGAGGACACGTCTCTTCGAAACGACGCCGCGACTGCCGGTCAATGGACGCACCGAATCTGAGGGCACACCGCACGGCAACCGGCATGACCGTCGCAAAAGGGGGCGGGGACGCGGGATCGGCCGGACCAAGGGCGGCATGAACACAAAGCTGCACGCCATCTGAACCGGCAAGGGGCGCCCGCTGAACCTGTGCGTCACCGCCGGTCAGCTCAGCGACTGCATCGGCGCACGGGCCGTTCCTGAGCGATGGCAGATACAACGCCTGGCAACGGTATGCCGGTTCGATTGGACCTGTTTGCCCTTCCAACGGTTGTCGCGGATGCCCGGGACACACCCTGTCACGATTGGCCTTACACAAGCACAACGTCATCAATGATGCTGGACGTGGCCGTGATGCCGGTGAAGGTCAGTGTGTCGCCATTGCCAAAGTCGAACACTATATCGCCATTTGCATTGCGGGTGGCGTAGCTCGACAGGTCTCCGGGAACCGGGTTGGCCTCCGTCAGCAGGTCGGCGTCGATCTCAACACTGTCAATGTTGTTCTGGAAATCGGCGATGGTGTCGGCCCCGCCACCCGACTGGAACACAAATGCATCCGCACCGATCCCGCCATTCAGGGTGTCGTTTCCGGCACCGCCATCCAGCCTGTCGGCCCCGGCATTGCCAGCCAGCAAATCGTTGCCCTCATCGCCCTCAAGCGTGTCCGAACCGTTGTTGCCTCTCAGTGTGTCTTGCCCTGTACCGCCAGACAAAACGTCATTGTTGATCCCGCCTTCGAGCAGGTCGCGCCCGTCTCCGCCGCGCAGGGTATCGGCGCCTGCATTGCCGAAAAGCGTGTCGTCGTCCCCGCCGCCCAGAAGGCTGTCGAAACCCGCGGAGCCGGAGAGCAGGTCATTCCCGCCATCCCCGAGCAAGGTATCAAGGCCTAGCCCGCCGGCGAGAGTGTCATTGCCCAATCCGCCGCGCAGAAAGTCGAAGCCGTTATTGCCGGTCAGGCTATCGTTGCCCGATCCGCCTTCAAGACTGTCGTAGCCGTCAAGACCGATCAGAGTGTCATGCCCTGCGCCCCCTGTGGCGGTGTCAAACCCGATGCCGGTATTGAGGCTGTCATCCCCGGCGCCGCCTGTCATCAGATCCAGCCCCCCATTACCGAACAGCGTGTCAGCCCCATCACCGCCGTTCAGGGAGTCGCTCCCTGATCCGCCTGTGAGCGTGTCGGTCCCGGCGCCGCCCAGCAGCGTGTCCGCGCCGTCATTGCCTTGCAGGGCGTCATTGCCGCCATCGCCCTGGATCAGGTCATTGCCGGCTGCGCCGCTCAGGGAATCGTTGCCGTCATTACCCCGCATGCTGTCGTCGTTCAGGCAGCCGTCGATGGTGTCGTCACCGCTTTCGCCTGTCAGGGCCAGCACCGGGCCGATGGTGGTCAGAGCGCGGATCTGACCCGCGACGGAGGCTTCATCAGACAAGGTGGTGACGCCATTCACGAAGTAACCGGAGATCGCGGTCTGCGCCGTATCGGCAGACACCGCCTTGGCCGCGGTCACATCTGTTGCGATCTCCGCGAGGGTGAGCGGGAGCGTCACGCTGCGCCACCCCCCGATCTCTTGTGCGAGCGCGCCCGCCATGATGTTGGCAACCGGCGCGCCGTTCAGGCTGCCCACGGCCCTTACGCCAGCCATGTCCTCTGCGACAGCGCTGGATATGGCGCATTCTATCGCTGCGGACAGGGCAGAAGACTCCTCCGCCGCCCTGGCGGTGGCCTGTGCCAGTTCAAAGGCGAGGGCCATTGCCGTGGAGTCCATCAACGCCGTTGCGGTCGCGTTGGACTCACGCTGCGCCACGGCACCGGCCGAACCAAAATCATCTGCCGTGGCCTCGGCCGCACTGGTAAACATGGCAAGGGCTGAGGCGTCCGATGTGTCCGATGCATTGGCCGACGCGGCAGAGCGATACAGCGCGGCGGCGTTGGAAACCCCGGTATTCAATGCATCAGCATTCGCGACCGAATTGTCCCCCCCAAGCGCTGTCGCACTTGATCCATCATCAGAGGTTGCAACGGAGACGGAGCCTACATCAGCGGTCGCACTCGCGATGCTCGCGTTGTCTGCTCTCGTTGTCGCGCTGCTTGTATCGGTCGCCGTCGACGTTGCGACGGATCCGTTTGCTGCCAAAGCCCCTGCATCGGATCTGTCGGATGAAACCGCGGAAGTTGAACTGCCCCCATCCGCCACAGAGCTCGCGGCGGACGCTTCCAGTGCATCAGCGGCTGCAATGGAAGAATTGTCGGCAACGGCCTCCGCCTGAGATGCGTCACGACTGGTTGCAACGGCCGTAGACTGGTTGTCCGCGGTTGCCGTTGCGGTCGAATCCGCATCGGCTGACGCCGTAGCCGAGCCCCCTTCACCGGCCGTGGCCGAGGCGGTGCTGTTCCCTCTGGAAAACGCTGTGGCGTCGGCGCCTGTTTGGAACGTCGCGCGGGCGGTGGATGTGGCATCATCCAGCGCGACGGCGAGGGCGATGGTCCCCTCATAGGCCGCAGATGGCGAAGCGTCCACGCGTTGGATGGTGGTGTCGATGGTTGGCGCGCCCGTCAGGTCAAAGGCCGTCAGGATGGTCTGTAGATCGTCATCAAGCGCCAGCGCAAAATGCACAGCCGCCTCTCCTGCCAGAGCGGAGGCGGAGGCTTCGATGGTGGTTTCGGTGTCGGGATTGTCGCGCAGGTCGATCTCGACATCGTAATTGGCGGAAACACCGGCAGGTGGCGGCGTGGCATCCACGTCGAATGTGACTGTACCGGTCTCGATCCCGCTCCCGGTGGTGATCTGGTAGGACACAACAACGGCGGCGGTGCTACCCGAGCTTAGCCCTTGAAAAGCCATGGCTCCTTCGGTGGCAATGATCAGCTCCCCCGCTTCGCCCGCGCCCGCATTGTAGCTGACGCCGACCGCCGTCAGGCTGGAGGTGTCCCCGTCCACCGTCACGCCCGTCAGAGCAAACGCCGATCCTGGCAGCGTCGTTTCCAGCCCAAGAAAGCGATCCACAAATTCCGCCGCGCCAAAGGAAACGTCGAAACCGGATGTGATCGGTCCAAAATCAAAACTCATAGCCTACGTCTTTCGCCAAAAGTCAGTCGGTCAATTCAGGCAACGATACCCGAACCCAAAGGAATCTCCATCTCATTTCTGTCGCCGCACCAAACTGCACTTTATGCCGTGCCACCGTCCAAAACCCTTCAATGCAGCATTGACGGACGACGCAAGCCTTGACGGAACTGAATCGCAGCGTCGCGCCTCGTTCCGAACGGCAGCTATGGACCGAAATGGACGCTGATCCGCGCCACGTGGCTATGGATGCTGCGGGTCCTCCGAGGTCCTCAACGAGCCCATTGTGACAGATGCCGCGTCTTGTACGGATGTCAGCCTATTGGGATGAGCGACGAGGCCCGATCAAATTGGTTAAGATTTTGTCTGACAAGATCTTGTTGCGCAAAGTGGCTGTGCGCCGGATTTGCCGTGTCCCCGGACGGACCCGGCCTTTGAGCTCTCTGATGGGTCCGCTAGGCGCGGTGTAGCCGTTCAGAAGGGTGATGCGGACCTGCAACTCGGCGACCTGGCGAGCAAAGTCGCGTGTCATCAGGGCGTGACCGGGCAGGTTGACGCAATTCTTCTGGCTCTCGGCGCGGCTCCGACCGTGGTAGCCAGACCACCTCCACCACAGGGCGCCGCCGAGATATCGCGGGGCACGCGCGGTCTCGTTCTTAGCCCGCGCATCTGGGCTCGTGGGCTTCCAGGGTTTGGCGTGCTTGCGGGGCGAGATGACAGTGGCGGCATGTCGAGCCGCGATGGACGCGAGCCAGCTCTGGGATACTATGCAAGGTCCGCGGGGGCGGCATGCCACCCACGGAGCGAATTTAAACACATGCCAAAGGCCGCTCCGCGCTCCTTCGGCGGGACCGGCGCAATTCGGCCAAGCCGGGCACATGCCTTGCAAATCAGTGCAACATTGACGGCACGTTATTGCCCGTGCTGCCCTCAGCGCGCTTGTTCAGAGAATGAAATCGGACTGATCCACGGTCCCGACCACATAGACCTGGGCGTCTGTCGTGGCATCGCCATTCACGTCGAGGCTTGCAATTGTCACTGGAACGCCAGCCTTGGTCGTTTCCAGCAGCGTCATTTCACCGGCCGTTCCAGAGAAGCTCGCAACCACAACGAACGACTGATCCAACCCGATACCCGTATTGGCGTCGATTTGGGACAGGTCGATCACGTCGCCCTCTGCACGAGAAAAATCGCGCACCTCGTCGCGCCCGAACTGCCCGATCCCCATCTCCGAAATCGCGGCGAAGTGGAACACATCCGCGCCGCTGCCGCCGGTATAAAGGTCGCGCCCCGGCCCGCCGTCGAGGAAGTCCGCGCCCGAACCGCCCAACAACTGATCGTTGTTGGCGCCGCCCAGCAGCCGGTCGTTGTTGGCCCCGCCGAGCAGCACGTCATTGCCCGCAAGTCCGTTCAGCGTGTCTTGGCCAAACGACCCTTCAAGCCGGTTGCCATGAATCTCCGTGCCGGTGATCTCGTCGTCAAAGCCCGACCCGAACGCGTGTTCCACACGAACAAGCGTATCGCTGCCGCCTCCGCCCGTGGCCGTGCCCGCTTCAAGATTGACGACCACCGCGGACTCCAGACCGACATAAAGCACCGTGTCGAAATTGGTGCCGCCATCGATCATGTCATCGCCAAGACCCCCGTTCAAGCGATCCGCAAAACTGCCGCCCGACAGGCTGTCGATGCCGTCGCCGCCTTCGAGACGATCCTCTCCCGCTCCGCCGAGTAGCGTGTCCTCACCGTCATTGCCGCGCAGTGTGTCGTTTTCGAGGAGCCCGTCCAGCTCGTCATGACCGTCGCCGCCGTCGATGGCATTGGCGCCGTCGTCGCCCCGGATCACATCGTTAAACGCCGATCCGCGCAGGTTCTGGATATTGAGCAGCGTATCTCCCACCGCATCGCCGCCGCCGAAGAACCCCTGTTTCAGGTTGATCAGCACCCGCGCGTCCGAATGCGCATAAGACGCCACGTTGACGCCGCCTTGACCGTCGATCTCGTCGGCACCGCCGCCACCTTCGATCTCATTGTTGGAGCCATCGCCGCGCAGCACGTCGCCAAAGGCGGACCCACGCAGGTTCTCGATGGATGTCAGCGTATCACCCGCAGCATGCCCACCGGCTTCGAAATTGGCACCGAGATTGATCACCACGCGCGCGTCCGAATGCTCGTAGGACGCGGTGTCGGAGCCGCCTTGTCCGTCGATCTGGTCGCCATCGGCGCCGCCTTCGATCACGTTGGCCGCTTCGTCCCCGCGCAGGATATCGTCAAACGCGGACCCGCGCAGGTTTTCGATGGACGTCAGCGTGTCACCCGCAGCATGCCCACCGGATTCGAAACCCGCGCCAAGATTGATCACCACGCGCGCGTCAGAATGTTCGTAAGACGCGGTGTCGGATCCGCCCTGACCGTCGATCTGGTCGCCATCGGCGCCGCCTTCGATCACATTGGCCTCGTCGTCGCCCCGCAAAATATCATTGAAGCCTGAGCCGCGCAGGTTTTCGATGGAAATAAGGGTATCGTCATCGGCATCGCCGCCGGCTTCGAAATTGGCCGCGAGATTGATCACCACCCGTGCCCCGGAGCTTTCGTAAGATGCGGTATCGGACCCAGCCTCGCCGTCCAGCGTATCGCCACCCGCGCCGCCCTCAAGCGTGTCATCGCCACCGCCACCACGGATCACATTGGCGAAGGAACCCACCGCCGAAAGCGCGTTATCCCCGTCGTCGCCCTGTATCCCGGCTTCACCGGCTACGCGCACATTCTCGATATTGGTGACGATATCCCGGTCAAGACCGCTAAACAGGATCCGGCCCACGCTCAGATCGACAACCTGGGTAGACGCAGGAGAGATACTGCCTGACGCAGAGAAGAAAAACAGATCGGTTCCAGAGCCGCCATCAAACGTGCCGATGGCTGAAGACGCGGTAAAACTCTGCTTTTCGAGGATGTCGTCATTTTCCCCACCGCGCAGCGTATCGGCCGCGTCCCCCTCTTCTCCCGAAAGCAGCGTATCGTTGCCCTCACCGCCTTCGAGGCTGTCGGCCCCAATGCCGCCGTCGAGGGTGTCGGACCCGATGCCACCAAAAAGGCTGTCATTCCCCCCGCCGCCATCGAGGCTGTCATTCCCCTCTCCGCCATCGATGATTTCGACATTGGCACCGCCGGTGATGGTGTCACGCCCGCCCTTGCCCAGAAATGTAAAGGTGACGCCAATATCGGCCACGACGCCGTTGATCACATCGTTGCCCGCCGCCGCGTCGATGTTCTCCACCCCGAGAAGCGTTCGGTTAGGGTTAAAACTGACGCCCCAGGTGCCAGGATCAAGGTCGAAGCTGAGGTCTATGAGATAGGTATCCTGGATATTCAGCGTATCGTCCCCGATGCCGCCGTCAATGCTGTCGAAGCCATGACTGGCCGCATTGAAAAACAGGTCGTTGCCACCCCCACCGTTCAGGCTGTCAAAACCGAGGCCTCCATTGATGGTGTCATTGCCTCCACCGCCGTCTATCTCGTTGACGCCGTCGTCGCCGATGAATTCCTCGTTGGCGTCGCTGCCGCGGACGTTTTCAAAATTGGTCGCGGATTCTATCTGGGTACCGAACCGGACCTCTTCATTCAAAAGGTCATAGATCGTGCCATTGGACATGCCGCTGCCAAAGAGCCAGTCGACATCAGCGCCGCCATCGCGGGATTCACTGTCAGACACAGCTGAAATCCCAATGCTGTCATTCCCGTCGCCGCCAAAGACTTGATTTGCACCCGCGCCATCCGTGATCGTGTCATTGCCATCATGACCGAACACGCTGTCTGCAGAGGCGGCAAAGCTGTCGTTGCCGATGGTGCCGATCTGCCACCCATCGGGGCTGTAGACCGGATTATTCACCGTATCACGGGTATCAAAGATTTCCGCCTCGATGTCGCTCCCGCTTCTGAACGTGGTGACAAAGCGCCCATCGGCCAGGCCAATCCCGCCCATATCCCTTTCGACGCCGGGATCGCGCGTCACAGTCGCACCCACAGCGGTGCCCGTCGCACTGAAGCGCTGCATGGCAAAGGTGTTGGCCTCATCATCGTCATAGGCCACGACAAAGCCGCCATCGGCCAGCGCGATCAGGTGCGGCTCGTTGTTGTCGTCGGTCGAGCCATCGCTGTCGACCAGAGTGACAGCGCCCTGCTCCACACCGGCATTGTCATACCGTTGGAACTGGAGATCGATGTCACTGCTGTCGCTGTTCTGCCAGGCGATGACAAAACCGCCCCCCGTCAACCCGATGACGGATGCATCCACATCACTTTCGCCATTCGTGAAGGTGCCGCTCACAAACGCCGCACCGACAAAGTCGCCCGTGGTGCCGTTGACAATCGCGAACCCGAGGGCGTCTTCGCGACCGCTTTCCCGGTCTTCGTGCACCACGACATAATTGCCGTCCGACAGCGCCGCGATATCGGTCATGTTGCTGAAGGCGGACCCGGAAAGGACCTTCGTAGCCGATCCGACAGTCGCATCCGCGGCCACGCGCACTGTCTGGACCTCTGTGTCCGCCTCGTCGGCGTCCGACTCATCGGTGAATTGATAGGCCACCACGTAGCTGCCATCGCTCTGAGACGCCACCGACGGTTTAGAGACGATATCGCCCGCCGTCGGAGTGGATGCGATGGTCAGGCTGTCGCGTGACCCGATGGTGCCATCGGCATTGGTCGACCATTCCGAGGCGCGAATTCTGTTGCTTGTGGCCGTGCCGTCATCATCCGTATAGACCACGACAAATCGGCCATCTTCCAGCGCCGCGGCATCGAACTCGCGTTCATCATCCGATTGGAATCCGTTGGCGATGAATTCGCTGCCAATCTCGTTGCCAAGCGGGTCATAGATCTGGCCAATGATGTCAAACCCGTTGCCGGTGTCGCCGACCGCGTCGGAATCGTCCGCCCAGAATACGACGATGTTGCCGGTGGTCAGCTGGATGACAACCGGCTTCTCCTGGGTGGATCCGCCAGTGCCGGATGTGGTGTTGTTGACGGTAAACTGGTCGAGCCAGGTTTCAGGTGTCGTGGGCATGGAAATCTCCTGATAAAATCGTTTTTCAGGCCCGACATTCGTGTCCAACCCCCGTTTGGCACTGACGTTAGCCGTTGATCATTCGTTTACCAATGATAATCGCGTGACAGCCACAGTAATGCCCCGCAACCGGATCGCTGCTGCGCGGCTGTCTTCGTTGCCCCAAAAATGCGCATGGTATGCATATCGCGCTGGGCATCAACGGTCCCGGATGAGCCTGTTTCAAATACAAGATTGCCGGCCCGGAGGTCGCGCAACAGCCGGTCATCTCCGCGTATGCCCGCAAGCCTGTCAGTGCCTGCCAATCTCGCGATCGGGACCCACAACGCGCCGTTCGCCAGAGCGCAGCCTAAAACCGGGTCGCCAGCGTTGACGCCCAAGCAGCTTGCATCGAGCCGGGATCATCCCCGGAGAGCGGTGCCCGGATAAGCCGTTGGTGGGTTTCAGCACTGGACCGTGACCAGCCATCTATAAGGCACTGCACATTCGGGCATTGCCTCATTTCGAGAGCCGTCTCGGTCCGCGGAACACGCTGGATGGCACCGAGGCGAGGTCCAGACCGCAGAACTTGGGGAACTGGCTTTGGTGTCCGAACCGTTGCAGATCGCCTGCTTTGGCCGGAATGGTCAGGGCGTTGATCTGGTCGATACCGGGGACGGTGGTCAGCAATTAATGGTGCGGGTGGCCGGATGGGCGCTTGGAGACGCGGTCTTCGATCCCATCGTGTGGTCGAATGAAACTGCGCCTCTCAGCGGGTCATCGGCGCGTCGACCGGCTGCGTGGTCAGAGTATTTTTTGCTGGTATGGATTTTTGGAGCAGGGTAACACTTTATTCATTGAAACCGACATGGGATGTTACCTGAGCTTATACCGAGATTCTGCGCGGTTTTGCGCACGACCGATCTCGCGTCTTGATCCCGCTTTTCCACACTTACAGCTTGAAACCTCGGTAGAGGGCCGGGTCCGACCATGGCCCTGAGGCGCTGATTGTGCCGCAACTGTGCGTGTTCCGGACGGCCGGCTGAGGCGACCACCAGCCCCCCTGTGTTCTGCTACTGACAGCGCTGATGCGACACTACTTGAAAAGGATTGTTCCATGACCCAACCCCTCGCTCCTGTTGGAGCCGGTTCCAACAATGGTGAAGTCGTAACCTTACCCGGCGGCGGCTTCATGGTTGTCTGGACGCAGCTTGTCTCGCCCCTGTTTCCAATTCCGAATGTCGAGGACGATCAGTTTACAGCGGTTCTTGGGCGGGTGTTTGACGCGGGTGGCGCGCCGCAGGGCGCTGTGTTCCAGGTCAACGAGTCCGTTGCGGCATCGGGGCAAGGTCAGCCGGATATCACCGTTCTGAGCAATGGCAGGGTTGCCGTGGTCTGGACCGACGGGCCGTCGATCAATGGCGGCGCGGTGGAGGCGTATGGCCGGATCCTCACGGCAACCGGCGCGCCAGTGACGGGCGAGATCCAGCTTGCCACGACGACTGCAAATGACCAGCGCATTCCGCAGGTGGCCCCGACGTCGGACGGCGGGTTTGTGGCGACCTGGTCGGACGGGCGCACCTCCAACACCTCCGAGATCTGGTATGCGCAGCGGTTTGACGCGACGGGCGCGCGGGTGGGGGATGAAATCTACCTCGCTCCGGATTCCGCGTCTGAGGACAGTGCGCTGGTGACCCTTGGCGACGGCGTTTTCCATCTGTCGGCGGAACGCAGCACGACCTTCAACCTCGACACCTACGAGGATTCCTCGGGCCGCAACATTCCGACGATGCTTGGATTTTCCAGCTTTGCCGGCAATGGCCGGACGGGCGGTTTCGAGGATGACGCCATTGCCTTCGGGGATGGGCGCGTGGCCTATGTCGGAGTCGGTGATGGCGGCGGTATTCAGGTTCAGGTGCGCGACTCGGTCAGGCAGGTGCCCTTCAACCAGGAACCCTATCCCGACGGCACGCCCCGCCCGGATTTCGAGACCGTTCTTCAACAATCGGAGAACAACGTAACCAATACGCTGAACATTTTTGTCGATGTCGGGACGCTCGACTTCCGGCCGCCGGCCCCCGCCGCGAAGATTGCGGCGCTGCCGGACGGCGATCTGGTGGTGGTCTGGACGCAGGTCTCAGGCGGCACCGAGGCCGCTCCGGAATTTTCTCTCTTCGCCCAGTTGATTGATGCGGGCCTCTTAGCCCTGTCAGAGGTGCAGACCATTGCGACAGGGGTTCAGGGCACCGATATCGCGCCGCCATTTGTGAGCGCGGGCGCGGACGGGCGCGTGTTCATCGGCTGGACTGATACCACCGACCGTAACGGAGCAGGCACAAACGAGATCTTTGGCACTGTCATCACCCTTGAGAGTTTCCCCGAAGGTGTGCGCACCGACGGGCCGGACACGGTTCTGGGTTCGGATGGCGACGATACGTTCAACGCCACCGATGACGGCGATGACGTCTATGGCCGAGAGGGGGACGACATCTTCTTTCCGTCCGGCAATTTCATCGGCACCGGCGGTGTGTTCGAGAGCTGGTTCGGCGGCGCGGGTGACGACCGCTTTGTGCTCGATACCGAAGGCGGCGAGCTCCGCGGCAGCGGCGGGGCCGGATATGACACGCTCGATTACTCGACCATGACGGTGCCTTTGGTTCAGGGTCAGGATTTCAACCTTCAGGGTATGGACGCGATTATCGGCACTCTGGGTGACGACATGATTTCCGGCAGCAATATGGACGTGCACGCCGAAGAGGGCGACGACACCGTGTCGCTGTTCAACCTCAACCGTTTTGACAGCATCGACGGCGGGGCAGGGGTCGATATCCTCGATATCCCGCTGGAGTCGGAAAACTACCTCGTCACGCGTATGGGTGACCATTATCTCTTGCAGCAATATCAGCAGGATTTCGCAACCAACGAGCGCTTCCTTGATCCCGAATACCAGATTGAACTGCGTTCGATTGCCGAGATCCGGTTCAGCGACAGGACCGTCCAGCTCGATCCGACCCCAACGCGCCCCTCTGGCGGGGTCGGCAGCGAAGGCGGGTTGATCGTGCCGCCGCCGGAGCCGGGACTCCTCGACTCCGGCACGCCGGGCGCGGACAGCATCACGGGCGGGACCGGCAATGACACGCTGTCTGGCGGCTCCGGGGGCGATACGCTGGACGGAGGGCTTGGCGACGACAGCCTGTCCGGGGGTATCGGTTTCGACGATCTACGCGGCGGCGCCGGCAATGACACGCTGATCGGGCAGAACGGCTTTGACAGCCTGTCCGGCGATGCGGGCGATGACAGTCTCGTCGGAAATTTCGGCAACGACACCGCCTCGGGAGGAGCGGGCGATGACACACTGGAAGGCGGGCTCGGCTTCGATAGCCTGATGGGGGATGCCGGGGACGACAGCTTGCAGGCACGCGACGGCTTCGACACGCTTGAAGGGGGTGCGGGCAACGATACGCTTGAGGGCAACAATGGCAATGACAGCCTTGACGGGGGCGCGGGTGATGACGTGCTCCAAGGCGGGCTTGGCGCCGATGTGCTGATCGGGGGCGCGGGCGATGACCGGCTCAGCGGAGCCAACGGTTTCGACACGCTGGAAGGAGGCGATGGCAATGACACTGTGCTTGGCAACGCGGGCAATGATCGCGTCGATGGTGGCACGGGAGACGACACGCTTCAGGGCGGTCTTGGAGCCGACACCTTCGTCTTTGCCGCAGGCGCAGATGTGATTGCCGATTTCCAGAACAACATCGATGCCATTGAGATTGCCGCGAGCCTGCTTTCGGAAGCGATGCCTGTGCCGGATGATCTGCGCAGCTATTCGCGGCTCGATGACGCCGGCAACCTGATGCTGGACTTTGGCGGCGGCACGACCTTGACCTTCGTGGGTGTGACAAACACCAGCGCGATCCTCGACGATGTGACCTTCGTCTGATCGCGGGGCACCGTGCGCCATGGTGACGGGCCGGGCCGGGGGAACCTTTCGGTCCGGACGCCGGCCTTTCATGGCCTGCGCAACACTTACCGCATGGGGCGAGGGGCAGGTTTCCGCGGTGATCTCTGCGGCTTTGCAATGCGTGTTCGGCAAGGCCCGGGTCCGTGAAAAGCTGTTCAACGGGGAACTGTTCAAGAGCCTGCGAGCCGCCCAGATCCTGATCGGGTAAGGGCGCGTTCCATACAATACAGTCAGGCCGGCATAGTGCATTGCGATACGCCCGCACCGCAAAGCATCGTCCCGAGGGCCAAGGGTCGGGAGGGATTGATCTCCGCCACGCTGCGTGCCTCACGACTACAACTCGCGGAGCGGTGACAGGAAAGATCTTTTCTGGCGGACCACGGCCCGGCAGTGCATTGCACAGCAATATCACGAGAGGGGATGCGCAGAATGCGCGTCCGCACCCGTTCTTTCCGTAGTCCCCGCGGCAAGCCGCGCATGGACTGCAGGCGGGTTTCACTTGGAGATATCCCGTTTAATTACAATGGCTTGCAATGGCGTGACGTTCCTGCGATCCATGAGCCGCGCAAGATGCTCTACAGTCGTTGGACGCGTTGGAGTGAGAAAGGGATCTTTGACCGGATGATGGCTGGACTGACCGCCAAGCTCGGCGAGCTGAAGAGTGTGATGATCCTCTCTCCTCAAAATTCCGTCCCGACCGCCGGGCAGCGAACGCCCCTGATCTGAGGGTCCATCGCATCGCGACCAGCACGTCCGCAAAAAAGGAAGGGCGGCCGCCTGTTTGTCCGCACCGAGGGAGAGATCAACTCAAATGCTTTCCTTGGAAGGCAAAGGCCGACCCTCTCAACGGCGTCCGCCTCGGGAAGGTACAGGACTGCCTGCGAAATTCTGCGCCTGATCGTAATGCGCGGAGGTTGCCGCGCGCAATGCTTGCTCTCCGGGCACCGCGCCATCAGGCAAACACGATGTCATCCAGAAGCGTGGTTACAGTCTCTATCCCGACAAAGGTCAGGGTTTGCCCGTTCCCGAAATCGAACACGACAAAGCCCTCCGCATCCCGCGCCGCAAATGAACGCAAGTCGTTTGCTGTCGGGTTGGCGGTGCCAAGAAGAGCGGCGTCAATCTGCACGGTGTCGGAATTGTTGGCGAAATCGGTGATCCTGTCCTGTCCGGATCCTGCGCTATAAATGAAGGTATCGCGAGCGATGCCGCCATTAAGCGTATCATTGCCGGGCCCGCCATCGAGCGTATCCGGTCCGGCATTGCCAAAAAGCATGTCCGCCCCGGGGCCACCCTCGAGCGTGTCGATCCCATTGCTGCCTTCCAGCGTATCGTTGCCAAGCCCGCCGATCAGCAGATCGTGGTTGATCCCGCCAAAGAGACGGTCGCCGCCGGCGCCGCCATCAAGTGTATCGGCACCTGCTCCGCCGTTCAGGGTATCCGCCTCAGTGCCTCCGTTGAGACTGTCGAACCCGGCATTGCCATTCAGAAGGTCGCGCCCGGTGCCGCCCTCCAGCGTATCCAGGCCCAGGCCGCCCTCAAGCGTATCGTCATCGGCCTCGCCGCGCAGATGGTCAAAGCCGTTATTCCCCCGGATCAGGTCATTGCCCGCACCGCCGGACAGGTTGTCGAACCCGTCAAGCCCGATCAGCGTGTCGTCGCCGGCCCCCCCGGTGACGGTATCAAAGCCGATCCCGGCCCGCACGCTGTCATTGCCGGAGCCTGCGTCGATCACGTCGCTCCCGGCGCGGGCATCGATGGTGTCGTCCCCGCCTGCGCCGGTGATCGTTTCGGATTGGCTGTTTCCGTCGAGCCGCTCGGATTCGTCGGTGCCGCCAACGGTTCTCAGCCCGCCGAGGATGGTCTCAATGCCGGAAAACCTGCCGGAAATCGCCATGGAGACATCGGAAAAGGCGATCTGGAACGCCGCCGTGTCGGGCACGACGCGGGACGCATCATCAAAGCTGTCGGCAAAGGCCGGATCAGCCTCCAGCACATCCTGCGGGGTCAGGGCGGGGCCATTGCCCGCGGGGCTGCGCGCCTCGCTTGTGCCGGTGTCGGCCCATACCGGCTGCGCCACATCGATCACCCCTTCGAAGGTGCCTTGATGCGCGTCATACGTGACGCGGGCGCTGCGGTCGAACTCCAGCGTGTCGGAGCCTGCACCACCGTCTATGATGGACCGACCGTGTCCAACGACAAAGTAATCGTCGCCGGCACCGCCATCGGCGCTGTCGTCACCGACCAACACAAGCCGGTCGTCGCCACCGCGCCCGATCAGCGTGTCATTGCCTGCCCCGCCAATCAGCACGTTCCCTGCACCATCGCCACGCAGAACATCGTCGAGCGACGTGCCGGTCAGGTTCTCGATCCCGGTCATGCTGGTGGTGCGGGTGCTTCCGCCGCCAGTTTTGGTGGCGAGACCTTCCACCAGATCCGCGGTCACGGCGCTGTAATCCGCCACGGTCGCGAGGAACTCGAACCGCGCGCGATTGCCGCCGGGCGTTCCGAAATCGAAACTGGCCGTATCCACCCCCGGTCCGCCATCCAGTGTGTTGTTATCGGAGCCGCCGTTGAGCACGTCGTCTCCGCTCCCGCCATAGAGGGTATCGGGCGCGGCGCCGCCATAGAGATCGTCATTGCCGCCGCGCCCTTCGAGCCAATCGCGCCCACCGGCACCGATCAGGATATCGGTTTGCTCACCGCCGGCCAGCGTGTCCGCATGCCGGTCGGACCCGATCACGATTTCGAAGCCAGCGACCGTGGCGGTGATATCGTCGGAGCCGATATCCGTCACCGTGCCCGCTGCAAGGTCGACGTTCAAACCCGCGCCCGGAATGACCGGGTGGGCTGAGAGAATATCCTCTCCCGCGCCGCCCGTATAGCTGCCCGTCGCGCGCAACAGGAACAGCGCATCGTTGCCCGCGCCACCGTCGACTTCGGTCAGGATCCGCGCACTGCCGGCCACGACAAAGATCTCATCATCGCCTGTGCCGCCGTCCACATCGGCGGTATGCGCGACGCTGATCGTATCATTGCCGGTCTCGCCCGCGACGGTGTAGCTCTGGCCATTGCTGTTGCCGGTGCCGCTGACATGGACGCGGATCTCATCGTCACCCGACCCGGCGCGGATGACCACATCCTGACCCTGAGTGATGTCAAACAGATCGTCGAAATCGCTGCCGATGAACGTGCCGAAGCCGCCATCCGTCAGGGAGCCGACAGTGAAGCTGGTCACCGCGTCATCGGCCGCAAGGTCTTGCCGGTCAATCGCCGAGTAAGCCTGAATTTGGCGGTTTCCGCCGTTCACATCAACGATCCGCCAGCGCACATCGGGTATAGTGGACAAATCGAGCGTGTCATTCACGTCGCCGCCATAGGCGGCGCCCCCCGTTCCGGCATAAATCAGGTCTTGCCCGTCGCCGCCGCGCACGATCTGCGATGTCTCGCGCGCGTGGATCGTGTCGTTCCCTTCCGCACCGTCGAGGATGTGGTAGGCAGGCTGGTTGCCCGACGCGCCGAAAAGCACGTCGTCGAAATCCGAACCAACGAAGCCTTCGATGTTGACGGCGCGATCTGTGGCGATAACGGTTTGCCCGTCATCGGACAGGCGTTCGATGCGCGCATCGCCGCGCAGGCGAATGGGGCCGGAGCTGTCCTGATCGCGGCCTCTCTGAAGGACAAAATTCTCGCGCGCCTGTTGGATGAAGGTCTGGTCAAACGGCCGGCCCTCATTGCCACCCTGACCACCCAGATCGCCGGAATAGACCAGCCGGTCATTGCCCGCACCACCGTCATAATATTGCGCGCCTCCAGGTACCGCGCGGTCTGCGACGACAAGGTCATCATTTCCGCCCTGACCATATAGCAGATCAATGCCCGGCCCGCCGATCAGAACGTCATTCCGCCCGCCGCCGCTCAGCGTGTCATCGCCGCCGCGCCCGTCGAGCACGTCGCGCAGATCCGCCGAGGACAACACGTTGTCGGCATCATCGCCAAAAAGGAAGGCCTCCCGCTGATCCTTCACCGACACGTTTTCCACATTTTCAAGCAGCGCGCTGACAACGCCGGAGATGGAAAAATGCGCTCCGCTCAGGGGGGACGGGCTGGCAAGGTCAAGCAAGGCAGGATTGCCGCCTCCTGCGCCATCGTCATAAAACACATAGGTGTCGAGCCCGGCACCCCCGTTGATCGTGTCATCGCCGCCAAAACCGTCAATGATGTCGTTGCCCGCATTGCCGATCAGCAGGTCGCGCCCGAGCGTGCCGGTCAACTGATCGTCGCCCCCGCCACCGGTGAGTGTCGTAATGCCTGACGCGTTGCCCGTTGCAAAAAGATAAACGGTGTCGATCTGGCCGTCATTGTCCGCGTCGCCCTCGTCGCTGCGGTCCAGCGCACCGCCCGCCGGGACCGAGGCAACCTGGTCGAACAGCGCGTCGATCGAGAGCGTTTCAACCCGGCCCGTGGCGCCCCCGAGAAAGGTCACACGCTCAATACCGACAAGCGTGTCCCGACCATCCAGCGAAACGCCGCTGATCGGGGAGGTGTGTTCGATCACCACAGTGCCGTCTTCGTCGTTGCGGTTGAACTGATACTGGGTGAGCGGCCCGGCGAACACGGCGATATCCTCGTCCGGACCGCCAATGAGGGTGTCGTTCCCCTCGAATCCGAAAAGGACGTTTTCGCCACCGCTTGCGGTGATGATGTTGCTGTTCGCGTCGCCCAGCATCAAGAGGTCTTCGATCGGGATCGGGGCGAGCCCGCCTGCGCCGTCGGGGTCAAAGGCGGCGGTCAGATCGTCATCCTCGTCGCCGCCGCGCACATTCGCGGGCAGTTCGATGGCAATGCCGACCCCGCCGGTGCTCACCGATCCGATCTGGGACTGGATCACGCCGTTGACGGTGTCGAACCCGACCTCCAGCACCCGCGCCTGCAAGTCTTCGAGCACCCACTGCCCGATGCCGAACGGGTCCGGCACTTCCGGCGTCGCGGCGCCGCCGCTCTCTGTGCGACCATCGCCGTCGGGATCATCGCGGTCGTCGTCAAAGCTGCGCAGCACCGTTGCCGGATCGAACTCGGCAAGCACATTTGCAGCTTGTTCATACGCCGCTTCGAAGAGATCGAGGACATCGACATCGGGGAGTTGCTCGAGAACGCGTTCCTCGGCGGCCCTGAGGAGGTCCTCCACGCCGATCGTGTTTGTGATGAAATCAACCGCGCGGTCGATTGTCAGCGCGGAGATGGCCGACAGCGCATTGAGCGCGGGCTCGATCGGCTTGAGGATGTTGTAGATCTGGTTGAGCGGTCCGCGAATATCGTCCAGCACGTCGAATACGCGGTTCATGGCTTGTTCGACCGCGATCAGCTGGCGGAACTCCGCGCTGGGCACGTCGCGCTGAAACCCGGCCAGAAATTCCCGAACGCTGTCGGTTTCAGGGGTGGCCGGGTTGTTGTAGACGGCGTTCACCGCCTCGATTGCGGCGAGCGGTTGTTCCAGAATGGTGCCGAGCGCGAGGATCGGTTCGTCGGCGAGAATCGCGGCGCGGCCTGCGAAGCTTGTTACGGCTTCGAAATTCTCGACCTGCTGCGCGATTTCCGTTTCCACGGTTTCAAGATAGCCGTCGGCCGTCTCCAGGCTGGACACAACGCGGTCGAGCGCGGCCTTGGCCGGGTTGTCGCGGAGCGTCTGCACCGCGTCGTCCAGGGTTCTCTCCAGCCGGTTGACCACCGGTTTGACCGCATCGACGATCCTGTCACCGACACGTCCGAAGGGGCGCAGTGCAGAGACCAGACCCATCAGGGAAAACACCAGTTCGAGCTTGGAAAGGTCGTCGCCAAAGGCCGCGACTTCGTCGCGTAGCTCTTCGACTTTGTCGATGGCGCGGTCCACCGTGCCGAGCGTGTCGAGCACGCTGCCAACGCCGCCGCGGATTTCGGTCACATGGCCAAGGCTGGTGTTCAGAGCGGCGTCGAAATCCTCAATGTTGCAGACAGCCTGTTCGAGCGCAGAGGCGTTGGATGTCGTGCTCATGAATGACTCCCTGAACCAGCGGTCGGCGCGCCAAACAGCAGCGCCTGAAAGACTTTGAAAAAACCTTGGGATGAGCGTGGGCCATGGTGGGGGCTGCGGTCAAGAAAAACGATGCTGCCGATGCTCTGGAGGCCGGCACGGCCAACACGGTGCGGCAGGGAAAGCCTGTGCCGTATCGAGGCGCAAAAAAGCCCGCGAACGCAGGGCGCTTGGCGCTTAGAGATGGCCCGCAGGCGGGGTCAAGAGGCGAGAGGCGCGATGAGGTCTTTGCCGCTTGCCCGGTTGGAATTGACTTTTGGATCAACCCGGTAGAACCGCACCGCGTCATGGGGAGCGGCTTTCATGAGGGTGGCCGCGCCGTGGCCTTCTTCGCCCAGCCATTTTGCCCAGTCGCCTGCAGCGAGGATCACCGGCATCCGGTGATGGATCGACGCCATCGGACCGTCCGCCGGGCAGGTCACGATGGCGCAGGTGCGGTAGGCTTCGCCTTCTCGCTCCCAATCCTGCCAGATGCCCGCGAAGGCCAGCGGCGCCTCTCCGGTTGGATGAATGTACCAAGGCAGGCGTTTGTCGTCGTCATCTTTGGTCCATTCGTAAAAACCCGACGCCGGGATCAGGCAGCGGCGCTCGCGCACGGCAGCGCGGAACGCGGGCTTTTCCGCGATGGTTTCGGCACGCGCGTTGATCAGCAGCGGGCCGCCATTGGTTGCCTTGTACCAGTGCGGCAGGAACCCCCACCGCATCGGGGCAAGGCGGCGCTGGCCTTCCTCGGTGCGGACGGTGTGGACCTGGTTGGTGGGGCAGATGTTGTAATTCGGCACGTCCGGAAGGTCGTTGGCCGGCACCGCGTCAAAGAGCTGCGCCATGGCGTCGGTGGGCAGGGTCAGGGCAAACCGTCCGCACATGTCAGCGCCCGCCCTGCGGGAGCGCGGAATAGAGCAGAAGCCCCCATTCGACGAGATCGCGTTCGACCTGCGCCCAGAGCGTCCCGGCTTGCAGCGGATCGAGCCCCGCCGCTTGCGACAGCGTCGCGATGCTGCGCCGACCGTCGATCCCGGCAATCAACGGCGCGGCCTGTTGCGGCAAACGCAGGCTTGTCTGTGCTTCTTTCATGCGAATGGGGATCGGCTTTCCCTGTGACACCGCCTGCGACAGAGCTCGTGCGGTCACACCGCGCAAATGCGGGATGAGCGTGCGGGTGCTGCCGCGCGCAGGTTTGCGCGTGTCCTCCGATGGCACGGCATAGGCGATGTGCATCCGGATCGTGCCACGAAGCTTTTCAGCCGTGGCCATGGAAGTGGTCTCGTCCATACCCTCGGGACGCTCCGTGATGCGGGCGAGGTCATAAAGTGCGGGCGTGGCAAAGCCCTGCAATCGCCAGCCGGAGTCATGCATCACCTCCACAAGTTCACGGATCGCAAAGGCCCGGTCCTGCCCGTGCAGCAACAGGTCATAGAAGCCCGCGTCGCTTTCGTGATGGTCGACAAGCAGCGGGTTGCGTTTGAAAGGATGCGCATCAGGCAGTGCGGCGACGATCGCTTTTGCACGTTTCAGCCGTGTCTTCGGGTCAAGATCATCGAACAGCGCGGCGAAGGCCTCCTGGAGCGGGTAGACGCCGGACCGCCCGAACGGGGCATACACCATGAAGCCCATGCCGCCGCCCTCCGCGAGGGCGGCACGCAGCGCGGCAAAGCCCGCGCCCGGATCGGGCAGGTGATGCAGCACACCGCAGCAGTCGATATAGTCGAATGTGCCGTGGTTGGCCGCATCGAGCAGCGACCCGGTCACGAAGCGGATCCCCTTCAGTCCGCGGGCCCGTGCCCTTGCCTCGGCGATCTGGCGCGAAGCGGTTGAGAGATCGATGTAGGTGATTTCATACGGAACGTCCGCGGAGGCAAGCACCTGGGCAAGCTGGATCAGCCCGTCACCGGTGCCGCCGCCAGCGACAAGCGCTCTGAAAGGCTGCGACCAGTCGCGCGCGCCCCCAAAGAGCCAATGGTCCAGTTCCAGAGGATGCGAAGGCGAGCCGAGGATCAGACGTTTGGCTTCGTCTTTCGGATCGCGGTCCGGGTAGGGATAGGCTTCATACTGTTCCTGAACGCTGACCATCTCTGCCTCGCGGTTGCCTGACTTGCCAGATGTGCCACGGGGCGCGCGGATTGTCCAAAGCTGCGCGTGTGAGCGCCGGGCAGGCCGCGCGCCAGCAGGTGATGCGCATTGTGGATCGCGAAAGGGGCGCCTTTGTTTCAATCCGTCTTGCGGGCGGCCTTTTGTGGCCACCATGCGCCCGGTTTTGGCGGACATCCGCCCATGATGCACCGTGCAAAGCGCGTCAGAACGCGTGAAACGGCATTCTATTGGCCTTGGGCCTGCAAATCGGCTACAGTGCCCACATATACGGTCCCGCAAGAGGGCCGAACAGGTGGAAAGAGCAGGTTCATGGAAGCAGAGACGCTTGCGCTCGCGCAGGAAATCGATTTTTCGATGTGGGGGCTGTTTGCCCGCGCAACACTGACCGTTAAACTTGTCATGTTGTCCTTGATCGTGGCGTCGGTCTGGGCTTGGGCAATCATCTTCGACAAGCTGATCGCCTATCGGCGCGCGCGCAGCGAGGCCAAGACCTTTGACGGGCGTTTCTGGACCGGCGAGCCGCTCGACGAACTGTTCGACGAGATCGGCCCGGAACCAAAAGGGCGCGCCGCACGGATCTTTGCCGCCGGAATGATCGAGTGGCAACGGTCACACCGTGACGATGGCGGGCTGATCCCGGGCGCGCAGTCCCGTATTGATCGCAGCATGGACGTGGCGATCCTCAAGGAAAGCGAAGCACTGCAGAAGGGACTGCCGGTTCTGGCGACGGTCGGGTCTACCGCGCCATTTATCGGCCTGTTCGGCACGGTCTTCGGGATCATGCACAGTTTCATCGAAATCGCGGAACAACAGAATACGTCGCTTGTGGTTGTGGCGCCCGGCATCGCCGAGGCCCTTCTGGCAACGGGGCTTGGCCTGCTGGCTGCGATCCCGGCCGTGATCTTTTACAACAAGCTCAGCGCAGACAGCGATCGCATCGTGGCCGGGTATGAATCCTTTGCCGACGAGTTCTCCACCATCCTTTCCCGCCAGCTGGACGCCTGACCGATGGGCGCGGGTGTCATGAAAGGCGGTGACGGCGGGGGCAGCCGTCGCAGGCGCGGGCGGCGCGGCAAGTCGCAGCCCATGAGCGAGATCAACGTCACGCCCTTTGTCGACGTGATGCTGGTGCTGCTGATTATCTTCATGGTGGCGGCGCCGCTGTTGACCGTGGGTGTGCCGGTGGAGCTTCCCAAGACCGCTGCGCAAGCGCTGCCGTCGGAGACGGAAGAACCGCTGACCGTCACATTGGCCGTGGATGGCACGGTGCTGTTGCAGACCACGGAAATCGCGCGCGATGACCTGATCCCGCGCCTGCGCGCCATCGCCGCGGAACGCAGCGACGACCGCGTGTTCCTGCGGGCGGACGGGGCGGTGCCTTACGCTCAGGTCGCCGAGGTGATGGGCGCCTTGAATGCCGGAGGCTTTTCTTCCATCGGGCTGGTGACGGATATTGGTGGACCCGCGCTCGACGGGCAGGGCAACTAGGCCGCGCCCCGTGACACCCGGAACGTCCATATCCGCAGGCTTGCATGCGGCGCTGATCTTGTGGCTGCTGTTGGGCAATGTCTTTCGGGCGGATCCGCCCGAGATGCAGGTTGCCGACGTCACGGTGCTGTCGGAAGCGGAGTTTGCCGCGCTGACACAGCCGAATCCGGCGCCGCAACCGGATACCGGCCCGCCGGCACCGGCGCCTGTGCCGGAACCTGACCCTGCGCCCGAGCCGCCGGCCCCCGAACCTGCGCCAGCACCCGTGCCAGAGCCGGACCCTGCGCCGCAGCCGGAGCCTGACCCGGTGCCGCAGCCGCTTCCGCTGGTGCCTGCGCCGCCGACCGATGTGCAGGACGCCGCGCCGGAGCCTCTGGCCCAGCCCGCGCCCGAGATTGATGCACCGGAGGCGTCGCTGCGGCCGATTCCGCGCCCCGCTCCGCGTGTTGCGCCGACGCCTGTGGCCCCGCCACCGCCGGATGCCGTCATCGATCCCGACATCAGCGAGGCCGCCGATGACGTGGCCGATGCGCCGGAGCAGGCGGAAATCGAACAGGAGCAGACCGCGCCGGAAGAGGCCGCCACCGAGATCGTGACCGAGGCCGAGGAACCAGCCGCGGCAAGCGCTCCGAGCCGGTCGGTGCGCCCGCAACTGCGCCCGCAGCGTTTGGCCGAAGCCGCCCCGGCGCCTGAGGCAGAGGTAGACGAAGAGGCGGTGGCCGCTGTTGCTGAAGAGGTCGGAAGCGCGGTCGATGCGGCGTTGGCCGATATTCTGGGTGGCGCGGCAGATGCTGCGAACGCCGCGCCGTCCGGCCCGCCGCTGACGCGTGGAGAACGCGAAGCGTTGCGTCTTGCGGTGCAGAATTGCTGGGTCGTGGATGTCGGCTCGCAGGCCGCCAATGTCACGGTTGTCCTCGGTTTTGAAATGGCCCGGGACGGCACCGTCGTCGCAGGCAGCCTGCGCATGATCGACGCCTCGGGCGGGTCCGGGGCCGCGGTCGAGACCGCCTTTCAGGCGGCGCGCCGTGCTTTGCTGCGCTGTCAGCGGAGCGGCTACGAGCTGCCGCCGGAAAAATATGATCAGTGGAAGGAGATCGAAATGACCTTCAACCCCAGCGAGATGCGCCTGAGATGATGCAGTTGCCCGGGAATTCCCCGCTTAGTCGTGATGGAGGGGGTGTTTTGCAGGGCAAGACACCGCGCTATGGTGTGCAGCATCCGAGGGTCGCGACCGATTTGCCGACCCCACACAGGTCTTCAGGGAGGGACCGGTCCATGAAAGCAATTCTGGTGCCAGTCTTGACGTGGCTCGGTCTTTTGGCGAGCGCCGCGCTCAGTCTCTGGTTCGGTATTCTCGCCACACCGGTTCTCGCGCAGGACGGACCGCTCAGGATCGAGATCACCGAAGGCGTGATCGAACCGATGCCCTACGCGGTGCCGGCCTTCGTGGCGGAGACCGACGGGGCCGCGGCCTTCACCGAAGAGGTCAGCCGGGTGGTCGCCGATGATCTCAACGGCACCGGCCTGTTCCGGGAAATCCCGCGCGACGCGCATATCAGCCGTATCAGCAGCTTCAATGCGCCGGTGCCATTTGCCGATTGGAAAGCCATCAATGCGCAGGCCCTTGTTACCGGGGCCGTATCCACCGACGCCAATGGTCGGGTCGTCGTGAAGTTTCGGGTGTGGGACGTTTTTGCAGGGCAGGAACTCGGGCAGGGGATGCAGTTTGTCTCGACCCCTGACGGCGTGCGACGGCTGGCGCACAAGGTGGCTGACCAGGTCTATTCCCGCCTGACAGGCGAGGCGCCATATTTTGACAGCCGCGTTGTCTTCATCTCGGAGACCGGCCCCAAGAACGAGCGCGTCAAGCGTATGGCGATCATGGATTACGACGGCGCCAACGTGCAGTACCTGACCAATGGCGCCTCGATCGTTCTGGCGCCGCGGTTCTCGCCGGATGGCTCGCGGATCCTTTATACCAGCTACGAGACCGGGTTCCCGGCGGTGCATGTGCTCAATGTCGGGGATGTGCAGAGCCGCATCCTGCAGCCCAATGATGGCGTGATGAGCTTTGCGCCGCGGTTCTCGCCTGACGGGGCGACCGTTGTGTATTCGCTGACACAAGGGTCAAATACCGATATCTGGGCCATGGACATCGCCAGTGCCACACCGCGTCGGCTGACCGCTTCGCCAGCCATCGAGACCGCGCCGAGCTACAGCCCCGACGGTAGCCAGATCGTTTTTGAAAGCGACCGTTCCGGCACGCAGCAGCTCTACATCATGCCCGCCAGCGGCGGTGAGGCAACGCGCATCAGTTTCGGGCAGGGGCGGTATGGCACGCCGGTATGGTCCCCGCGCGGCGACCTCATCGCCTTCACGAAGCAAAACGCGGGTCGCTTCCATATCGGTGTCATGCGCACCGATGGCAGCGAAGAGCGCCTCTTGACCGCGTCCTTCCTCGATGAGGGGCCAACATGGGCACCCAACGGGCGCGTGATCATGTTCTCGCGCGAAACTCAGGGCGCACAAGGGGCATCGGCGCTTTACTCCGTCGATATCTCCGGGCGGAATCTCAAGCGTGTGCGGACACCCGCCGGTGCGTCCGATCCAAGCTGGGGACCGTTGCAGTAGGCGATTCACACGTGCCGCGCGCTGTGATAGGGTCAAGCCCAAGGCAACCGAGCACCGATTACAAGAACAGTATCCAACCGACGGAAAACAGGACAGATGAAACACATTTCCAAGGCTTTTCTACTGGGTGCGGCCCTCGCTGTGGCCGCGTGCAGCAATGCCAACCGTTTCGACGATGACATGGTCGGCCAGGATGCCGCCGCAACCCGGATCGACAATGGCATCATTCCGGGCAGCGTGAACGATCCGCGCGCGCCGGCCTATTTCAACCAGACCATCGGCGACCGGGTTTTCTTTGAGGTGGACCAATCCACATTGACCGCTCAGGCGCGCGCCACGCTGGACGCGCAGGCGCAGTGGTTGACCACCAATTCGGACTACCTTGCGGTCATCGAGGGCCACGCGGACGAACAGGGCACCCGGGAATACAACATCGCCCTTGGCGCGCGCCGCGCAAACACCGTGATGGAATACCTGATTTCGCGCGGAATTCCGGCGAACCGGCTGAAATTCATCTCCTATGGCAAGGAACGGCCGGTCGAGATCTGCTCCGAAGAAGCGTGCTACTCCAAGAACCGCCGGTCGGTCACGATTATCAGCCAGGGTCTGACGGGATAAGCGCATGAAAGCGGGTATCGCAGCGGCGCTGGCGGTTTTTCTCCTATGCGGTGCCCAGCCGGGTGCCGCGCAGCAATCGGCGACGCTTGCCGATATCCGTCAGGACCTCGCGGTGCTGTCGGTGGAGTTGCAGCGCCTGAAGCAGGAGCTCAACACCACGGGCAGCAGCGGTGTGCAGGTGTCCGGTTCCATGCTGGACCGTATCAACACGATAGAAAGCGAATTGCAGCGCGTGACGGCAAAGGCGGAGAACCTCGAGTTCCGCATTGGACAGGTGGTCGAGGATGGCAGCAACCGGGTCGGAGACCTCAACTTTCGCTTGTGCGAAGTCGAACCCGATTGCGATATCGCCAACCTTCCGGATCCGGGGCGCCTTGGTGGCGATACCGTCCCGGCGCCGGCCGCTGCGGTGCCACCGGCGCAGGATGCGACGGATGCGCTTGTTCTGAACAGCGGAGAGCTTGCGGTCAGCGAAGAGGCTGATTTCCGCGAAGCACAAACCGCACTTGAGGCCGGAGATTACAGCGGGGCGGCGCAGCTTTTTGCCCTGTTTCGGCAGAACTACCCGCAAGGTCCACTTGAAGCGGCAGCCTTGCTTGGGGAAGGGCGTGCGCTTGAGGCCGGCGGCGACACCCGCGAGGGCGCAAGGCGTTACCTGACGGTTTATTCGAATTATCCCGGCGCGACGGTCGCACCAGAGGCGCTTTGGCGTCTGGGCACGGCATTGGCCGCGCTTGGCTCCGTGCCGGAAGCCTGCGTCACGCTGGCGGAGTTGCCCAATCGCTACCCGCAATCGGAATTCGTTGCGCGCGCCGCGGCCAGCAAGGCCGAGCTTGGCTGTTCCTGACAGGCTCGGTTCGGTCTGGTCCATCCGGCCGGTGCGCCCGTCGCGCATTTCAGGATGTTCAAAGATGGCGTTGGCTGTTGTGACGTTGGCTCATTGCCGTCCGGTTCTTTCCAAGGCGCGGCCTGAAGGCGAACCATGAGTCTCGACCAGCGTTTCGCCGATGCCATGGGCGCCTTGATCGGGCCGGATTTTCCCGAGCATCTTGCCTTGGCCGTCTCCGGGGGCGGTGACAGCATGGCAATGCTCACGCTGGCGCATAACTGGACCCATCGTTGGGGCGTCTCGCTCTGGGTTGTGACGGTGGATCACGGGTTGCGTGACGGATCGGCAGCCGAGGCAGAGATGGTTGCGCAAGAATGCGCGTTGCTTGGGCATCCGCACGCGACGCTGCGTTGGCGTTGGGACGGACAGGGCAATTTGCAGGATGCGGCCCGCCGAGGGCGCCTGGCGCTCATTGACCGATGGCGAAACGGGATCGAGCATGTGCTCATGGCGCATACCCGGGACGATCTGGCCGAGACCTTCCTGATGCGTCTGGCGCGCGGCTCCGGTGTCGAGGGCCTGTCGGCCATGGCGGCGACGCGTTACGTCGTGCCGCATCCGCATGCCGGCAAGAATGCCCTGTCGCCCGATGAGGTGACGCAGACTGCTGATCCGCCGTCGCCTGCGCGTCGTGTGGCGGGCGTTCCCGCGGTTTCGCGCGGGTTTCATATCGTAAGACCGTGTCTTGAGATAAGCCGGTCAGACTTGCGACATTACCTTGAGACGTTGAAGGGGCGATGGGTTGAAGACCCGTCAAACGACGATCCCCGGTTTGCCCGGGTGCGGATACGCCAGGCGGCGGAAACGCTTGAAGCATTGGGCCTGGATGCCGCGACGCTCAGCGACACGGCGGCACGCATGGCGCGGGCGCAGGTGGCCCTGCGCGCACGTGCGGCGCAGGTCTGGGCAACCATCGGGCAGGAGGAGCGCGTCGGACGCATTGCGACCGGTGCGCTGCTGTTTGACCGCGACGGGTTCGAAACGGTTGAGCGCGACACACAGTTGCGTCTTCTCGCGGCAGGGGTGCAATGGGTATCGTCCACGGTGCTGCGCCCCCGCATGGAGGCTCTGGAGGGTTTGCTTGATCGGGTTCTGGGGGGCGGCGCCGGCACCTTGCAGGGGTGCGAAGCGGTGATGGAGCGCGACAGGCTGTGCGTGTTCCGGGAATTTCAGGCCGTGCGCTCGGAAACGTGCGGGGCCGCGTCCGGCGTGCTTTGGGACGGGCGTTGGCGAGCGACCGCGACCGCCGACCCGGGCGTCGAGATTCGCGCGCTGGGCGAAGATGGTTGGCGTCAAGTGCCGCAGAAGCCCGAAGAGGCGCCGCCCTTTCGGTCTGCACGGTCGCTGCCGGCGCTCTGGCGGGGGGCAAATCTGATTGCCTGCCCTGCGCTTGCCTTTGGCGAGGCGGCGCAAATGGCCCTTTGGCCCATGGGCAGGGAAACCGGTCCGACATTCGGGGCATTCCTGCTTTCGCATTGAACCGACCCGCCGAGTGGCTATGTTAAGGGACAAAGGCGCCCGCTCGGGCGCACTGAACCTTTCCATGAAGGAGTTCGCGTTTTGGGCAACGCACGCAACATCGCGTTCTGGGTCGTGCTTTTCTTGCTGATCCTGGCGCTTTTCAACCTGTTCTCCGGCGGCAGCAGCACGATGCAAAGCCGCGAAATGTCTTATTCCGACTTCGTGCGCGCGGTCGAGGATCAGGGCGTGAGCTCGGTGACGATCGATGGCGAGCAGGTGCGATACCGGACAAATGACGGGCAGGATTTCATCGCGATCCGCCCCGAGGATGCCAATGTCACGGATCTCCTTCTTGAGAACGACGTCCCGCTCCGCGCCGAGCAACAAGAACAAAGCGGGTTCCAGTCCTTCTTGCTGAGCCTGCTGCCGTTCCTGCTTCTGATCGGCGTCTGGATCTATTTCATGAACCGGATGCAGGGGGGCGGCAAAGGCGGCGCGATGGGCTTTGGAAAGTCCAAGGCCAAGCTGCTCACCGAAAAGCACGGGCGCGTGACATTCGATGATGTCGCCGGCATCGACGAAGCCAAGGAAGAACTTGAGGAAATCGTGGAATTCCTGCGCAACCCGCAGAAGTTCTCTCGGCTTGGCGGCAAGATCCCGAAGGGTGCCTTGCTCGTCGGACCGCCGGGCACCGGCAAGACGCTGTTGGCCCGCTCGGTGGCGGGAGAGGCAGGCGTGCCTTTCTTCACCATCTCAGGCTCTGACTTCGTGGAAATGTTTGTCGGTGTAGGTGCGAGCCGCGTGCGCGACATGTTCGAGCAAGCCAAGAAAAACGCGCCCTGTATCGTGTTCATCGACGAAATCGACGCCGTTGGTCGGGCCCGCGGGCAAGGCTATGGTGGCGGCAATGACGAGCGGGAACAAACCCTCAACCAGTTGCTGGTCGAGATGGACGGTTTCGAGGCGAACGAGGGTGTGATCATCATCGCGGCAACCAACCGTCGTGACGTTCTGGATCCGGCATTGTTGCGTCCGGGGCGCTTTGACCGCCAGGTGACGGTGGGCAATCCCGACATCAAGGGTCGCGAGAAGATCCTCGGTGTGCATGCCCGCAAGACGCCGCTTGGCCCGGATGTGGACCTGCGCCTCATTGCGCGCGGCACGCCCGGCTTCTCAGGTGCGGATCTCGCCAACCTCGTGAACGAGGCGGCGCTTATGGCTGCGCGTTACGGTCGTCGCTTTGTCACCATGGAAGACTTCGAGAACGCCAAGGACAAGGTGATGATGGGTGCCGAGCGCCGCTCCATGGTCCTGACCGACGATCAGAAGGAAAAGACCGCCTATCACGAAGCCGGACACGCGGTCGTCGGGTTGACGCTCCCGCAATGTGATCCGGTCTACAAGGCGACGATCATTCCGCGCGGCGGCGCGCTGGGTATGGTGGTCTCCCTGCCCGAGATTGACCGCCTCAACTGGCACAAGTCGGAATGCGAGGAAAAGCTGGCCATGACAATGGCGGGCAAGGCGGCCGAAATCATCAAATACGGGGAGGAGAACGTCTCCAACGGCCCGGCGGGTGACATTCAGCAAGCCTCCGCGCTGGCGCGTGCAATGGTTCTGCAATGGGGCATGTCCGACAAGGTCGGGAATATCGATTATCGCGAAGCGGCCGAAGGGTATTCGGGTAACACTGCGGGCCTGTCCGTCTCGGCGCAGACCAAGGAACTGATCGAAGAAGAGGTGCGGCGCTTCATCCAGGACGCGTATGACCGTGCATTCCAGATCCTGACCGATCGCAAGGACGACTGGGAACGGCTGGCACAGGGGTTGCTCGAATACGAGACCCTGACAGGCGAAGAGATCAAGCGCGTGATGCGGGGCGAGCCGCCCACCTCGGCGGATGACGATGATGGCAATGCGGGTGAGGTGGAAAAGAAACCGTCTCTGACCGCGATCCCCAAGACCAAGGCAAAGACCAAGCCGGCCAAAGACGATGGTGGCATGGAGCCTGAGCCGTCTGCATGAGCGCGGACCTGACGAACACTGACTGGGACCCCGAAACCTACCATTGGTTTCGGGGTCTTCGTTTGCAGCCTGCCGTCGATTTGATGGCGCGTATTCCCGCCGTGCCGGAGGGTGATGTCATTGACCTCGGTTGCGGCGCTGGCGATGCGGCGCGGGGTCTGCGGCATCGTTTTCCGAAGGCGCAGTTGATCGGCGTGGATCAATCGCCAGCCATGTTGGAAGAAGCGGCCGATCTGGCGCTCTACGACCGGTTGCACCCGTTCGATATTGCGCAATGGACCCCGGCTGAACCGCCCGCCTTGGTGTTCTCCAACGCTGCGCTGCACTGGGTTGGGGATCATGAGACGCTGATCCCTGCGCTGGCCAGGGCACTGGCGCCGCATGGCGTTCTGGCTGTCCAGATGCCGCATCAGAACAATGCCGCCTCGCACCGGATGTGGCACAGCCTTGTTGCCGATCTCTTTCCCGGAGCGTTTGATCCCGAGGACGCTCCGAGCATCCTGCTGCCGGCTCAATACCATCACATGCTGACGCCTATGGGGCCGGTTTCGATGTGGGAAACCGAGTACTATCAGCATCTCGACCCATCCGACGACGGTCACCCGGTGCGCCATTTCACCCAGGCGACCTATGCGCGACCGGTGCTCGACGCGCTCGATCCGGCGGATCAAGATGCGTTGTGCCGGGCCTATGACGCGGTCATCGACAAGGCTTATCCGCTGGCTGCGGATGGCTCGGTTTTGTTTCCGTTCCGTCGGCTGTTCTTCATATTGCAGCGCGCGGATTAATCTGCGCGGCGCCCGGCGCGCCGGTATGGTCGGCATTCGGCCACCGTGCGCTTGCGCGTGTCTGCGGAACGCGGCAAAGAGGCTGTGCCAACTCGCATGAAGGACCGCGCATGCCCGCTTTGAAGAAGACACCGTTTGGCGCAGAAGTCACTTGGTTAGGGCGCGTCGATCCGCGTGACAAGCTTTGTTCCACAGCGTTGCAATCGCTGGTGCTTGATTGGGACGGTCCGGTTGGCGCCAAGCATTCGGGGCGCACCCGTCCGTCCTGTTCTCGGGTGACTGCGCAACACGCCAAGGGCACCGAAATCGCCAATACACGCCAGCTCAGCCTGATTTCGGCGGAGGACCTCGCGCAGATCGCGGCGGCGATCGGGCTGGAGGCGCTGGACCCGGCCCTTCTCGGGGCGAGCGTGGTGCTTGAAGGGCTGGAGGACTTCACCTTTTTGCCGCCGTCATCGCGGCTACAGGGGCCTGACGGGCTGACGCTGGTGGTTGATATGGAAAATCGCCCCTGCGTCTTGCCCGGTCGCGAGATCGACGCGCGGCACCCCGGCCATGGGGCTGCTTTCAAGGCGGCGGCGCGGCATCGCCGGGGTGTTACGGCCTGGGTTGAACGTCCGGGCACGCTGCGGCTCGGAGACCGGGTCACCTTGCACGTCCCGGATCAGCGCGCTTGGCGAGGCGGCGCATGAGCCGTTTCGGACGCCTCAAAAGGTTCCCTTGAAAGCGTCCTGTTTCCAATAGGCCCCATGTGTTCGGTCTTGCGACGCTGCAAGGCCGAGAAATGTCGGATTCGCTTGGCGCAACGCTGGCATGCCACGGTATGCGTGACAAAACGCATATGACAAACAGGGACGGCGTGACATGGCTTACAAGTCGGATATCGAAATCGCCCGCGAGGCAAACAAGAAGCCGATCCAGGAAATCGGCGATACGCTCGGTATCCCAACCGAGCATCTTCTGCCCTATGGACATGACAAGGCCAAGGTCAGCCAGTCCTTCATCAACTCGGTTCAGGATCGCCCCAACGGCAAACTGGTGCTTGTCACGGCGATCAATCCGACGCCGGCGGGCGAAGGCAAGACCACCACAACCGTGGGGCTTGGGGACGGTCTGAACCGAATTGGCAAGAAGGCGATGATCTGCATTCGCGAAGCCTCGCTCGGGCCGAATTTCGGCATGAAGGGCGGTGCTGCGGGCGGGGGCCACGCGCAAGTCGTTCCGATGGAAGAGATGAACCTGCATTTCACGGGGGATTTCCACGCCATCACATCGGCGCACAGCCTGCTGTCTGCGATGATTGACAACCACATCTATTGGGGCAACGAGCTGGAAATCGACATCCGGCGTGTTGTCTGGCGCCGTGTCGTGGACATGAATGACCGCGCCCTGCGCCAGATCACGGCGAGCCTTGGCGGCGTGGCCAATGGCTTTCCGCGCGAAGCCGGGTTCGACATCACCGTGGCGTCCGAAGTCATGGCGATCCTCTGTCTTGCGAAGGACCTCAAGGACCTGCAGTCCCGTCTCGGGGACATGATCGTGGCCTATCGCCGTGACCGCTCACCGGTCTATTGCCGCGATCTGAAGGCTGATGGCGCAATGACCGTGTTGCTCAAGGACGCGATGCAACCCAATCTGGTGCAGACGCTGGAGAACAACCCGGCCTTCGTGCATGGCGGGCCGTTTGCGAATATCGCGCATGGCTGCAATTCCGTGATCGCCACGACAACCGCGCTCAAGCTGGCGGATTACGTGGTCACCGAAGCCGGGTTCGGTGCCGACCTCGGGGCGGAGAAATTCCTCAACATCAAATGCCGCAAAGCCGGTCTTGCGCCCTCGGTTGTCGTGGTCGTTGCCACCGTGCGCGCGATGAAGATGAACGGCGGCGTGGCCAAGGCTGATCTCGGGGCGGAAAATGTGGATGCCGTCAAGGCGGGGTGTCCGAACCTTGGACGCCATATCGAAAACGTCAAAAGCTTTGGTGTGCCGGTGGTTGTGGCGATCAACCATTTCGTGACGGATACCGACGCGGAAGTGCAGGCGATCAAGGATTTTGTCGCCTCCAAAGGGGCAGAGGCCGTGTTGTCGCGCCATTGGGAGCTGGGCTCCGAAGGTTCCGCGGATCTGGCAACCAAGGTCGCCGAAGTCGCAGAACGCGGCGAGGCAGATTTTGCGCCGATCTATCCCGATGACATGCCGCTTGCCGAGAAAATCCAGACCATCGCCAAGAAGATCTACCGTGCCGACGAGGCCGTGATGGACAAGAAGATCCTCGATCAGCTGAAGCTCTGGGAGGATCAGGGCTATGGTCAACTCCCGGTCTGCATGGCCAAGACGCAGTATTCCTTCTCGACGGATCCATCCCAGCGCGGAGCGCCGACCGGGTTCACCGTGCCGGTGCGTGAAGTCCGGCTTTCGGCCGGGGCGGGCTTTGTCGTGGTGGTCTGTGGAGAAATCATGACCATGCCGGGCCTGCCCCGGGTGCCGTCTGCGGAAGCCATTCATCTCAATGACGACGGTCAGATCGAAGGTCTGTTCTAGAAAACGCGCGCGGCACGGTTGATCCGCGCCGCGCTCCGGCCGATACGGGGGTTCGATATGGAAACAGGACACAGCGCCATGACCCGACCGGACCCCGAGACGATTGAGACCATGGCGGACCTGCGCGCATGTATCGATCAGATCGACAGCGCGTTGGTTGCTTTGCTGGCGGAGCGTGAGCGGTTTACCGATCGGGCGCCGGAGCTCAAGGCCCGCGAGCGCATCGCGGCCAATGCGCCGCGGCGGGTTGCGGCGGTCCTGACTTCTGTCCGCGACAAGGCAGAGCGGCACGGGTTGGATCCGGATCTCGCGGAGCGCCTCTGGCGGATCATGATCGATACGGTGATCGCCCGTGAAGAGGCGATCATCGGCAAAGGCGGCAAGGACGGTTGAAACCGCGCGCCCCCGTGTCGCAGCGGAGGGGGCACGAGGAAACGAAGAGGAGGCAGCGATGACAGCGCTACGGATCGATGGAAAGGCCTTCGCGGCCAATGTCCGGACTCAGGTGGCAGAGCACGTCACCCGGCTCAAGGCCGATCACGACATCACGCCGGGCCTGGCCGTCGTGCTTGTGGGCGAAGACCCCGCCAGCCAGGTCTATGTCCGGTCCAAGGGCAAGCAGACCGTCGAAGTCGGCATGAAAAGCTTCGAGCACAAGCTCGACCGCGACACGACGGAGGCGGATCTTCTGGCGCTGATCGACAGGCTCAACAATGATCCTGCGGTGCATGGCATTCTCATTCAGCTCCCCTTGCCGTCTCATATCGACAGCGACCTCGTGATCAACGCCATCGACCCGGCCAAGGATGTGGACGGGTTTCATATCTCCAATGTCGGCCTGCTCGGAACCGGCCAGAAGAGCATGGTGCCGTGCACCCCGCTTGGTTGTCTGATGCTGCTGCGGGATCATTTCGGGTCTCTCTCGGGCAAGAGCGCCGTTGTGATCGGGCGGTCTAACATTGTCGGCAAACCGATGGCGCAGCTTTTGCTCGGCGACAGCTGCACGGTGACGATCGCACATTCGCGCACGGCGGATTTGCCCGCCGTGGTGCGACAGGCCGATATCGTCGTGGCGGCGGTCGGGCGTCCGGAGATGGTTACCGGGGACTGGATCAAGCCCGGTGCCGTGGTGGTCGACGTCGGCATCAACCGCATCGAGGCCCCCGAAAAAGGGCTGACGGAGGATGGCAAAGCCAAGACGCGGCTTGTGGGCGATTGCGACTACGCGAGCTGCGCCGAAGTGGCAGGCGCGATCACACCCGTGCCTGGCGGGGTTGGCCCCATGACGATTGCCTGCCTGTTGGCCAACACGGTCACGGCCTGTTGCCGCGCCAACGGGCTGGCAGAGCCGCAAGGGCTGACCGCCTGATCGTCAGACGGGGACGGGCACCATCGTGCCGGTCAACATCGCGATATGGATCTCCTGTCCGTCTCTTTCGGCATAGACATCTGACGCGACAACAAGAAGACGCCGACCGGGGCGGATGACACGCCCGCGCGCGATCAGGCGCTCGCCCATGGCCGGAGCCAGCAAGTTGATCTTGATCTCCGACGTCACAACCTCTTTGTCCAACTCGAGAAGGGTCAGCGCCGCATAGCCTGCCGCGCTGTCTCCGATCGAAAAGGCCAGCCCTGCATGGCCGAATCCCTGCTGCTGCTTGGCAAGATCGAGGATCGGAGCGACGATCTCGGCATGGCCTTCACGCACGGCGCCGAGCGACGCGCCAAGCGTCTTCAAAAGCGCTTGCCTGTTGAAACTGTCTCGGATGCGGTCTTCGTTGGCTCTGTCCATGGCGGCAAGGGAGCATGCTGCGCAGCCCTTGTCCAGTCGGCGCGTCTCTCCGTGTCGTGCGGTGGCTTGGGGCTAAGCCGGCACGCCGCGTGGCATGGGGATCGCCCTCGGACGCGGGCCGGTGAGGATCGCCCGTGCACCCGGTCGCATCAACGTGCTGAAAACCGGGCTGTCGCAGCGCAATCCGCCCGTATAGGTCCCATAGGCAGGCAGGATCAAACGCCGGTCGTCCACAAGGAAACAAGGGCGCGAAATGGCGCGTCCGCGCGCCGAGATCACAGCTTTGGGGTGGTAATGCCCGCTGACCTCTCCGGTTCCGTCATCCACCTGCGACGCGATGTGCCGAAAGGCAATCGCACCGAGGTGATGCTCCGCGCAATGCGCACCGCCAAAGGCCACCGGCGCGGGGTCATGGTTGCCCTCGATCCAGGTCCACCGCAGACCTGTCACAAGCCGCGTGATCCAGTCCCGTTCCGCCTGCGGCAACATCCCGTCGAGCCCGACCGCATCGAAACTGTCGCCCAGACAGATCACGGCCTCCGCGCGCGTCGCGGCGATATCGGTCTCCAGCCGGGTCAGTGTCTCGCGCGTCTCGTAGGGCGGAAGCTGTGCCCCGCCGATGGCCGACAAGCGTGCCGATTTTCCGAAATGCAGATCGGAAACAACAAGCAAGCGCTGATCAGGCCAATGGAGAGCGCCGGACGAGAGCGCCTGCAAAGCCGTGCCACAAAAGGTGAAGTCGAAAACGTTCATGTCTTGTTCTAGCAGCGCAGCCGGTGCGGGAGCAAGAGGCCGGACGGCGTCAATAGGGCACGCGCCATTTTGGTTTCGACGGTCCGGCATCGACCTTTGCCAGACCGGACTCCTCCATCAGCCGCGTGACTTCTTCCTCGAGCAGCCGCTCATCCGCAAGGCCCCGGATCGGCACGCGACCGGGTTCGAGAAACAGCGGCGCGGCCAGCGGTGTCACGCGATCAAGCGTCACGTGGTCGATCCGGTCTCCCACGCGGGCACTCATCTCCCGGATGCGTTCGAAATCCACGAGGCCGCGCATGGCCTCTTCGCGTGTGATTTGCATGAGAAGATGGTCGGGATCGTATTTCAGCAACGTGTCATAGAGGATATCGGAGGACATCGTCGCCTGACGGCCGGTTTTGCGCTGGCCGCCGACCTGTCGTTCGATCAACCCGGCAATGGTGGCAGAGGCCCTGAAGGTCCGTTTCATCACGGCATTGCCCGCAAGCCATCCATCCAAGCCCCGTTCCAGCGCCGCGATGTCAAAAAGTGGCGCGGGGTCGGTCACATGGTCGAGCCCCCAAATCAGGGTGGCATAATCCGTCGCCACGAACCCCATGGGCGCGAGGCCTTCTTCTTCCATCCGTTTGGTGAGCAGAAGTCCGAGGGTTTGCATCGCATTACGTCCGGCAAAGCCATAGACGACCATCTGCGCCCGCCCGTCTCGGGGGAAGGTCTCAACAAGAAGCCGACCGGGCTCCGGAAGACGCGACACCGCGCGTTGGAGCGACAGCCATTCCGCCGTGTGCGCCGGCAACTCCGGCCAGCGCTCTTGCTGGAACATGGTGAGAATCCGGTTCGACAGCTGTGTCGATGTGGCGAATTTCGTGCCGAGAAATGTCGCGATCTTGGGCTTGCGCGTGGCATCGCGGGAGACTTCGACCACGAGGTCGCGCAACCCTTCGTAGCGCACGATCTTGCCCCCGATGAGGAAAGTATCCCCCTTGCTCAGCGACGCGGCGAACCCTTCCTCGATCTCGCCAAGAGGCGCTCCGCCGCGACCGCGCCAGCGCACCTTGAGCGTATCCGTGTCCTGGATTGTACCAACATTCTGCCGGATGCGCGTGGCGGAGCGTGGATCGCGCAGCTGCCACAGCCCGTCGGGGCGCTGCATGAGGCGTTTCCACTGATCGTAAGCGCGCAGCGCGTAGCCTCCCGTGGCGCAGAAATCGAGACAGGCGTCGAACTCCGCGCGGGTCAGGCTGGCATAGGGGCCCGCGCTCGACATCCGCGCATAAAGCGCATCCGCTGAGAACGGCCCCGCCGCCGCGGCGATCAGGATATGCTGGCACAGCACGTCGCGCGGCCCGCGCCCGCGTGGCGCACCGTCCAGGTCATGCGCCTTTACAGCCTCAAGCGCGGCCACGCATTCCACGATCTCGAACCGGTTGGCCGGCACGAGAAGCGCCTTGGACGGCGCGTTGTATCGGTGATTGGCTCGGCCGATGCGCTGCACCAGGCGTTTGACGTTTTTCGGCGCGCCAACCTGAATCACAAGGTCCACATCACCCCAGTCGATCCCGAGATCGAGACTGCCGGTACAGACGATTGCCCGCAAGTCTCCGCGCACCATGGCCATCTCGACCTTTTCCCGCTGTTGCCGGTCAAGCGATCCGTGGTGAATGCCGATGGGCAACCCATCGTCATTTGCGAGCCAGAGGTTGTGAAAAAAGATCTCCGCTTGCGCCCGTGTATTGTGGAAGATCAGCGTTGTCTTGTGTCGCTTCACGGCCTCCAGCACCGCGGGTATCGCATAGCGCGCGCCGCCCCCGGACCATGGCGGCGCTTCATCGGTCACCAGCATCTGGATATCCGGTTCCGGACCGGGATCGGCCATCACGATCTCGCAAGGGTCGGGATGCGCCGCCAGAAACCGTGCCACGGCCTGCGGGTCCTCCACTGTCGCGGAAAGGCCCACCCTCCGCATGTCCGGGCATAGCTCCTGAAGCGCGGCAAGGGCGAGCATCATCTGGTCGCCCCGCTTGCTTTCGGCCAGCGCGTGAATCTCGTCGACGATCACACGTTTCAGCCCGGCGAACATCCGGGGCGCGTCTTCGTAGCTGGTCAGCAACGCGAGGCTCTCCGGCGTGGTCAACAGGATATGCGGCGGATCTGCCCTTTGGCGCCGCTTCCGGCTTGCCGGCGTGTCTCCGGTTCGGTCCTCAACCCGGATCGGCAGGCCCGCATCTTCGATCGGGACCAACAGATTGCGCCGGATATCCGCCGCCAGCGCCTTGAGCGGGGAAACATACAGCGTGTGAAGACCGTCATGCGCGCCATCGGCAAGGTCCGCCAGCGTGGGCAGGAACCCGGCAAGCGTCTTGCCGCCCCCCGTGGGCGCGATCAGCAACAAGGCTGGCGCACCGGACTTGTCCAGCATCATTTGTTGGTGCGGGTGGACCTGCCATCCACGCGCATCGAACCAGGATTGGAGAGAAGACGGAAGCGCTGTCATGGTCGATGATCTAACGCGCCGGGACGGAATGCAAAACGCGTCGGGCTTCTTTGGGCCAAAAATATCCTGGGGTGAATGCCGCCCTGGCGGCAGAGGGGCAAAGCCCCTTTCCATCCTGTTTCAAATGCGCAACCTTGCCCATCAAGGGAGGAAGCCATGCTGAGCGGGATCAGGATTGTCGAGTTCGAAGCGCTCGGCCCTGCGCCATTTGCAGGGATGCTGTTGGCAGACCTCGGGGCGGAGGTGATTGTCGTGCATCGTCCCGAAGGCGGCGGCGTGCCCGGGGTCACTGCAGAGCCGCTTTTGGATCGCGGCAAGAAATCGATCACGCTCGATCTCAAGGACCGCTCGGATCACGCCGTGGCACTGGCTTTGATCCGCTCGGCGGATGCCGTGATCGAAGGCATGCGCCCGGGGGTGATGGAACGGCTTGGACTCGGACCGGAAGAGACAAGGGCACTCCGGCCATCGTTGGTCTATGGCCGTATGACAGGCTGGGGCCAGGACGGGCCGCGCGCGCAACAGGCCGGTCACGATCTCAATTATCTCGGGCTGAGCGGTGCGCTGTTCTATGGCGGGTTGCCCGAGGGAATACCGGCGACGCCGCCAACGATGCTGGGCGATATCGGGGGCGGGGCGCTCTATCTGGTCGTGGGTCTGCTTGCGGGCATTCTCAACGCGCGCGCAACAGGCAAGGGCTGCGTCGTGGATGCCGCGATTGTTGATGGCGCAAGCCATATGATGGCGCTGCTGGTTTCCATGGGGGCGCAGTTTTCCATGAGCGCGCGGGGACGCTCCCTTCTCGACGGCCCACATTGGTCGCGGTGCTACCCATGCGCCTGTGGCGGGCATATCACCGTGCAGTGTCTCGAGCCGAAATTCTATGCATTGTTTTTGGAGCGGCTGGGGCTTTCGGGCGATCCCGGCTTCGCCGATCAGAACGATCCCGAGCAATGGCCAGAGCAGACGCGGCGCTTGTCCGACATCTTCGCGACCCGGTCGCGCGACCATTGGCTGGCGCTGTTCGCGCACAGTGATGCCTGTGTCGGTCCGGTGCTGAGCCCGGCCGAGGCCATGCGCGATCCGCATATTGCCGCCCGCGGCGTCTGGAACGATGGCGCCCCGCAACCCGCCCCGAGATTTGACAACCAGCTGCGCAGCCCGGGGGCCATTCCCGAGCGCGGCGCGCAGGGCGCCGCGATCCGGGCGGATCTGCAACGGAAGGGATGGATATGACCCACGATCCGGACGCATTTTCCGCGCTTTTGCGCGCGCGCCATTCCTGCCGTGCCTTCCTGCCCGACCCCGTTCCCGCCGAACGCATCAACGCGGCCTTGGCGGATGCCCAGCACGTGGCGTCATGGTGCAACTCGCAACCGTGGCAGGTCACCGTTTTCTCGCAAGAGCGCACGCAGGCGCTGGCGACAGCGCTCATGGCGCATGTAACAACCGCGGCGCCGCAAAGCGATGTTCCGTTTCCGCAGCGCTATGAGGGCGTCTACAAGGATCGCCGCAGCACCTGCGGCTGGCAACTCTACGAGGCGGTCGGGGTGACAAAAGGCGACCGGATTGGATCAGCGCGCCAGATGGCCGAGAATTTTCGGTTTTTCGGCGCGCCCCATGTGATGCTGATCACCAGCCCCAAGGCCCTGGGCCCCTATGGCGTGCTGGATTGTGGCGCCTATGTTTCCGCGGTGCTGCTTGCGCTGACGGCGCGCGGTTTGGGCAGCATCGCGATGGCGTCCGTCGCAGGCTATGCGGAGTTCTTTCGCGATACGGTCGATCTTGGAGAAAACCGCGATCTCGTTTGTGGCATCGCAACCGGTTATGCCGATCCCGATCACCCGGCAAACACCTTCCGGACCGACAGGGCCGCGCCCGAAGAGGCTGTGCGCTGGGTATAGCCGAAGCAATCGGGTAGCGGTTCTGCGGCGCGCCCCCTCGGCGTGCGCCCGCCGACCACCGCCTCTGGATCTTGTCGTGGGGCGTGCGCTGTTCCCTTTGCCTTTGCGCGGGGCAGGATTTCGAATCGGTGAAGCAAACTGCGCCTTCGGTCTGTCTCCAAAGGGGCACTCGGCGCGCCGACATGCTCCACGAGAGCCCGGCACACACCGGACCGCAATCGTCGAAAATATCCGCAGCGCGCCGACGCACGGAAAGAAGAATGGCTGACGTTTTTCAGGTGACTTTGGGCATGCCTGTTCTGCGGTGCTGCGCATCCATTGTCCTGCCCGAGACGACGGAAGATTTGGGCGCGGGTCCGCAGCCGTCCCACCGGGTCTGACCAGGCTGATCCGCAGGCTTGTCCGCGAAGTCGGGCGCGCTGGCCTTCGCCGTCCGGGGCTTCGGAATGGGCTACGCGCCGGGCGACGGGGTGCAGCGCAGGGCGCCACGCTGGACCGGGTGATGACCCCGTTCGGCCGCTGCACCCGGCGACGGACGGATCAGCCGATCTGTTCCTCAAGCCTGTCGGTGGCCGGAGGTGGTGCCGGCATCAGCGCGGAGAGCTCGGCATACAGCGTCGCGTCCATCTCGAAACTCATTGCCGCAAGGGACGGACGCAGCTGCTCGACACTGCGCGCGGACAGGATTGGCCGGGGTCTCAACGGGTGATGCGCAACCCATGCGGCGGCCAGCGTTGCGGGTTCCACGTCATAGGTCTTGGCCAATTCGGTCAACCGCCCGGCGGCCTGATGCATTTTCTCGTCCGAGTAGCGCTTGGCATAATGCGCGTCTGTCGTGATCCGGCCCTCTTCGCCGCGCGCATATTTCCCGGTCAACAAGCCGCCCCCAAGCGGCGAATAGCTGTAGACGGCAATTGCCTGATCGGCGGCCATGGGCAGGATCTCCACCTCGGCTTGCCGCTTGACCAGGTTGTACATGGGCTGAATGGCGTCGATCCGCGTGCCGAGCGATCGGGCGATGCCCTGCGCTTTCATCACTTGCCACGCCGCGAAGTTCGACAACCCGATATGTCGGATCGATCCCTCGCTCTGAAGTTCGGCAAAGCCAGACAAGGTCTCTTCCAGAGGTGTATCGGGGTCGAACCGATGCAGGTAAAGCAAATCGACAAAATCCATGCCGAGGCGTTCAAGGCTCACAGCGAGGCTGGTCCGCAGCGCTTCGGCGGTGGCGGGCGCGTGATAGCAGGCCTTGGTCGCGATATAGAGGTCTTCTCGGCGGGATCCGGCAAACCGCCCGAGCAAGGTCTCGGATTCGCCGCCGTTATAAAGATAAGCTGTATCGAAATGCGTGATCCCCGCATCAAGCGCGGCGTTGAACAACGCCTCGCTGGCCTGCGCGTCCGCCCGGCCTCCGAATTGCATGGTTCCGAACGCATAAGGGCGCACGGATTTCCCCGAAACTGTGGTAACCTGTGTCATGTTGCGATCATGCCATGGAGAAAGTGCCATGGCAAAGGCCCACACAGCCGGCGTCGATGCCGGGCGCGTGGCGAGAGATGAAAAAGGAGCACCGGATGACCGTTGCGATCCGAACACTGCCACAGCGCGTCGCCGGGCTGGGCGTGTGTCTGGCGCTTGCCTTGGCACCGGTGGGCGCGGCTGCGACAGGGCCGCGCTGCACCGAAGATGCCATGATCGTGTTCGACGGATCGGGAAGCATGGCCGAAATCGGGTTCAATCTGATCGGAACGCCGCGCATCACCGAGGCCCGCGAAGCGCTGCATACCGCGATCCCGCCCATTGCAGAAGCACGCAGGCTTGGTCTTGTGATCTACGGGCCGGGTGGTGACGGGATCTGTTCAAACATCGACATGCGGTTTGGGCCGCAATGGAAAGCAGCCCCGAGAATCCTCGGCGATGTGGATGCCCTGCGCCCGGTTGGCGGCACTCCCCTTACCGAAAGCGTGCGCCTTGCAGCCGAGGCGTTGGACTACCGCAATCAGCCCGGCGCGATTGTCCTCGTCACCGATGGCGATGAGACGTGCGGTGGCGCACCCTGCCAACTCGCAGCCGAATTCGCGGCGGACGCTCCGGGCCTGACCGTGCACGTGATCGGTTTCAAGGTGCGGGGCAAGCATTTCGGCTGGGATGACGGGCTCGACTACAAGGACGCGGTGTCTGTTGCCCGCTGCCTCGCGGATCAAACCGGCGGACAGTATCTTTCTGCCGAAACGGTTCCGGAGTTGGTCGGCGCGCTGCGGGTCACGCTTGGCTGCTCGGTTTATTCCGGTCGCCCCGATGCCGATGCAGGAGAAGACGGCATCTTGCGGCGCTGATCCTGTCTCGGCGGCGTTGCACGACGGGGTTTCCAGCCCATGCTGACCCGCGTTTTAGTCTGTCAGCGCACCGCGATACGACCATTGGCAATGAACAGGCGGGATCAAGCTCTCACCTTTGGGGCCGTCTCTCGTGCGGCCTCGACTGCGTGGTTGGGCGGAGCCGGATGGGGATGCGCCATGTCTGACGGGTGTTCGGGACGGGGGCGACTGACAGGCCCAGCCCGTCCGGATCGCGCCATCCGAGAGCGCCAAAAACAAAGCCCCCGGCGCGGACCGGGGGCTTCATGATGGTGCGTCGCTTTGGTGCGGTCGGTCAGTTCGGGATTTCGCCCGTGATGCCTTCCACGTAGAAGTTCATCCCGGCAAGCGTGCCGTCATCGGCCACTTCGCCTTCGCCGAGCCATGCCGAACCGTCCTGCTTGTTGATCGGACCGGTGAAGGGGTGATATTCGCCCGCGGTGATCGCGGCGACCATGTCGTTGACCTCTTGCTGCACGTTTTCCGGGACCAGCGCGTTCATCTCACCGATGACCACCTCGCCTTCGGGCATCCCGGCCCAGCTGGCCTGCTGCTCCCATGTGCCGTCCATCACCGCTTGCACGCGCTTGATGTAATAGGGGTTCCAGTTGTCGATGATCGAGGCAACGCGCGGGCCGGGCGTGCCGTCATCATTGGTCATGAACGCGGCCATGTCGGAGGCCTGTCCGAAACCGATGACCTTGCCGCCTTCCTTGGCGGCTTCGGCGAGCGGCGCGGTCGAGTCGGTATGTGCCGTGATCACATCGACCCCCTGATCGATCATGGCGCGCGCGGCGTCGGCCTCCTTGGCCGGGTCGAACCACGTGTAGACCCAGGTCACAACCAGCTCCACATCCGGGTTTACCTTCTGCGCGTGCAGGAAGTAGCTGTTGATCCCCTGGATTACTTCGGGGATCGGGAAGGAGGCAATATAGCCGATCTTGTTGGTTTCGGTCATCGAGCCCGCGATGTGACCGACCACGGCGCGGCCCTCGTAGAAGCGCGCATCATAGGTCGATACGTTCGGATGCTCGCGCTTGTAGCCTGTAGCGTGCTCGAATTTGATATCGGGAAACTTTTCGGCAACCGCGTTGGTCGCATCCATGTAGCCGAAAGACGTGGTGAAGATGATGTCACAGCCGGAAAGCGCCATCTGAGTCAGCGCGCGCTCGGCATCCGCGCCTTCGGGCACCGACTCCTGCCATGCGATCTCGACCTTGTCGCCGAACTCTTCTTTCACGGCCAGCGCACCCTGATGGTGCTGATAGGTCCAGCCGCCGTCCCCGATCGGGCCGACATAGATGAAGCAGGCCTTCGTGGTCTCGCTGTGGCTTGCGGCGAAAGCCGATGAGCCAAGCGCCAGCGCCAGCGCGGCGCCCGTCATGAGTGTTCTTCGGATCATTGCGATTCTCCCGAGTTGGTCGTTATTTTGGTTTTTGTCGTTTCGGCGTTATTTACTGTCAGTTCCTCATCGGCTGCAAGCAAGGCCGCGGTCACGATGCCCGTTGGAATGGCGATAATGGCGAGACCGATGAAAACAATGGCAGTTGTAAAGAGCCGCCCGGCAAGCGTGATGGGATAGGCATCGCCATAGCCGACCGTTGTCAGCGTCACCACCGCCCACCACAGCGCATGCGGGATCGACGCAAAGACTTCCGGCTGCGCCTCGTGCTCGAACACATAGATCCCCACCGCGGCGAGAAAGATCGTCACGAAGCCCAGGATCGCAAACAGGGCGAGGGCTTCCTTGGTGCGCGACATCGCAAGCAGCAGACGCTTGCTCGCGGCGTCGAATGCGGGCAGGCGCAGCAAGTGAAAAATCCGCAGGACCCGCAGGGCGCGCAGCACCACGAATTGCGGAGAAACGAAGACCAGCGCCGGCAGCCATGCCAGCAAGTCAACAAGCCCCCAGAAGCTTAACACGTAGCGCCACGGTCGACCCGCAAGCGCCGCGCGGAGGAAGTATTCAACCGCAAAAATCGCGATGAAGCCGTTCTCGATCTGTCGGAACAGGATTTCGCGTCCCGCTCGGATTTCCGGAACCGACTCCAGCGTGATCACCACCAACGAGATGAGGATTAGCCCGAGGCTGGCGAGACGCCAAAAGCGCGAAGACGCAGGTTCGTTCGGGTTATGTTTCATCAGTCTCTAGCTGGATGCGTGAAACGGACGCGCGAGCGATGCCGGGGCGCCATGCGCGCCGCGCGCGGAAATCACGATCAGAACGAGGATCGTGATCAGGTAGGGCGATGCCGACAAGAGCGCCACTGGCACATTGGCCCCCGCGGCCTGAAGGTTGAGTTGAAGCACGGTGACGCCGCCGAACAGATACGCCCCGACAAGGATCCGACCCGCGCGCCAGCTTGCAAACACGACGATGGCCAGAGCAATCCAGCCCGCCCCTGCGGTCATGCCTTCGGTCCATTGCGGCACGCGGACGAGGCTGAGATACGCGCCGCCCAGCCCAGCGCAGGCCCCGCCGAAAAGGATGGCCAGAAAACGCACCCGCACCACACGGTAGCCAAGCGCATGGGCGCTGTCATGGCTTTCGCCCACAGCCCGCAGGATCAGACCGGCGCGGGTGTATTTCAGGAAGGCCCAGACGCAGACCACCAGCAAGAGACTGAGATAGACCATGATGTCATGCGAAAAGAGCATGCGTCCAACCACGGGCAGATCGCTCAGGATCGGGATGTCCAGCTTGGGCAGGGTCGGGGACTTGATGCCCTCGTAAGGCTTGCCGATCAGCGAAGAAAGCCCGAGCCCCACAAGTGTGAGCCCGAGCCCGGTGGCGACCTGATTTGACAACAGGAACTGCGTCAGCAGCGCGAAGGCCGACGACAGAAGCGCACCGGCCAGCGCCGCGGCGACGAAACCGAACATCGGGCTGCCGGAGTTGACCGCAAAGGCAAAGCCGACCACGGCGCCCGTGATCATCATGCCCTCAACCCCGAGGTTCAGCACGCCGGCCTTTTCGACCACCATCTCGCCAATGGCGGCAAGCAGGATCGGCGTTGCGGAAACCATGATCGAAGCGACCAGAAGGACAACGGAAATCGAGCCCAGATCCATTACGAAACCTCCCGTGCCGCAAACCTCAGGCGGTAGTTGGTGAAGACATCCGTTGCCAGCAGGAAGAAGAGCAACATGCCCTGAAACAGCTGGATCGATGCGCCCGGCACGCCCAGCATCAGCTGCGCAAGCTCGCCGCCGATATAGGTCAGCGCCATGAGCAGCCCGGCCAGCAGGATGCCGACCGGATGCAGGCGACCGAGAAAGGCGACGATGATCGCCGTGAAGCCGTAGCCGGAATTGAAATCGATGCTGATTTGTCCGGCAGGCCCCGTGACTTCGAAGAGGCCCGCCAAGCCCGCAAGCGCCCCGGAAATGCCAAGGCACAGGATCACGATCCGCGTCGGGTTCACCCCTGCAAATCGCGCCGCCCGCGGCGCCTCTCCCGTGAGACGGATATGAAACCCCTGAATATGGCGGGCCATGAGCACGTAGGCGGCGATCACGGCAATGAAGGCAAAGACAACGCCCCAATGCATGCCCGTGCCCGAGATCAGCTCCGCATTATGGGTCGCGTCCCACTGTTTGAAATTGCGCGAGCCCGGGAAGCCCATGCCCTCGGGATTTCGCAGCAACCCGGACGACACCGAAGCCAGAATGTTCTCGGCAACGTAAACCAGCATAAGCGAGACAAGGATCTCGTTGGTTCCGAAGCGCGTCTTCAGGACCGCCGGTATCATCGCCCAGGCCCAGCCGCCCAAGGCGCCCGCAACGATCATCAGCGGAAAGATCAGCACGCTCTCGGACGGGTAGAAGGCCAGCCCTGCGCCGGCGCCGCAGATGGCGCCCATGATGTATTGGCCCTCTGCCCCGATGTTCCAGATCCCGGCCCGAAAGCCGATGGACAGCCCGATCGCGATCAAGATGAGCGGGCCCGCCTTCACAAGCAATTGCGGACGGGTGAAGGCGGCAAATTGCGGGTTGAAGATCGGATCCCAGAAGATCGTCCGGATGGCCTCGACAGGATCGGCACCCTGCCATGCAAAGAGCATCCCGCCGACGACCATCGTCAGGGCCACCGCGATCAAGGGGGTCACGGCGGTCCAGAACCGCGACGGTTCGGGGCGTTTCTCAAGCCGTATCATGTCGACCCTCCCGCGCCGATCAAATCCGGCGTCGCGTCGTGGCGTGGTTCTCCGGGCCGGGACACCGAAGACGCGGCCACCGGAGCGCGGCTTTCACGACGTGCCCATCCGGCGGGATCTGGCGATGCGGGAATCCGGCTCTCGTGCCGCAAATCCTGAGGGGCCGTCCCGTTGGCGGGACCGCGAGCGGATTGCGCGGGATCAGTGGACATCATGCGCCACCTCCATGTCATGCGCACCACCCATCATCAGCCCGATCTTCTCCATGTCGAGCTCTGCAACGGGCCGCGCGGCAGATAGGCGCCCCTCATTCAGCGCGGCGAAGCGATCCGAGATTTCCATTAACTCGTCAAGATCCTGGCTGATCACCACGATCGCGGCGCCCTTGGCGGCGAGGTCGAGGATGGCTTGACGGATGGCGGCGGCAGCGGCGGCATCCACGCCCCAGGTCGGCTGGTTCAGGACAAGCACGTCCGGGCGTTGCAGGATTTCTCGACCCACCACGAATTTTTGCAGGTTGCCCCCGGAAAGCGCCCGCGCCGCGACGCCGGGTCCGGGGGTGCGCACGTCAAATGCGTCGATCACACGTTCGGCAAAACGCCGCGCGTCGCCCCAGCCGATAAATCCGCGGCTGACCAAGTTCTCTCGCCGGGCGGCGGTCAGCACGCCATTCTCGATGAGGCTCATATTTGGCGCGGCCGCATGGCCCAGCCGTTCTTCAGGCCCCGAGAGCAAGCCCGCATCGCGTCGGGCAACGGGACCGAGCCGTGCGATATCCTTGCCCTTGAGCGCCACCGTCCCGGCAGGCGCAATGCGCTCCCCGGACAGGGCGGCAAGCAATTCGTCCTGCCCGTTCCCGGCCACGCCCCCGATGCCCAGAACCTCGCCGGCGGCCACGGCAAAGGACACATCGCGCAGCGGTGTCGAAAAGGCATCCGGTGCTGGCAGGCTCAAGGAACGGATTTCCAGCAGGACGTCTCCGCGTGTGCGGCTCTGTGCGACCGGTGTGGCAAAACTGGACCCAACCATCATCTCGGCGAGCTTGCGGGCGGTTTCCTCCGCTGGCGTGCAGGTCGCGACCTTCTTGCCGCGGCGCAGAATGGTGGCGTGATCGCAGAGCGTGCGGATCTCCTCCAACTTGTGGGAGATGTAGAGGATGGCCGTGCCCTCGGTTTTCAGCTTTCGAAGCGTCTCGAACAGGATCTCGACTTCTTGCGGGGTCAGCACCGATGTCGGCTCATCCATGATCAGGAGCCGTGGGTCCTGCAACAGGCACCGGATGATTTCCACGCGCTGGCGCTCCCCGGCCGACAGCGTTCCGACGAGCCGGTGCGGATCGAGCGGCAGCCCGTAGGCTTCCGACACGTCGCGGATCCGTGCCGCCAGAGCGCCGGGCTTGGGCGGATCATCCATGCCGAGCGAGACATTCTCCGCCACGTCAAGCGCGTCAAAAAGCGAGAAGTGCTGGAACACCATGGCAACGCCGGATTGCCGTGCTTCTGACGGGCTGCCGGGGGCGAAGGCCGCGCCATCGATGCGCATGCTGCCGCGGTCAGGAGCGACCAGACCGTAGATCATCTTGACCAGCGTGGACTTGCCCGCACCGTTCTCTCCGAGAAGCGCGTGAATCTCGCCCGTGCGAATGTCAAACGACACGTCGTCATTGGCGACAACGCCCGGGTAAGCCTTGGTCAGGCCGGTGATGCTGAGGAGTGTGTCGGCCACGCGCTGCTGGTCCTCTCGGATCGATTGGTGATTGAGGTGTAATGGTCAACGATCTCCGCGGCCACACCAATGGCGATGGCCTGAGGATGTTTTCCAAGCGATTTCTGTCCGATCGGGCAGGTGATGCGGTCGATCTGCGCGCGATCATGCCCGAGATCGGCGAGCCGTGACTTGAAACGCGCCCATTTGGTCCGTGACCCTATCAGGCCGCAAAACCCGAAGCGGTGGCCGAGTGCCGCATGGCACAGGGTGAGATCCAATGCGTGGGAATATGTGAGGATGATATGCGCCGCATCGCCCGGTGCGCGTGGCATCAACAGCGCGGGTTCCGCCGCGGGGATCGCCGTGACGCCCTGCGGAACCTGTTGGGGAAAGCGGTCGTTCGCCGTATCGACCCACGTGATCGCGAGATCGGGCAGCGGCGCCAGGAGGGAGACAATCGCGCGTCCCACATGTCCCGCGCCCCAGATCCAGACCGGGTTTTGGGGGTGCAGGACCGGTTCCACCATCCAGCCATCCACAAGACCGGTTGGCACGGGCGCACCCCGCGAACGCGCACGCTCCGCGATGCGCGCAACGGCCAGCGGCCGCGCGCCGGGGCCGCGCGCGAGCAGGGCGCTGTCTCTGATCTCAGACAGGCTGTCCGCGTCCCAGGTCTCGGTCCAGAGGGTGACGGAACCGCCGCAGCATTGACCGAGTTCCGGCCCAAGCGCGTGGCGGCTTGCCCCGCGTCGCGTAAAGGCCTGTCGAGAGGCTTCGTATTCCAGCGTGCCGCCGCCTATGCTCCCTGATTGCCCGCCGGGCCAGAGGAGCATCGCCGCACCGGGCTCGCGCGGGCTGGAGCCTTGCACCGCCGCGATCACCACGCGGGCGACGGTTCCATGGCGCTTCACCGCGTCGCGCAGCTCTTCGAGGTCAATCGCCATCGCGCACCCTTTGGATCGCCGACAGAACCCGCTCCGGCGTTGCCGGCGCATGAAGGTCCGGATAACGCGAGCCATGGGCGGAAATGGCATCCGACAGCGCCATCAATGCAGAAATGCCAAGCATGAAAGGGGGCTCACCCACGGCTTTGGACCGATAGATCGTGTCTTCGCGATTGGCCCCGTCCCAAAGCGCGACATGGAACACGTCCGGTCGGTCGGAGCAGGCCGGGATCTTGTAGGTCGAAGGGGCATGCGTGCGCAGCCGGCCTTCACTGTCCCAGACCAACTCTTCGGTCGTGACCCACCCGACACCCTGAACGTAGCCACCCTCGATCTGGCCGATATCCAGAGCCGGATTCAGCGAGGTACCGCAATCATGCAGGATGTCGGCCCGCAGGATCCGGTATTCGCCCGTCAGGCTGTCGACCACTACCTCCGTGCAGGCCGCACCATAGGCAAAGTAGAAAAACGGCCGGCCCCGTCCCTTGATCCGGTCCCATTGCAATCCGGGCGTCTTGTAGAACCCGGTGGAGGAGAGGCTGACCCGCCCCTCGTAACACAGCGTCGCCGCTTCGCCGAAGGACAGAACGGCGTCGCCCACATGCACGTGCCCGTCGGCAAACCGCACCGTCCCGGGCTCCGTCTGATACAGGCGTGCCAGATGCTCCGCCATCCGGTCGCGGATCGTGTCGCAAGCGGCCTTTACGGCCATACCGTTGAGGTCCGACCCCGATGACGCCGCCGTGGCAGAGGTGTTGGGCACCTTGGCGGTGTCGGTGGCGGTGATCCTGATCGCCTCGGGGGATAGGCCAAAGCGACTGGCAGCGACTTGCGCCACTTTCTGGAACAGACCCTGCCCCATCTCGGTGCCGCCATGATTCATGGCGATGGAGCCGTCCTGGTAGACATGCACCAACGCCCCGGCCTGATTGAGATGGGTCAGGGTGAAAGAGATGCCGAACTTCACCGGGGTCAATGCGATGCCGCGTTTGAGCACGGGCGATTGCGCGTTCCACGCCGCAATTGTTTCCCGCCGCTTGGTATAGTCTGCATCGCGTTCCAACCGGTCGGTCATCGCGTGAAGGATGAAGTCCGTCACGGCCTGCCCGTAAGGCGTCGTCTGGTGCTGCGGCGCCCGAACCCTGTCCGGCTGCGGGGCGCCGGGCATCTGCGACACAGTTGGTGACGCACCGCGCGTGGTGCTGTCCGCGTCTTTCTTTGGGCCTGAAATATCCCGGGGGGCGTTCGGCTGCGCCGAACGGGGGGCTGGCCCCCCGCCTGCGTCCACATCCTGCGCCGCGGCATAATAATTCGCGCGCCTGACCGCCAAGGGATCCGTGCCCAGGTGGTGCGCCACGTGATCCATGACGCGTTCGATGCCAAGCATCCCCTGTGGTCCGCCAAACCCCCGGAACGCGGTGGCCGATTGGGTGTTCGTGCGCAAACGGTGGCTTTCGATCCGGATGGCCGGCAGGTGATATGCGTTATCCGCATGCAGCATCGCGCGGTCGGCCACCGGCAGCGAGAGATCCTGCGCCCAGCCGCAGCGCGCATATTGCACGAATTCGACACCGAGGACCCGCCCCTCTGCATCAAACCCCGCGCGGTAGGCAATCCGGAAATCGTGGCGTTTGCCGGTGATCATGAAGTCGTCATCGCGATCATAACGCATCTTCGCGGGCCGGCCCGTCTTTGCCGCAACCACCGCGCAGGCGATCGCAAGCGCGTTGCCCTGGCTTTCCTTGCCGCCGAAGCCGCCGCCCATGCGGCGCGTCTCGACCCGCACGCCGTGCATCGGAAGATGCAGGGCATGAGCAACCTTGTGCTGGATCTCGGTCGGGTGTTGCGTCGAGGCATGCACAAGAATGTCGCCGCCTTCCTGCGGTATCGCGAGGGCGGTCTGCCCTTCGAGATAGAAGTGCTCCTGCCCACCCATCTCGATCTCGCCTTCGATCCGGTGCGGGGCTGTATCGATCGCCTCTCCCGCGTCGCCCTTGCTCCAGACACGGGGGCCGTCTTCGAAGCGCGACTCCGCGGCCAGAGCGTCATCGATGGTCAGGATCGCATCCCGCGTCTCAAACAGGATCTCGGCGGCCTTCACGGCCTTGCGTGCCGCGAGGTATGAGGTTGCGGCGACGAGAAAGACCGGCTGGCCAAAATAATGGATCGTCTTGCCAGACAGCATCGGCTCGTCATGGGCCGATGGCGAGCAATCACAGTCGGAGGGCAGGTCGTTGGCCTCCCATACGCCGACAACGCCCGGCGCATGACGCACGGCCTCAAGGTCGATGGACTTGATCCGACCCGCCGCGACTTGCGACAGGCCGAAGGCGAGGTGCAGACACCTGGCCGGTGTCGGAATATCATCGACATAGCGCGCCGCACCGGTGACGTGCAGCCGTGCTGCATCATGGGGAAGGGGTTTGCTCACGCTCATGGCGTCACCTCAAGCACGGAAACCGCTTCGCCCCGATCCTCGAGGAAATACCGCCGTAGCATGTTGCGTGCGCTGTCGAGCCGGTAGCCGGCGGAGGCCCGCATATCCGTCATCGGCGCAAAGTCCTCTTCCCAGGCATCCTGTGTGCTGGCGAGTGTGGCGTCGCTCCAGGGCTTGCCGACAAGCGCGCGCTCCACGTGGCTCGCGCGTTTCGGAATGCCGGCCATGCCGCCAAAGGCGATGCGTGCGGCGGTGACTATGTCGTCCTCCACGGTGATCGAAAACGCCCCACAGACGGCAGAGATGTCCTGATCGAAGCGCTTCGAGAGCTTGTAGACCCGCAGGCGGTCTTTCTGGACAGGAATCGTGATGGCCTCCACGAACTCTCCGGGGGCGCGGTCCTGTTGCCCATAGGCGATGAAGAAGTCCTCAATGGCCATGACGCGCCGATCCTGCCCACACCGCAGGTGCAGTCGCGCGTCGAGCGCGATCAGCGCGGGTGGATTGTCCCCGATGGGGGAGCCGTTGGCCACGTTGCCGCCAATCGTCGCGGCCGCCCGCACCTGCGCCGAGCCATAGCGGCGGATCATTTCCGCGTAGGACGGGTGTCGGTCCCGCATCGCCAAAAGCATCCGATCCATGGTGACCGCCGCCCCGATCCGGAGCCCGTCTTCGGTCTCCTCGATCTGCTGCAAGTCCGTGCACCGTCCCAGAAACAGAACCGGCCCCAGATCGCGCAGCCCTTTGGTCACCCAGAGGCCCACATCGGTGGCGCCTGCGATGAGCGTGGCATCGGGTGTCCTCAAAAGCGCGTCTGCGAGCGCATCGGCGCTGTCCGGAGCCATGTCGAGCGGCGCCGGTTGTTGTGGCATGCGAAAGCCCTTGGCGGGTTCGAGCCAATCCGGCACGGGCGCCTGTTCGGCTGCTTGTGCGGCCCGGATGATCGGCGCATAGCCGGTGCAGCGGCACAGGTTGCCCGCCAGCGCGTCGTCATGCGCGGTGTCCCCATTGAGATGTGCCACGGCCATCGAAACCACGAAGCCGGGCGTGCAAAACCCGCATTGCGAGCCATGGTGATCCACCATCGCCGATTGCACCGGGTGCAGGCCGCCATCAGGGCCGCTCAGCCCTTCGACAGTGCGCACCGCCTTGCCGTGGAGTTGCGGCAGGAACAGAATGCAGGCGTTCAGAGCCTTGGCCCCCTCCACATCCGCCACCATGACGGTGCAAGCGCCGCAATCGCCTTCGTTGCAGCCTTCCTTTGTGCCCGTGAGACCGCGTTCCTCGCGCAGCCAATCCAGCAGCGTGACGGTCGGGGCCACATCGCGTAGCGACACGCTCTCTCCGTTCAGAAGAAAGGTGATATCCATTGTGAAAAACCTGCCGCTATACCAAAACTGCCCCTGTTCGAGGGTGGCGCCTTCGATGCGGCGTAGAAGCTGCGCCATCTTGATTTCCGGGTCCGAGCGTAGAAGGCCGATACGGAACTTGGCAAGCCAAAAACCGCGTTTGGGGACGGTGAACCGTCTCAATGCCTCAGATCGCGGCGTTCGGCGCGCCTCCGAAACCGGTCCTGCCCGCCCTGTCATTTGCGAACAGGGTGGACGTCTGGGTGACGGTGTTGACAAGCGCAGGGTCTTGCAAAGGCGCATATCGCCACTGAATGACGGCACCAATCTGGCATCGCCGCCGCCGACCTTTTGGACCCGCCCTCGCGGGCAAGGACGCCGGTGCCAATGACCGCACTTCCGCGGATGTTTTGGGGGGTGGGCTTCTGCGCGCAGGTCTCGCGGTGTGACACGCTGAAAAGCAAGAGATGCGGGCGGACGCTCTTCGATATCGAAAAAGCCTGCGTGGCAAAGCTGCCTGTGAAGACGCTCCGCAGCTATCGGAGCGCCGGAGGCCAACCCGAGGAAGGACAATTCAAGGGATGGTAGGAATTGTAGCCGCGACAGCGGTCGGCTTGATGCTGACAGGGTGCGGGCGCTACCACCGCATGCCCGATACCTGCCGGGTGATAAACCCCAATCACGGGATAGACCAGCGGCGTGCCAGGCACGCTCCCCCCCCAATCTCAAAGGGTATCATTATCGGGACGTGCTTTTTGCGCCCGGTTATTCCGGAGCTTTTCCGGCCAGTATCGAAGATGCCGAGAGCGCGCGGGCGAGCGCGCTGCGCGTCTTGCTGCCGCCGGAGTGTTTGACGACGATGACGCGGGTGCGATCGTGCCGGGTGGCGCCGGAACGACCACCAATGGAATTGGAGCCATACCACTAATTGGTGCGGATGGCGGAGGGATGAGCCCCGGCGGGTTGGCCGTATATACGTCCGCGAGCGTCGTCGGTGCCGCCGCGAGTGGCGGTGGCTCTGGCGGTTCAGCGTCTCAGACCAACAACGGAGCCCCTCCCGATCATGTCAGGATCAGCCGGGTTCACCGCGTGGCGACATCGCGCGGCAGACCGGATGGTCCCGTGATCTCGAGGATGAGTTTGCGCTTCACCGCATCGGCAAAGCTGGAGCGATCTTCTGCGGTGACCACAAACGCGCCGCGCCCGCCGATGATCTGTGCTTCATAGGCCGCTTCGAGTCCCCCATGCGCCCGACCGGGATCGTTGGGACGCAGGATCGGCAGCGCATTGATCGTCACACCGGCGGCCAGAACGGTCTCCCGCGCGCTTGCGATGGAGGGGCCGGAGTAGTTGTTGACACTGTCGCCCGAGAAATCGATCACCCGGCGCCATCCGTCGAAGCTGTTGGTTTCCATCAGGCGCAGCCCTTCCAGAAGCGCTGCCCCAATGGCATTGCGTCCATAGGCCTGCCGCGGTTTGTCCTGCAGCGCATTGGCAAACGCGGCGGCGGAAGCGGCATCCTCGATCCGCATCCAATCCACAACCACCGCCTGATTGGCGGCCCATTCCACATAGGTCACGGCAATCGAGCCATAGGCGGTGTTGCGGATTGCGGCGAGCACTTCCGGATCGGTCATCGCCTGCGCATAGCCTTCACGCTGTAGCGCGATCTCGCGGGAGTCGATCGATCCCGACGCATCCGCCAGAAGAACGAGTTCGAGGTCGGTGTCCTGTGCCGCCGCGCGCCCGGACAGGGCAAGGCTGATCAGGCACACCATGAGAAGAAATCTGAGCATGTCAGAGGCTACCGCGCCATTTGAGGCGGATCAACGCGGAATGCCGCGCGCGCGCCCATACTGAACCAGTCACAACGGGATGGAGACCATTATGCGAATATTTCTGGCATGTTTGACGGCCGCAACGATCATCGGCGGACAGGCAACCGCGCAGGAACCAAGCGAAGGCGAGGCCTTGTTCGAGCGGCATTGCGCAAGCTGTCACGGTGCAGCGGCGGAAGGGGATGGCCCCTTGAGCGGTGCCTTGCTGATCACACCGCCGGACCTGACGGCTCTGAGTGCGCGCAATGACGGGATCTTTCCGATGCAGCGGGTGATCGAAAGAATTGACGGGCAAGACCCTCTGGCAAGCCACGGATCCCCAATGCCGGTATTTGGCCCCTTCTTTCAGGGCGTCATGGATGTGCCGATGAAGGCGGATTCCGGTCAGCCGGTTCTGGTATCGCAGCCGATTGCCGATATTGTCGCCTATCTGCGCAGCATCCAGATGCCCTGATCGGGGAGGCCTGTCGGTTTGGGGCCGGCACGGCTCGATGGCGTGCACCCTCTTTGGTCCTGAGAAGCCCGCCATGGAGGGGCTTTCGCGTCTCGGATCTGTGCCGCGTCCGGCTGCTCATCCGCCAAATGATCCGGCGGAGCGCGCGCGCCCTGCATTCAACCGTCCGCGTCGGTCGATCCGCGGAGCGCGTTGTTGACCGGCCTCGGGGCGGTGCAGCCGGTTGTGGCCGCCTGCGCGCGGTTTCTGCATCGCGGACAGGGCTGAAACGATCAAATGTGGTGTGGCGGCCACCAAGCGGCGCACCGGGCGTGCGGACGGCATTCCCGGGTTTGGTCGCTTGACCCGCGTGGATGGCCTTAATGAGGGCTGCCCGTGCCAAGACTGCTTGCTGGGCAGAAGTCAGGCAAAGCGCGCGTGCGGCGGTTGGAACGCCGCGTCGCGAGTCCACAGGGCTGTTCCTGCTCCGGGTATCCGTTTGGGCCGACTTTCGGATCTCGTGTGTCCGGCGGACAGCATGGCCGGATGCGGCTTGGGACATCTCGGCATATCTTGGGGTTTTACAGCCTTTCAACACAGCCTATCGTGGCCGTATGTCCGATCCCCGATTCATTCACCTGCGCACACATACAGAGTATTCGCTCCTGGAAGGCGCTCTCCGGCTCAAGAAGCTGCCCGGTCTGATCGCAGACATGGGCATGCCCGCTGTGGCGGTCACCGACACCAACAACCTCTTTGCCGCGCTCGAATTTTCGGTGATGGCAAGTGGAGCCGGTGTGCAGCCGATCATCGGATGCCAGATCGATCTGCGTTATCAGGAGCCGGAGCCCGGTCAACGGCCCAAAGCGCCGGCGCCCATCGTGTGCCTCGCGCAGACGGAGGCGGGATACGAGGCCTTGATGAAGCTCAACTCGTGCCTTTACCTGCGCGAAGGCTCGGAATTGCCGCATGTCACCGTGGACGAGTTGGCCCGGCATTCCGAGGACGTGATCTGTCTGACCGGCGGTCCGGACGGACCTGTGGGCCGGCTCTTGCAGGCGGGTCTGCGTCCGGCGGCGCGGGCGCTGATGGCGCGGCTCTCGGAGATTTACGGCGATCGGCTTTATGTGGAGTTGCAACGCCACCGCGACGAGGACGGTGCAGTCCCGGAAGCGGAACGCCTGTCGGAAAGCGGGCTTGTCGAGATCGCTTATGACATGGGGTTGCCGTTGGTTGCGACCAATGACGTGTATTTCCCGAAACCGGAGATGTACGAGGCGCATGATGCGTTGATCTGCATCGCCGAAGGCGCCTATGTCGATCAGCAACAACCGCGCCGACGCCTGACGGCACAGCATTACCTCAAGACGCCACAGGAAATGGCGGTGCTTTTCGCGGATCTTCCGGAAGCGCTTGAAAATACCGTTGAAATCGCGCGGCGCTGCGCCTTCATGGCGTATCGGCGGGATCCGATCCTGCCGCGATTTGCGGATGACGAGGTGGTGGAGCTGCGTCGGCAGGCTGTCGAAGGGCTCAAGGCGCGCCTGTCGGTGATCCCGCACGCCGCTTCTGTGGACGAGTATGAAAAGCGGCTCGAGTTCGAGCTGGGGATCATCGAGGGCATGGGCTTTCCCGGCTACTTCCTGATTGTGGCAGACTTCATCAAGTGGGCCAAGGATCAGGGCATCCCGGTGGGGCCGGGACGGGGGTCCGGTGCGGGCTCGCTGGTGGCCTATGCGCTTACGATTACCGATCTGGACCCGCTGCGGTATTCGCTCCTGTTCGAGCGGTTTTTGAACCCCGAACGGGTCTCGATGCCCGATTTTGACATCGATTTCTGCATGGATCGCCGCGAAGAGGTGATCCGCTACGTGCAGGACAAATACGGGCATGACCGGGTGGGTCAGATCATCACCTTTGGTGCGCTGCTTTCCAAGGCTGCGGTGCGTGATGTCGGCCGCGTGTTGCAGATGCCCTACGGACAGGTGGACCGCCTGTCCAAGATGATCCCGGTCGAAGGCGTCAAGCCGGTCAGCATCGAAAAGGCGCTGAAGGACGAGCCGCGTCTGGCGGAGGAGGCAAAAAACGAAGAGGTGGTCGACCGGCTTCTGACATACGGACAGCAGGTCGAAGGCTTGCTCCGGAACGCGTCCACCCACGCCGCCGGGGTCGTGATCGGCGACCGCCCGCTCGACGAGCTGGTGCCGCTCTACCGCGATCCACGCTCCGAAATGCCCGCGACGCAGTTCAACATGAAATGGGTGGAACAGGCCGGACTGGTAAAGTTCGACTTTCTCGGTCTCAAGACCCTGACAGTGATCCAGAACGCGGTGAACCTGATCCTGAAATCTGGCCGTCCGCTGCATGTGGCCGCTGATGGAACGGAGCTCTACAGCCCCGCGCCGGGCACGGAGAACGACATCGGGGCGATCCCGCTCGATGACGAGGCGTCCTACAAGCTTTATGCCGCAGCAAAGACCGTTGCGGTGTTCCAGGTGGAAAGCTCGGGCATGATGGATGCGCTCAAGCGCATGAAGCCGACCTGTATCGAGGATATCGTCGCCCTTGTTGCGCTCTACCGGCCCGGGCCCATGGAGAACATCCCCACCTATTGCGAGGTCAAGAACGGCAAGAAAGAGCGCGAGAACCTGCACCCCACGATCGATCACATCCTCGATGAGACGCAGGGCATCATCGTCTACCAGGAACAGGTGATGCAGATCGCGCAGGAGATGGCGGGCTATTCGCTCGGCGGTGCCGACCTTCTGCGCCGCGCGATGGGCAAGAAGATCCAGGAGGCGATGGACGCCGAACGGCCCAAGTTCCTTGCCGGTGCCAAGGAAAACGGTGTCGACAAGGACAAGGCGACGGAGGTCTGGAACCTTCTCGACAAGTTCGCCAATTACGGCTTCAACAAATCCCACGCGGCCGCTTACGCGGTGGTCAGCTATCAGACGGCGTGGCTGAAGGCCAACCACCCGGTCGAGTTCATGGCCGGGGTGATGAATTGCGATATCCATCTCACCGACAAGCTCTCCGTCTATTTCGAGGAAGTGAAGAAGGGTCTTGGCCTGCCCTGGGTGCCACCATGCGTGAACCGGTCACAGGCCGCTTTTGATGTGGTGGAGGGGAAGTTGGTCTACGCGCTGGGCGCGCTCAAGAATGTCGGTATGGAGGCGATGCGCCTCGTCACGGACGCCCGTATCGTCAACGGACAGGACAAGCCCTTCGCGACATTGTTCGATTTCGCGCGCCGCGTGGACCTCAAGAAAGTCGGCAAGCGCCCGCTGGAGATGATGGCCCGCGCCGGAGCCTTCGACACGCTGGATCGCAACCGGCACCGCGTGCTCGACAGCCTCGACGCGCTTGTGGCGTATTCTGCGGCGGTGCATGAGCAGCGCAATTCCAACCAGGTATCGCTTTTTGGTGAGGCGGGCGATGATCTTCCGGAACCGCGTTTGTCACCCGTGTCCGAGTGGATGCCGGGTGAACGGCTGGCCGAAGAGTTCAAGGCCGTGGGCTTCTACCTGTCGGGCCATCCGCTTGACGATGACATGCCCGCGCTCAAGCGTCGGGGTGTCTCGACCCTTGACGAGGTTACGGCAAAGGCAGAAGGGTCGCCTCTCGTGGCGAAGATGGCCGGTGTGGTCGCGGGGCGGCAGGAACGCAAGTCCGCCCGCGGAAATCGGTTTGCCTTCTGCCAGATGAGCGATCCGACCGGTGCGTTTGAAGTGACGCTGTTTTCCGAAGCGCTGGAAAAATCGCGCGAGCATCTCGAAACCGGTGCCAAGGTGGTGATCACCGTGGAAGCCACGATGGAAAGCGATCAGCTTAAGCTTCTGGGCCGGTCGGTTGTCCCGGCGGAGGGGACGGTCGCCGAGGCCGGTGCTGCGGGTCTGCGAATTTTTGTCGAGAACACGTCGGCGATGACACAGATTGCCAATGTGCTCACCCGGGCGGCGGAGCAGCTTCCCAAGGCGGCGCGCGGGCCGGTGCGGCTTTGTCTGGCGCATGACGATCTGCCCGGCGAGGTGGAGCTTGATCTGCAAGAACAGTTCCCCGTCACTCCTGAAATCCGGGGGGCCGTAAAGTCGCTTGATGGGGTCATGGCGATCGAGGAATTCTGATTGCCGGACCCCGTTTGCGGCGTTTGTGCCTCTGCGCTGGATTGCGCCGCATGAAACCGCTTCTCACATGCGGTGGACCGGATGCCCTCTGTGCAGTAGAACTGATGAACCGAGATTTGCGAGGATGCGCGATGCGTAGCGTTCCCTTTTACCTGATCGCCGCGTCCGTTTTGGCGTTGACCGCTTGCAGCGATCCGCTCGCGGAACTGCCGCGATTGTCTGAAACCGAGATGGCCGACGAGCTGCCGCGCGCCGAAATGCAGGCCGACCCGAACGCGCCGACCGTCGACGCGGTTGCAGAGACCACCCCTGTGCCCGAAGAGGCCGCGGCACCGCGCGGCGGGTTGCTTGGCTTCTTCCAGCGGCGCGCGGATGCGGCCAAGGCGGAAGATGACACCGAGGTCGCGGATGCAGCGGAGCCAGCCGCGGCGCGGACGCCCGCCACAGGGGATGACACGCCGGAAGCCAGTGTCGACGAGACCGTTGCTGAGAATACCGGCGGCGGCGGCTTGTTCGGCGGGATGTTGACGCGTGCGGCGGCTGGCGGTGGCGGCGCATCAGGCAGCAGCGGGCGCGGCCCCGCACCGGGCGCGCCGGATTACGAACAGGTCGGTCCGGGTGTGACGCTTCCCTATGGCAAGATCGCGCGTTTGTGCGGGGTCCCGTTGCGCAGTCTCGGGACACGCATCATGCGCTACCCTGACAGCGGGCGGGCACGGTACGCGCTTTATGACAGCACGCCCAATTCGACCAGCCAGCGCAATTTCTATCTGACCGGTTTTGACGATGGTTGCGCACGGCAATTCACGGCAGCGCTGGTGCTGTTTGGCGACCCGGAGATCTATGAGCAGATCCGTTACGGCCCCGCCAGCGGCAGCCAGCCGGTTTCTGAGACCGATGAAGCCTATGAGCGTTTGAAGTCGCGGGTCTGTCGTGTCCGCAAGGGCCAGCCCTGCGGCGCGCGGATTAACAGGATGTCGTCGAGCACGGTTTTTGTCTCGATCTATGAGCGTTTCGGCAGCACGCCCCGGTGGAAAAACCTGCTCGTGCACGACGGAGAAGTGCTTGCGCTTGATATCAAGACCAAGTAGCGGCGCACGAGCGATCTGACGACGGTAACGCGCAGGTTGGCTTGCCGGAGCACCGGCAGCGGGCGCCTTGCCGACCCGGTGCCTGATGCCACGAAAGCCTGACGCGGTGGAGCGCGGCGTTGTGGCGGCGGCCGGAGGGCAGCGTTCGTCCTGCGCGGCGGACGCATCCAGTGCCGCTGATCGGCCTAGTAATGCGGCGGGCGGTCGTCACCGAAATAGGCGCCACCGCCGGTATCGGCTTCCCGCTCGGCCTCGCGAGACATGAGCAGCGACACGTGTTTGTTGAGCAGGGCTAGGTCCTTGGCTTGCCGTGCAACTGTGTCGGACAAGTCGTCGACCGTCCTGATGAGATCGGCCACACGCTCTTCGACCCTGTCCATCCGTTCCATTATCCGGATCTCCTTTGGCGGACCCTGGGGCTACGCTTGCCCCCTGTTGATCAAGAGAGTAGACGGAGCGCGCATGAAGTCTAGGCGATAAGGCGACAAAACCCATGGCCAAGCCCAAGAAAACCCCCCGTCCTCGCGCGCAGACGCCGAAGGGCTTCCGCGACTATTTCGGCACCGAGGTGACCGCGCGGAACGATATGCTGCAAACGATTGCCGGGGTGTATCATCGCTATGGCTTCGATGCGCTGGAAAGCGCGGGGGTCGAAACGGTTGAGGCGCTCGGCAAGTTCCTCCCCGATGTGGATCGCCCCAACGAAGGCGTCTTCGCGTGGCAGGAGGATGCCGAGGTCGACAGACCCGGCGACTGGCTGGCGCTGCGCTATGATCTGACCGCCCCTCTGGCGCGGGTTTATGCGCAACATCGCAATGACTTGCCGCTGCCCTATCGGCGCTATGCGATGGGTCCAGTCTGGCGCAATGAAAAGCCGGGGCCGGGGCGGTTTCGCCAGTTTTATCAATGTGATGCCGACACGGTAGGCGCCGCGTCGGTGGCTGCGGATGCAGAGATCTGTGCCATGTTGGCCGACACTCTGGAAGCGGTTGGTATTCCGCGCGGCGATTACGTCATCCGCGTGAACAATCGCAAGGTATTGAATGGCGTGCTGGAAAGCATGGGGCTCGATGATGGTGACCAACGCGATGCCGTCCTGCGCACCATCGACAAGTTTGACAAGGTCGGCGAAGCGGGCGTGCGGGAGCTTCTGGGCAAGGGGCGGCTCGATGCCTCGGGCGCGTATATTGACGGTGTGGGGCTGAGCGATGCGCAAGCGGAACCCGTTGTCGCTTTCCTCACGTCGAAAGGCGACAGCGCAGACGCCACATTGACCAATCTGAATGCGGCCATCGGCGACAGCGCCATCGGTGCCGAGGGCGTGAATGAGCTTTCCCAGATCGCCGCCCTTCTGGAGGCGCAAGGCTATGGCCCGGACCGGATCGAGATCGACCCCTCCGTCGTGCGGGGGCTTGGCTATTATACCGGACCCGTATTCGAGGCCGAGTTGACCTTTGAAATCCTCGACGAGAAAGGCCGCAAGCGGCAGTTTGGTTCGGTCGCAGGCGGCGGGCGCTACGACGATCTGGTCAAGCGCTTCACGGGGCAGGTTGTGCCGGCCACGGGCGTCTCAATCGGTGTGGATCGTTTGCTTGCAGCGCTGGATGCAAAGGGGCGGCTGGACACATCCGCGCAGGGACCGGTGGTTGTGACGGTGATGGACCGCGACCGCATGGCCGATTACCAGGCCATGGTGTCGGAACTGCGCCAGGCGGGCATCCGCGCCGAGGTCTATCTCGGAAATCCGAAGAACTTCGGCAACCAGCTGAAATACGCAGACAAGCGGGCCTCTCCCGTGGCGGTGATCGAGGGTGCGGACGAAAAGGCCCAAGGGATCGTTCAGATCAAGGATCTCATCCTTGGCGCAAAGATCGCCGAGAATGCCTCGCTCGACGAGTGGAAGGAACGTCCCAGCCAATATGCGGTGCCGCGCGCGGAACTGGTTGCACGGGTCAAGGCGATTCTGGACGGGCAGGCATGATCGAAAAGGCAGCGGCGATACGCGCCCAGGCTGCGGCGTTGCGCGCGCGCTTTGAAGCGCAGGGTGCGGTGCTTGTCGAGCCGTCCATCCTGCAATCCGCTGAAACGCTGCTGGACCTTTATGGCGAAGAAATCCGGTCACGGGCGTATGTCACGGCGGACCCGGAGCGGGGAGAGATGATGCTGCGCCCGGATTTCACAGTGCCCGTGGTTGAAATGCACATGGCCGGCGGTGCGGAACCGGCCCGCTATACCTATGCGGGCAAGGTGTTTCGCCGCCAGGAAGCGCACCCCGAACGGGCGTCGGAATATGTTCAGGTCGGCTATGAGTTGTTCGACCGTGCCGACCCGGCCGCGGCAGATGCGGAGGTGTTTTCGCTTGTGGCCGATGCGGTGGCGCCGCTTGGGCTTCGCGCCGTCACGGGCGATATCGGTGTCTTGATTGCGGCCGTCTCCGGTCTGGAGACAACAAAAGCGCGCCGCGCGGCGCTTCTGCGCCATTTGTGGCGTCCGGGCCGGTTCCGGGCTCTGCTCAACCGGTATTCGGGCAAGACCCCGCCGCCGCCGACTCGCGTCGCGCTGCTTGCTGCCGCTGATCCCTTTGCCGATGCGCCGCCCCAGAGCGGCAAACGCAGTCGCGCCGAGATCGAGGCGCGTATTGCCGCGCTGCGCGCCGATGCGGCTGCGCCGCCGCTGGCGAGAGAGCAGGTTGCGCTGATCGATGCGGTGCTGTCGGTCCGGGAGACGCTGCCCTATGCACTTGAAAGACTGCGCGACATTGCCGTGGATTTGCCAGCACTCACACAGGCGCTGGATGCCTTCGAGGCGCGTCTGGAGGCGCTCGGTGCACGGGGGCAGGATGTGGACAAGATCGACTTCGAGGGCAGTTATGGCCGGACCTCGATGGAGTATTACGATGGGTTCGTGTTTGGCTTCGTGGCCGATCCGATCGCCAATCTGCCGCCGGTCGCCACGGGCGGGCGCTACGATGCGCTGACGCAACGGCTCGGGCAGGGGGGGCACATTCGCGCGGTTGGCGCCGTGATCCGGCCCGACCTGATGATCGCGCTTTCGGGGAAGCAACCATGACGATCAAACTGGGTGTGCCCTCGAAAGGGCGGTTGATGGAGAAGACCTTCGACTGGTTTGGCGCCCGTGGGGTTCGGTTGTCGCGCTCCGGGTCGGAACGCGAATATGCCGGTGCGGTCGACGGAATCGACGGGGTCTCGCTCGTGTTGCTGTCGGCCAGTGAAATCCCGCGCGAGCTTGCGGCAGGGCGGGTTCACCTCGGCGTCACAGGCACGGATCTGATCCGTGAGAAGCTGGTGCAGTGGGATCGCAAGGTGGAACCGCTTGCGGAGCTTGGGTTCGGCTTCGCGGATCTGATCATTGCGGTGCCCGCCGCCTGGATTGACGTGGATACGCTCGACGATCTCGATGCCGCCGCTGCAGCGTTTCGCGCGGAGCATGGTCACCGCCTGCGCATTGCGACGAAATACCATCGGTTGGTGCGGGATTACCTGCGGGAAGGCGGGGTGGCCGATTATCGACTGGTGGACAGTCAGGGTGCGACCGAAGGCACGGTTGCCAACCTGACGGCCGAGGCGGTCGCCGACATCACATCAACCGGTGAAACCCTGCGCGCCAATCATCTCAAGGTTCTGGCCGAGGAACCGGTGTTGCGGTCGCAAGCCACGCTGTTCCGGTCACGCACCGCACCGCTCACCGATGATCAGCGCACAACGCTCCATCAGCTGCGGGCGCATCTGGATTTGCGGCGCGCGGACTGAAACCGCCTTCGCAAGGTTATCAGCCCTGCGCAGGGGGGCGCCCCTGTATGCGATGCGCTGCCATCAACCCGCGCAATGGCACCCGGGCCTTGAGCCGGGTGGCCAGCAAGACAAGCCCGCCAAGCTTGCGCTGCAGATAGAGCGCGTCCCATGGCGGAATGTGACGAAATCCTTCCTGCGCGCCCAGAACCATCCCGTGCTCGCGCATCTCCGCCAGAAAACGGGTATCGCCGAAATCGACCACCTCCGCCCCAAGCCGCGCAAGCGCAAGCTCGATCATCATCCCGATGATGCGCTCTTGCCCCTCCGGCATCCGCTCGGGAAGGATGTCCATGCGGGTCAATTGATCGCGTACTGCGCCGGCTTGCCCTTCGAATGCCGCATCCAGAAGAGCGCGAAACGCATTTGCGGTGTCGACAGGAAAGGAGCGGCTTGCGCCAAAATCGAGCAGGACTACGCGCTTGTCGGCGGGTTGCCAGCGGAAATTCGCGAAATTCGGATCGGTCTGGACACGATGCCAGTCGAAAAGCTCCTGAAAGAACAAGCCGAAAAGACGCGTGGCCACAAAATCCCGCGTGTCCTGATCGGCGGTTTCGACCTGTTCGATTGGTTGGCTGTCCACGAAATCCATCGCCAGAATATCATCTGTGCAATAATCGGCATGGACCGCGGGCGTGATCAGGTCTGCATCCTTTGCGACCAAGTGGCCAAAGGCTTCGAGCTCGCGTGCCTCACGCCGGTAATCGGCCTCTTCATGCAATTGGCGGCGGGCTTCTTCGAGCAACGGTTTGATGGCAACGCCTTTGGGGATCAGGCCGGAGACCTTGAGCATGGCCCCGAGGTTGGCCACGTCCGCATCGATAGACCCGCGCACGCCGGGATACTGGATCTTGAGCGCAAGCTCCCGCCCATCGAGAGCCACTGCGCGGTGCACCTGGCCGATCGAAGCCGCCGCGATGGGCCGCGTGTTGAAGCTGCTGAACCGCTTGAGAAACCCGGTTCCATAACTCGCGATCAGCACCTGTTTGAGCTGCCTGGGTGGCATGGTCTGGGCTTCGGCGCGCAGCCTCGCCATGATCGTCGCGAGCTCTTCGGGAAGGATATCTCCGGCTTCCATGGAAAGCAGCTGCCCCATCTTCATGGCCGCACCGCGCATACGGGCCAGCTCATCGGTGAGCCGGCGCGCATTGGCGGGTGTCATGAGAAGGGCACGGGGGTCTGGCCTCTGACCCGATAGCAGCGCACGGGCACCACCCGCCGCCATGGCGCCCGCGATCCCGCCTCCGAGGGTCGCGAGCCTGCCCGCGCGTGCAAACCGCGACGTCGGGACCGAAAAACCTGAATCATCATCCATCATGGACAGGCAGGTAGTGCCGCGCCTTGCCCAGACAATTGCCAGCACGCCCAGCCCGGACAAGGGTGGCGCCCCAACATCGGCAGGACGCGCCTGTGTTTCTTTGGGCCGGAAATATCCTGGGGGTCAGGGGGCAACGCCCCCTGCGCGCTTTGCGCGTCATCCCCGAGGGCGGACAAGCACTCCGGAAATCAGCTTCCGTCGCCGATCTTGTCCCAGGTCTGGGTCTCGAAATCCTCGGCGGAATGCCGTTCGCGCAACTGCTCCGACGGCTCGCCATTGGTCTTGTTGACCATGCGCCCGCGAATGACAGCGGGACGTGCGCCGATCTCCTTGGCCCAACGCTGCACATTCTCGTAGCTTTCGACCTGAAGGAACTCAGCCGCACCATATTGCCGGCCAAGCGCCAGATTGCCGTACCATGCCCAGATCGCCATGTCGGCAATGGTGTAATCATCGCCGATCATGTAGGCGCGCTCGGCGAGATTGCGGTCGAGCACGTCGAGCTGACGCTTGGTCTCCATCGCGAACCGGTTGATCGGATATTCCATTTTGTGGGGCGCATAGGCGTAGAAATGGCCAAACCCGCCACCAAGGTAGGGCGCGCTGCCCATCTGCCAGAAAAGCCAGCTCAGCATTTCTGCGCGGGCCGCTTTCGGGCCGAGGAAGGCGTCGAATTTTTCGGCGAGGTGCAGCAGGATCGCGCCGGATTCAAACACGCGCACCGGTGTGTCGCCGGAGCGGTCCAGAAGAGCGGGGATCTTGGAATTCGGATTGACCTCGACGAATCCGGAGCCAAATTGATGGCCGTCGCCGATCTTGATCAACCAAGCATCGTATTCCGCGTCCGCATGCCCCGCTGCGAGCAGCTCTTCAAACAGAATCGTGACCTTCTGACCGTTCGGGGTTGCCTGTGAGTAGAGCTGGAACGGATGCGAGCCCACCGGCAGCGCCTTGTCGTGAGTCGCGCCCGCAATCGGCCGGTTGATCGACGCAAAAGTCCCGCCGTTTTCCTGGTCCCAGGTCCAGACCTTGGGTGGGGTATACTCTTCGGCCATGATGGCTATCCTCGCTCGTTATGGTGACGTGTTGGACGCATAGGTATGCGTGCTGCGACAAAATGCCAACCAGTCCTGCCGCGTGCTTGTCTCTGGGCGCCGCACAGAGACTGTGCTTTCCTGCTCCCATGCCGGATAGAATTGTGCAATTTCCCGGAGACCCGGACATGACCCCGCGTCCGCTCGCCATTGTGCTTGGTGCGGCGGTCTGGCCGGGCGGTGTGCCGTCCCCGACCCTGCGCAGACGCACCGCGCACGCGTTGAACCTTTGGCGGGAGGGCGCGATTTCCGGTATCGTAGCCACCGGTGGTCTTGGCCGTCATGGCCCGAGCGAAGCCTCGGTGATTGCCGAAACGCTGATGGCAGAAGGCGTCCCGCGAACCCATATCATGCTCGAGGAACAATCGACGCGGACGTTGGAAAACCTCGCATTTGCCCGGCCATTTCTCCTCGGGGCGGAAACACGGGAGGTGGTGATCGTATCGGACATTTGGCACCTGCCGCGCGCGCTCCTGATCGCCCGCCAACTTGGCATGCGGGCTCGTGGGGCCGCGGTGCCGATCCGGGGCAGCCGGCCGTGGCCCTTTGCGAAAGCGGCGGCGCGGGAGGTCCCCGGTCTTGTGTGGACCGTCATGACCGGATGGCGGAGGCGTTGGTGATCGTAAAGCGTCTTGTAAGGGCTGTCCCGACGGCCCGGAAGGATCAGAGCACACCGATCTCGGCCAGAGCCCCGGCCAGTTCGGGCGGCAGGCTGTCTTCGCCCTGCCTGTGCTCTGGAAGGTCTTGCGGTGAATCGCCCACTTCAAGGTAACGCCAGCCCTGAAACGGGCGCTTTGGTGCCGTCGCGGTGCGCACGATCATGGGGTCGAGCACGATGGCGCATCGCTGCGTGCCGTCCTGTCCGGTAACGCGGTCGAGCCTGAGTATCTTCTGTCGGCACTGGATCAAGCCCTTGATGACCCAGAAGATGGATCCGCCAGACAGAATCTCGGCCTCGCGACGTGGCCACATGCGGGTGACATGCCGCGGTAAACCGTCGTCGAACCGGCGCGCATAGCCTGATTGCCAGTCCTGCAGGCTCTCTACACTTTCGGTGCCGACACTCAATTTGAGCAGATTGACGCGTTTATCCACAGATTCTTCCCCATGCCACGCAAGCTATGGTATCTCACAAAGCGGCGGGGGCAAGGTGTTGCGTTTTGTACGCGAGTCGGGGTATCGTCAGAGCCTTTCGAGACAATCCCCGATGCAAGGCCTTGCCACCCTGGCACCGGCCCTATGTCGCGTCCTGACCGTGCCAGCCCAAGGATAAAGCCGCCATGACCCGTTTCGCCGCTCCCATCGCAGAACAGATCTGGGACATGAAATACCGTCTGAAATCCGCTGACGGAACCCCGCAGGATCTGACCGTCGAAGACACTTGGCGTCGGATCGCCCGGTCGTTGGCCGCAGTGGAGCAGGCGCCGGACGCGTGGGAAGAGCGGTTTTACGCGGCGCTGGAGGATTTTCAGTATCTGCCCGCCGGGCGCATCACCGCGGGGGCGGGCACGGCGCGGTCCGTCACGCTTTTCAACTGCTTCGTGATGGGCACGATCCCGGACAGCATGGGCGGCATCTTCGACATGCTGAAGGAGGCCGCGCTCACGATGCAGCAAGGCGGTGGCATCGGCTATGACTTTTCCACCATCCGACCCAAGGGCGCTGCGGTGCATGGGGTCGCGGCGGACGCCTCCGGCCCGCTCAGTTTCATGGACGTGTGGGACGCGATGTGCCGCACGATCATGTCCGCAGGCTCCCGGCGCGGCGCGATGATGGCCACGATGCGTTGCGACCACCCCGATATCGAGGACTTCATCGCGGCCAAATCCGATGCCGCGCGTCTGCGTATGTTCAACCTGTCGGTGCTCGTGACCGATCCTTTCATGGCGGCGGTCAAGGCGGACGCGGCATGGGAGCTTGTCTTTGACGGCCGTGTCTACAAGACGGTGCAGGCGCGTGATCTCTGGAACAGGATCATGCGCGCGACCTATGATTACGCGGAACCCGGCGTGATCTTCATCGACCGGATCAACGCGGCGAACAACCTCAACTATTGCGAGACGATTTCCGCAACGAACCCGTGCGGCGAACAGCCCTTGCCGCCTTACGGTGCCTGCCTGCTTGGGTCGATCAACCTTGCACGATTGGTGGATCGCCCTTTCGAGGATGATGCCGCGCTTTCCGAAGACCGTCTTGAGGATCTCGTCGCGACGGCCGTGCGGATGATGGACAACGTTGTGGATGCCAGCCGTTTCCCGCTCGAAGAGCAAGCCGAAGAAGCGCATGCCAAACGCCGGATCGGACTTGGCGTGACCGGGCTTGCGGATGCGTTGCTGATGGTGGGCCTGCGCTACGGTTCCGAGGAGGCGGCGCGTCAGACCGAGCGCTGGTTGCACCGGGTCGCCCGCGCCGCGTATCTGGCGTCGGTGCAATTGGCGAAGGAGAAGGGGCCCTTCCCGCTGTTCGATGCGGAGAAGTTCCTCGCATCCGGCGCCATGCAGACCATGGATGAGGACGTGCGCGCCGCGATCCGGGAGCATGGCATCCGAAACGCGCTTCTGACCTCCATCGCGCCCACCGGGACGATTTCGCTCTATGCTGGGAACGTGTCTTCCGGCATCGAGCCGGTCTTTGCCTACAGCTATACCCGCAAGGTGCTCCAGAAAGACGGGTCGCGCACCGAAGAGGAAGTGGTCGACTACGCGGTGCAGATGTGGCGCGATCTCAAGGGTGACGCGCCCCTGCCGGATCATTTTGTCAACGCCCAGACGCTGGCCCCGCTCGACCATGTGCGGATGCAGGCGGCGGCGCAGAAATGGGTGGATTCATCGATCTCCAAGACAATCAACTGCCCCGAGGACATTTCCTTTGAAGACTTCAAGGAGGTTTATCTCGAAGCCTATGAGACAGGCTGCAAGGGATGCACGACATACCGGCCCAACGATGTGACGGGGTCTGTGTTGAGCGTTTCGGAGGAGACGCCAAAAACAATGGGCGCACGAATTCGCGATGCGCGGAAGAGTAGGGGATTGACACAGGCTGCGGTGGCCGATGCCGTAGGACTTAGCAGAACGTACATAACTCAAGTTGAATTGGATCAAAGAGAACTCCCAAATCGGCACGCTGTTGAAATCGCAGAATTATTGGGTGTACCGGTGAAACAGCTTGTCTTTGGGGATGCCGATGAAGCGCAGCCCGGCGAAGCCGGGCAGCCCCCGGCCGCCCCCACGGGCGGGGGCTCCACCCCCACCCGCGGCCGGGACCTGCCCTCCGAGACCGAGAACGACCCGAAGAGCATCGCGGCGGGTCTCGACGATGGCAGCGTGGTCTACATGTCCGAGCCGCTGGACCGACCGCAGGCTTTGGAGGGCGCGACATACAAGCTGAAATGGCCCGACAGCGAGCACGCGATCTATCTGACGATCAACGACATCATCGTCGGGGGGCATAGACGGCCGTTCGAGGTGTTCATCAATTCCAAGAATATGGAGCATTTTGCCTGGACGGTCGCTCTCACGCGGATGATCTCTGCGGTGTTCCGGCGCGGCGGCGATGTGAGTTTCGTGGTCGAGGAACTCAAGGCGGTGTTTGACCCGCGCGGCGGTGCCTGGGTGCAGGGTAAGTATATCCCGTCGATCCTTGCCGCAATCGGCGGTGTGATCGAGCGCCATATGGTCGCCATCGGTTTCCTTGAGGGCGAAGGCATGGGGCTCAAAAGCGATCCTCAGGCCGCGGTGGTCAATCTCGACGCACCGCGTGGTCCAGCTTGCCCGTCCTGTGGCCAGTATGACATGCGGATGGTCGAAGGGTGCATGACCTGCGCAAGCTGCGGTCATTCCAAATGCGGCTGATGGATAGGGTGTTGTCGTAGCTGAAATTGAAAGGACTAGGCTGTGTTGACAAAAGGGATTCACAGGGCACGCTGATCGTGATTCAAGCTGGTATCTGCGATGGAGATCAGCTTGGCACGAGACCTGATG
>NZ_JAFMPQ010000029.1 GCF_020667845.1 Cognatishimia sp. F0-27
CGGATCGAAAGGCACGCGCGGCACACGGAAAAGGGCGCCCCGAGGGACGCCCTTCCGTTGTCTGTCACAAGGGACAGATGCGAAGGCAATTGCCTTACATCATGCCGCCCATGCCGCCCATGTCGGGCATGCCGCCGCCGGCTGCTCCGCCATCCTTGGACGGCTTGTCCGCCACCATCGCCTCGGTGGTGATGAGCAGACCTGCAACCGATGCCGCGTCCTGAAGTGCGGTGCGCACAACCTTGGCCGGGTCGATGACGCCGAACTTGAACATGTCGCCATATTCTTCGGTCTGTGCGTTGAAGCCGAAGGTCACGTCGTCGCTTTCGCGGATCTTGCCTGCAACAACCGAGCCGTCCACGCCGGAGTTCTCGGCGATCTGGCGCAGCGGCGCTTCGAGCGCGCGGCGAACGATGCCAATCCCGACGTTCTGATCGTTGTTTGCACCGGACAGACCTTCAAGCGTCTTGGCGGCCTGCACGAGGGCGACACCGCCGCCGACGACAATGCCTTCCTGCACAGCGGCACGGGTCGCGTTCAGAGCATCGTCCACGCGGTCCTTGCGCTCTTTCACTTCCACTTCGGTCATGCCGCCAACGCGGATCACGGCCACGCCGCCTGCGAGCTTCGCAACCCGCTCCTGGAGCTTCTCACGGTCGTAATCGGAGGTGGTTTCCTCGATCTGCGTGCGGATCTGACCCACGCGCGCCTCGATTTCCGCCTTCTCACCGGCACCATCGACGATGGTGGTCTCGTCCTTGGTGATGGAGACCTTCTTGGCCGAGCCGAGCATGTCCATGGTGACGTTCTCGAGCTTCATGCCCAGATCTTCGGAGATCACCTGGCCGCCGGTCAGGATCGCGATGTCCTGCAGCATGGCCTTGCGGCGGTCGCCGAAGCCCGGTGCCTTGACGGCTGCGATCTTCAGGCCGCCGCGCAGCTTGTTGACCACGAGGGTCGCCAGCGCTTCGCCTTCCACGTCTTCCGCGATGATCAGCAGCGGCTTCTGCGACTGGATCACGGATTCGAGCAGCGGCACCATCGGCTGGAGCGAGGAGAGCTTCTTCTCGTGCAGCAGGATCATGCAGTCGTCGAGATCTGCAATCATCTTGTCCGGGTTGGTGACGAAGTAGGGGCTGAGGTAGCCACGGTCGAACTGCATGCCTTCGACAACATCGGTCTCGGTCTCGAGGCCCTTGTTCTCTTCGACGGTGATCACACCCTCGTTGCCGACCTTCTGCATCGCGTCTGCGATCTGCTGGCCGATTTCGGCTTCGCCGTTGGCGGAGATGGTGCCGACCTGCGCAACTTCAGCGCTGTCGTTCACTTCACGGGCCGCTGCCTTGATGGCTTCGACAACCTTGGCTGTCGCCATGTCGATGCCGCGCTTGAGGTCCATCGGGTTCATGCCCGCTGCGACCGACTTCATGCCTTCCTTGACGATGGCCTGAGCCAGAACCGTCGCGGTGGTGGTGCCGTCGCCGGCTTCGTCATTGGTGCGGGAAGCGACTTCCTTCACCATCTGGGCGCCCATGTTCTCGAACTTGTCCTCAAGCTCGATCTCTTTGGCAACAGACACACCGTCCTTGGTGATGCGCGGCGCGCCGAACGACTTGTCCAGGACCACGTTGCGGCCTTTCGGGCCGAGGGTCACTTTCACGGCGTCGGCGAGGATGTTCACGCCCTTGAGCATGCGCGAACGGGCTTCAGTATCGAATTTCACGTCCTTGGCAGACATTGAGGGTCTCCTGAATTGAATGTTTGGGATGCGGTAAGCGTCGGGTCGGGCTCAGCCCGCCACGTCTCAGCTGATGATGCCGAGGATGTCGCTTTCCTTCATGATCAGCAGCTCTTCACCGTTGACGGTGACCTCGGTGCCCGACCACTTGCCGAACAGGATCTTGTCGCCGGCTTTCACGCCCATCTCGATGAGCTCGCCGCTGTCCTTGCGCGCGCCATCGCCGCAAGCAATCACTTCGCCCTCTGCCGGCTTTTCTTTGGCGCTGTCGGGGATGATCAGCCCTCCGGCGGTCTTTTCGTCGCTTTCCACGCGCTTGACCAGCACACGGTCATGAAGCGGTTTGAATGCCATCTTCGAGTCTCCTCGCTCAAAGTTCCCACTTGGATCGAACGACCCAACCTTTGGCATCGTCCGACCGTTATCACTCACCATGTGTGAGTGCTAACGGCGCAGGAGATAGGCAAGCTGCCAGAGCCTGTCAACACGAAATCATCGAAAAAACCCATGCAAATTTTCTGCGTTCCACCTTGATATCAAGCGGCTCGCCCCCATGCGATCGCTGTGCCTTGGCGGCGGTGGGGCCGGCAGGGCCCGGAGCCTCCATCCGGGCCCCGGCGCGCGGGCAGGGCCACTCCCCCGCAGCGCGTGCGGCGCGACACGCGCGTAGAGCGGAACCCGGCTGCGCGCCACGTGGCAGCGCGTCACACGCTGTCGACCCAATCCGCCAATCCGCGCCGTCCGGCCTCCGTCAGCGCATAGACACCCGTTTCGACCTTGCAAAACCACCCGTAATGATTGTCGCGCATCAGCCGCGTGGCATTGGGCACCGCACAGGCCCGCGCCACGATGGATCCCTTCTCCGGGCCAGTTTGCGCAAGATAGGCGGCACATTTCACCGCGTCCTGACGATAGGCCGTGACCAACCCGTGACGCGTGGAGCCGCCATCATTGGGATCTCCGTCAAGCCGGTCAAAAGCGCGCAGCATCTTTTCCCGGCGCGGTTTGTTCTTGCGCGGCGCATAGGGCCCCGGATCACAGTGCAGTTCGACCGTCCCGTCCGTCGCGCGCACGGTCAGGAACCCGAGGCCGAGCCGGCGGCACAGCGCGCGGTTGTCTCGCAGCGCACGCCGCGCCTGTTTGCCGGTGGGTTTCGGCACCGCGATATAGACCTGGTCGGTGATGGTCAGACGCGCCACCGCCTGATGAAACAGTGCGAGGCTGATCCGCAGCTTGAGCTCTACAATCACCGGCTCCGCCTCGTCACCGGCATCGGGCCGCCGCGCAACAAGGTCCGCAGCCCCGACCTCGCCCTTGACCACGTAGCCGCGCGCTTCCAAATACGCTTTGATCGGGGCATAGAGCTCACGTTCTCGCAACATATCCACAGTTTCGCCCCGCTCCGGCCCGTTTGCAATGCCATGCACCCGACCCGGACACCCGGAAAGGACACGCGCCATGATCCGAGCGTTCACCCCCTCCCTGCCCGCGATGGCCGCGCTCGCCCTTGCTCTGGCGCTGCTGCTCCCGGCGCCGCTTCTGGCGCTCTGCGGCGGTGAAGATCTGCGCCCGACCCTGACCGGGCCCGAGCGCGCCGAACTGGCCGATGCGCTCGACGGGCGCCGTTTTCCCGAGGGCAATCACTGGCGGGCCACCCGTGGCGAAAGCGTCATCCACCTCATCGGCACCATGCATATCGACGATCCTCGTTTTGAGCCGGTGATCACCCGTCTCTCCCCGCTGATCCGATCGGCCGGGACGGTGCTGCTCGAAATGACCGACGTGGAAGAACAGCGCCTGCAGGCCATGATGGCGCGCAACCCCGCCCTTCTGGTGCTTGAGGATACAAGCCTGCCCGCGCTTCTGAACGAAGAGGAATGGCGCACCCTTTCGGCGACCTTGGCAAGCCGCGGCATCCCCGGCTTCATGGCCGCAAAATTTCGACCGTGGTATATCTCGATCCTGTTGGCCATGCCCTCCTGCATGGCGCTCGATGGCGGCATGCCCCAGGGGCTCGACGGCCAGATCGAGGACATCGCACGCGAGGCCGGCGTCCCGGTTGCTCCGCTCGAGGCCTTCGACGCAGCGATTTCGGTGTTTGCAGAAATACCGCTCGACCGCCAACTCGACATCCTGCGCAGCAGCCTTGCCCCACCGGAGGATCAGGACGACCTGTTCACCACGCTTGCCGCCGCCTATTTCGAAGAACGCCACGCCGAAACATGGGCCGTGCCCGACGTGCTGGCCGGACGGTTTACGGCGCTTGATGCGGCACAAACCGAAGCGCTGTTCGCTGATTTCTCCGACCGCCTTCTGGTGCAGCGCAACCGCGCCTGGATCGACGTCATCCTCGACGCGGCGGGCACCGGTGACGCCCCCTTGGTTGTGGCGTTTGGCGCGGCTCACCTGAGCGGCGCGGACGGGGTCTTGGCGCTTCTGGAAGACCAGGGCTTCACGATGGATCGGCTGCCCTTCTAGAGCCACCGCCCGGCCGGATCCGCGGCCGCATGGCCCAGCAGCGCCAGCACGCGCACTAGCGCCCACATGGCCCAGCAGCGCCCACTCGGCCAGCAGCGCCCGCACGGCGGCACCGCTCCCGATACGGCCGGCGACACAGAACACCTGCGCCGCCGACCGATATCAGAAAACCCCGCTATCCGCGCATCCACACCGGCGCCGAACGGCTCCGCGCCCTCTCGACGGCCGCGTGTCAGGCCGCCAGCCCGCGCCCTTTCAACAGCGCGTCCACGCCCGGCATCTTGCCGCGGAACTGCATGTAAAGCGCCTCGGCTTCCTCGGATCCACCGCGCGACAGGATAAAGCCCTCGAGCTTTTGTGCCATCTGCGGATCGAACGGGCCACCGGCCTCCTCGAAGGCGGCAAAGGCGTCCGCGTCCATCACCTCTGACCACATGTAGCTGTAATATCCGGACGAATACCCGTCGCCCGCAAAGACATGCGCAAAATGCGGCGTTGCGTGGCGCATCGTGATCGCGCGCGGCATGCCGATCGCCTCAAGCACTTCGGCCTGTTTCTGCATCGGATCCTTTGGCGCGGGTCCGGAATGAAACTCCAGGTCCACGAGCGCAGAGGCCACATATTCCACCGTCTGAAAGCCCATGTCGAAGGTTGCGGCGGCGAGCACCTTGTCAAGAAGCGCCTGCGGCATCGGCTCGCCGGTTTCCGCATGGGTGGCGAATTCCGCAAGAACCTCCGGCACTTCAAGCCAATGCTCATAGAGCTGGCTTGGCAATTCCACGAAATCCCGCGCCACGGAGGTGCCCGATACCGACCCGAATTCCACATCCGACAGCATCTGGTGCAGGGCATGGCCGAACTCGTGGAAGAGCGTGCGCGCATCGTCATAAGACAGCAAGGCCGGCTTGCCCTCGGAGGGTTTGGCGAAGTTGCACACATTCACCACGACCGGTGTCCGCAGCTGCGGCCGCCTTGCCTGGCTGCGGAACGCCGAACACCAGGCGCCTGACCGTTTCGAACTGCGCGCGAAGTAATCGCCGATGAACACCGCCACATGCGCCCCGTTGCGCGTGACTTCCCAGGCCCGGCAATCCGCGTGATACAGAGGGATGTCGATCGGCGCGAACTCCAGCCCGAACAGCCGGGTTGCACAGGCAAAGGCGCCGTCGATCATCCGGTCAAGCTGGAGATACGGCTTGAGCTCCGCCTCGTCGAGATCGTGCAGCGCCTGGCGACGCTTTTCCGAGTAATAGCGCCAGTCCCACGGCTCGAACGGCCCGTCGATCCCGTCCGCCTGCAGCATGGCCTCCATCTCGGCCATGTCGGCCATGGCTTGCGCGCGCGCCGGTTCCCAGACCTGCATCAAGAGATCGCGCACATTCTCCGGCGTGCCCGCCATCTCTGTTTCCAGCTTGTAATGGGCAAAATCGGGATAGCCGAGCAGTTTGGCGCGGGTCTCCCGAAGCCCGAGTATCTCGGCCGCGATACCGCGATTGTCCGTCTCACAGCCATTTTCGCCGCGCGCGGTCCAGGCCCGCCAGGCCTTTTCCCGCAGGTCGCGCCGCGGGCTGAACTGAAGAAACGGCACAATCAGCGAACGCGACAAGGTCACCACCGGACCGGGCCGCCCAGCGGCCTCGCCCGCGCTGCGCGCCGCGTCGATCACGAAATCCGGCAGACCTTCAAGATCCGCCTCGGCGAGATCCATCATCCAGTCAGCCTCATCCTTCAGCAGGTTCTGCGTGAACGCTGTCCCCAGCACCGCAAGCCGCGACTTGACCGTCTTCATCTCTTCCGCGTCCTCGCCTTCCAGCGCCGCGCCCGCCCGCACGAAGCCGCGATGCGTCAGCATGAGCACGCGCGCTTCCTCGGGGCCAAGGTCAAGCGTTTCGCGCGCCTCCCACAGCGCCTGAACCCGCGCAAACAGCGCTTGGTTGGCGTAGATGGCCGAGCTGTGCGCGGAGAGTTTTGGGCTGAACTCGCGCTGCAGGGTCTGGCGGGTCTCGTTGCTGTCCGCGCCCGCAACATTGTAGAAAACCGACAGAACCTTATCGAGCGCCTCGCCCGCGCCCTCCATCGCCTCGATCGTGTTGGCAAAGCTCGGCGGTTCGGGATTGTTGGCGATCGCCTCGATCTCCGCCGCATGGGCCACGACGGCCTCCTCGAAGGCGGGCGCAAAATGCGCATCCTCGATGGCCTCGAACGGCGGCAGCGCAAAGGGGGTCGACCAGTCGGTCAAAAGCGGGTTGGTCATGTATGTCTCCTTTGCCCAAGACGTAAGCCGCCCAAGGCCGCAAATCAAACGGCTTTGCCACCCTTGCACACAGGGCAATCGGCGCGCGGCCGGAGCGTGATCTTGCGGGTCTCGCCCCAGAGCGCGTCATAGATCAGCATCTCGCCACGAAGCACCGCGCCCGCGCCGGTTATCTGCTTGACCGCTTCGACCGCCATCATCGACCCGACCACCCCGGGCAACGGGCCAAGCACACCGGCCTGTGCACAGGACGGCGCAAGCTCCGGCGCAGGCGCTTCGGCAAAGATGCATTGATAACAAGGGCCCCCGGCTTTTGGGTCAAAGACGCTGACCTGCCCCTCCCACTGGCTGAGCGCGCCCGAAATCAGCGGCTTGCCCTGCTCCGCTGCAACCCGGTTGACAAGGTAACGCGTCTCGAAATTGTCCGTGCCGTCGAGAACGAGATCATACTCTGCCAGAAGATCCGCCACGATATCCGGCGTCAGACGGCGCTTGTAGGGGCGCAGATCGGCATAGGGGTTCAGCGCCTTCATGGCGATTTCGGCGGAAAACACCTTGGGCATGCCAAGATGCGCGTCGCGGTGGATCACCTGTCGTTGAAGATTGCCCGCGTCCACCACGTCATCGTCGATCACGCCAATCGTGCCGACACCGGCCGCCGCGAGATAGAGCAACGCGGGCGATCCAAGCCCCCCGGCACCGACCACCAGAACCCGCGCCTGCTTGAGCCGTTTCTGCCCCGGTCCGCCAAGCTCGCGCAGCACGATATGCCGCGCGTAACGGTCAAGCTCGCCATCGGCAAAGGCGCCCGGCACGGGAGTTGGTGCATCGGCCTGTTCACGCGCCTCGGCTTGCCCGCGCAAACGCCGCAGAAACACGCGATAGGCCAGAACCAGCACGAAAAACCCGCCAACGATCAGCCAAAGCGCCGCGCTTTCGCCCGTCGCCATGCGCAACGGGTGGCCATCCGGCAAAACGAGATGCAGCGCCAGAACCGCAACGTAAAGCAGTCCGATCATGTAAAGGCGCGCCTGCCTTGGCGCCCCAAAAAGATGCCCGATGCCCCAAAGCAACGCTGCCAGACCAAGGACCAGAACCATTCATCACACTCCGGTGGACCCAAACCCGCCTGTTCCGCGCCGCGTGCCGGACAGGCCATCAACCGCCCTGAAGGTGGCGCGCAAGACCGGCGCGACAACCATCTGCGCGATCCTGTCGCCATGCGCGATCACAAAAGGGCTGTCCCCGGCATTCATCACGATGACGCCAAGCGGTCCGCGATAATCGCTGTCGATCGTGCCGGGGCTGTTGGGCAGGGTGATCCCGTGTTTGAGCGCCAGCCCCGAACGGGGCCGGATCTGCACCTCGAACCCGTCGGGAATGGCCAGCCGGAGCCCCGTGGGCACAAGCGCGCGCGCCCCCGGTGCCAGCGTGACCGTCCCCCGGTCGGCAAAATTTGCCCGCAGGTCCGCGCCCGCCGCACCCTCCGTTTCATAGCGCGGCAAGCCGAGGCTCGTATCGGCATCGGCGTCCCACTGGATGTCAATGGACACCGCGCTCATGACAGGGTCTGCGCAATGCGGCGGGCCAGCTCCGCTGCCACCGCGTCCTTGCCCATGCGCGGCCAGACCTCCGCCCCGCTGTCCGAAATCAGGGTCACCGCATTCTCCGCGCCCCCCATGATGCCGGTCTCCGGGCTCACGTCATTGGCCACGATCCAGTCACAGCTCTTGCGCGCACGCTTGGCCGTGGCGTTGGCTTCCACGTCATCGGTCTCTGCGGCAAAGCCCACAACAAGCGGCGGGCGGCCGTCTTCAAGCTGCGCCACCGCCGCGAGAATGTCGGGGTTTTCCGCAAACTGCAGGACCGGCAACCCGCCGGCGGTCTTCTTGATCTTGGAGTTTTGCGCCTGCGCCATGCGCCAATCGGCCACCGCCGCGGCAAAGACGGCGGCATCGGCCGGCAAGGCCGCAAACACCGCGTCATGCATCTGCTGCGCGGTTTCGACCTCGACAACCGTCACCCCCGCCGGGCGCGCCACCGCCGCCGGGCCGGTCACAAAGACAACATCGGCCCCAAGATCGCGCAACGCTTCGGCAATCGCTGTGCCCTGCGCGCCCGAGGACCGGTTTGCGATATAACGCACCGGGTCGATGGGCTCATGGGTCGGGCCCGACGTGACGAGGATCCGCTTGCCCGTCAACGGTCCGTCCGACAGCGCGGCCTCGATGGCCGCAACGATCTCCAGCGGTTCCGACATCCGCCCCGGACCGAACTCGCCACAGGCCATGTCGCCGTCGTTTGGGCCGCAGACGCGCACGCCATCTCCGCGCAGGGTGGCAAGGTTGCGCTGCGTTGCCGGGTGCTCCCACATCCGCACATTCATCGCCGGCGCAATCAGCACAGGGGTGTCCGTCGCCAGCAGCAGCGTCGAGGCAAGGTCATCCGCGTGGCCCTGCGCCATCTTGGCCATCAAGTCCGCTGTAGCCGGGGCCACAACCACCAGGTCGGCCACGCGGCTGAGCTGGATATGGCCCATTTCCGCTTCGTCGGTCAGGTCGAACAGGGCGCTGTAGACCTTCTCTCCAGCCAGCGCTGACACGCTGAGAGGCGTGACGAACTCCGTCGCGGCCCTTGTCAGAACGGGGGTGACCGCCGCACCGCGTTCCCGCAACCGCCGGATCAGATCAAGCGATTTGAACGCCGCGATGCCGCCGCCTATGATCAGCAGGATACGTTTGTTTGCGAGCATGGACCGGACCCTTTCACCGCGTCTTCACCGCGTCGGGCCGACCCTAGCCGGGCGGCCTGCGAAGGGAAAGGGGGCGCGGGTCAGCGAAAGGCGGCGCAGGGATCGCCACGATCCACCGGCGCGGTGATCTCCACCACGTCAAAGCCGCCGGGCGGCGCGCCGGTGGGCGTTTCGCCCTGCCCGAGGCTGCGCATGGACAGCGTGGGCGCCGCGCGTTCCAGCGCCGCCGGCGCACCCCAATCGAGCCGCGCGTGACCGTTGCCCGTGATCACGACAACCGGGCCCCCAAGAGCCGCCACCGCGTCGCGCGCGGCGCGGGCGAGGGCCGCATCGCGCAGCCGCTGGATCTCCACCATCACCGGCAGCATCGTCTCCGGCAGGGCATTGCAATGGGCCTCGGCCTGCAAGGTCTGGCGCATGGCCTGCTCCGCCTCCGGCAGCCTCTCGGTCAAGCCGAAATCGGCAGCTTCCGGACCGAACACGGCCTGCATTCCGGTCTGCATCGCCGCCCGTGCCTGGTCACGCGGGATCGCGGCACCCCGGATCTCGGCATCGGGCGCGGCGGCAAAAATCGGGTAATACATGGCAAAATCCGGCCAGCCGCTCGCATCCCAATCCAGCACGTCCGCCAGCGCCGCCCTATCGCCGCGCAGCGCGGGCGTCACGCGGGCGGCCTGCGCTTCTGTCAGCATTTCGAACACAAGCGCCGTGGGGCGCAGCATCTCCACGAGCGCGGCCTGACGGGCGTGGTGCGCGGGATTGTCATGCTGCTCCCCGAGGAACACAACATCCGCATCCCGCCACTCACGCAAATCGCCGCCCACGGCAAGAACCGGGGCGGCGATCAGGCATATCACGAGAAACAGGCGTCTCATGCCAGGAAGTACTGAACCTCACGCGACTGCGCCTCAAGCGACTTGCGCATTTTCACGAAAGCGGCCGCTTCAAGCTGGCGCACGCGCTCTTTCGACAGGCCAAGCTCATTGCCGAGGCTTTCGAGCGTGCGGGCCTCGTCGCGCAGCTTGCGCTCGCGGACGATGAACCGCTCACGCTCGTTCAGCGCGCTCATGGCGCTGACAAGCCAGGTGCGCAGCTGATCGGTGTCATGCCGGTTTTCCACGATCTCGTCGGCCTGTGCGCTGTCATCCTCAAGCGCGTCGATCCACTCGCGGCCCTCGTCCTCAACCGACTGCGTCGCGTTCAGCGAATAGTCGGAGCCGGACAGGCGGCCTTCCATCATCTCGACGTCATGCAACGGCACGCCGATCTCCGTCGCAATCATGTGGCGCAGCTGGTGCCGGTCGAGTGTCTCGCCCGCCGACGCCGCTTCGCGTTCGATCCGTGCCTGAACCCGACGCATATTGAAAAACAGCGATTTCTGGGACGACGTGGACCCCGTGCGCACCATGGACCAGTTGCGCATCACGTAATCCTGGATCGACGCCTTGATCCACCACACCGCGTAGGTGGAGAAGCGCACACCGCGATCCGGGTCAAACTTGTCCGCCGCCTTCATCAGGCCAAGCCCGGCTTCCTGGATCAGGTCGTTCATCGGCGCGCCATAGCGCTTGAACTTCGCCGCCATCGAAATCGCGAGCCGCATATACGCCGTGATAAGTCTGTGCAGCGCCTCTTCGTCGCGTTCGTCCCGCCATGCATAGGCCAGCCGAAGCTCCGTTTCCGCATCAAGCAGCTCGGCCTTCATGGCCCGCCGTGACAGGGTCTGGTCGTTGAATGCATCAAGTGCCATGGTCGCTCCCCAAGGTCTTGTCGCTGAATCAGCGTTTCTTTTGTCCCTTGTTCTGAGTTACGGGCCCAGCGATGGTTCGGATCACTCTTACCGGAAAAAAATTTGCATTTGGGATGCCGTTTTGACCGATTGCGTCGCAGAGGGGGCGCCAGACGCAGGATCACGGACGTTTCAAGGGCTAGACGGTCCAGCTTAACAAAACCCTAAGAGTTTACGAAAATTCCATTCATTGTTCACCCATCGTGATCGGGTGCCCCACATCATGGCATTTCCCTCCGCGATGCTGCCTCGCTAGGCTCTGCGCGAAATGCCCGGAACAAGAGGACGGCCCCTTCATGTCTGATACGCTCATCATCGGCGACTACGCCTATTCAAGCTGGTCGCTGCGCGGCTGGCTTCTGTTCGACCGCTTCGGCATTGCCGTGACGCTTCGAAGGATCAGCTTTCTGGATGCAGAGGTCCGCGACCAGTTGTCCGACCTGCCGCCTGCGCGCACGGTGCCCCTCTGGCAAACCGCGGAGGGTGGGTTGCTCCGGGACAGCATCGCGATCGCCGAAGAGCTTGCCCAGCGCCATCCCGACGCCGGTTTCTGGCCGGATGATCCGATCCTGCGCGCCACCGCCCGCAGCTTGACCGCCGAGATGCATGCCGGCTTTGCCGCCCTGCGCGAGTATTGCCCCATGAACCTGCGCGCCGCTTATCGCGCCGTGCCCGTCCCAGAGCCCGTGCGGACGGATCTCGACCGGATCGAGGAACTCTGGGCGCTGGCGCTGGAGCATTCGGGCGGTCCTTGGCTCTGTGGCGCCTATTCCGTGGCCGATGCGTTCTATGCTCCGGTGGCGGCGCGGATCGCCGGCTACGGGCTGCCCGTCGGCCCCGTGGGGCAGGGCTATGTCGAGGCCCATCTGGGCGACCCCGCCTTTCGTCGCTGGCGCTGCATGGGGCTGGTGCAAGGCCCGGACCTGCCCTGGTATCGGCGCGATTATCCCCGCGCCGACTGGCCCGGTCCTGCGCCGCGCACCGCCCGCGCGGTGGAAACCGGCCCGGCAGAAAACACCGCCTGCCCCTATTCCGGCGACCCGGTGACGCATTTCATGGAAACCGATGGGCGCGTGTTCGGCTTTGCCAGTGCGCTCTGCCGCAACGAAACCGTAGCCGACCAGGACGCCTGGCCCGCCTTTGTTGCAATGCGCGACGGTGCCTGAGCCAGCGAAGACACCGGGCCACATCGTTTGACCTGCTGCAAAGTCCGGCCTGCCGCAAAGGGATTAACGTCCCTGCCCTGTGATTAACCATTCGGTAACCACGTTGGCAGCAGGATGGGCGCCATCTTGTCCGAACAGGAGCCTGCATGGTTGCACACGCCTACACGGTGGCCTTCGACGGGGTCGAAGCGCGCCCGGTCGAAGTCCAATGCGCCGTCGCGCCGGGCGTGCCGGCCTTTTCCATCGTCGGCTTGCCGGACAAGGCGGTGTCGGAGGCCCGCGAAAGGGTGCGCGCCGCGCTCAGCGCGCTCGCCATCGCGATGCCTTCGAAACGCATCACGATCAACCTCTCGCCCGCCAACCTGCCCAAGGGCGGTTCACATTTCGACCTGCCCATCGCGCTCAGCCTGCTGGCTGCGCTCGATATCATCCCCGAGGATGCCGCCGCACATGTGGTGGCGCTTGGCGAGCTGTCGCTCGACGGTGCGCTTGTGGCGGTGCCCGGCGCCCTGCCCGCCGCGATGGCTGCGGCGGAATCCGACCGCGCCCTGCTGTGCCCCGAGGCCTGCGGATCCGAAGCGGCCTGGGTCGAAGCCTGCACCGTCATTTCCGCGCCGTCCCTGCTCGATCTGGTACAGCATTTCAATGGCCAGACCGTGCTGCCCCCCGCAAAGCCGGGCGAAGTGGTCGAAACCGGCGGTGTGCGGAACATGCGCGATATCCGTGGTCAGGAACGGGCCAAGCGCGCGCTCGAAATCGCCGCCGCCGGGCGCCATCACATGATCATGGTGGGCACGCCCGGTTCCGGGAAATCCATGCTTGCCGCGAGCCTGCCCGGTATCCTGCCGCCGCTAACCCCCGCCGAAGCACTGCAAACCTCGATGATCCATTCGCTCGCGGGGCTTTTGAACGAAGGCGGGATTTCCCGCACCCGGCCCTATTGCGACCCGCACCACACCGCATCAAGGCCCGCCATCGTCGGCGGCGGGCGTCAGGCGGGGCCGGGTCAGGCCAGCCTCGCGCATAACGGGGTGCTCTTCCTCGACGAGTTGCCGGAGTTTTCCTCGGATGTGATCGAGGCGCTGCGCCAACCGATCGAAACCGGAGAGATTGTCGTGGCGCGCGCCAACAGCCATGTGCGCTACCCGTGCCGCTTCATGCTGATCGCCGCGGCCAACCCCTGCCGGTGTGGCTACCTGACCGACAGCGCGCGCGCGTGCTCCCGGGCGCCGGTTTGCGGCGAGGACTACCTGTCGCGTATTTCCGGCCCGATGATGGACCGTTTCGATCTGCGGATCGAGATCCCGCCCGTGGCGCTGGATGAGCTCGACCTGCCCCCGACCGGTGAAACCTCGGCCACCATTGCGGCCCGCGTGGCCGCGGCACGCGCGCTTCAGGAAGCCCGCTTTGCCGGTCTGGACGACGTGATCACCAATGCCGATGCACAAGGCCCCGTGCTAGACGAGATCGCAAGCCCGGATCCCGACGGCAAGGCGCTGCTTCTGGCGGCGGCGGAGCGGTTTGGCCTGTCCGCGCGCGGCTATCACCGGGTGTTGCGCGTGGCGCGCACCATTGCCGATCTCGCCGAAAGCGATCGTGTGGAACGGGCGCATATCGCCGAGGCGCTGAGCTACCGGGTGTTGTCTGCCAAAACGCTCTGAATGAAACGCGCCGCCTCGAAGAGGCTTTCCCGCGCTTCGGGTTGCCATCCGTCGAGGAGCTGCCAGCCATGGGCGACATCGTCGAATTCCCGTGTCTCGACCCGCGCACCATGCGCGGCGAGCCGCTCTGCCATCCGGGCCCCATCCGCGCGCAGGATTTCCGTGGCGCCCCAATGCAACAGCACCGGCGGGCAGCCCGGGAAGGCGGCATAGAGCGGAGAAAGCCGCGGATCGTCCGGCGCAAGCGCACCGCGCACGCGGTCGCACAGGTCGGCAATGCGGCTGACCGGAAAGAGCGGATCCGCGTCCCGGTTCTGCACAAGGCTGTCGCCGCTCATGGTCAGGTCGGTCCAGGGCGAGAAGGCAAAGGCGCAGGCCGGCGGTGTTCCCGACTGGCACAGATGGGCAAGCAGCGCCAGCGCCAGCCCGCCCCCTGCCGAATCGCCGCCCAGCACAATCTGGTCCGGCCGGTAACCCAGTGCCATCAGCCGCGCCCATGCCGCGCAGGCATCATCGAACGCGGCTGGCGCCGGATGCTCGGGCGCAAGCCGGTACTCCGGTGCGCAAATCTCCAGCCCGACCAGCTTGGACAAGCGCCCCAACATGCCCGCATAAACCTGCGGGCTGCCTGCGACATAGCCACCGCCGTGAAAGTAGAGGATCACCGGTGCCACGGGCGTCGCCCCGACGCCAAACCAGTGCAACCCGCCCGGTCTTTGCAGGTGCCGGAGCCCGGGCGGTTGCCGCATCATCCATCGTATCGCGGCGTCCAGTTCCCGCCGGGCGCGCTCGGGCGCCTGCAACCGACGCAGGCGCGGCTTCACGAACACGCGCAGCTGGGCGTTGATCAGACGCCGCTGCCAGCTCACGCGCGCTTGGCTTCGATCACATCCCAGATGCGGCCCGCGACCGAGACACCGTCGAACCGCTCAAGTTCCTGAATGCCGGTCGGCGACGTGACGTTGATCTCCGTCAGGTACTCGCCGATCACGTCAATACCAACGAAGATCTGGCCACGCTCCCGCAAAACGCCGCCAATGCGAGCGCAAATCTCGCGGTCGCGCGCGGTCAGCGCGACCTTCTCGGCGCGGCCACCGACATGCATGTTGGACCGCACTTCGCCTTCGGCGGGCACCCGGTTGATCGCCCCCACGGGCTCGCCATCGACCAGGATCACCCGCTTGTCGCCCTTGGTCACCGCCGGGAGGTATTTCTGCACGATCAGCGGCTCGCGCGAGAAGCCCGTGAACAGCTCGTAGAGCGATGACAGATTGCGGTCTTGCGCATCAAGCCGGAACACCCCCGCACCGCCATTGCCATAAAGCGGCTTGAGGATGATATCCCCATGCTTTGCCTTGAACGCGCGAATGGTTTCAAGATCCCGGGCGATGGTGGTCGGTGGCGTCAGGTCCGGAAAATCGAGGACGAGCAGTTTTTCCGGGAAATTCCGCACCCAGAACGGATTATTCACAACCAGCGTGGTGTCCGCCAACCGGTCGAGCAGATGCGTCGACGTGATATAATGCATGTCGAACGGTGGATCCTGCCGGAGCCAGACCACATCCATCTTTGACAGGTCGACACAGACGCGCTCGCCAAGCGTCGCAGGGTCCGCCCCGTTGCGGTCCACTGTCATCCAATGACCCCGCGCCGTGATCACCCCTTCTTCATAAGCGAGCTGATCCGGCCCGTAGTAAAACAGCCGATGACCGCGCGCTTGCGCCTCTTCGGCCAGCCGAAACGAACTGTCCGCATTCACATCGACCCCGAGAATCGGATCCATTTGAAAGGCAATCTGCATAGCCATCCCCCGTTGCTCCGGCATAAATGGCGCAAGCACGCTCCCGGTTCAATGGTCGAGGTTTCGCTTCATGCCGTGATCGCGTTCTCCAGAACCCGGATCTGGCCATGCCCGTCAAGCACCGCCACGTCGAAACGGACCTCCGTCAAGGCACCGCGCGGCTGTGTCCCGAGAAACTCTTCCGCAGCGCTGATAAGACGCGCGATCTGGCGCCCGCCCAAACGCGTCAGGGCGCGTTCGAAAGACCGGCTTTTCTTGACCTCGACAAAGACCAACCCGTCCCCATCGCGCATGATCAGGTCAATCTCTCCACCAGCGCCGCGCCATCGCCGTCTTTCAAGGTCATACCCGCGCCGCGCATAGTCGGTCTCGACCTGATGCTCCGCCGAAACCCCTGCGTGGTAGCCGATCCGCCCCCGGTCGCGCCGCGCCGCACCGCAGCTGGTCTCGCCCCGTGCCGCGTCGGAGACACGCTCGTTGTAGGGCTCCGATCGTGCGCGCAATCCCGGCATCGCGTCGGTTTTCTGTCTCACAGGTCTCTCCGCATTGTTGCCGGTCACCCCTCTCTTTCAAAGGCACCCGATGTGATTGGACAGGCACCCGATTGGTTTTGGCAGGCACCAGTGTTTTGGCAGGCAACCCGATTGCCGTCAGGCTTCCGTTACGTTGGCGGAAAGCCCGAGCTTTCGCGGCCATCCCAAGTGCCGGCGGCCACTCCGCCGGATGTCAGGCGCCTACCGCCAGGCCCGCGAGACAAGCGCCCCCGCCGCCACGCAACCATCCCGCTCAGTCATTCTCCGACATGGACATTGCCATTTGGTAAACCTCCCGCCGTTTAACCCCCAATTCCCGGGAAAGCCGGTCCGCGGTGTCCCGCACCGACAGGGTTTTCAGCGTCTCGCGGACCTGGTCTTCGAGCGTCGCCTGATCGATCCGCGGCGCAGAGCCTTTCTCGATCAGAACCACGATCTCGCCGCGTGCGGGGTTTTGCGTGTAATGCGCGCAAAGCTCTGCGAGCGTGCCTCTGCGGCATTCTTCGAAGCGTTTCGTCAACTCCCGACAGACGGCGGCCTGGCGATCCGCTCCGAGGGTGTCGGCTGCGGCTGCCAACATTGCGCCCAGCCGCTTGGGTGATTCGTAGAAAACCAGTGTTGCCGGGGTGTCCGCCAGCGCTTCGAGCGCCCTTGCCCGTGCTCCGCGCGCGTTGGGCAGGAAGCCCGCAAACAGGAACTGGTCGGACGGCAGTCCCGCAACACTCAGCGCGGTCACAACGGCCGACGCGCCGGGTGCTGCGGTTGCGGGCAGCCCGGCCTCGCGCACCGCGCGCAAAAGATCGAACCCCGGGTCGGAGATCAGCGGCGTGCCCGCCTCGGACGCATAGGCCACCGACCGCCCCGCGGCGATCTCGTCGAGCAGACGCGGCCGCGCCCGCGCGCCATTGTGGTCATGATAGGCAATCAGCGGACGCTCCCCCACCGGAATGCCGCACAGTTCGAGCAACCGGCGCAAGGTGCGCGTATCCTCCGCCGCCAGAACATCGGCGCTCGCCAAAACATCCATCGCCCGCAACGTGATGTCGCGCGCGTTTCCGATCGGCGTTGCGACCATGTATAAACCCGGCGCCAATTCGCTCTTTTTCCAATTCGTCACTGGACCCCCAATTCGGCTCCTCTATGATCCCCAGCAACCGCGCAGGGGTGGAAGATCCGCCCTTGACCGCCGGTATCGGACCATGGATCACCGTCGAGACGGGGACAGACGGCCAGGGCCCGGCAAAACGATCTGTGCCAAAGGGAGATCACCTACCATGTTCGCTGCATTATCCCCCGTGCGCAAGCGCACGCGCCCGCTTCTTGCCGCCGTCGCGGCGCTGTTCCTCGCCGCGTGCGACGCCTCCATGCTTGGCCCGCTCGGGGCAAATGGCGGCGGTGGCCCGTCGGTCGATCCGAACGCGCCGATTCAGGTCGCGTTGCTGATTCCCAAATCCGACTCCGGTGCTGCTCCCGTGGCACAATCGCTGGAAAACGCCGTGCGGCTCGCGATTGCCGAAAACCCCGATGTGACCTTCGATCTGCGCGTCTATGACACCGCCGGGTCGCCCAACACCGCCGCGGCACAGGCCCAGCGCGCGGTTGACGAGGGCGCCAAGATCATCCTCGGCCCGCTCTTTGGCGAAGCGGCCAATGCCGCTGGTCTGACCGTGCTCGACGAAGGCGTGAACGTGCTGAGCTTCTCCAACAACCCGTCCATCGCCGGCGGCAATGTCTTTGTGCTCGGGCCGACCTTCCAGAACACCGCAAACCGTCTGCTGCGCTATGCGCGCACCCAAGGCGATCAGACCGTGGCCGTGGTCTATTCCGACGACGTTCCGGGACAGTTCGGGCGCCTCGCCGTGGAACGCGCCGCAACCGCTGCCGGCATGACCGTAACCGCTGCGCAGGGCTACGCGCTCTCGGTCGAAGGCGTGAACGCCGCGGCGCAGGCCATTTCGGCGGCCGCGGCGCAGGCGGACTCGCTGATGATCACGACCGATGCCACCAATGCCGCGATGCCGATGCTGCTGCGCACTCTGCCCGACAATGGCGTCAGCGCGGCAAACACCCAGTATATCGGTCTGACGCGGCTTGACGTGCGGCCGGATCTCTTCTCCCTGCCCGGTGCGGAAGGCATGTGGTTCACCCTGCCGAACCAATCCCGTCAGGATTCCTTCGCGGCGCGCTACCGCAACGCCTTTTCCACAACCGCGCACCCGCTTGCCGGGCTTGGCTATGACGGTATTGCCGCCATCGCGGCGCTGGCCAAGCAAGGGCGCCGTGATGCGCTTACCGCGCGCGGCCTGACCCAAGCCAATGGTTTCAACGGAACCGGCGGCCTGTTCCGGCTCCTGCCCGATGGCAGCAACGAACGCGCGCTTGCGGTGGCCGCGGTGCGCAACAATCAGGTGGTGATCCTTGACCCTGCCCCCAACGGCTTCGGCGGCGCGGGCTTCTAAGCCCGCGATACCGCTCGACGAAGACAAGCTGCCGGACGATCTGATCGCGCCGGCAGCCGACATATTCGACGCGTCCTCAACCCGCGAAGCGCTGTTTTCCGCGTTCGAACCGGACGCGACCGAAGCGGATATCCGGCGTATCACCGTCGCAACGCTGCGCGCCGCGCAAAAACAGGGCCGCGCCACCATTGCAGAGGCCTTCGCCGCCGAACCGTTCGGCGCGCGCCGCACCGTGCGCAGCTACAGCTGGCTGACCGATGGCATCGTGCGCCTCGTGTTCGAGGTGGCCACCCAGCGGCTGCACCGTCTTCACAACCCGACCGAAGGCGAACGCATTGCCGTGATCGCGGTCGGCGGCTATGGCCGGGGCGAAATGGCGCCGTTCTCCGATGTCGATCTGTTGTTCCTGACGCCCTACAAGATCACGCCATGGGCGGAGAGCGTGATCGAATCGATGCTCTACATGCTGTGGGACCTGAAGCTGAAGGTGGGTCATGCCTCGCGCACAGTGCGCGATTGCCTGCGTCTTGGGGCCGAGGATTTCACGATCCGCACCGCGATGCTGGAAAACCGTCTGATCACGGGTCACGCGCCGCTCGCGGCCGATCTCGAAAAGCGGCTCCGCAAGGACCTGTTCGACGGCACCGCCCGCGAATTTGTCGAGGCCAAGCTCGCCGAACGCGACGCACGCCACGAACGGCAGGGCCAGCGCTACATGGTCGAGCCCAACATCAAGGAGGGCAAGGGCGGTCTGCGCGATCTGCAATCGCTGTTCTGGATCACCAAATACGTGCATGCCACCGACAACGTGCTGGTGCTTCTGGAAAAGGGCATCTTCCGGCCCGAGGAATACGATACGTTCTGCGAGGCCGAGCGTTTCCTCTGGGCCGTGCGCTGCCATCTGCATCTCGCGGGCAACCGCGCCGTCGAGCAGCTCACCTTCGACATGCAGGTCGAGGTCGCCGAGCGGATGGGCTACGTGGACAAGGGCGGCCGTCGCGCAGTGGAATGGTTCATGCAGGACTATTTCCTGCACGCGACCGCCGTGGGCGATCTGACCCGGATCCTGCTGACCTCGCTGGAAGCCGATCACACCAAGGACGCGCCGCTCATCATGCGCATGTTCAAGCGGCAGCCCAAGACAAAGCCCGGCTACGCGGTGCTCAACAACCGTCTCGCGATCGAGGATGAGGACGCCTTTCTGGCCGACAAGCTGAACATGCTGCGGCTGTTCGAGGAAGCGCTCCGCACCGGGTTGCTGATCCACCCCGACGCGATGCGCCTCGTTCAGGCCAACCTGCACCTGATCGACGACGAACTGCGCGCCGACAAGGAGGCGAGGCGGATCTTCCTCGACCTGCTGCTCAAGCACGGCAATCCCGACCGCGCGCTGCGGCGCATGAACGAGCTCGGCGTGCTGTCGGCCTTCATCCCGGATTTCGCGCCCATCGTGGCGATGATGCAGTTCAACATGTATCATCACTACACGGTGGACGAGCACACGATCCAGTGCATCTGGAACCTCAGCGAGATCGAACACGGCAATCTCAACGAAGAGCTGCCCGTTGCCTCGACCATCCTGCGTGAGGGCGTCAATCGGCGCATCCTCTACGTGGCGCTGCTGCTGCACGATATCGGGAAAGGCCGTGACGAGGATCATTCCGTTCTCGGCGCACGCATCGCGCGGATCGTGGCGCCCAATCTGGGGCTGAACAAGGCCGAGGCCGCAACCGTGGAATGGCTGGTGCGCTATCATCTGCTGATGTCCGACATGGCCCAGAAGCGCGACATTGCCGACCCGCGCACCGTGCGCGATTTCGCCAAGGCCGTCGGGTCGCGCGAACGGCTCGACCTGCTGTGCGTGCTGACGGTCTGCGACATCCGGGGCGTTGGCCCGGAGGTCTGGAACAACTGGAAGGCGGCGCTCATCCGCGCGCTCTACAGGCAGACCCGCCGCGCGCTCGAAAGCGGGATGGAAGCGCTCAACCGCGAGAACCGCGGCACCGAGGCACGCAAGCTGCTGCGCGCCGAGCTGGAGGATTGGAGCGCGGCGGACCTGCGCACCGAGACCGCACGTCACTACGACCCTTATTGGCAGGGTCTGCACGTCACCGCGCATGTGGTCTTTGCAAAGCTGCTGCGCAACATCGAGGATGACGAGATCGAGATCGACATCCACCCCGATGACGACCGTGACGCCACGCGGGTGTGTTTCGCAATGCAGGATCACCCCGGCATCTTCTCGCGCCTTGCCGGGGCGCTGGCGCTGGTCGGCGCCAATGTCGTCGATGCGCGCACCTTCACCACCAAGGATGGCTTCGTGACCGCGGCGTTCTGGATTCAGGATGCCGAGGGCACCCCCTACGAGGATGTGCGTATCCCCCGCCTGCGTGACATGATCGGCAAGACCCTGCGCGGCGATATCGTCCCGCGCGAGGCCATGCGCTCCCGCGACAAGCTCAAGAAACGCGAAAAGGCGTTCCGGGTGCCCACCTCGATCACCTTCGACAATGACGGCTCGGAGATCTTCACCATCATCGAAGTCGACACGCGCGACCGCCCCGGGCTGCTTTACGATCTCACGAGCACACTGGCCGCAGCCAATATCCGGATCTTCTCCGCGCTGATCGCGACCTATGGCGAACAGGTGGTCGATACGTTCTATGTGAAGGACATGTTCGGGCTGAAATTCCACTCGAAGTCGAAACAGGCCGCGCTGGAAAAGAAACTGCGCGCCGCAATCGCCGACGGCGTGGAGCGCGCCAATACCGGATAGGGCGCCGGGGAGGTGGTGCGCGCGGCACCTGCGCGTTTGGGGGCGAGCGCAAGCGCCACCGGAAACCCGCGATGACCGGTGGTGGCTCGGGAGCGCCGACCTCAAGGGTTTCAAGCGCGGCTTGGGCAGTGCAGACCGCGCCGTCGTCGTGTCACCGCGCCCGCGCGCCAGCGCTTGGCTGATGGGCCAGCCTCCCATGCCACAAGGGGGCCGGGGTCAGACCGCAGGACAACTGGGACCCCCTCAGACCGCAGGACAGCTGGGGCGGGCAGCTCCTCAGACCGCAGGACAGCTGGGAGACCAGCCCCCCAGACCACAGGACATCTGGGGGGCCAGCCCCCCAGACCGCAGGACAGCTGGGGGGCCAGCCCCCCAGACCCCCCGGGATATTTCCAGCCCAAAGAAACACAGGCGCGGCACGAAAAAGGGGGATGCCCGCGCGATGGGAGGGGGATGCGCGGGACATGGTGCCGGCAAGGCCGCGCCGGGCTCGACCCCGCCGCTTGCGCCCCGCGCTCCTCGGCATCGGTGGCCCGGTGATCCCGAAAGGGCGGCCGACCCGTTGGCTTTCCCGGCATGGAGTGTCCCAAGGCTGGTCCCTGTGCGAGGCTCGGCAAAATGCATGCCCGGCGCCGCGCAGCGCCCAGGCATCTCCCCCGGGCAGGCGCCGCTGCACCACGTTGCCCCCCCTTTGGCCGCGCGGCACGGCGGGCCTTTCGCGGCCCATCGCAATCCGCTAAGCCACCCCCAGTCAACAAGGCCGTCCCACCATGAAACCCATTCGCCTTCTTTCCGGTGTCCTGACCGTGGGTTTCTGGACCTTGATGAGCCGCATCCTTGGCGTTGCGCGCGAAATCATGATCCTGGCCTTCATCGGTCCCGGCCCTGTCATGGACGCCTTTGTCGCGGCCTTCCGCTTGCCGAACATGTTTCGCCGCTTCTTTGCGGAAGGCGCGTTCAATGCGGCCTTCGTGCCGATGTTTTCGAAGAAATACGAAGCCGATGAAGACCCGTTGGGCTTTGCCCGTGATGCGATGAACGGGCTGGCCGTCCTGTTGCTGCTGCTGACGGCGCTGGCGTTGATTTTCATGCCCGCGCTGGTCTGGGCCGTGGCTGGCGGGTTCGTGGGGGATCCGCGCTTTGACCTGACGGTGGGCTATGGGCGGATCGTCTTTCCCTATATCCTGTTCATCTCGCTCGCGGCGCTGTTCTCCGGCGCGCTCAACGCCTCGGGCCGGTTTGCCGCGGCGGCCGCAGCCCCCGTTCTGCTCAATATCCTTGTCTGTCTCGCCATGGGGCTGGGCTATTTGCTGGGCGGGTCGGTTATCACGTGGCTGGTCTGGACGGTGCCGGTTGCCGGCATCGCGCAGCTTGCGCTTGTCTGGGTCGCCGCGGATCGGGCCGGCATCCGCTTGCGCCCGGCGCGCCCCCGTCTGACGCCCGATATGCGCAAGCTCGCCGTGATCGCCCTGCCCGCCGCGCTTGCCGGCGGCGTCATGCAGATCAACCTGCTCGTCGGGCAGCAGGTGGCCTCGCATTTCGACAAGGCGGTGGGCTGGCTCTATGCCGCCGACCGGCTCTATCAACTGCCCCTTGGCGTGGTCGGGATCGCAGTCGGGATTGTCCTTCTGCCCGACCTGTCGCGGCGCCTCAAGGCGGGGGATGCCGAAGGCGGGCGGGCCGCGCTGTCGCGCGCGGGGGAAATCTCGCTCGTGCTGACCATCCCGTCGGCTGTTGCGCTACTCGTGATCCCGCTGCCGCTCGTCTCCGTGTTGTTCGAACGCGGGGCCACGGGGCGCGATGACAGCCTTGCGATTGCGCTCGCGGTCGCGATCTACGGCGCGGGTCTGCCGGCCTTTGTGCTGCAAAAGGTGCTGCAACCGCTGTTTTTCGCGCGGGAGGACACGCGGTCTCCGTTCCGCTACGCGGTCTGGGCGATGGGGGTGAACGCCGCTGTCGCGGTGGGGCTGTCGCCGGTGATCGGCTGGATCGCTCCGGCCATTGCCACCACGCTCGCCGGCTGGGTCATGGTCGCAATGCTCTTGCGCGGCGCGCGCCCCATGGGTACGGTCGCGCGGTTCGACGATCGGTTCAGACAGCGGCTGCCGCGCATCCTTGTGGCGTCCGCAGCGATGGGGATGGTGCTTTGGGGCGCGGGCCATGTCCTCGCGCCATGGCTCGACATGGCCTATCTGCGCTACCCGGCCCTGCTAGTGCTGATCGTGATCGGCGCGCTGGCCTATGGTGTCGCCGGGCAGCTCCTCGGCGCGTTCCGGCTCTCGGAATTCCGCGACAGCCTGCGCCGCCCCCGCCGATGATCCCGACTCGATCGCGCGGCGCGGCTCACTGACGGCGGATCCGCGTGATCAGCCGGGCCAACCCACCCGGCACCAATACGATCGACAGCATGAACCCGGCCACAAAGCCCGCAATATCGGCGATCCAGTCCGAGCCGGCATCGAACAACAGGCTGAACACCAGCTGAATGAAGAGCAGCAGACCAATCAGCGTGAAGGCCCGCATCTGCGGCGCCCCGACCTGCCCAAGCCGCAGCCATAACAGGTAGGTGAAGCTCCCGATCAACCCGTAGACCGCCGGAAACCCGCCCACCAGCAACGCCGGGTCGTCGAGCGCAAGCCCCCAGACCAGCGCGCCGAACACGGTGGACACCACAAACACCGCCAGAAAGGCAACCGCCCCCATCGCTTCCGCCACGATCTTACCCATGGCCAGCAGGATCACCATGACAAAAAGCCCATGCATGAACGTCACGTGCACAAAGGCATAGCCGAGAAACCGCACCAGATGCTCCGCCGGGTAGCGCCCGGTCTCCCGCATCCAGTCGAGCACCGCTCCCGAGAAGGCAAACCGCTCGATCGCCATGGTGCGCCACCCCACCGCGTCCGGCCCGCCGATCAACCCGCGCGCACCCAACGAAAAGGCCAGCTCAAGCCCCGCCATGATCAGGAAGAGCGCCACCACCACCGGGGGCAGCGGGTTGACGGGGCTTTCGTTATGGGGATGGGTCATCGCTCGATCACGGGCCGCGTGCGGCCTCCTTGTGGCACAGGGGCGGACGCCGCCTGCTTGACGGGTCCCGGACCCACGAGTAAGCCAGCCGGAAGCAGAATTCCAGACGGAGAAGACCCATGTCCGAGGCCCCCGCCTCAACCGCTTTCACGCCGCGCGTGTTCTCAGGCATCCAGCCCTCCGGCGGGCTGACGCTCGGGAATTACCTCGGTGCCCTGAAACGCTTCGTGACGATGCAGGATGAGGCTTATCAGACCGTCTATTGCATGGTCGACATGCATGCCATCACCGTCTGGCAGGATCCCGCCAAGCTCACCGCCGCCACGCGCGAGCTCTGCGCGGGCTTCATCGCTTCCGGCATCGACCCGGAGCGGTCCATCCTGTTCAACCAGAGCCAGGTGCCCGAGCACGCGCAGCTTGCATGGATCTTCAACTGCGTCGCGCGCATGGGCTGGATGAAGCGCATGACCCAGTTCAAGGACAAGGCCGGCAAGAACGCCGAAAACGCCTCTCTGGGGTTGTTTGCCTATCCCGCTCTGATGGCCGCCGATATCCTTGTCTACCATGCGACCCATGTGCCCGTGGGCGAGGACCAGAAACAGCATCTGGAGCTGACGCGCGACATCGCGACCAAGTTCAATCACGACTACGGCGTGGACTTCTTCCCCCTCACCGAGCCCGTGATCGAAGGTGCCGCAACCCGCGTGATGAGCCTGCGGGACGGATCGAAGAAGATGTCGAAATCCGACCCCTCGGATATGAGCCGCATCAACATGACGGACGACGCCGACACCATCGCCGCCAAGATCCGCAAGGCGCGCACCGATCCCGATGCGCTGCCATCCGAGGCGGACGGCCTGGCCGAACGCCCCGAGGCGCGCAACCTCGTGAACATCTATGCCGCGCTTGCCGACATGACCGTGGACGCCGTGCTGCGTGATGTCGGCGGCAAGCCGTTCTCGGAATTCAAGCCGATGCTGTCAGAGCTTGCCGTGTCAAAGCTGTCGCCGATCTCTGCGGAAATGGCGCGGCTTGTGGCGGCCCCTGACGAGATCGACCGCATCCTGTCCCGCGGCGCGGAGCAGGCGCGCGACATCGCCCGGCCGATTGTCGAAAAGACCTACGACATCGTCGGCATGGTCCGCTAGGCGCTGCCGTTTCGGCCTTTGTCAAACTCAGGACTCGGCGGTGCGCACCCAATCGCGCGCCGCCTCTATATCCTTTGTCTCGAACACACGCATCTTGGTCGACATGAAGGCCCCCGCCGCGCGGGTGATCGGGCTGAGCCAACCGATATCGGTCACGACTGCAACATGGCTGATATGCGACAGGTTCTTGATGTCGAACCGGATCCCCGGCAGCAGGATGCTGGGATCGAAGGTCGGAAAACTCTCGATGACCTCGATCATGCGCACCGTGCCGTGGGTGTCGATAAAGGCCTGAACCTGCTCGATCACCGCATCATATTCCTCGCGGCCAAGATGGCCGGACACGGTGAATTCCATAAGCTTGGCGGCGGGGTCTTCGGAATAGGTCAACGTCATGGGGTTCTCCCTTCTCCAGAACCCCGAGCATAGCGCGGCGGCGCGCCCGGTTGCATGACGCATATCAATACGCGCTGCGCAACGGTGGCTTTGCCGGATCAGCTGGCCTTGGTGATGCGCGCCAAAAGCCGCAGAGCGTGGCTCGGGTCCCGTGCCACGGGCGGCAGAACCGGGTCATATGCCGCCCGGATCACACCGGCGATATCGGGGCGCAGGACAATCCGCCCATCCGGCGCCTGCGCCAGCGCCGAGCGGTCGCCAAACGCCGTATCTGACCACAGGACGATGCTCTGAACCGCCTGGCTGAGCGCCAGTGTCTCGGCGGGCACCGCGCCAAGCTCCGCGTCCATCCGCAAGAAGATGAAACAGGCCCGGATCGCCCCCGCCTGATCAAACCGGAACACCCGGTATTGGTTGGCGTCCGCCGCCTTCAGCCGCGCCACCAGAGGCTCCAGCCCTTCGATCAGCCGGTCGAGATCCGGCACGCCCAGCAGCTCGTCCCAGTCGCGGAAGAAGAAGATCATGACATTGGAACCCAGTTCCGGGTCCGTCTCCGCCATCTCGTGCCCGGCCAGCGCGCAGACCGCCTCGAACGCGCCCTTGATGACGCCCAGCGTCCTGTCCTCGACCCCAAACACGATCGGCGCAATCGGCCGCCCCCAACGCGCGCACAGGTAATGACCGTCCGAGCGGGTGAAAAGCGCCTCGACGGTCTCTGCCGTCAGCGCATCCTTTTGCGGTCCGGTCTCCTCCGATTGGGTCATGGCGCCTCTCCGGTCCTCTGTTCGCGCGGTTTCCGGATAGGCACATAGCCGGACCCGCCCCGCGCGCCAACGCCGAATATGATGACCCGTCGTCAAAACCGGAGCCCCGCGCCGCAACGCTCCGGAACTGCGCAGCATGGAGCGGGGCCGCCCGGAGCTGCCGCGCCGGGCCGGAAGCCGCCGCCGCCGGCCTGCGCGGCCCGAGCCCCCATGACAACGCCCGGCCCGATGCGGCCCCTCGCGCCCCGAAGCGCGGTCGTTCACATCTCCAGCTGCCGGGTCGCATTCGCCGAACTGGCCAGCGCAGCACACGCACCCCATGACAACGCGCGGCCCGATGCGGCCTGTCACCGACCCGCCGAGCCACAGAGCCACAGAGCCACAGAGCCACAGAGCCACAGAGCCACAGAGCCACAGAGCCACAGAGCCACAGAGCCACAGAGCAGTCCCTCACATCTCCAGCTGCCCTGTCAAATCCATCAGATCAGAAGGCACAGCACACGCACCCCATGACAACGCCCGGCCCGATGCGGCCCCTCGCGCCCCGAAGCGCGGTCGTTCACATCTCCAGCTGCCGGGTCGCATTCGCCAAACCGGCCAGCGCAGCACACGCACCCCGTGACAACGCCCGGCCCGATGCGGCCGGTCACGCCCCGCAGAGTGGTGATTCAAACAATCTGCGGCCGGGTCGATGTGGCCAACAAGGCGGGCATGGCACTGCGCCCGAAGGCATCGCGTTACCCCATGTGCCAGCCGGCAAGCTCATGCGCAGGGCGAGCGGGTCGCATCCCCATGCGCATGGGTTGTGCATGGAATGTGCATAGGATGTGCATCCTAGTTTTCGAACAGATCCGACTGTCCGGGCGGCTTTGGTGCGCTCATGCCGAGATGTGTCCAGGCCTTCGCGGCCAGCATCCGCCCGCGCGGCGTGCGCTGGATCAGCCCCTGTTGCAGCAGGTAGGGCTCCACTACCTCTTCGAGCGCGTCGCGGCTCTCTGACAAGGCTGCGGACAGGGTTTCGATGCCCACCGGCCCCCCTGCATAGTTCTCGGCAATCAGCCGCAAATAGCGCCGATCCGCACCGTCTAGCCCGAGGCTGTCCACCCCCAACCGCGTCAGAGCGCTGTCCGCCAGAGCCCGGCTCACAACGCCATTCGCCTCCACCACCGCGAAGTCGACAACGCGGCGCAAGAGCCGTCCGGCGATCCGCGGAGTGCCCCGGGATCGCCGCGCGATCTCAACCGCGCCTTCCGCGTCGATCTGGACGCCCAGCTTGACCGCATTGCGCGCGACAATCACCTCAAGCTCCTGAACTGTATAGAAGTTCAGCCGTGTCGGAATGCCGAACCTGTCCCGCAGCGGCGTTGTCAGAAGCCCCAGACGGGTCGTGGCGCCCACAAGCGTGAAGGGCTGCAACTCGATGCGCACGGTGCGCGCCGCAGGCCCCTCTCCGATCACAAGGTCAAGCTCGAAATCCTCCATCGCCGGATAAAGCACTTCTTCCACCGCCGGGTTGAGTCGGTGGATCTCGTCGATGAAGAGCACGTCATTGCGGTCCAGATTGGTCAGGATCGCCGCCAGATCGCCAGCCTTGGCCAGCACCGGGCCGGAGGTCATCCGGAACCCGACCTCAAGCTCCCGCGCCATGATCTGCGCCAGTGTCGTCTTGCCCAATCCAGGGGGTCCATGAAACAGCGTGTGGTCCATGGCCTCCGCACGGGTGCGGGCAGATTGAATGAACACGCGCAGGTTTGCCCGCGCCTCCGCCTGTCCGATAAAGTCTTCGAGCTTCTGAGGCCGCAGCGCGCGATCAAAATCCTCGGGCATCTCCGCACCGCGCAGCGCCGGATCAGGTTCGGTCATCGCGCGCCTCCGGCCTTGCCCAAGCGCGCTGCAGGATCAGGGAACACCATAGGACGCTCACGATTGCGGCGCCAGCAAGCGGAGCGCCGCGCGGATGAGCGCAGCCGTGTCCGCCTCCGGTGCTTCACCGGCGGCCTGTGCCACAGCGCCCGCGGCCTCCCCGGGCGCGTATCCGAGATTGCTCAACGCCGAAAGTGCCTCCGCCTGCGCTGCGCCGGACCCTTGCGCCGCTTGCGCGACACGGGGTGCAGCGGATGTCTGCGGTTCTGGCGCGCGATCCGGCGCGGCATCGAGGACCGCCACATCCGGAGCGCCGCCCATGGCCATGACGGAGGGTGCCTTGTCCTTGAGTTCGTTGACCACCCGCTGCGCGGTCTTTGGTCCGATGCCCTTGGCGGCCTTCACGGCATTCCAGTCGCCCAACGCGATGGCGCGTCCAACCCCGTCCGGCCCAAGCGTGCCAAGAATCGCCAGCGACGCCTTTGCACCAACGCCCTGCACCGACATCAGCAACCGATGCCATTCCTTTTCGACGAGAGTCGGAAAACCGAAGAGCTGCAACAGATCCTCGCGCACCAGCAGATCGGTGAACAACGCCGTCGCTTCGCCCACAGCGGGCAACGCGGCCAGTGTGCGCTCGGAACAATAGACCACATACCCGACCCCGCGCACGTCGATAAGAACGTGATCTTCACCGCGTCCGATCACGACACCCGCAACACGTCCGATCATGACACCACCTTCATGCGCTTTATGCTCAGATGATGCGCATGACAGATGGCGATGGCCAGAGCGTCTGCCGCATCCGCCCCTGCCGGTGTGACCCCCGGCAACATCATCTTGACCATATGCTCCACCTGGCGCTTGTCGGCATGACCAACGCCGACCACCGCCTTCTTGACGGCGTTGGGGGCGTATTCGCCAATCTCTAGCCCGAACTGCGCCGGGACAAGCAGCGCAATGCCCCGGGCCTGACCGAGTTTGAGGGTCGCGACGGCATCCTTGTTGACAAAGGTCTGTTCGACCGCGGCCACATCTGGCGCATGCGTGCGGCAGATGGCCGTCAACTCCGCGTGCAGCGCACACAGACGCTCCGCGAGATTCGGTCCTGCGGAATGGCAAATCCCGTTAGCGACATGCCGAAGCCGGCTTCCTTCGACGTCAATGACGCCCCAACCGAGGTTGCGAAGACCCGGATCTATTCCAATTATCCGCATCAAAACTGCTCTTGTTGTTTTGACGCCACGGTTAGCACGAAACGCGAACAAAGCAAAGGTTAATGCCCCGAGGATCAAAAGCGACATGGGGTGGTTCAGCGCCGACCGAGATGGTCCATTTGCGTCCCGCAAGCGCTTTGAAACGACATCGAACCGGGTCGGATTTCTGTCTGTTTTACAGGGCGTTAAGCAGATCTCGAGCTATGCAAAAAGCGCATATGACCCATGCGTTTTTCGCTGCTTGTCTGGGCAATTTGCCGGTTTTATGTGCGGTTCATCAACACGAACTGTTCACGCCAAGATCAAGGAGACAGACATGGCTGCATTCGACACGACCCGCCCCTACGCTGCCGCCGGCTCTTCCAGCCGTATCGCATCCGTGTTCCTCTCTGCCTTCTCGGCGGTCGCGGCATGGAATGACGAGCGCCTCACCCGCAAGAGCCTGTCGAAACTGTCTGACCGTGAGCTCGACGATATCGGTCTCGTACGCGGCGACATCGACTCGATCTCGATGCGCTGAGGCCGCGACCTGCCCGATGCCGCTGCGCCTGTTGGGCGCGGCGGGTGTGTGGACGGTCCGGCAAATGGGATTACACTTGGGAATGGCCGTCCTTCGGGGCGGCTTTTTTCCGTTCGGGGCTTTACACGCGGCACTGCCCTTGCAGGTCGCTTGCGCCCGGACGGACCGCGGTGGCGGCAAACACCCTGCACCAGAGGATAAAGGGCGCACCGTGCCTAAGCCATCGGGCGCCCTCTTGAGAGGGGGCAGGACATGTCACAGGGGCGTGTCCACGACAGAGGACATCCGACGATCTTTAGCCGAGCAGCGGTGCAATGAGACCGCCGACAAACCGGGTGATCGGGTCTGCCTGCATCAACCACGCGCCGGCCTGCTCATACAGGCTGCCCGCCTGAAGCGTCAGCACGTTGCTGTTATAGGTCTCGGGACCAAGCCCTGCGAAAAGGAATGCCTTGAACAAGAAGAACCCGACACAGGCCGCAAACAACAGCCGCAAACCGAAACCGGCGGCCTTGCTGTCAGGGCACTGGACGATCAGGCCCGTGTTCTTGTCAATCTTGGTAACGTATCCACGCGCCATCCGCGCGTGCTTTGCGCGGACCTCGGTCTCACGTCTGCGAAATCTGATAAGGGCGTCATCCATGAGCAGTCTCTATCATCCGGCCCCCACCGAATGATGACCGGTCTAACGGTCAAATGAGGCAAAAGTGGGGCAATTGCCTCTCTTTTTTCTTAAAGAACCGTAAATTGCGGTGAGAATGGGTCGCGTGGATCAAGCCGATTTGTGCAGCAGCAGCGTCACCCAGTCGCCATAGGTATCTTGACGCTCGAGCGCGATCCCCTGCGCGGCATAGGCCTTGACGACCTCATCGGCCTGCCGTGTCAGGATACCGGACAGGATCGCATACCCACCCGCATCCAGATGGCGCGCCATGTCGGGTGCAAGGTCAATCAGCGGCTGCTTGAGGATATTGGCAAAGATCAGGTCAAACGGCGCGGCGGCGGCGATATCGGGATGGTCGAACCCCACCGCCTCAAGACATGTGACCCGGTCGCGCAAGTCATTGGCCACGACATTGACTTGAGCAACCTCGACGGCGACCGCGTCGATATCGGAGGCGATCACCCGATCGGGCCATATCCGTGCCGCCGCCATGGCCAGCACGGCCGTGCCACAGCCGATATCGGCCACGCGGCGCCCCCGGAACCCGTCCGAGGCGAGGCGATCCAGCGCGCACAGGCAGCCCAGGGTCGTGCCGTGATGGCCGGTGCCAAACGCCATTGCCGCCTCGATCAGCAGCGGCTCGGCCTTTTCGGGCACCTTGTCGGCGTCGTGGCTGCCATAGACAAAGAAGCGCCCCGCCTCGACCGGGGTGAGCTCGCGGCGCACCTTGTCGACCCAATCGGTATCCGGCACCGCGCTGATGACAAAAGGACGCGCGTTGAAGCCGGCGGCCAGCAGGGCGAGTTCCACCTCGTCTGGACTCTGGGTGAAGTAGCCACCCACCTCCCAGGTGCCGCTGCCGTCCTCGATCTCGAAGACACCAACACCCGAAGGTTCGGGATCCATGGCTTCCATGGCTTCGCCAAGCGCTTCGGCGCTGGCCTGGTTGGGCAGCTGGGTAAAGGCGGTCCAGGTGGCGGGCATGTTTGTCGTCCTATTCGGCGGGAGCCGCGGCAAAGCGCGAGAAGATCGTTTCGTTTCCGGGTTCGGGATGACGCGGGATGAGGAGCGAAAGACCGAGGCTGACCGCAGCCATCGCAGCCGCAGCGGCGAAGACGGCACTTGGGGAAACCAGCCAGATATAGCCAAGCAGCGCGGGTAGGAACACCGCCGCGATATGGTTGATCGTGAACGCCACCGCCGCAGTCGGCGCAATGTCACCGGGATCGGCTATTTTCTGGAAGTAGGTCTTGAGCGCGAGCGCCAGCGCAAAGAAGATGTTGTTGGCAACATAGAGGATCGCGGCAAACAGCGCGCCCCAGCCAAACCAGTAGATCCCGCCATAGAGCACGAAAACCGCCGTCAGCCCGACATATTCGAACGCCATGGCATTGCGTTCGCCAAAGCGGTGCACGACACGGCCGAGGATGGGCGCGAGAACGATATTGGCAACAAGCGTGATCAGCATCAGCTTGGTGATCTCGTCCACGGAGTAGCCAAACCGCTCCACCATCATGAACCCGGCGAACACCACGAAGATCTGGCGCCGCGCCCCGGACATGAATTGCAGCGCGTAATACAGCCAATAGCGCCGACGCAGCACGAATTCCTTGGTCTGGGGGTTGGGCGACTCAAATTGCGGAAAGGCCAGCACGCAGTAGAGCACGATCGCCAGCGTCAGCCCGCCCGACACGAGATAGACGAAGTTATAGGACAGATCGAGCGCATCCCACGTGGCGACAATGGCGACATAGGCCACAAACGTCGCCGCAGAACCCGCCGAGATCAGCAAGCCGAGCACCTGCGGCGCACGATCCTTGGACAGCCATTGCAATTGCAGGCTTTGATTGACCGTCTCGTAATAGTGAAAGCCGATGGAGCTGAGCAGCGTGATGAAGAGGATCCCGCCCAAAGACGGGAAATAGGCGGTCAGCGCGGTGGCGACCCCCAACAGTGTCAGCGACACCATGGCCAGAACCTGTTCACGCATCACCATGATGACGAGGATGACACCGACCGCAAGAAAGCCCGGAATCTCGCGCACCGTGTGAAGCCAGCCGATATCCGCGCCGTCAAACCCCGCCGCCTCGATAACGAAGTTGTTGAGCAGCGCCGACCAGGTGGCAAAACTCAACGGCATCGCAATTGCCATGAGAAAGAGCAACGTCAGCGGCCTGCGATGGACAGGCAGGCTATGCGCCTCTGAAAGGGGAAATACGGCCATGGTTCTGGCTTTACGCCCATTGCGAGGCTTTGCCTAGACTCCGGCGCCACGAATCCGTTCTTCGAACGACCAAGGCGCGGCCCGTCTGATCTGCATCAAGGAAGCGATACGCGATTCTCGACATAGCTCACGGCAATGAGCGAATGGAGGCCCAAACATGGACCTGGTTCCCCTTGTCGATCGGCTTGGCGACGCGCCGAGTGCCGCGCTTTTCGGGCTCGTTACGGGCATCGTCTTCGGCGTGGCCGCGCAACGCTCCCGCTTCTGTCTGCGGGCGGCTGTTGTCGAACTGGCCCGCGGCCGCATGGAAGACCGCATGGCGGTCTGGCTCCTGTGTTTCTCGACCGCCGTGGTGTGGGTGCAGGCCGCGCAGCTGAGCGGTCTGATCGAAACCGGCGACGCGCGGATGATGGCCGTGCCGGGAAGCTGGTCGGGTGCGGTGATCGGCGGATTGCTCTTTGGTGCGGGTATGGTGCTCGCGCGCGGCTGCTCTGGGCGCCTGCTGGTTCTGGGCGCCACGGGCAACCTGCGCTCGATCGTATCGGGCCTGATCTTTGCGGTTACCGCGCAGATGGCGCTGACCGGTTGGCTCTCGCCGGCGCGCGACAGTCTCGCGGCGCTGTCGATCACGCCCAACGGGCGCAATATGGAGCTCCTCTCGTCGCTGGGCCTGCCGGCCTATAGCGGTTTGCTCTTTGGCCTCGCGACCGCCGCGTTGGCCCTGCATCTGGCACGGCGACACAAGATCGGCCTGCGCCGGCTTGTTTTTGCTTCCGGCGTTGGCTTCGCGACAGCACTCGGCTGGGCGCTGACCTATGCACTCAGCCAGGTCGCCTTTGAACCGGTGCAGGTCGAAAGCCTGACCTTCACCGGCCCGTCAGCCAACACGCTGATGTTCATTCTCGACAAGAGTGCGCTTCTTGAATTTGACATAGGCCTTGTGCCCGGGGTTGTGATCGGCGCGGGAGTCTCTGCGTGGCTGGCCGGTGAATGGCAATTGCAGGCCTTCGAGGGCACTGTCCCGATGCGAAACGCCATGATCGGCGCGGCGCTCATGGGCTTTGGCGGGATGCTGGCAGGCGGCTGCGCGATCGGGGCGGGGGTCACCGGCGGGTCGATCTTTGCCGCCACTGCGTGGCTTGCCTTGTTCTGCATGTGGATCGGCGGCATGGCTACCGATGCGGCGCTGCGCGCCAGCGGCCAGCCTGCCCCGGCTTGACCGGGGTCATCACCGCCGCGCGCTCACGTCCGGATGCGCCAGCCGGTCTTGAAGATCCACCAGACGGCCACGAGGCAAAGCGCGGTGAAGCCGACAATGGCCAGAAGGCTCAGGCCCACCGGCACATCCGCCATGCCAAAGAACGCCCAGCGAAAGCCCGAGATGAGGTAGACCACGGGGTTGAAGAGCGTGACCGACTGCCAGAAGGGCGGCAACATTGAGATGGCGTAAAACGACCCGCCAAGAAAGACCAGTGGCGTGACCACCAGAAGCGGCACCAGCTGCAATTGCTCGAAATTGCCCGCCCAGATGCCGATGATGAAGCCGAGCAGTGCAAAGCTCAGGCAGGTCAGCACAAGAAATGCGATCATCGCGAACGGGTGCATGATGGTGATATCGACAAAGAACGCAGATGTCGCGAGGATCACCAGACCGATGAACAGCGCCTTGGTCGCCGCGGCGCCGACATAGCCAATGACGATTTCGAGGAAATTGACCGGGGCAGAGAGCAGCTCGTAAATGGTCCCGATGAATTTCGGGAAGTAGATCCCGAAACTGGCGTTTGTGATCGCCTGCGTCATGACGGTCAGCATGATCAGTCCCGGCACGATGAACGCCCCGTAGCTGACGCCCTCGACCTGGTCGATGCGCGATCCGATCGCGGCGCCAAAGACCACGAAATAGAGAGACGTCGAGATCACCGGAGACACGAAGCTCTGGGTCAGGGTCCGGAAAAACCGCATCATTTCGAATTGGTATATTGACCAGATAGCGCGCCAGTTCATGCCGAGGCCTCCTTGTCGCCGTTCCGGTCTTCCTGCTCCGCCACCATGCCGACGAAGATGTCCTCCAGCGAGTTCTGGCTGGTCGCAACATCGCGGACCCGCAACCCGGCGCTGCCCAGATCGGCCATGAGCCGGGCGATCCCCGTCCGGTCGGCGCGGGTGTCATACGTATACCGGAGCGTGCGCCCGTCGCGGGTTTGCTCCAGCGCGTAGCCCGCCAACCCCGCAGGCACGGCGTCTATGGGCTCGGTCAGCTCGATGCTGAGCGTCTTTTGTCCCATCCGGGCCATCAGGTCGGACTTGTTCTCGACCAGAAGGATCTCGCCCTTGTTGATCACGCCGACGCGGTCGGCAATGGCTTCGGCCTCTTCGATATAGTGGGTCGTGAGGATGATTGTGACGCCATCGGCCTTGAGCCGGGCAACGGTCTCCCACATGTCGCGGCGCAGTTCCACGTCGACCCCGGCTGTCGGCTCGTCGAGGAACAGCACGCGCGGCTCGTGACCAAGCGCCTTGGCGATGAGCACGCGCCGCTTCATGCCGCCCGAAAGCTGCACGATCTTGCTGTCGCGTTTGTCCCATAGCGTGAGTGTGCGGAGCACATGCTCCACATGGCTGTCGTCGGGCGGATACCCGAAGAGCCCGCGCGAAAAGCGCACCGCGTCGATCACCGTCTGGAACGGCTCCAGCGTCAGTTCCTGCGGAACCAGCCCGATGAGTTTGCGTGCGGCCCGGTAATCGCGGACGGTGTCGTGGCCACCAACGGAGATCGTGCCCGAGGTAATCCGGGTAATCCCGCATATCGCTGAAATCAGGGTCGTTTTCCCCGCGCCATTCGGACCAAGCAAGGCGAGGATCTCACCCTCTTCGATATCGAGGTTCACGCCTTTGAGCGCCTCGAACCCATCCTCATAGGCTTTCCGGACGTTGCGGATCTGCACCATTGCCATCAGGCGTTCCTTCTTCTTCAGGGCAGCAGACTCTAAACCCGATCGTTCAAAAGGCAACATGCGTCCCTGCACGCATCTCAGGCAGATCGGTGCGTGGGCGCGCAGCGGCAGAGCGTGTCGTTTTCGGTGTGGACGGAGCGGCGCACGGCACGTAAGCCATGATCATGCCTCCATCATCCACCGCAAGCGAAAGCCTCGACCGGCCCGCCCTCGGCATTCTTCTCATTTGCCTCGGCGTGGTCGCCATCTCGGTCAACGATCTCCTGATCAAGGTTCTGTCCGGCGGCTACCCCCTGCACCAGATGGTTTTTGTGCGCTCGGCCATCGGATTGGTTTTCACGCTTGGGTTTGTCTTTGCCGAAGGCGGTTTGGGCATTCTCAAGACGCGGTCTCCGGGGCTGCACATGCTGCGCGGGGTGCTCGTGGTCTTTGCGAACATGACCTTTTACGCGGCGGTGGCCGTGATGCCGTTGGGCAAGGCGACGGCCTTGTTTTTCGTGGCACCCTTGTTCATCACGCTGTTGTCGATCCCGATGCTCGGAGAGCGGGTGGGCGCCTTGCGGATCGGAGCGGTGCTTTTCGGCTTTGCCGGTGTTCTGGTCATGCAGCAGCCGTGGGTTGCGGAGACGGAAATCTCGCGCTGGGTCTTGCTTCTGCCGGTATTGGCGGCAGCGCTCTATGCGTTCATGCAGGTGCTGACGCGCAGACTTGGAGTAACGACGAAGGCCTCCGCGATGGCGGTCTACATTCAGTCGACCTTCCTGCTTGTCTCAGCGCTGTTCTTCCTTGTTGCCGGAGACGGGCGCTTCGCAGAAGGGGTTCAAAACGAAAGCCTGATTTTCCTGCTGAGGCCGTGGATCTGGCCCGCGCCGGAGGATTGGCCGGTGTTTGTCGGGCTGGGATTGTGCTCGGGGGTGATCGGCTATTGCCTGAGCGCCGCCTATCGCATGGCCAAGGCGGCGACGATTGCCCCGTTCGAATATATCGGCCTGCCGCTGGCGATCTTCTGGGGCTGGGCGGTCTTTGGCGAATGGCCTCAGATCGCGACCTGGATCGGCTGTGCGATGATTGTCGGAGCCGGTATCTTCGTGTTCCTGCGCGAGCAGGCAAAGGCGGCGCCGACCCCGGGAAGACGGGCACGCTGGGGGCGTCGCTAGGGGCGGATCTTGCCGGTTTCGGAGGATGCACAATCCATGCACAACCCATGCGCATGACGGTGCATGTCCGGTTTAGGGGGCGCTGCCCCCGTCTTTGGCAAGCCAAAGACTCCCCAGGAGTATTTCTGGACAGAAGAAACCGGGGGTGGACGCTTGGGAGGGGGCGTGTTGCGGCAACCTGGCGGGCAAGAGGAACGCGGATATGTGGGGGATGGATGGCGACCGAATTTCAGGAAGGACGGGGCGGGCCGTCATCGCGATAGAGCAGGTCGGCTGGGAAAGGAAGATGGCGCGGATTGGAGGGAGAAGGGAGAGCCCCCCGCGACGGACCCAGGGCGCGCGCGGGGGGAGACCGCGGCTCGGAAAGAGAGCGGCTTGGAGCGGGGAGAGCGTCGCGGGCAAGGACAAGCTCAGAGGGAGAGAGCGACGCGGGAGGCGGAAAGAAAAAGGGGTCAGTGGCAGAAAGCGACGGGGAAGGGAAAAGTAGATCTGAGGAAAACAGAGCGTCGCGCGAGAGGCAGCGTATTGAAGCGAGAAGGGAGGTCGACAAAAAAGAGAAGGAACGGCTTCGGGGGACGCGAGAGAGTGGCAGGCGCGGGACGTGGTCGGAGGGAGGGAGAGGATCGGAGGGGAAAGGGCCGGAAAGGGAGAGCGCGTTGGAGGGCGCGTTTCGACCCGAATGGCTCAGACAGAGAGATAGGCGTCACGGATTTCGGGATGGGCGTTGAGCTCGGCGAGTGTGCCTTCGAACTTGGTGGTGCCGCCTTCGATGATCACGGCGCGGTCGGCAACCGCGCGGGCGAAGTGCAGGTTCTGCTCCGACAGCAGCACGGTCAGACCGTCGGCCTTGAGCTGCGTGATCACATGGGCCATCTGTTCGACGATCACCGGGGCGATGCCTTCGGAGGGCTCGTCGAGCAGCACGAAGCTGGGATTGCCCATGAGCGTGCGCGCGATGGTCAGCATCTGCTGTTCGCCACCCGAGAGCGCCTTGCCGCGATTGCCCCGCCGTTCCGCGAGATTGGGGAAAAGCTCGAACAGCATCTCCTCGGTCCATTGCACGGTGCCGTCGCGGGCGGGCTGGCGGCCCACTTCGAGGTTTTCGGTGACGGTGAGATCGGTGAAGATGCGGCGTTCTTCGGGCACATAACCAAGGCCGAGCTTGGCGACCTTGTGGGTCGGCCAGCCGGTGATGTCCTGTCCGTTGTAGCGCACGCTGCCGGAGCCGGGCACCACCATCTGCATGATGGATTTCATCGTTGTCGTCTTGCCCGCGCCATTGCGGCCCAGAAGTGCGACCACCTGGCCGCGCGCAACCGAGAAGCCCAGATCGTTGAGCACATGGGCCTTGCCGTAAAAGCTGTTGATGTCGGATAGCTCAAGCATCGGCCGCATCCTCCTGTGCGAAGACCGTGCCGCCGCCGAGATAGACCTCCTGCACGCGCGGGTCGTTGCGGATGGCTTCGGCGTTGCCTTCGGCGATGAGTTGGCCACGATTGAGCACCATGATGCGGTGCGAATGGGCAAAGACCACGTCCATGTCATGTTCGGTGAAGAGCACCGACACGCCCCGGTTCTCGACGATCTCCGCCGTGAGCTGCATCAGGCGGATGCGTTCACGCGGGGCCATACCCGCCGTGGGTTCGTCCATGAGCAGCACCGCAGGATCATGCGCCAGCGCGATGGCCAGTTCCAGCCGCTTGAGATCGCCATACGCAAGCACCGCGCAGTGCCGCTCTGCCTGATCGGCCATGCCGACCATCTCGAGCAGTGCGAGCGCCTCGTCGCGGTAGAGCCTGTGGGCGCGTGGACGGATCGACAGGATGCGGTGGTGATGCGACATCAGCGCCATCTGGACATTCTCGCCCACGGTCATCGACGCGTAGGTGGCGGTGATCTGGAACGTGCGGCCCACGCCCTTGCGCCAGACCTTTCGCGGGTTCATGCCGGTGATGTTTTCGCCCTTGAGCCAGACCGCGCCCCTGGTGGGGGCAAGCTGGCCCATGAGCATGTTGAAGCAGGTGCTCTTGCCCGCGCCGTTGGGGCCGATCAGCGCCAGAAGCTCACCCGCTTGCAGCGAGAAGGACACGTCATCGACCGCGACAAGCCCGCCGAAAGCCTTGGTGAGGTTGCGCGTTTCCAAAACGGGGGATGGCGATGGCGGGGCCTCTGACCGGGTTTCTGACCGGGCCTGTGTGGCGGATTGGGATGCGGGGGGGTGCGATGCGGTGGTCATGCGGCTTCCTCCCGCGCCTTGCGCTTGCGGGTTTCCTCTCCGCGCAGCCAGCCCGCGCGTTCGGCCCATTTGCGCGCCGTGCCGACGATGCCCTCGGGCATGACGATCACAACGAAGATGATCAGCAGGCCAAGGATCAGGCGCCAGTATTCGAACCGGGTGATGACCTCTTCGAGCCCTTTGAAGGTGGCCGCGCCCACAACACCGCCCGCCAGCGTTTTCACGCCGCCAAGGAACACGACGATCAGCGCGTCGAAGCTGCGGGCGATCTCCATCTCGTTGGGAAAGACGCTGCCCTTGGAAAACACGAACAGCCCGCCCGCGAGGCCGGCCATCATGCCGGCAAACCCGAAGCCCAGCCATTGCACGCGTTTGACGTTGATGCCGGTGGCCTCGGCGCGGCGGTCGCTGTCACGGCCTGCGCGCAGGGCATAGCCGAAGGGCGAATGCGCGACGTGGCGCATGGCGAGGATGCCGCCAATGCAGAGGATGAGCGCGAGGTAGAAGAAGACCGTCGTGTCGTTGAGCCAGTCGGCGGGCCAGATATTGACCAGCCCGTCATCGCCGCCTGTCACCTCGCCCCATTGGAACACGAGGCTCCAGAGGAGCTGCGCGAAGGCCAGCGTGAGCATGGCGAAATAAACGCCCGTCAGGCGCAGGCAGACCCAGCCGATGATCAGCGCGCCGAGGCCCGCGCCGATGGGGGCCAGCACGAAGGCCAGTTCCATCGGGGAGTTGGAATGGGTGACGATGAGCGCGGCCACATAGGCACCGCCGCCGAAATAGGCCGCGTGGCCGAAGCTGACGAGGCCGGAGAGGCCCATGAGGAAGTGCAGCGAGGCGGCAAAGAGGCAGAAGATCAGGATGTCGGTGGCGAGCACTTGGCTGAAGCTGGAGCCGTAGAGCGGCAGGGCGGCGAGCGTGGCGATGCCCGCGGCGACAAGCAGGCGGACCTGTGTGCCCGCCGGGCGGATCGGTTTTTCCGGCTCGCCGACCTGGCCGTGTTCGCCCGCCACTTCGGGCCGTCCGAAGAGGCCGTAGGGGCGGATCATCAACACCAGAACCATGACGACGAAGATCAGCACAAGCGTGGATTGCGGCAGGTAAGTCACGCCGAAGACGTTGACCACGGAGATGATGACGGCGGCGAGATAAGCGCCGGGCAGCGAGCCCATGCCGCCGATCACGACGACGACGAAGACCGCCGTGAGGATGTTGAAATCCATCAGAAGATCCGCCCCGCCCTTGGGCAGTTGCAGCGCGCCGCCGAGACCGGCGAGCCCGCAGCCCAGCGCGAAGACGCCGGTGAAGAGCCACGCCTGATTGACGCCGAGCGCGCCGACCATCTCGCGATCCTGCGTGGCGGCGCGGACCAGGACGCCAACGCGGGTGCGGGCAATCAGATACCAGAGCAGCAGCGCGACGATGGGCGTGATGACCAGCAACGCGATGTCGTATTTCGGCACCGGCTCACCCATGATGCGGATCACGCCGCGCAGGCCGGGTGCGCGCGGGCCGAGGAGATCTTCGGGGCCCCAGATCATCAATGTAAGGTCAGCCACCACGAGGATGACGCCGAAAGTGGCCACAAGCTGGAACAGTTCGGGCGCGCGATACACGGGCCGGAGCACGAGGATCTCCACCAGCATGCCGATCACGCCGACCGCGATGCCCGCAAGCAGGATCGCGCCCCAGAAGCCGACCGCGCCGGGCAGCACCTGCATCAGCGTGTAACCGATATAGGCGCCAAGCATGTAGAAGCTGCCATGGGCAAAGTTGACGATCCGGGTGACGCCGAAGATCAGCGACAGGCCGGAGGCGACCATGAACAGCGCGCCGGCATTGGCCAGCCCGGTGATGAGCTGCGCGATGAAAAGACCCATGCGGCGTTCCTCGGATCATGGTTCAGTGCGGGGATGCGGCACGGGGCGGCCCCGCACTGCACGCGGCGCGGCCCCCGGCCATGCGCGCCCCAATGACTGTGGGGCGCGCGCGGGTGGGTCTGTGGGTCCGGATCAGTTGCCGGGACGCAGCTCCATCACCTTTTCGTCAGACGGCAGGTAGTCACCGCCGTATTTATACTCCCAGTCGACCATGACGCCCTTGCCATCGCGCAGAGCCGTGGTGCCGACATAGGCACCCATGGTCGCCTGATGGTCAATGGCGCGGAAGGTGATATCGCCCATGGCGCTGGCCACTTCGAGCCCCTTGAAGGCCTCGCGGATCGCGTCCGTTTCGGTGGAGCCTGCACGTTCGAGCGCGGCGGCGATGGATTGCACGGTCATGTAACCGACGATGGAGCCGAGGCGCGGGTAATCGTCGTAGCGTTCCTGATAGGCCTTGACGAAGGCGCCGTCCGGGCCGTCTTCGAGGTCATACCAGGGGAAGCCCGTCACGACCCAGCCCTCGGGGGCCTCGTCGCCCAGCGGGTCGAGATATTCCGGCTCGCCCGAGAGCAGACCATAGACCGTGCGCCCGTCGAACAGACCCCGGTCGCCGCCTTCGCGCACAAGCTTGGCAAGGTCAGTGCCGAAGGTCACGTTGTAGATTGCGTCGGGTTTGGCGCGCTCGATGGCCTGCACCTCCGCGCCTGCGTCGATCTTGAAGAGCGCGGGCCATTGCTCCGCGACAAACTCCACATCCGGGTTGAGCTCGGTCAGCACTTCCTTGAAGGCGGCCACGGCGTCCTTGCCATAGGCGTAATTCGGCGCGATGGTCGCGAATTTGGTCGCGCCCGACGCCGCTGCCTCTTCCGCCAGCATCGCCGCCTGCATGTAGGTCGAGGAGCGCAGGCGGAAGGTGTAATCGTTGCCCGATGCCCAGACGAGGCTGTCTGCCAGCGGTTCGGAGGCAAGGTAGACATAGCCCTTTTCCCCCGCCAGCGAAGAGATCGCGAGGCCCACATTGCTGAGGATCGTGCCGGTGATCATCACCGCGCCATCGCGGGTCATCAACTCTTCGGCGATCTTCACCGCCTCGCCGGGTTCGCCCTGATCGTCGCGGAAGATGAACTCCAGCGGACGGCCCATGACGCCACCGGCGGCGTTGATTTCTTCGAGCGCCAGCTCGATGCCCATCTTGTAGGGCCCGGCAAAGGCGGCCATGCGCTTGTAGTGGTTGATTTCGCCCACGATGATCGGGCCGTCCTGCGCGGTTGCGGCAAACGGCGCCATGGTCACGGCCACAGCCGCCCCCATCAGCGTCTTGAGAAATGTCTTTCGTTTCATATCCGTCCCTTCCTGTTGTGGATTGGGCCCAGCTCAGTCGTGCTGGACAAATGTCGGCCGTTCCGGCTCTCCAAGATATTCTGTTGCCTCTGCCTCCACGAGGTCACGGATGCGTTTGCGATAGACATTCGGCCCCTTGTCGATGGCGATGCGAATCGGTTTGCGCTTCTGCGGGCGCTGTTCGGCTTCGTGCACCGCTTCGAGCACGGCCACATCCTCGGCAAAGGCGGTGCGGAACATGCCGTCCATCTGCGCAGAGGCGTCCTCGTCACCCTGCGCGCGGTTGCGCAGATGCATCCAGTGGTCGATCGTGTAATCCTCGCTGACCGGGGTGACAAAATGAAGGGCAAAGATGCGCACACCCTCGTCGCGGTCTTCCTCGGCGATGTTGCGCCCGGCCTCGATGGAGCCGAAATCGATCACGGCGGTGGAGGGGATGTGCAGGTGGTAGTAGTGCCAGCGGTCCACATTGCCGGAAAACCCGCCGAATTTCTGAAAGAACCCGACAGGCGGCGCGTTGCGGATCCAGCGCCACGCGGTGATGACCTTTCCGGCGGTGGAAACGTGCACGGGCACGTCTTCGGAGGCCGACGAGCCAAGCGTGGTCGGGTGGACAAAGCTCACATGCGCCGGGTCCACGAGGTTTTCGGCCACGTTGAGGTAATGGGCCCGGATATGCAGCGCATCGCCGTGATGCGCATGCCAGTTGGGGTCCTCGAACTCGGGCATGTCGAAGATGTCGCCGGGGTCGGCCAGCGCGGGCTCGCCCATCCAGATCCAGACGATGCCGTGGCGCTCCTCGACCGGGAACGCATCCACATAGGCCGATGCGGGCAGGTTGTCCTGGCCCGGCACGCGCACGCATTTGCCGGCACCATCGAAGGTCATGCCGTGATAGCCGCATTGGATGGTATCGCCGATGCGCCTGCCCTTGCTCAGCGGCAAGAGCCGGTGCGGGCAGCGATCCTCGAGGGCCACGACCTTGCCCGTCGAGCTGCGAAAGAGCACCAGCGGCTGGTTGAGGATCGTCAAGGCGCGCAGGGCCTCGCCGAAATCGCGCGACCACCCCGCCACATACCACGCATTGCGAACAAACTGCATCTTACGGTCCTCCCGTCCGGTCGGGCGCGCCATGCGGCGTCTCCCGGGTTGGATTGCCTTGATCGGGCCATAAATACTTGTTAGCTGTCAAACAATTTTTCGGGTTTGGCGCGAATTGATGCCGGGCATGGAGATCTTTGCATGTTTGGGCAGCCCGGCGACGGCAAAGGAACAGGGTTTGACCGAGGATGATGGACCTGAATACCGGCTTGAGGACCAGATCGGTTACAAGCTGCGGCTGGCCAACCAACGGCATGTGGAGCTGTTCTCGCGGCTGATGCCGGAGGCGACGCCGACCCAGTTCGCGGTGCTGGCGCGGCTGCGGGAGGTCGGGCCGATCTCGCAGAATCACCTCGGGCGGCTGGTCGGCATGGACGCGGCAACCACCAAGGGCGTGGTGGACCGGCTCAAGAGCAAGGGGTTTGTCTCCTCCAGCCGGTCGGAGACGGATCTGCGCCGCTTGCAGATTGCGCTGACCGAGGAGGGGCGCCGCTTCGCCGATGCCGCGGTTTCACGGGCGCGCGAGATTTCCCGGGCCACCGCCGCAAACCTCACCCCGCGCGAGCTGGAGCGGCTGAACGAACTGCTCGACAAGCTCTGAGCGGATACGGTCGGGAGGCCGGAAAGGGATGGCCGGGCGCGTCGGCGCAGGCCGCATCCGGCTCCGGGCAAACCCTCACCCCTGTCGCACCAGCTTTCCCAACATGAGATGCGCAACGCCATGCAGCGCCAGCCCGACCACGACCCATCCAAGCGACGCCCATGTCAGCAAGGACAGGTCTTCGGTGACCGGCCGCAGCAGCGCGAAGGCGATCAGCGTGAACCCCACCGCGTTGCAGAAGCCGCAAGCGAGCTTCAGCCGTTCATTGCGGATCGCGCGGCGATCGGGTGCGAGATCCTCGGCAGGCTGTCCCAGAATGCGCGCCGGCCCCGCGGCAACGGTGTAGGCAGCGGCGATCTCAAGCGGTGTTGTGGACTGGAGGGCCATGACGGGGACTTTCAAACAAGCGTGGACGTCTCATACAGTTGCAGACTTCTCCCGGGCCGGCTGTGAAGCGGTTCACACGCCCGCTGCGGACCCCCTGAAAATCGCTCGGCCCCTGCGCATGGCTCCCAAACCGCCCGCAAAAAAAGCCGCGGCCCCGCTCAAAGCGCCGCCTCCCTGTTTCTTCTGTCCGGAAATACTCCGGGGGTGCGGGGGCTGGCCCCCGCTAAACCGAGCGTGCGGGGGCTGGCCCCCGCTAACCCGAGCGTGCGGGGGCTGACCCCCGCTTCCCCAAGCGTGCGGGGGCTGACCCGACTGGTTCAAATGTGCAAGACCGATCAACGCGGTTTCAGGTGTGCAACGGCTGGCCCTCGCGCGCGACAGTCACGCGGCAACCGCCGCCTCCGTCACCCGCGTGCAGGGCTTTACCCGCGCGCCCCGGTGGGCGCTTTCGGTCGCCGCAGCAATCCGCGCCCGCCTCAGCGCAACCCATCCTCACCCTTGGCGTCTTTTGCCTCCAGCCCGCCGACTCGAGGCAGGGGGCGACCGCTATCGGTGACGGCCACGGCGACGAGTATCTCATTGGCGCGCGGCGCGTCATTCATCCGCACCTCGACCCCGTCGAAATGGCTGCGGACATAGGCCGCGTCCTTATGGCCAAGCGGCACGTCGAGATCCTGCCCCGGTCCACCTCGCTTTTTCGAGGAGGGCACGAGTGCCGCTCCCTTTTCAACCGCCGCGCGGAGCGGTTTGCCCATGGCCGGGTGCAGCAGGGCGGCGGCATGTTCCAGCTCGCCATTCTCGCCCACCATCGCGGCCTTGCCATAGCCTTCAGCCTCGGACGGCGCGATGCCGAGCGCGTCAACGCAGCGCTGCCCCAGAAGCCCGCCGAGCTCCGCGCCAATCTCGATCAGCGGTGTGAGGTCTTCCTCAAAGATCCCGGCGAAGGGGTTGGCGATCACCGCAACGGCCACGGCTTTGCGGGTCGGCGGATCGATCACGCGGCCCATTTCCTGATGTGTTTCCTCGACCCAGACGGCCAGCTTGCGGATATCGGCGCTCATCTCAGACCGTCCTCTCCCTTGATGTCTTCAACCTTGAGCCCGCCCGCGCGGTCATGCACACGGGCCCCGGTGGTCATCACCAGCACCAGTGCCAGCTCATCGGCGCGCGGCGCGTCGTTGAGGCCCACCTCCATCGCGTCGAAATGGCCGCGCACATAAGAGGCGTCGATATGGGTGATCGGCACATCCAGCCGGGTGCCCGGCGCACCGACCTTCTTGGTGGAGGGCACAATGGCCTTGGCCCCGCCCAGCACCTCGCGCATGGCGTAGCCGCCCGGCACGTGCCAGAGCGCGCCGTGTTCGATCTCGCCATTGGTGCCGACAATCGCGCCCTTGCCATAGCCCTGCACGGCATCGGTGCCGCCGAGCATCACCGCAAGGCGCGACGCCATCTGGATGCCCAGGGGCTTGAGATCTTCCATGAAGGGCTGAATGTCCGCCTCATAGCGCCCCGCAAAGGGGTTGGCGATCACCGCGACGATGGCGGCCTTGCGCAGGGGCGTGGCCGCGGGCGGGCCGCCCTCATGGTGTATTTCCTCTTCGACGGTGAGAATCTTGCGGATGACTGGGTCGGGCATGGGGGCTCCTGTCAGGCTCGGGGCTTCGTGGTCAGGTCATGAGCGCGGGGTGCGCGGTATCGTCCGCCATGGTTGTGACGGTCTGGCCGCGCAGAACCAGCGCCGCGGAGTGGATGACACCGCGCGCCCGCAGCGCGTTGGCGCGGGAGAGACCGGCGGCGAGGGCCGCGTGCACCTCGTGCCGGGTCAGCGCGCCCAGCGCCTGCGTCACGGGACGCGCGCCGAGATCGCTGTCGGGTTGGATCGCCTGCGCCGGCACGCGGGTCACGGCGGGATGATCCGGCAGATCGACGGCGTTGGCAATCAGTGTTGCGGCGACGTCGGCGGTGGCCGCATCGCACGCCAGAACCGTGACGCTGTCGGCGATGCCGAGACTGAGGCTGCGCCCGCCGCGCCCGGAGGTGGCGATTCCGCCAACACCGTCTCCGGCCGAAATCTCGGCCCGGCCCAGAGCGGACGCATCCAGACCCGCCAGACCGACCCGGAAGCGCCGCCCCCGCGCCAGATGCAGCGCGATGTCCCCGCCATTGTTCACGTAGGCGCGGGTCAGGCGTCCGGCCGACACCATGGCGGCGAGCACGGTATCGGCCACAGCGCCCGCCACGGCGGCCATGGGGGTGACAAACGCACGCTCCGCGACGCGCGTGCAGGCCTGTGCCATATGGCGCGCGATGGCCCCGTCGAGCGGTTGCCCGAGCGGGCGGCGCAGGGCGGGCAGCTCCGCCACAAGCTCGGTCAGGACCGTGTCAAAGCGGTCGCGGGCCGCTGCGAGCGCGGCTTCACGCGCAGCGCCTTCGGCGCCAATCACGAGGTCGATGGGCCCATGTTGCAGATGGATGCGCCCGCCGCTCAGAGCGGCCATCACGGGGCCGGTCATGCGCCGCCCTTGCCGCGGCGCGCGCGGTGGCGCTGGTGGTCATGCGGGTCGGGCTGGCCGTGTTGGGCGGCAACCTTGCGGATCTCGGGCGACAGCACGCTGTCCACCGGCTGCACGTGATCCATATGACCACCAAGCGCGGCATAATCGGATTTGCGCAGGGTGAATTCGATGGGAGCCACAAGCGCGGGTGTGGGCACATACCCAAAGGAATTTGTTGGCATGTCCATCACATCAGCCATGAAGGTGATGCCGCCGCCGGGCCAGACATAGGCCTCCGCCCCGCCGCAGCTCACATAGGTCAAAGCGTCCTTCACCGATTTGGTCAGCCGCACGGGGTTTTCGGTCACGCCCGCGCGCAATGAGCCGCCCGCGCCGCCCATGAAGAGCACCGAACAGAGCGAGGGTTCGCAATTCTCCGCAATGCGCTCGCAGCTTGCCAGCAGCGGGGCGGTGATCTCAGCAGGTTGCGGTTCGAGCGCGTCGTCGAGCGTGAAATAGGCCCATTGCTCGCCCGTGGTGGAAACCATCAGCAGGCGCAGGCCGGGCCATGCCTTTTTCGGGTCGGCGGATTTGAGGATCGTCAACGGGTCTTCGACATCGGTGCCGCCCCAACCAGTGCCGGGTTCGGCCACCTGAAAGTAGCGGCCGGGTGTCGACCGCCGCCCGTTGATGCGGATGCCGGAAGGCGTCATGCCAAGCTGTTTGCCTGCCTCGTGTTCGGTCAGCACGCCGGTGATGTGGTCGTCGACGACGATCACCTCGTCCACATGCGGCTGCCATTGCTTGGCGAACATGCCGATGGTGGCGGAGCCGCAGCCGACGCGCATGAGCTTTTCCGGGGTGCCGTTGATGATCGGCGCCTGCCCGGCCTGCACGACGATCGTGGCCCCCTCGTCGATCTCCATCTCCACCGCTTCGCGGTTGCACAGCGCCATGAGCGCGTCACAGGTCACGCGGCCCTCTTTCTTGGAGCCGCCGGTAAGGTGCTCGACCCCGCCAAGCGAGAGCATCTTGGAGCCGTATTCGGAAGTCATGACATGGCCGATGGGTTCGCCCTGCACGCGCACCACCGCGCGTTCGTGGCCGATGAACCGGTCGGTGTCGATCTTCACCTTGACGCCGCAATAGCTGAAGATGCCTTCGGTCACGACGGTGACCATGTCCACATCCTCCACCAGCTGGCTGACGATGAACGGGGCGGGTTTGTAGTCGGGATAGGTTGTGCCCGCGCCCACGGCGGTGACAAAGGTGCGGTCGCCCTGGATCACATCGCCGTCCCAGTCCTGCGAATTGCTTTCCTGATCGAGGAACTTGACCGCGCGGGCGCCGCTTTCGATCACGGTGAGCGGATCGAGCCGCACCAGCGTGCCGCCGTGATTGGCGTAGCGGTCGCAGGCCCCGGCCTTGCCGTCGGCGATGTAGCACATCACCGGGCAGGCGTCGCAGCGGATCTTCTCGGGGGTGTCCTTAGCCATGACCGGCCTCCTTGAGTGCGGCGCGCAGCCGCGCGGGCGTGACGGGCACCTGCCGCAGGGTGGCCCCGGTGGCGCGGGTGATGGCGTTGAGGATCGCGGGTGCCGTGGGGATCAGCACATGTTCGCCCAGCCCCTTGGCGCCGTAGGGTCCGTGCGCGTCGGGTTCCTCGACGATGAGCGTGTCGATGGGCGGAATATCCCCGAAGGTGGGGATCAGGTAGTCATGCAGGTTCTCGGTGCGGCCGGGAATGAACTCCTCCATCAGCGCCATGCCGAGCCCCTGCGCGATGCCGCCATGGACCTGCCCCTCCACCAGAAGCGGGTTGATCGCGCGGCCCACATCATGCGCGGCGACAAAGCGCAGCACCCGCGTGGTGCCGAGCGCGATGTCCACCTCGACCATGGCGAGATGCGCGGCGTAGCCGAACTGCGCGTAGGGCGCGCCCTGCCCCTCCGCGTCCAGCGGCAGGGTCGGCGGGTCGTAGGTTTCGGCGGCTTTCAGGACGTAGCCTTCGGGGTCGGGTGTGAGCGTATCGAGTCGCAGGCTATGGGTTTCGGCCTTGTCGGTGATGGTGATGCCGTCAGGGCCGGGCGTGATGGTCGCGTCTTCGGCGGCGTTGACCTGCGCGAGGATGGCGCGGCGCAGCGCTTCGCCGGAAAGCCGCGCGGCGTTGCCGCTCACGAAGGTCTGGCGCGAGGCGGAGGTCTTGCCCGCATCGGGCGTGATGTCGGTGTCGCCGCCCCTGAGCGTGATGGCAGAGACGGGCACACCGAGCGCCTGCGCGAAGATCTGGGTGATGACGGTGTTGCTGCCCTGTCCGATATCCGCGGCCCCCTGATGCAGCACGATCTCGCCCGAAGCGGTCAGGCCGCATTTGATCGTGGAGGGGTTGGGCAGGCTGGTGTTGCCGCAGCCATACCAACCGGCGGCGATGCCGACGCCGCGCCGGGTGGTTGTGGCGGTTTTGTTGAAGCTGTCGGCCTCGGCATTGAGCGATTGCCACGCCGGGCGCAGCGCCTCAAGGCAGGCGGTGATGCCGACGCCTTGTTCGAAGACCTGCCCGCAGACGGTGGGCTCGCCGTTGGTGAGCGCGTTCTGCAGGCGGAAGTCGAGCGGGTCGATGCCCAGCTTGGCGGCGAGCGCATCGAACATCACCTCCTGCGCGATGGCCGATTGCGGCACGCCGAAGCCGCGAAACGCGCCGGAAGGCGTGCCGTTGGTGTAGATCGCGGTGGAGCGCGCCTCGTAATCCGCCACGCGATAGGGACCGGAGGCATGCACCGGCACGCGGTTGGCGACGGTTGGCCCCCAGCTTGCATAGGCACCGGTGTTGAAGCGCCCGTCGAAATGCAGCCCGCTGAGCGTGCCGTCTTTTGTGGCGCCGATACGGATTGTGATCTCCGCCGGGTGGCGCTTGGTGGTCGACATCATTGACTCGGTGCGGGAATAGGTGATTTTCACCGGGCGGTTCAGGCGCAGGGCCGCGAGCGCAATAAACGGCTGCATCGACACGTCGATCTTGGAGCCGAAGCCCCCGCCGGTGGCGGAAGGGACAACGCGGATCTTCTCCATCGGCAGGGCGAGGATGTCGGCCAGCGTCTCTTGATCCATCACCGGGGCCTGCGTGCAACCGTGCACGTGCAAGCGCCCGTCCACCATCTCCGCATAACCCGCTTCCGGCTCGATATAGGCGTGCTCCACATAGGCCGTGGTGAAACGCCCCTCGACGATTGTATCGGCCCGCGCCAGCGCGCTGTTGGCGTCGCCGTGACGCACGAAGCCGCCGCACATGACGTTGCCCTGCTTGCCGTCGTGAAGCTGCGGGGCGTGATCGGCGGTGGCCTCGGCCGGGGTCATCACCGCATCGAGCGGCTCCCACGTCACCGGGAAATCCGCAGGATCGAAGGCGCGCAGCGTGGCGGGATCGGCGACGATAGCGGCAATCGCCTCCCCCCGGAACCGGCCATGCCCTTCGGCAAAGACCGGCTGGTCGATGAAACCGGGGATCACGCCGAAGCGGTTCAGGCCGGGAATGTCGCGGGCGGTGAGAACGAGTGCGATGCCGGGGTTCGCCGCCTGCCAGGCATCGAGATCGCCAAGCGTGAAGCGGGCATGGGCGTGCGGCGCGCGGATCACGCGCAACTCCAGAGCACCGTCCGGCGCGACATCATCGCCGAACCGCTCCCGCCCGTCGAGCTTGGGCCAACCGTCGAGCCGGGGCAGGGCGTCGCCGATGCGGCCTTGCGGCGCGGGTTCGGGGGCGCAAACGCCGGTGGCGACCACCGCGTCGATGATCTTGCGATAGCCGGTGCAACGGCAGAGAACCCCGCCCAGGGCATCCTCGACCTGTGTCGCGGAGGGCGCGGGCACACGGCGCAGCAACTCGGCGGCGGCGACCAGCATGCCGGGCGTGCAGATACCGCATTGCGCCGCCTGATGGGCATGGAACTGCGCCATGAGCGCTTGGGCGACAGGGTCGGAGGCGGCGAGACCGGTCTGGGTATCGACCCGCGCCCCGTCAACCCGCGCGGCGGGCATCAGGCAGGCGCAGACCGGCGCGCCATCAACCAGCACCGTGCAGGCACCACAATCGCCCGCGTTGCAGCCGATCTTGACATCACGCGCCTCCAGACGGCTGCGCAACAGCTCGGACAGGCGCTCCGCAGGGGCCGTATCGGCGGTAACGGGCCGGCCATTGAGCGTGAAACCGATGCGCGCGATCTGGGTCGGGTTATCCATGCTGCCCCCCCTGCCCCGGCACGGCCCGGGCGATGGCGCGGGCGATGAGCGTCCCGGCCGCGTCGCGGCGATAGCCTGCATCGCCACGGATGTCGTCAATCGGAGACAATGGCGCGACCTGCGCCGGCGTCATGCGCTCCAGGATCTCGTCCGGAGCCGCCCCCGTCAGCGCGGCTTCCAGCGCGGGCAAACGCTGCGCCACCGCAGAACAGGCCCCGACCGCCACCCGCGCCGTGTCGATCCGACCGTCCTTCATGGAGACCAGCGCCGACACCATGGCGATGGAAATCACCAGGTATTTTCGCGCGCCAAGCTTCAGGAAACTGCCGCGCGCGGCACCGGGATCGGGGATATGCACGGCGCGAAGCAGCGCGCCCTTCGGCAGCGCGGTCTGGCGCACGCCGGTGAGGAACCGGCCAAGCGGGGCGCGGCCCGGGCCGGTCGGCCCGATCCAGGAGACCTCCGCATTGAGACACAGGAGCGGCGGCACGCCGTCGGCCGCTGGCGAGGCATTGCAGAGATTGCCGCCAAGGGTGCCCGCGTTCTGGATCTGCACCGAGCCGACCTCGCGCGCGGCGGCCTTGAGCCCGTCAAACGCAGGCGGCAGATCGGCGCGCAGGATCTCGGTCCATGTGGTGAGCGCTCCGATCTCCCAGCCATCGTTGACACGGCGAATGCCCCCGAATCCGTCCAGCGCCGTCAGATCGAGCACATCGGCAGGAAGCGGTGCCGCGCCCCTGGCCGGATACCAATCGGTGCCGCCGGCAATCGGCGCAGCCCCGTCCGCCAGAAGCGCAAGCGCAGCCTCGACGGAATGCGGTCGGTGATAGCCCATGATGGCTCCAAACTGCGTAAGCGACCGATGCATGCCTGAAGACCCACCGGCCGGACTGTTCGTTAGTATACGAATAGAAAACGCGGCAGCGCCCTGCCTGTCAAATGGTTTCGCACAAGAGTCGCCCGCAGGTCTCTGAACGCTTGATCGAGACGCCCGATCTGTTAGCGTTCAAATGAAAATGACAGGAGGTCCGGATGTCTGAAACCCCGCATAAACTGGTGATCCGCAATGTCGGGCTGATGCTGTCCGGGCGGATCGAAGCGCCTGTTCTGGACGCCGATTGCCTTGTGGCGCTGGACGGGCGCATCGCGCAATGGGGCCACGAGGCGGATCTTGACACAAGCGGTGCGGAGACAGTGATCGATGCCCATGGCGTGACGCTTTCCCCGGGCTTGATCGACAGCCATGTGCACCCGGTGGTGGGCGATTATACCCCGCGCCAACAACAACTTCACTGGATCGACAGCACCCTGCATGGCGGCGTGACGACGATGATCTCCGCCGGTGAGGTGCATATGCCCGGCCGGCCCAATGACCCGGTGGGCACCGTGGCCATGGCGATCGCGGCGCAGCGCTGGTACGACAATCTGCGCCCTTCGGGCGTGAAGATGCATGCGGGCGCGCCACTTCTGCAAAAAGGCCTTGAGGAGCATCACTTCAAGCAGATGGGCGAAGCCGGTGTGCGGCTCATCGGCGAGGTCGGGCTAGGCACGATCAAGGACGGCAAGACCGCTCACGAAATGGTCGGCTGGGCGCGCAAATACGGGATGCAATCGACGATCCACACCGGCGGCCCGTCGATTCCCGGCTCCGGATTGATCGACGCGGACATGGTGCTGGATACCGGGACGGATGTGGTCGGCCATATCAACGGCGGCCATTCCGCCCTGCCGGATGACCAGATCATCTGCATCTGCGAAAACTGCAAGGCGGCGCTGGAAATCGTGCACAATGGCAATGAGCGCGCAGCCCTTCTGACGCTCAACACCGCGCGCGAGCTTGGCAAGCTCGACCAGGTGATTCTCGGCACGGACGGGCCTGCCGGATCGGGCGTGCAGCCCTTGGGGATCCTGCGGATGGTTGCCATGCTGTCTGCCCTCGGAGACGTGCCCGCGGAGGTGGCGTTCTGCTTTGCGACCGGCAACACCGCGCGGCGGCGCACGCTTGATGTCGGCCTGATCGAAAAAGGGCGCGCGGCGGATTTCGTACTGATGGACCAGGCGCAGCACGCACCGGGCAAGGATTTGCTCGACTCAGTCCGGCTCGGGAATTTGCCCGGCGTGGGGATGACGGTCATCGACGGCATCGTGCGCTCTCAACGCAGCCGCAACACGCCACCGGCCACGCGATTGCCGGAAATCGTGACGCAGTAGCGCCGGGCGTCGGGCCGTCGCGCGCACGCCCGGCCCGCCCCCGTCGCGCCCGCGCGGCCCCGTTCGGGCGGCCGTTGCCTGCGGTCACATGACGTCCCCGCGGGAGACCATGGCACAGCGCCACAACGCGCACCCGTTTCTTCTGTCTCGAAATACTCCAGGGGTCTGGGGACAGCGTCCCCAGCCGAAAGGACAAGCGTGGGGGCATCGCCCCCACACATTTGTGACCCTCTCGGCCCCAAGGCGAACCGGCGGTCCGCCTTTTAGCGCAGGTAGGCCTGCAAATATCCAGCGGCGCGCGCCTTGCGCATTGCGGCCTCGATCGGTGCACCCTCCGAATAAGGTCCGGCCTTAACGCGGCGCAGCGTCTCGCCACCGCGCCGAACGGTGCCGATGCGCACGCTCAACCCCTGCGCAGACAACCGCCCGGCGGCCGCCCGGGCCTTGGCCTCGGTGGTAAAGACACCGATTTCCACAAAACGCGGCTTTCCGGGCGCCGCACGGCGGGCCGGTTCCTGCCGTGTCGAGACGAAGACACCCTCTCCCTGCCCGTGGCCGCCATGGATCTGCACGATCTGGCCGCTGTGCTGCATCGGGCGGCTCCGCGGCGTGACATGGCCCACAAGCACAGGGTTCTTTGTGCGCTGCGCGCCCGCGATCTTGACGAGCCTGCGCGGGACGGTGTTCGTCCAGATTTCCTGCGTGTCGTAATAGCCTTTGACGGTCTGCCACGCCCGGAACGGGTTGAGACGATCATCTTCCCATGCCGGCTTGTAGCCCGCGGGAACATGCATCACGGATCGGTCCTGTTGCTCCCAGACGTGCTTGGGGACGATCTGCAGACGACCCGGAGGCCGGAACCCGCCCGGTTTGGACGGCGCGGCGGGCTGCATGACGCGGATCGGTTTGCGAGCATGGCGCGGCGCAGCGGGTTCCATCATCACGATCTGGGCACCGTGATCCTGCATCATCGCACCGCTGTGTTCCGGCACGGGGCGCACAAGGCGCGGCACCGCGCGCGGCGCAGGCGGCGGGGCAGCGCCATCGACCACGGCAGCCGCGGCGCGGATCTGCCGGACGTCTTCGGCGGTGGCATCGGGCGGCACCACAACCGGCGCGACCGCCACATCCGGTGCCGGGGCCGCTGCGCCATTGCCATTGCCGTTGCCGTTAACCGGGGCCGCGACCACCGGCGCCGGTGCGGGCGCGCTCTCGGTTGCGGTCGCTGCACCACCGGCCTCTTCCGCGACGGCAAAGGTCGGGGTCTGGCCACAGACCTGCTCACGCGAGCGCGACACGCGCGGCACCCAAGTGACCGCGCCGTTCACACCGCCACGCACGAAGACGCACCCGTTGATATCGACGAATTCCCGACCCTCGAAATCATCCGGCGGCGGGTTGGCCGGACCGGCGGTATCCTGGGCTGTTGCCGACCCGGAAACAATCCCCAGGGTACTTGTGAACAACGCAATAAACGCGAATCTTTTCAAAACCATGTCTGCCCCCACAGATGCGTTACGAGCCTGCACCATGAGGGCTGATCTGTAAAGAAGGCGTTAACCTTACTTGGTTCCGAACATGCGGTCACCGGCGTCGCCGAGACCGGGCACGATATAGCCTTTCTCGTTCAGCTTTTCATCGAGCGCAGCGGTCACGACGGGCACATCCGGGTGGGCTTCGGCCATGCGCGCAACCCCCTCGGGCGCCGCGAGGAGACACAGGAACCGGATATTCGTTGCCCCTGCCTGCTTGACCAGATCGATTGCCGCGGCAGAGCTGTTTCCGGTCGCCAGCATCGGGTCGACCACGATGGTCAGGCGCTCGTCGAGATTGGCGGGCAGCTTGTTGTAATACTGCACCGGCTTGAGCGTTTCCTCGTCGCGGTAGAGCCCGATAAAGCCAACGCGGGCGGAGGGGATGAGATCGACGATACCATCCAGCAGGCCATTGCCAGCACGCAGGATCGACACCAGCGCCAGCTTGCGCCCGGCAATCACCGGGGCCTCCATCTCGCAGATCGGCGTTTCGATCGTCTCCGTGGTCATATCGAGCTCACGCGTGACTTCATACGCAAGCAAGTGACTGATTTCTCTCAACAACTGCTTGAAAACCGCCGTGGAGGTGTCGGTCCGGCGCATCAGCGTCAGCTTGTGCTGCACCAAGGGGTGATCGACGATTGTGAGGGTGCTGCTCATGTCTGCTCCAGTCGCTTTGCAATGGCCGTGCGGGTCGCGTCATCGCAGAAGGCCGCTTCGAGGGCAACCGCGTTGGCAGCGCGGAAATCCTCGGCCCTCCAGTGATGCACCTGTGCCAGCCCCTTGTATTCTTTTTGCATCGTGGTGTGAAAGAACGGCGGGTCATCGGTGGAGATCGTGACCGCCACGCCGCGTTGGCGCAGCGCCGTGACCGGATGCGCCGCGAGGCTGTCATAGACCCCCAGAAACACGTTTGAACCGGGGCAGACCTCCAGCGTGACACCCCGTTCTGCCAGCATGTCGCACAGCGCGGGGTCCTCGACCGCGCGGACGCCATGACCCACCCGCTCGACCCGCAGATCCTCGACCGCGTCGCGCACTTCGGAGGGCCCGCGCCATTCCCCTGCATGGGTCGTCAACCGCAAACACGCCTCGCGCGCCATATCGAACGCATAGGCAAAATCGCGTTGTCGGCCCTGATTCTCGTCCCCGCCCATGCCGAATCCCACGATCCAGTCACCGGCGGTTTCGGCGGCACAGAGCGCTGCGGCCTTTGCCTTCTCCGGCCCGAAATGGCGGATGCAGGTGACGATACCGCGCAGGGTGATGCCCATGTCACGCTCTGCCGCATCCGCCGCTTCGCGGATCGCGTGCAGATATTCGCGCCACGCCCCCACATCGCCGCCGCCACAGAAATCCGGGCTGAGGAAAGTTTCGGAATAGACCACGCCATTTGCGGCGCTTTCTTCGAGCACGGCGACGCAGAGGCGGCCAAAATCCTCGGGCGTTCGCAGGACGGAGGTTGCCGCCTCGTAGACCGACAGGAAATGCACGAAATCGCGATAGGCGTAGGACCCGTCCGGGCGGAAGATGCCCGAAAGGTCCACGTTGCGTGCCTTGGCAAGCCCGCGGATGAAGCCGGGCGGGGCCATGCCTTCGAAATGGGTGTGCAGTTCGACCTTTGGCAGATGCAGGATGCCGTGCAGGGTCTCTTCGTCGAGAGGCGCGACATGATCGGGCAGAGGCAGGCTCATAGAAAGGATCTCCCCGGCCCTTGGGCGGGCACGTTCAGATGGGCCGCAACCGAGGCCGCAACATCGGCGAAGCCGACATGGCCAAGCGCGCCCGCGCCGCGCCCGGCGCAGAGCACCGGGACCCGCTCGCGGGTATGGTCCGTGCCGGTCCAGCTCGGATCGTTGCCGTGATCGGCCGTGACAATCAGCAGATCGCCTTCGGACAGGCGATCGATCAGCCTGCCGAGGGCGGCGTCGAACCATTCCAGATGCCGGGCGTAGCCGGCAATGTCGCGACGGTGGCCATAAAGGCTGTCGAACTCGACAAAATTGGCAAATGTGAGCGACCCGTCCGCAGCGGTATCGATCAGATGAGACAGGCTTTCCATCAGATCGGCGTCCGGGCCTTTGGCGAGCGTGTCGATCCCGGCCATGGAGAAGATGTCACCGATCTTGCCGACGGCGTTGACCTGACGGCCGGCGTCCTGCACCCAGTTGGTGAGGATCGGTTCGGGCGGTGTGATGGCGTAGTCGCGCCGGTTGGGCGTGCGTTTGAAAGCGCCGGTCTCGCCGACAAAGGGGCGCGCGATCACGCGCCCGACCTTCATCGCGTGCAGCGTCGGGGCGAGGGTTTCACACAGGTGCAACAGCCGGTCGAGACCAAAGCGCGCCTCATGCGCGGCAATCTGGAACACGCTGTCGGCAGAGGTGTAGCAGATCGGATGGCCGGTCTGCATATGGTCGGCGCCAAAGCGGTCGATCATCACGGTGCCCGAGCCGTGGCAATTGCCGAGGATGCCCTCCGTTCCGGCAATCTCGCAGACCCGCGCCGTCACCTCCGGCGGGAAGGCGGGGACCGTGTCGGGAAAGTAATGCCACTCCCACGGGACCGGCAGGCCGGCGAGTTCCCAGTGACCGGACGGGGTATCCTTTCCGCGCGACTGTTCGGTTGCGGCTCCCCAGAGCCCGTCCACGCCGGAGGCGGGCGGGTGCGGCGCGCCGGTGGCCAGCGCCGCCGCCTGCCACAGGCCCAGCCGTGCAAGCGTGGGCAGGTGCAGCGGCCCGGAGCGCCCCTCATCGGCAAGCCCCTCGGCGCAGGCGCGGGCAATGTGACCAAGCGTGTCGGCGCCGGTATCCGGGGTAGTTCCGTTGAAGAACTCCGCCGCATCCGGCGCACCCCCGATCCCGACGGAATCCATCACGACCAGAAAGGCACGGCTCATGCGACGCGGTCCCGCACGAGAGGCATGGGGGTGGGTGCCGAGCCGAACCGGATCGCCCCGCGCACCGCCGCCTCCGCGGCATCGGCCTGTTCGGACCGGGCGGCGTGGATCGTGACAAGCGGCTGGCCCTTTTCGACCTTGTCGCCAATGCGCACCACATCCGACAGCCCGACCATGGGGTCGATCTGGTCGGTTTCGACCTGACGGCCACCGCCCAGCGCGACAACCGCAAGACCCAGCGCCTCGCCGTCGATCCCGGCGATATGGCCAGCCTCGCGGGCCTCTACAGCGCGGATCACCGGGGCTTCGGGCATGTAGCGGCGCCAGTTCTCGACAAAGCCGATGGGTCCGCCCAGACCGTAGATCATCTTGCCGAAGCGTTCCGCCGCAGCGCCAGAGGCAATGGCCTCTTCGAGCCGCGCCTGCCCGTTTTCGATCCCGAGCGTGGCAAGCACTTCCGCGCCGAGCGCGACGCTGAGATCATGCAGCCGACCGCGGTCGTCACCGGTGAGCACCGTCATCGCCGCGTCCACTTCGAGCGCATTGCCCAGTGACCGGGCCAGCGGCTCGTCCATCCCGGTCATCAGAACGGTGGTCCGGCAGCCCGCACCGTTGGCGGTATCGACCATCGCGCGGCTGAGTGCGCGGGCCTCTTCGGCGTCCTTCATGAAGGCGCCGGTGCCAATCTTGACATCGAGCACCAGCGCCCGGAGCCCGGCGGCGAGCTTCTTGGACAGGATCGAGGCGCAGATCAGATCGAGGCTTTCGACCGTCGCGGTCACGTCGCGCACCGCATAAAGCCGCTTGTCAGCGGGCGCGATCTCTGCGCTGGCGGACACGATGGCACATCCGGCGTCGGCAACGACCGCGCGAAAGCGCTGTTCACTGGGCGCGGTTTCATAGCCGGGGATCGCGTCGAGCTTGTCGAGCGTGCCCCCGGTATGGCCGAGCCCGCGCCCGGAGATCATGGGAACATAGACGCCACAGGCGGCCAATGCCGGGGCCAGAACCAGCGATGTGCAATCGCCAACCCCGCCGGTGGAGTGCTTGTCGGCGACGGGACCGTCGAGATCCCACGCCATTACATGGCCGGAGTCGCGCATCGCCTCGGTCAGAACCACGCGGCCCTCTTCGCCCAATCCACGCAGGCAGACGCCCATGGCGAAGGCCCCCGCCTGGGCATCGCTGACGGTGCCATCCGCAAGCCCCCGCGCGAACCAGCGCAGCGCCTCCGGCGATACCGGCTCCCCCTTGCGCAGACGCGCAATCACATGCCGCGCATCCATCACGTGCGATCCATATGCGCCGCGGAGAATGCCCCCGGCAGAAGCTCGGCCACGGTCACGACCTGTTCGGCGCCATCGAGAGTGGCAAGCGTGATCCGGGTGCCGGATTTGGCGAATTCGGCCAGCTTCTGACGGCATCCTCCGCAGGGCGGCACAGGGTGTGCGGCATCGGCGATCACATAGGCCTCGGCGATCTCTGTCCGGCCGGAAGCGACCATGGCGGCGATGGCGCCGGCTTCCGCGCAGGTGCCCTCGGGATAGGCGACGTTTTCGACATTGCAGCCAAGGAACACTTCGCCATCCGGCGTGCGCAGCGCTGCGCCGACCTTGTATCGCGAATAGGGCACATAGGCGTGTTCCCGCACTGTCATGGCTGCTTGCCTGAGCGACATCATTCACTTCCCGCGCTGGTTTCAATGAGCGCCCATCTTGAGCAGCCCGTTTGCGCGAATGCAAGGGGAACCCGAGCCCTCCGGCTGCGTTGACCTTGCGAAAAAAGGAGGATCGAGATGACCCAACCATCCTATCTCATCAACGCCGCGGCGGACCTGCCGCCGGATCCGCGCGAACCGATGTCGGAAGTGCAGGCAGTGCGCTTGCGCAGCCTGTCCGAAGAGACAGGCGAGCCGTTTGATGGCGCCCTGACCAAGCGCCAGGCCGCGCGGCGAATCGCTGCTCTGGAAGAAATGGCGGCTTGAGGGCGGCTTGGGCCTGACGGGTGGCGCCGCGCTGCGTCGCGTGCCGGCCCGGCATCGCGCGGCGAAGCCGTTTGCGGGATTGCCACGCGCGCCCTTGCCCGCGCGCCTGTGCGTTCTTTGCAGCGCGCGCGGGCAGGCAACAGCGCCCGCCACGGCGCGCAACCGCGCCGCCTAAAGGGTGCAAGCGCAACAGCCGCAGGACGCAAGCGGCCAAGCAGACGATTTTCAAACCCCGCATTAAACACCTGCGCCTCAGTGCGGCGCTCTCGGCTCTCGCAACTCGCAGACGGTTGGTTTAAGGCTAAACCACCTTCATGCGGAGAGATGCGATGACCGACTCCCAAAACGAAAGCCTGCGGCAGGCCGCGCTTTTTTATCATGAGAATCCAAAGCCCGGAAAGCTGGAGGTCCGCGCCACCAAACCGCTCGCCAACGGGCGGGACCTGTCGCGTGCCTATTCTCCCGGCGTGGCCGAAGCCTGCCTCGAGATCAAGGCCGACCCGACGCAGGCCGCGCGCTACACCACCCGCGCCAATCTCGTGGCGGTGGTGTCCAACGGCACTGCTGTGCTTGGGCTTGGCAATATCGGCGCGCTCGCGTCCAAGCCGGTGATGGAAGGCAAGGCGGTCCTGTTCAAGAAATTCGCCAATATCGACTGTTTCGATATCGAGGTGAACGAGACCGATCCCGTGACGCTCGCCGAGATCGTGTGTGCGCTGGAACCGACCTTCGGCGCCATCAACCTTGAGGATATCAAGGCGCCCGATTGCTTCATCGTCGAGGAAATCTGTCGCGCGCGGATGAACATTCCGGTCTTTCACGACGACCAGCACGGCACCGCGATCGTGGTGGGGGCTGCGGCGCGCAACGCGCTGCACGTGGCGGGCAAGACCTGGGACGAGATCAAGGTCGTGTCTACCGGCGGCGGCGCAGCGGGCATCGCGTGCCTGAACATGTTGCTCAAGCTTGGCGTGAAACGTGAGAATATCTGGCTTTGCGACATTCACGGGTTGGTCTACGAGGGCCGCACGGAAGACATGAACCCGCAGAAGGCCGCGTTCGCACAGCCAAGCGACAAGCGCAGCCTGGACGATGTGATCGACGGGGCGGATCTGTTCCTCGGGCTGTCGGGGCCGAATATCCTCACGCCCGAGCATGTCAAACGCATGGCCCCGAAACCGATTGTCTTTGCGCTCGCAAACCCCAATCCGGAAATCATGCCCGACCTTGCACGCGCGGCGGTGCCGGACGCGATCATCGCCACGGGCCGGTCGGATTTCCCCAATCAGGTCAACAATGTCCTGTGTTTCCCGTTCATTTTCCGTGGCGCGCTCGACGTCGGTGCGACAGAAATCAATGACGCGATGAAAATCGCCTGCGTGGAGGGCATCGCCGCGATGGCGCGGGCAACCACCTCGGCAGAGACTGCCGCGGTCTACCATGGCGAACAACTCACATTTGGCCCCGATTACCTGATCCCGAAACCGTTCGATCCGCGCCTGTCCGGCGTGGTGTCCACGGCGGTGGCCAAGGCGGCGATGGAGTCCGGCGTCGCGACCCGGCCGCTCGACGATCTGGAGGCCTACAAGGACCGGCTCGACGCGTCCGTATACAAATCCGCCCTGCTGATGCGGCCGGTGTTTCAGGCCGCCGCGACCGCGTCCCGGCGCATTGTCTTTGCCGAGGGCGAGGATGAACGGGTGTTGCGTGCAAGCCAGGCAATCCTGGAGGAGACCACCGAAACACCGATCCTGATCGGTCGTCCGGAAGTGATCGCCGCGCGCTGTGAGCGGATGGGCCTCGAGATCCGCCCGGAGCGGGATTTCAACATCGTGAACCCGGAAAACGATCCGCGGTATCGCGAATACTGGGAAAGCTATCACAGCCTTATGGCGCGGCGCGGCGTAACGCCCGATCTGGCCCGGGCCATCATGCGCACCAACACCACCGCCATCGGCGCGGTGATGGTGCATCGCGACGAGGCTGACTCGCTGATCTGTGGCACGTTCGGCGAGTATCGCTGGCATCTCAACTATGTCACGCAGGTGCTTGGCGACGAGACGCATGCGCCACACGGCGCGCTTTCGCTGATGATCCTTGAAGACGGGCCACTGTTTGTGGCGGACACGCATGTGTTTTCACGCCCGACGCCGGAGCAGCTCGCCCAGACCGCCATCGGCGCGGCCCGCCATGCGCGCCGTTTCGGCGTCGAGCCGCGCATCGCGTTTTGTTCGCAATCGCAGTTCGGCAACCAGGCGGAAGGCTCCGGCAAGCGGCTGCGCGAAGCGATCGGCCTTCTGGACGCGCTGGAGACCGATTTTCTGTATGAAGGCGAGATGAATATCGACGCCGCGCTTGACCCGGAACTGCGCAACAGGCTGTTGCCGGGGAACCGCCTCGATGGCCCGGCCAATGTGCTCATTTTCGGGCATGCAGATGCCGCATCGGCCACGCGCAACGTTCTCAAGATGAAGGCAGGCGGGCTGGAGGTCGGGCCGATTCTCATGGGCATGGGGAACCGCGCGCATGTGGTCACCCCCGGCATTACCGCGCGTGGCTTGCTCAACATGGCAGCCATTGCCGGCACACCGGTTGACCATTACGGCTGAGCCGCGGTTGCGGGGGAGGCGACGCGAGATCAATCGAGCAGCAGAGCCCGGCTCTGGCCGACACCAAGCCGCCGCGTGCAGGGTGCAGCGCGCGGCGGGGCGCAGAAGCGCCCATGCACCGTCAGCAAAACGGGCCCTTTCCCGTCTGCGGTGACAGCCAGCATGCGGTCGCGAAACACCTCGCGGTAATATCCGCCCGTTTGCGCGACAAGCAGGGAGTGCACACATCCCAGCGGGCCGCAGAATAGCTGGGGCACGGCATCACAGACAAAACCACCCCAATCGAGGATCAGATCGGCGCGCCCGTCGCGATCAAGGTCAACCTGCTGAATGCGCTCTGCCTCGACCCTGAGAATGACCCCGCCGCGCAAGGCACAAGCCTCGCGTGCAAGCGCGCGCAGTGCCGCCACCGGGTCAACCACCAGACCAGCCTCCCCCGGGTCGATCAGCCGCTCGAACAGGGCCTCTGGCCAGAGGCCGTCGACCAGCGGCTCGGATGGTGCGGACGCCCCCGGGCCCGGCTGATCGACGCGCAACAAGCAGTCAGGCCCAGCGCCTTGCGCGTATTCACAGCGCGCATCATCGGCCGTCACGGGACCGGCCAGAAGAAGCGCCCAGAGAACCGCCCCACAGCAAAAACCGCGACCGCAGAGCCACGCAGAGAACGACCAAGGGAAATCCAAACCCATGTTCCCGGGCTTAAGGCGAGTCGCTTAACAATCCGTGCAAAGGCAAGATTTGCCATCGGAGACTTTGCACTTTTGCAAAACCGTTATTTATATGCGCCCAGACAGCACATTCACGAGGGTTTTGCAAAACTTCGCAAGCGTTTCCAACGTCATTTCGCAAAAAATCTGCGGCAAGAAGTCCTGTCATGCGCCAACAGGCTTGCCCAAACGCCGGGCAGAAGCCTAAGCCGAATGCAGAGGAACAGGAGGAGGGCCACGATGGGGTATCGCGACGTTTATGAAGGCTGGAAAGCCGATCCGGAAACGTTCTGGCTCGAACAGGCGCAAGCCATCGACTGGGACGAGGCGCCCCGGAAGGCGCTCTTCGACCGTGGCGGCGGCCTTTACGAATGGTTTGCGGACGCCCGCGTGAACACGTGCTGGAACGCTGTGGACCGGCATGTCGAAGCCGGGCGCGGCGACCAGGTCGCAATCATCCACGACAGCCCGATCACCGGCACGATCACCAAGATCACCTATGCCGAGCTGCAAAGCCGCGTGGCCGCGCTTGCGGGGGCTCTGAAGGCGAAAGGCATCGAAAAGGGCGACCGGGTCATCATCTACATGCCGATGGTCGCAGAGGCGCTCGAGGCGATGCTGGCCTGCGCCCGTCTCGGCGCGGTGCATTCGGTGGTGTTTGGCGGTTTTGCCTCCAACGAGCTTGCGGTGCGGATTGACGATGCGCAGCCCAAGGCGATCATCGCCGCCTCCTGCGGTCTGGAGCCCGGTCGCGTCGTGCATTACAAGCCGCTGCTTGACGGGGCCATCGAGATGGCGGCACACAAACCCGATTTCACCGTGATCTTGCAGCGTGAACAAGAGGTTGCAGACCTGATCCCCGGGCGCGATTTTGACTGGCATGCCATGCAGGAGGGGGCAGACCCGGCGGCTTGCGTTTCTGTCGAGGGCAACCACCCGGCCTATATTCTCTATACCTCCGGCACGACCGGCCAACCCAAGGGTGTCGTGCGCCCGACGGCGGGGCATCTCGTGGCGCTGAACTGGACGATGAAGGCGATCTACAACGTCAATCCCGGAGAGACCTTCTGGGCCGCCTCGGATGTCGGCTGGGTCGTCGGGCACAGCTATATCTGCTACGCGCCCCTGATCCATGGCAACACGACAATCGTGTTCGAAGGCAAGCCCGTGGGCACGCCGGATGCGGGCACGTTCTGGCGCGTGATCGAAGAGCACGGGGTCACGAGCTTCTTCACCGCGCCGACCGCCTTCCGCGCGGTCAAGCGCGAGGACCCGAAAGGCGAATTCGTCAAGAAATACGATCTCAGCAAGCTGCGCGCGATCTATCTTGCAGGCGAACGCGCCGATCCTGACACGATCGAGTGGGCGCAAGCCGTCACCGGCAAGCCGATCTATGACCATTGGTGGCAGACGGAAACCGGCTGGACCATCGCGGGGATGCCAGCGGGCATCGAGGAACTGCCGGTCAAGATCGGCTCACCGTCGGTTCCGATGCCTGGCTATGACGTGCAAATCCTCGACGAGGCGGGCCACCCGGTTGCACCCGGCACGTTGGGCGCCATCGCGGTCAAGCTGCCGCTGCCTCCCGGGACCCTCCCGACCCTTTGGAATGCCGAGGACCGCTTCAAGAAAAGCTATCTCAAGCATTTCCCCGGCTATTACGAAACCGGCGATGCCGGCATGATCGACGAGGACGGGTATCTTTACATCATGGCGCGCACCGATGACGTGATCAACGTTGCCGGTCACCGCCTGTCGACCGGCGGCATGGAAGAAGTGCTCGCCGCCCATCCCGATGTGGCCGAATGCGCCGTGATCGGCGTGACCGACGCGCTCAAGGGCCAATTGCCCATGGGGTTCGTGTGCCTCACCACCGGGGTGAACCGGCCGCATGACGAGATCGCAAAGGAATGCGTGAAGCTTGTGCGGGAGAAGATCGGCCCGGTGGCGGCCTTCAAACTCTGCGTGGTGGTGGATCGCCTGCCCAAGACCCGCTCGGGCAAGATCCTGCGGGCCACCATGGTCAAGATCGCCGATGGCGAGCCGTTCAAGATGCCCGCCACCATCGATGATCCCGCCATCCTCGATGAGATCCGCACGGCGTTGCAGACGCTCGGCTACGCCAAGGAACCGGCCTGATATGCCAACGCGAAGCGCCGCCGCAAAAGACCGTGGCGGCGCAACGACTCCGGCCTCGCTGGCCAGTGCTCCGGCCCCTCTGACCTGTCAGGCATTACCCCTCGTAGATCTCGAGCGGCAAACCGTCCGGGTCGGCAAAGAAGGTGAACCGGCGTTTTGTCAGCGCATCCACGCGCACCGGTTCGACCGAAACTCCGCGCGCTTCGAGCCAATCCACCGTCTCCGCCACATCCTCAACCGCAAAGGCAAGGTGCCGCAGGCCCTGCGCTTCGGGCCTGTCCGGTCGCGGCGGCGGATCGGGAAAGCTGAACAGCTCGATCTGTGTTCCGTCTTCGAGAGCGAGGTCGAGCTTCCAGCTGCCCCGCGCCGAACGATGGGTTTCGGCGACGATCCGCAAGCCGAGCGTTTCGGTATAAAACGCCTTGGAGCGCGCATAATCGCTACAGATGATGGCGACGTGGTGCACTGTTTTCAACATGAGCCCTGTCCTTTGGCCTGATCGCCGCTATGTCACCGGATCATGAAAGCGCACAGATTTGCAACCCGCGCGGCCGGTCTGGCCGTCGGCCTGATCCTGATGTCATTGCCCGCGAGGAGCGAGCCGATGATGATTGCCGATTTCACCGATCCCAGTGCAGCCAGCGACTGGCGCTTTTTCACCGACCAGGTGATGGGCGGCGTTTCCACCGGACAAGCCATCGTGGCCAATCGCGCGCTGCGCCTTGCCGGGGCGGTTTCCACGGAAAACAATGGCGGCTTCATCCAGGCGCGGCTCGGGGACGTCTCGCTTCCCACGGAGACAGAGGCACTGGTGATCCGTGTCCGCGGCGATGGTCAGCGCTATTTCATCCACCTGCGCACCACGCGCACACAAATGCCGTGGCACTATTACCAAGCCGCATTCACCGCGACGACCGAATGGCAGGAGATCCGCTTGCCACTGGCTGGCTTTGAGCCCTCGGGCCGGATGCTGCCCGCCAGCCCGGATGCGCAGGACGTGCAGAGCGTAGCGCTGGTCGCCTATGGCCGCGATCACGAAGCCGACGTGGAATTGCAGTGGATCCGCGCGGAGTAACCCCTCCCGCCGCGGCAAACCGGCGCTCAGACGAACTGCTCGCGGATCAGGCGTTCCTCGAGACCATGGCCGGTGTCGAACATCACGCGATGCGCGATGCTTGGCTCGGAGCGCACGTGGACATGGGTGACGTCGCGGACCGATCGGCTGTCGGCTTCGGCCATCACGGGCCGCTTCTCCGGGTCGAGCACCTCGATCAGGACTTCGGCAGTCTGCGGCAAGAGCGCCCCGCGCCATCGGCGCGGCCGGAACGCCGCCACCGCCGTCAAGGCCAGCACGTCCGACCCGATTGGCAGGATCGGCCCGTGGGCGGAGTAGTTATAAGCGGTGGAGCCTGCGGGCGTCGCCACCAGCGCCCCGTCACAGACAAGCTCTGCCATGCGGATCTTGCCGTCGACAGAAATGCGCAAACGCGCCGCCTGCGGCCCAGAGCGGAGCATCGACACCTCGTTGATCGCAAGCGCGTCATGGGTCTTGCCGTTCATGCATTCGGCGGACATGGACAGCGGATGCAGCGTGGTTTCCTCGGCCGCCGTAAGCCGCTCTTCCAGCCCGTGCTCGGAATACTCGTTCATCAGGAAGCCAACCGTGCCACGGTTCATCCCGTAAACCGGTGCGGGGTTTCCCTGGGTCCGATGCAGCGTCTGCAACATGAAACCATCCCCGCCAAGGGCGACGATGACATCGGCGCGGTCCTCGGCATGGTCACCATAGCGGCGGCTGAGCGCGGCCTTGGCCGCTTGCGCCAACGGGGCATTGGACGCAGCGAAAGCAATTCTGAGGGCCATGCGGCAGGTTTCCTGAAGTCGACACGTGTACCCGAAAGAAGCACAGCTTTCCCGCCGGCACCAGCCATGCCGCAACTCGGGGCGCTTTGGTCGCTGCAAAGACTATGCCAGCGCGCCCGGTTCCGGTAGGAACGGCGCAACAATCGAATCCGCCGGGCATGGCCCGGACGCCTCAGGAGGACGCGAGACATGAACGCCCCACACCGTGACGACGGCTTTTTCACCCAATCCCTTTCCGACCGGGATCCGGAGCTTTTTGCCTCCATCACCGGCGAGCTTGGCCGCCAGCGTGACGAAATCGAACTGATCGCTTCGGAAAACATCGTCTCCCGCGCCGTCATGGAAGCGCAGGGCTCGGTGATGACCAACAAATACGCCGAAGGCTATCCCGGGCGGCGTTACTACGGCGGGTGCCAATTCGTCGACGTGGCCGAAAACCTCGCCATCGAGCGCGCCTGCAAGCTGTTCGGCTGCGATTTTGCCAACGTCCAGCCCAATTCCGGCAGCCAGGCCAATCAGGGCGTGTTCACCGCGTTGCTGCAACCCGGCGACACGATCCTCGGCATGAGCCTCGACGCAGGCGGTCACCTGACCCATGGCGCCAAGCCCAACCAGTCCGGCAAGTGGTTCAATGCGATCCAGTATGGCGTGCGGCGCGAGGACAACCTGCTCGACTACGACCAGGTGCAGGCGCTGGCCACCGAACACAAGCCCAAGCTGATCATCGCGGGCGGCTCGGCCATCCCGCGCCAGATCGACTTTGCCCGCATGCGCGAGATTGCCGACAGCGTCGGCGCCTACCTGCATGTGGACATGGCGCATTTCGCGGGTCTGGTGGCCGCCGGTGAACACCCCTCGCCCTTCCCGCATGCGCATGTGGCAACCACCACGACACACAAGACCCTGCGCGGTCCGCGTGGCGGCATGATCCTCACCAATGACGAGGCGCTCGCCAAGAAGTTCAACTCCGCGATCTTCCCCGGCATCCAGGGCGGCCCGCTCATGCACGTGATCGCCGCCAAGGCGGTGGCTTTCGGCGAAGCGCTCCAGCCGGGGTTCAAGACCTACCAGCAACAGGTGATCAAGAACGCGCAGGCCCTGTCGGACCAGCTGATCAAGGGCGGGCTCGACACGGTCACCCACGGCACCGACACCCATGTGGTGTTGGTCGATCTGCGGCCCAAGAACGTCAAGGGCAACGCGACCGAAAAGGCGCTGGGTCGCGCCCATATCACCTGCAACAAGAACGGCGTGCCGTTTGACCCGGAAAAACCGATGGTCACCTCGGGCATTCGCCTCGGCTCCCCTGCAGGCACCACCCGCGGCTTCGGCGAGCCGGAATTCCGTCAGATCGCGGACTGGATCATCGAGGTTGTCGACGGGCTCGCAGCCAATGGCGAAGAGAACAACGGCGCGGTAGAGGCAAAGGTGAAAGCCGAAGTCGAAATGCTCTGCGCGCGCTTCCCGATCTATCCGACCCTCTGACCAAAACGGTCGGCAGTCCGCCCGCTGCGCTCCTTGGTGCGCCGCGCCCTTCTTTGGGCGTCAAATATCCCGGGGGGTGCGGGGGGCAGCGCCCC
>NZ_JAFMPQ010000002.1 GCF_020667845.1 Cognatishimia sp. F0-27
CAGATATCCGACTGCGAAAATACTTCCCAAACGAAACATTCGACCTCTCCGCAGATGACTGAAACTCAAAACACCAACGCTTTGTTTGATTGCGCGAGGTTTGTGGCACCGCATCCTTTGAATTCCATTTCAGCCGTTGTGGATAGCGTTTCGCAGGAAACCGCGTCGTAAAGACTGACTCCTTATGGTGGCAGGGGCGTTGGGACCGTGGGGTTCAGCTTGATTGCGCCTCGTTCCGGTCAGGTCTTTCCATGTGCACAGAAGTTTTCGAGCAGCGGCGCTGAATTAGGTTGACCGTGGCTGGGCTCAATGATGTATCCGGTCCCGCGATTGCTGTCTCGTAAACTGGAGCCGTGTTGCCGATGCCATTGCACCCCGACCAGATGGCCGACCAAGCTTTCACCGCCGTTTCGTCCTTGGGTGACGGCCGGCGATTGATTGCTCTTGCTGGGCCGCCTGCCGCAGGGAAGTCGACCGTATCGGAATTGTTGCTGCGGCGGCTTCTGGATACAGGGCGATCCGCTGTTCTTGTGCCGATGGACGGTTTCCATCTCGATAATCGGCTTCTGGAATCGCGAGGGTTGCTACATCGCAAGGGTGCTCCAGAGACATTTGATGCTGCTGGCTTCGGACATTTGATCAACCGGATCCGCGCCGGAGAGAGCGCTGTCTATCCGGTATTTGACCGCTCTCGTGATCTCGCAATCGCCGGCGCCGGAGAAGTCACCGGCGATGCGGAATTCGTGCTGGTGGAGGGGAATTACCTCCTGCTGAACCGCGGGCCCTGGCAGGCTCTGGCAAGTCTGTGGGACTACGCCATCTGGATCGATGCGCCACGCGATCAACTGAGGCACCGCCTCATGCAGCGGTGGCGCGACGAAGGGCTCACCGAAGAGGTCGCACGCGAAAAGGTGGATGGGAACGACATGCCCAATGTCGATCTCCTTCTGAACAATCGCAGCATAGCTGACCTCGTTTTGTCCGCCGAACCCTGACCCCAACCGCGCTGTTCCCGCCATGGCTCGGGCCTGCCGCGCGTTAACCGCGCTTGGCGGCGAGCGCGGGTGATGCGCCGTTTTGTTTTGGGCGCCGCGACTGGCTGCGCCTGAGCATGACGTGGAGACGGCTGAAGGACGCCTCCGGACCCGCCGGTGAGGGCTCGGCAATGAAGCTGTCCAGTTCGGGCCACGCAGCCACGGCTTGATCGAGCACAGGATCCTCGCCGTTTCGATAGAGCCCGGCTCGGATCATGGTTTCGGAACGCGCATAGGCTCCAAGCAGTTGGCGCACCTGCGCAATCAGGTCATTTTGCAGGTCGTCTGCCGCCTCGGGAAGGCTGCGCGATACCGAACGCAGCACGTCGATTGCCGGATAGCGGCCGCGCTCCGCAATTGCGCGGTCCATCACGACATGCCCGTCAAGCACCCCGCGAAGAATATCCGCGATGGGTTCCTCCATATCGGACCCCGCGACGAGTACGCTGAACAAGGCCGTGATATCCCCCTGATCCGGGAGACCCGGACCGGCCCGCTCACACAGTCGCATAATCTGGTTTGCAACCGAGGGAGGATGTCCCCGCACTGCTGGCAGTTCGCCTGCTGCCACGGCGACCTCTCTGTGGGCTTCAGCAAACCGGGTGATCGAATCGGCGATATAGAGCACATGTTTGCCCTGATCGCGAAAGTGTTCGGCAATGGTCATGGCGGCAAGTGGACAGCGCCGCCGTTCCATCGGAGATCTGTCCGAGGTGGCGGCCACAACGATCGAGCGCCGCATACCGGCTTCGCCGAGCACATTATGCACAAAATCCCGGACTTCCCGGCCACGTTCACCAACAAGTGCCAGAACGACAATATCGGCTTCCATGCTCTGGATCAGTTGTGCGAGCAAACGGGATTTGCCAACGCCTGACCCGGCGAATATGCCCATGCGCTGCCCGCGCACGATTGGCAGGATCGTGTCAAATACCGCCAGTCCGGTCGCCAATCGCGCCCCGAGACCCCGACGCGCGGCGGCGGGCGGCGGGCTGGCCCGGAAGGGCCGCGCTTTTGCCCCTGGTGACAAAGGCAGGCCGTCGAGCGGTTTGCCGTAGGGGTCAACGATACGGCCGATCCAGCTGTCGCAAGGGGCAAGTGTGGGCGGGCCAACGAGCGCGACGCGATCTCCCCGCGCAACCCCGTCGGGCGGTTCATCCGGCAGCATCGCAACGAGATTTTCGCGAATTCTCAGGACCTCACCTTCAAGGACGATATCCGGAGAAAACAGCCGCAGCCGATCGCCGATACAGGCCTGGTCTGCCAAGCATCGCACCCAGATCGTTCCTTGGTCAATGCTCTGCACACGACCCACCGCGCGCACAGGCTGCAGGTTGGCCAGACGGTTTCGTAAGGCTGTTGCCGGTTCCTCGGTCATCGTTCGATCCCTTCATGATCTGAAAACCGTTTTTAAAGGAATCAGGGTTAAGCCTTGATTGAAGCAATCGAGGGAGAAGCCCCGATGTTCCAGAATCTGGACGTTTTCAAGACCGCCATGGCAATGGCCCGGCATGCCGGAACCGCACAGGCCCTGTCTGCGCAAAACATGGCAAATGCTGATACACCGGGTTACCGGGCGAAGGATCTGCCGAACTTTGCCGACGCGGTGCAAGGCGAGTTGATGGCGCAAAGGGCGACGCGTGCGGGCCACATGCATGGCAGCGTCGGCCAGACCATCGATCCGGTGGAGCGGCGCATTGCTGCGGATCCGAACGGCAACACCGTTTCCCTCGAAACAGAAATGCTCAACTCCGTTGCGGCCAGTCGCCAGCACAACCGCGCGCTTGCGATCTACAAGTCATCGCTGTCGATCCTTCGTACCAGTTTGAGCCGAAATTGAGGAACCCAGAATGAGTGCCTTTTCCGATGCCCTTTCCGTTACGACCACCGGCCTCCGCGCCCAGGCCACGCGGTTGCGGGTCCTGTCCGAGAATATCGCGAACGCCGACACGCCCGGTTATCGCCGCAAGACCATGCCGTTCGAACTGCAGCGTGTGGATCAGGGCGTTGTTGGCGTCCAGCCGGGCCGCGTCCGGCTCGACCAATCGGAGCTGGAGAGGATCCATGACCCGTCCCACCCGATGGCCAACGAGGAAGGCTTTTATGAAGGCAGCAATGTGCAATTGATCATTGAAATCGCTGACGCGCGCGAAGCGCAGCGCAGCTATGAGGCGAACCTGAAAATGTTCGAACAGACGCGGCAGATGTCCTCTGGACTGATGGACCTTCTGCGCAAGTAACCAACCCCAACCGCGACATAGGAGACCAGAATGGACGTCCGATCGCTTTTTGCGGCTCAAACGTATGCCGCGCAACGTCCCGCCGTTGCACCCGCTCCGGAAGCCAAACCTCGCGTGGAGGAGGATTTCGCCAAGGCTGCGAAGGAAATTACCCGACCGATCAACGAGGGCGAGCAAGAGGCTATGGTTGCCATGACCGAGCAGGCCGACCCTCACGCGCTTGTCGAAGCTCTAGCGCAATCGGAACTTGCTGTGGAAGCGGTTGTCGCCGTCCGCAACAAGGTCGTCGAAGCCTATCAGGAAATCCTGCGGATGCCCGTTTAGGACATGCTGAACGAGGCAATCTTCTTTGACACGCTCAAGCAGGGCCTATGGGTGGCAACGATAATTTCGGTTCCCATCCTGACTGCGGCGTTGCTGGCGGGTGTGACGATCGGTCTTTTTCAGGCCCTCACCTCGATCCAGGAGATGACGCTGACATTCGTTCCCAAGTTGCTGGCGATCGTCGCGGTCTTCTGGATGTCCATGAGTTTCATGACGGAAACGCTCGTGGATTTCTTTCAAAATCACCTCATCCCGATCATCATAGGGGGTTGAAATGGAGACTGCAGGATATGCGACGCTGGCTCGGCAAACGGGCCTCATGCGCGAGATGCAGGTTATCGCGAACAATATCGCAAACGCCAACACCACGGGTTTCCGGCAGGAGGGCGTCGTCTTCTCTGAATTCGTCCGCTCTGCGGATACCGGTCAATCTGTATCCATGGCTGCAGCACGGGTGCGCGATACGTCCTTCGCACAAGGCGAACTGGAACAAACAGGAAACAAGTTTGATTTTGCCATCGAGGGCGACGGGTTTTTCCTCGTGGAAACGCCCGACGGCCAGCGTCTGACACGATCCGGGGCCTTCTCCTCGGCGCCGGACGGGACGCTGGTGACGCTTGATGGTCATGCCGTCCTCGATACCGGGGGTGGTCCAATCTTCATTCCCCCGGAATCGGCGGATCTCGCGGTTGCGCCGGACGGCACGATTTCCAGTGCGGGCCGCGCGATCGGACAGCTCGGTATCATGCAGCCTTTCAATCTCGGGGGCATGATGCGTGAAGGCAACCTTCTCTTCCGCGCCGACGAGGGGTTTGAACCTGCTGCCGACCCGCGCGTGCTTCAAGGATTTGTCGAGGGCTCCAACGTCAATGCGATTGGACAGGTTTCCCGAATGATCGAGGTCCAGCGCGCCTACGAGCTGGGGCAGAGCTTTCTCGAACGAGAAGACGAACGCATTCGCAACGCCATCAAGTCATTTGTAAAATAAAGGAGAGCTGCCATGCGTGCTCTAAATATCGCAGCGACCGGGATGAGCGCTCAACAGATGCGTGTTGAAGTGATCTCCAACAACCTCGCGAATATGTCCACCACCGGATACAATGCGCGTCGGGCAGAGTTTTCAGACATGCACTACCAGCAGCTCGCCCGGCCCGGAACGGTCAACGCATCTGACGGCACGGTGTTGCCCACCGGTGTTCAACTTGGCCTCGGGGTTCGCCCGGCCGCAGTGACGGTCCAGCTTTCTCAGGGGTCGCTTTCACCGACCGGTGGCGATCTTGACGTCGCGATCGAAGGAAACGGGTATCTTGAAATTACACTGCCGTCCGGGCAGGCCGGGTATACGCGTGACGGGGCTCTCAAGCGCACTGGTGAGGGTCTGATCGTCACGGCGGATGGCTATTCGGTCTCGCCGGAAATCGTGATCCCTCCTGATGCCCGGAGTATCTCGATCAATGCCGAAGGCGAGGTTTACGCCTATTTTCAGGGGACTCCGGAAGCACAGCTCCTCGGTCAGTTCACCATGGCGGATTTCTCCAACGCCAAGGGGCTCGAAGCCATCGGTTCCAATATCTTTGTCGAAACGGAAGCATCGGGACCGGCGCTGCAATCGACACCCGGTCAGGATGGGCTCGGCACTCTCCGGCAAGGCTATCTTGAGGACAGCTCTGTGGATGCCGTGAAGGAAATCACGGACCTGATCGAAGCCCAGCGCGGCTATGAGCTGAATTCCAAGGTTATTTCGGCGGCAGACCAGATGCTTGCCGCCACGAGCCAGGTCCGCTGATGCTGCGCCTAGCGATTTTTCTGTCCTGTCTGGGGGGCCAACTCCTCGCAGACGTTGTCGTTGCGACGCGGACCATCCGCCCGCAGCAGGTCATCACGGACATGGACGTGCGCGTTCAGCCCGGCACACGGCCGGGCGCGCATAGCGACTTGATTGGTGTGCTGGGCAAGGAGGCCCGCGTCGCGATCTACCCAGGACGCGCGGTAATGCGCGATGCCGTGACCGCGCCGGCTCTCGTTGACCGCAACCAGCTTGTCGAGCTGGTTTTTGCCAAGGGGCCGCTGCACATCATCACGGAGGGCCGGGCCTTGGGGCGCGGTGGCACCGGAGACAGGATACGCGTGATGAACTTGTCGTCCCGGGCCGTGTTGTTCGGAACAATCGTGTCGAATGGAACGGTGGATGTGACGCCATGAAGATCAAGTTGCTCGCTATGATGGGAATACTCTCGGCGTCTTTGTCCATGACCGCTTGCGGTCGCATGGACCATATTGGCAAGGCACCCGATTTTACACCACCGACCAAAAGCCCCGAGCGCGTTGCCATGTTGGCAACTGCCGTTCCAGAGCAGCATATCCCCGGTCGCGCGTCGGAAAAGGCATCCCTGTGGTCTTCCGGGCAGCAATCGTTGCTTGGCGACCGGCGTGCCATGAAACAGGGCGATATCCTGACAGTCGTTATCGAAATCGATGAGGAAGCCGCAATCTCCAATTCCACTGCTCGCTCGCGATCCGGCTCTGAAGACCTCTCCATTCCCAACCTTTTCGGGATCCCGCAGCGTATCAATCAGACGCTTGAAGAGGGCGCGTCGCTTGACGAAGCCGTCGGGATCGGCAGTTCAAGCCAGTCTCGCGGTGATGGCAGCGTCCGCCGGAGTGAGGAACTCACGCTGCGGGTGGCCGCGACGGTGGTTGGAGTTCTGCCCAACGGTGTTCTGGCGATCGAAGGCATTCAGGAGGTGCGCGTGAACTTCGAGCTCAGAGAGTTGTTTGTCTCAGGCTACGTTCGGCCGGAAGACGTCTCGCGGCAGAACGAGATCACCTATGACAAGATCGCCTCGGCCAAGATCTCTTATGGCGGGCGAGGCCAGATCACGGACATGCAGCAACCCCGCGTGGGGCAGCAAGTCCTTGATGTCATTCTTCCGTTCTAGGGGCATCCCATGAAAAAACTGATCCCGATCATTCTTGCCCTTTTCGGAACGGCTGCCGGTGTTGCAGCAGGTGTGTTCTTCGCGGCGCCAGCCGAAAAAGATACCGCGCAGGCCCATACCGGCACCGATTGCGTTGTCGATGGCAGTGTCGCCGACACAGCGGCGACCCTGCGCCTGCCGGACGAGCCTTCCGAATTCGTCAAGTTGAACAACCAGTTCGTCGTGCCCGTGGTCGAGAATGAAGAGATCATCTCGCTCGTCGTAGCGTCCCTGAGCCTCGAGGTGCGGGAAGGCACACGCGAAACTGTATTTCGGTTTGAACCAAGGCTGAGGGATGCTTTTCTGCAGGTCATGTTCGATCACGCAAACGCCGGTGGCTTCAACGGTAGGTTCACGGCAGGCACCCGGCTTGATCTGCTGCGCGAAAATCTACGTATGGCGTCCAGGCCGATGCTCGGCAATGATCTTTACGACGTCCTGATCACGGAAATCGCCCGCCAAGACCAATGAGCGGCCAAGCGATGGGGGACAAGACGGACGGGCGGGACATGGCGCGGCTGCGCTCCGTGGATATCAACGCAGATGCCGGTTCATCATATGTCGAGCAAGGCCGCACGACTTCGACGACCTGTGCCATGCCTCATTCTTGGGTGGTGCAAGACGCCGCCTGACGAGCACCGAACCCAAGCACAGCAATCGACAGGCCGCTTGTCTTGCAAACCATGCGGACGAAGAAACCCATACCGAAAGATGGGCGCCATAGGATGAAAGATCTTGGAAATATTGGTCGGAGTGAGAGGATTCGAACCTCCGGCCCCTGCCTCCCGAAGACAGTGCTCTACCAGGCTGAGCTACACTCCGACCGTGGCGAGGCGGATAGCCCAGAGACCGGCGTTTGGCAAGGCTCAATCTTCCTCCGGGGCCTCTTCCTCGGTCAGCCGGCGGAAATCGCGAATCCGGGGAACAGTCCCAGTTTCGACCCGTGATCGCGACCGCAGAACCGGCGTTGTACCGGACGCGCGCTTGCCGCCCTCCCGCACCACAATGTAGATCCCGCTTGCGATGATGATTGCCGCGCCAATGAGGGTCCAGAAGTCCGGAAACTCTTCGAAGAACAGCGCACCGTACAGCGCAGCCCAAAGGATTTGCGAATACTGCATTGGCGCAACAATCACGGCTTCCCCTGCCTTGTAGGCCATGATCAGGAGCGTCGAAGCGATGAACGCCATCAGCGACATAAGCGCCAGCGCACCCAGATGCAGCATCGGCATCGGCTTGTAGACGAGCGGGAGGATCGCACCCATGACAAGGAAATTCGCCAGCATCGGATAGAGCAGCAGCACCACGTTGCGTTCATCCTTGCCGATCTTGCGAACAATAATCGACGCAAGCGCTCCGCCGAACGCGGCGACCAGGGCCGCGGCATGGCCAAGACCCATCTGGGTCACACCCGGACGCAGGACGACGAGAACCCCGGCAAGGCCGACGATCACGGCCACCCAGCGCCGCAATCGGACCCGTTCGCCCAATATTGGAATCGCAAGGATCGTGATCAGGAGCGGTGCGGCAAAAATGATGGCGTAGACCTGCGCCAAGGGCAGCACCGAGAAGGCATAGAAGGCCGAGACTCCCGTTGCCATCGCTGCAAAAACACGCAGCGCCACCCACCAAGGATGCACCGGCCGAAGATGCCCGGGACGGGGATCCCGGATGAGCATAAGGGTGACCAAAGGAAAGCTGAGCAGAACGCTGAAGAAGATGATCTGGAACGGGCTGTAGGTGCCGCCCAGGGTCTTCACGATCACATCATGGGTGGAAAAAAGGCCGAATGCCAGCAACGCAAGCAGCGCACCTTGAATATTGGAGGACATCGCATTTGCCTACATCGCTTTGATAGCGATACCTAAAAGCAAGGTATCGCGGCTGGCAAGCGCCGCGATACCTTTGTGTCCGATAGGGCGCCGCGTTTCCAGACGCGCGGCGCTTTCTCGCGCAGCACACGGACGTGCCGCACGCAGGACCTGTCTCAGAGCGATGCGTTCAGCGCGTCCACGATCGCGTCACCCATCTGGCTGGTGGACACCGGTTCGGCGCCTTCTTCGCCAAGCAAGTCGGCGGTGCGCAAGCCCTGCGCGAGGACGGTTTCCACGGCGCCTTCGAGGCGATCGGCTTCCGCGCCTTCGTCGAAGCTGTAGCGGAGCGCCATTGCAAAGCTGAGGATACAGGCAATCGGGTTTGCCTTTCCCTGTCCGGCGATATCCGGCGCAGAGCCGTGTACCGGCTCGTAGAGCGCTTTCGGGCGGCCATTCTCCATCGGCGCGCCAAGAGAGGCGGACGGCAGCATCCCGAGCGAACCGGTCAGCATCGCCGCGGCATCGGAAAGCAGATCGCCAAAGAGGTTGTCGGTGACGATCACGTCAAACTGCTTGGGCCAGCGGCAGAGCTGCATCGCACCCGCATCCGCATACATGTGACTGAGCGCGACATCGGGATAGTCCTTGCCCACCTCGGTCACGACCTCGCGCCAGAGGATGCCCGATTCCATCACATTGGCCTTTTCCATGGAGCACAGTTTCCCGCCGCGCTTGCGGGCGAGTTCGAAAGCCGCGCGTGCGACCCGGTCGATCTCGCTCTCCGTGTAGCGCTGGGTGTTGATGCCCACACGCTCGTTGCCCTCTTCGATGATGCCCCGCGGCTCGCCGAAATAGATGCCGGACGTGAGTTCGCGCACGATCATGATGTCGAGCCCGGCCACCACATCCTTCTTGAGTGACGAGAAATCGGCCAGCGCATCAAAGCACTGCGCCGGTCGCAAATTCGCGAAAAGATCCATCTCCTTGCGAAGACGCAGCAGACCACGCTCTGGCTTCACGGAGAAGTCCAGCGCGTCGTATTTCGGGCCGCCAACCGCGCCGAGCAGAACCGCATCAACCTCTTGCGCCCTGGCCATCGTGTCGTCGTGCAACGGCGTGCCATGCGCATCATAGGCGGCGCCGCCCACGAGATCTTCGCTCACGTCAAAAGCCAGATCCCGCTTGGCGCCATACCAATCGATGATCTTGCGCACTTCGGCCATGACTTCGGGTCCGATGCCATCTCCGGGCAGAATGAGAAGCGAAGGGTTGGGCATTGTGGCTGTCCTTTCAGGGCTGTGTTGCGTTTCCGGTAAAGAAGCCTTGGCGCGGGGTCAAGAAACCGTGCCGTCCCGGCCCTGTGTGACAGGCTCTTCTCGTCCGCTACAATGCTTGTTCAAGGCCGCCCGAGGTCGACCCAGACCAGCTGATGCACACCGGCGCCCGGCTCAGGCGGCAGAACTCCGGCCGCCGTGACGCGCAACCGCGCATCGGGAAGCACGTAGTTGATGCGCATTGGCCCGGCCCGTTCGAACTCCGCCGTGGCAATCCCGCTCAGCGGATCCTGCAGGCGCGCGTCATTGAGCACTGCCGTGATCTCTCCGCGCCGTCCTTCGCCCCGGCTGGGGTCGGGATCGATATTCAGCTTGCCGATCAGGATGACGGGATGCGGCGGCACATCGCCAAAGGCGCCATCGCGCCATAAGCGCCAGATCTTCAGCTCATCTGCGTTGCGCCGTCCGTTGCGATCATCGGGACCGTCGAACACCGGGGGTGTCGCCGCCATGGTCAGCAAGGTCAGGGGCTCGTCGCCCCAGGCGATATCGACCGCCCAATGCGCGCCGTGAGACAGAAGTTGCAGGGCATGCGCAGGATCATCTGCGGCGATTGCCGTGCCGGGCAAATCCTTCCAGAGCATGTCGGCGTAGTCGGCACGCAGGGTGATCGGGTGACGCGACAGAATGGCCATGCCGCCCTGACCGGAAAACCAGCCATAGCCTTGCGCATCCCGTGGACCGCCAAGCAGGCCGTCCCCGTCGATATCCACGCCGGTGGGCATGCCCGTATTGGGCCGCAGGGCGAAAAGATGCTCAAACGGATTGGCGAGCCGGGCCTGAAGAGCCTTGAGTGCGACAAGACCCGCATCATAATCCACATCCGTCAGAAGCAGCACATCCGCCCGGGCGGCATCCAGCGTTGCAATGCCGGGAACAGGATCATCCCTGAGCAGGTCGCGCAGCAGCAAGCCGGGACCCTTGCGGCTGAAATCGCCATTCCACGTGGCGATGCGGAGCGTTTCCGCGGATACGGTCTGGGTCATGGCGCAGCAAAGCGCCAGCGCCGTCAGGAGTAGAGACGGGCGCGCGCGGGTCACACAGCCTGAAGCGCGGCCTCGGCATAGGCGCGGCGTCGTTTCAGAGCGATCAGATCCGCGATGCGCATCAAGGCGACACCGCGCATGATCAGGCTTGTGGGCAAAAACGCCCATGCGGCAATCGTCCAGATCAGAGTTTGCGGGGCAAAGAAATCGAACGGGGTGCCCATCATCCCGAACAGCTTGAGCATGGCCGGGATCAGGAACGGCAGCAAGACCCCGATGCTCACGTTGATATGTGCGTCCCGCCGCAGCCGGGTGAGGATGTCACCACCGGCGGTCGGATCGAACAGCGGAAGATTGACCCAGAAGTTGAAAGCGCCACGCCGGATCGGCCAATTCAGGATGCGCACGACAAGAATGAACACCGTCAGCGCGACAAGGGCGATCAGGAAGGCCAGACCAGCAAGGATATGTAGAAGGTCGATTTGCGCCGCTGATACGGTCTCTGGCGCCGCCAGCACCATCAACCGGATCGGTGAAAACGGCATATCGGCGGCCGTGCCGATGGACCGGCCGATTTCGATCAAGACACCGGTCAACGGGGTGGGCGTCTCCAGCCCGCGGAGCACCAATGCCAAGGAAACGATGATGGAAAACAGCGCGCCAAAGCGGACCCGGTTGAAGGGCGCGGCCTCGCGGAATTCAATGATCGAGGGAAAGGAGCTGAAATATTCCGAGAAGGTCAGCAGCGCGCCGATCACACAGAACAGGCCCACGATCTGGATCGTGTCGCGGCTTGTTTCCGGTATCAGCATCGCCGGCATCGCAATCAGCGATGCCACGAGCAAAGACCTTGTAGCGGCTGCTACAATTCGACTGAACACTGCGCTTTTGCCTCTCGGATCCGGACGGGAGCGATACGAAGCCGCGCCCTTGTTCCCAACCGATACCGACCATGGCGGCCGGACTGCCTCATTATTGCCTTAGTTCTGCCCCGATTGCCTTAATCGCACAAGAACCCGCTGCCGCTCCGCGTTGCAGAGCGCGCAAAGCTGGTGCCTCTTTGCATCATGTTGTTGTGTGTCTGGTATCCGGCAGGTGGGTGCATACAGCATCTTGCGGTGCGGGCCCGACGGCCATCGCGGGGCCTGCGCGGCTCAATTCCGCAAGGGGTAGCGGTCCGCTTCGGCGAACACGTCGATGGCCTTCGTGCCGGCCTTGACCGCCACGGCGTGTTCCACGCCGCCGGGGATGTCATAGCTTTGCCCTGGCCCATAGACGGTGCGCGTGCCGTCGATGGTCAAAGCGATCTCGCCCTCGACGACGGTGCCCCATTGCGGCCCATGCGCATGGGGTGGCAGGCTCACGTCCTGAAAAAAGGTGAAGAAAACCACCAGCCCGGCATCGGACCGGATCGCATTGGTTTTCACGACAGTGTCGTCAAAGGGCACGTCCAGCGCCGGCATGGTCTGGATGAAGTCCGGGAAGTCCATTGCGCGCTCCTTCACTGTCGCGGATGCCTGGCGTTGGAGCGTAGACGAGGGCGCGATATCGACCAAGGGCAAATCCGGAACCGGGTGCGCGGCTTTGTGCGCCAAGCCGCCCCATGGCTCAAACGAAAACGCCCGCCGGAGGAATGGCGGGCGTTTATAGTCTTTATGACAGGGGCTTAGACCCAGGGACGCGCCTGTGCGATCTGAGTCTCGTAGCTGTCGATGGAGCCGACCTTTTCGAGCGAGAGGCCGATATCGTCGAGACCGTTGAGCAGACAATGCTTCTTGAACGAGTCGATCTCGAACTCGAAAACCTGCCCGTCAGACGACGTCACGGTCTGGGCTTCGAGGTCGATGATCATGCGCGCGTTGGAGCCTTTCTCGGCGTCCTTGGTCAGCACATCCACGCTTTCCTGCGGCAGAGCGATCGGCAGGATGCCGTTCTTGAAGCAGTTGTTGTAGAAAATATCGGCGAAGGACGGCGCAATCACCGCGCGGATGCCGAAATCCTTGATCGCCCACGGCGCGTGCTCGCGGGAGGAGCCGCAGCCGAAATTGTCGCCGGCCACAAGGATTTCCGCGTCGCGATATTGCGGTTTGTTCAGAACGAAATCGGGGTTCTCGTTGCCGTCCTGATCGTAGCGCATCTCGTCAAAGAGCGAGACGCCCAGACCCGTCCGCTTGATGGTTTTCAGGTATTGTTTGGGGATGATCATATCGGTGTCGATATTCACCAGCGGCAGCGGCGCCGCGATTCCGGTGAGGGTGTCGAACTTGTCCATTTTTGGCCTCCTGAGCCAGAAAATCCGGGATGCACAACCTATGCACATTCCATGCACAAACCATGCGCATGGGGATGCAGCGGCTTACGCGTGCCGGATCGTCGCTTTGGGAACAGAGAATCCTTGCGGGCCGGCAGCGTGCTGCCGGGAGCCGCGAAGGTGTGAGACAGGCGCCGGAAACCGGGGACCGCATATCCGGCGCCGCAGAGAGAGTCACCGTGCCGGGCGCGCCGTGCGGGCGTCCGGAACGGAAATGTGTGGTGTGTGAAGCGCATCACAGAATCATCGGGCGCAGTCGCTCTATCACCGGGAGGCAGCCGGAATGACCGGCCGACCAAACCCAGATGGAGAACGCCATGAAATCCCTGACCCTGAAAACCATCCTGACCCTTGGTGCTGTGACCATGGGCGCGAGTGCCGCGATGGCACAAGACGCGCCGACCCACTGCGCCGATTACCGCTTTATCCACGCGGGCGGAGCGTCGATTGCGGCCACTTGCCTCGGACGGGACGGGTTGGCCGAGACGATCACCGTCGCGCTGCCGGGTATCGAGAACCGGCATGGCACGCTGGTCATCGTGAACGGCCCCTCGACCTTTCAGCAAAGCTGTGCCGTGACGGGCATCGACACGGCCCCCGAAGGCCTGACCCTGTCGGCGCTGTGCAGACATGGTCGCGACGAATTTGTCGAAACGTCGATCGTCGTCCCGGGCGTCTACAGGCAACTCGACAGGCTGCGTCAGGAAGCCAGCGCGTCCGATGGCAGCGCGATGCGCAAGATCAGCCGGATCGACCTCACGATCGAGGACAAGACAGCGTCGCTCACCTACGGCCCGACCCGGCGCCCGGTGGCCACAAGCGCCGAACGCAAGGCCAAGCGGATCGATGCGGTGATCCTGCATCCCACGCTTGCGGCGATGACCGGCAAGAGCGGCAGCGTTGTGCGCAGGGACCACCGCCTCGGCAAGCGCTGAGCGCCGTTCATGTGCGGACATGCGGCCCGCAAGCACGACACCCCCAACGGAGCGGACACACGGTGCAAGACCGCGTGTCCGGTTCCACGGGTCCCGGGCGCAAGGCCCGGTTCCGTGCGTTATGCCCCGTTGCGCGCCACGCATCACGGATCAGGCGGGCTCAAGCGCTTTGTCGAGCGTGCGCACATCGGTCAGCCGACCGGTGATCGCCGCCGCCGCCGCCATCGCGGGCGACATGAGATGCGTGCGGCCCTTGTAGCCCTGACGCCCCTCGAAGTTGCGGTTCGACGTGGCGGCACAGCGCTCGCCGGGCTTGAGCTGATCGGGGTTCATGCCGAGACACATGGAACAGCCCGCAAGGCGCCATTCGAAACCGGCTTCCTTGAAGATATCAGCCAGCCCCTCTTCCTCAGCCTGAAGCCGGACGAGACCGGAGCCGGGCACGACCATGCCGCGCACCCCGTCCGCGATCTTGCGGCCCTTGAGGATCTCGGCTGCGGCGCGCAGGTCTTCGATCCGCCCGTTGGTGCAGGAGCCGATGAACACCGCGTCGATCTTGATCTCCTCCAGCGGCGTGCCGGGGGTGAGGCCCATATAGTCGAGCGAGCGCTTGGCCGCCGCGATCTTGCCGCCCTGGAAGTTCTCGGGCGCAGGCACGGTGCCGGTGATCGGCAGCACGTCCTCGGGGGAGGTGCCCCATGTGACGACGGGCACGATGTCTTCGGCGCGGATCGTGATGATCTCGTCCCAATGCGCGTCATCGTCGGAATAGAGCGTTTTCCACCACGCCAGAGCGGCGTCCCATGCGGCCCCTTTCGGAGCATGCGGGCGGCCCTTGACGTATTCGAACGTGGTCTCGTCCGGCGCAATCAGACCGGCGCGCGCGCCGCCCTCGATGGCCATGTTGCAGACGGTCATGCGGCCTTCCATGCTCAGCGAGCGGATCGCTTCGCCGCAATACTCGATCACGTAGCCGGTGCCGCCGGCGGTGCCGGTCTTGCCGATAACGCTGAGCGTGATGTCCTTGGCGGTGACACCTTCGGGAAGCTGGCCGGTGATCTCGACCTTCATGTTCTTGGATTTCTTCTGGATCAGCGTTTGCGTCGCCAGAACATGTTCCACTTCGGAGGTGCCGATGCCGTGGGCGAGCGAGCCAAAAGCGCCATGGGTCGCGGTATGGCTGTCGCCGCAAACGACCGTCATGCCGGGCAGGGTCCAGCCTTGCTCGGGGCCGACGATATGCACGATGCCCTGACGGACGTCGTTCATCTCGTAGTAGTTGACCAGACCGAATTCCTTCGCGTTCTTGTCGAGTTCTTCGACCTGAATGCGGGATTGTTCGTTGTCGATGGCGTCCACGCGGTCGGCGGTGGTGGGCACGTTGTGATCCGGCACGGCAATGGTGCGCTCGGGCGAGCGGACCTTGCGCCCGGTCAGGCGCAGCCCTTCGAAGGCCTGCGGGCTGGTCACTTCATGCACGAGGTGACGGTCGATATAAAGAAGGCAGGTGCCGTCGTCGTCTTCGTGCACGACATGGGCATCCCAGATCTTGTCATAGAGCGTTTTCGGGGACATGGGTCCTCTCCGATTTGTGTCTGAATGGCAGGGTAACGTCGTTGGAACGGCATGCGCGGGGCACATGCCGGCCGGTCAGGCACGGCCGTTGCGGGCCAGCCCCTGTCTTGTTGCGCCGTGAAACCGTTCACGCAGACGTGCACGGTCGGCAAAGTCGATCAGAAGTACCATGAATGGCTGATACAGCGCCGCGCCTTTCTGGGCAAGAGTGTGCCGCGTGCGGCCATGGCGGATCAGCGTGTCGGGGGTGCGGCAATTATGTCGTCTTGAAAATGATCTGAAACGCGCTTTCTTACGTAACTTCTATAAATTTCGTGAAATCAAGAGGCGGCCATGCGCAGCTCACTCAGCATATTGAACATCAGCCTGATCGGCGTGCTCGTCGTGGCTGCTATCGCCGTGCAGGCACAATCGGGCGAGTTCATCGAAGCCACGACCGGAGTGTTTGTTCCCTGAGTGCCGATTGGCGCGCAGGCAGACCGTGCCGAACTTTCGTGGCACGCGGCGCGCACAGGTCCGGCCTGTGGTAGAGCAGCCCCCCGCAAAGCTTGTTTCCGCCCGGACGTGGTGCCAATCTGCTCGGACAGAGATCCGAAGCGAAGGCATTCATGGACCCTGATGACAGCCCGAATGACGAGGCGATTGCCGTCGGCGAGGCGCAGGAGGCGCTGATCGAGACGGCGTCCAGCCTTGCGCTTCAGGGGCAAGCGCTGCTCGAAAGCCTGTTGCGGCCCTGGATGGCCTACCAGATCCTGATCGCCATCGGGGTGCTTGGCGTGGCGTCGATCATGGCGCGGGTGTCGCGCAACCGGCTCGACGGCTACTTGCGCTCGCGTGACGGCTGGCCGAAATGGCGGCTGCGGGTCGGGCTGATCGTGCATCGCAGGATGCGCATGATCTGGTTTGTGGCGCTGATCTGGCTGACCGTTCTGATCATGCGCGAGATCACGTGGCCGTCGCGCTCCTTCCTGCTTGCGATCTTTGCGGATCTCGCAACCGCGTGGCTCTTTATCGCCTTTGCGACGCGATTGATCGCGAATCCGCTGCTGCGGGGCATGGCGCGCTATGGCGCGTGGATCTGGGTCACCTTGTCGATCCTCGGGCTTTGGGACGAAACCCAGATCCTTCTGGACAGCGCGGCCTTTTCCATCGGCGAGATGCGGATTTCGGTGTTGCTGCTCCTCAAGGCGCTGGTGATGGTCGGCGGGCTTCTGGCGGCGGCGCGATTCCTGTCGAGCGCGGTGGCGGGGTCGATCCGGAGCAACGAAGACATCAGCCCCTCGATGCAGGTGCTTGCCGTCAAGCTGATGCAGGTCGTGCTGTTCGGGGCGGCCTTCTTTATCGGGTTGAAGCTTGTCGGGGTCGATCTCACCGGGCTTGCGGTGCTGTCCGGGGCGATTGGCGTCGGTCTCGGTTTCGGGCTTCAGAAGGTGGTGTCGAACCTGGTGTCGGGGGTGATCATCCTGCTCGACAAATCCATCAAGCCCGGCGACGTGATCAGCATCGGAGAGACCTTCGGTTGGATCAACGCGCTGGGCGCGCGCTATGTCTCGATCACCACCCGCGATGGCAAGGAATTCCTGATTCCGAACGAGGATCTGATCACGGGGCAGGTGGTCAACTGGTCCCACTCCAACGATTTCGTGCGGCTCGATATCCATTTCGGAACCGCCTATGGCGACGATCCGCATGTGGTGCGCCGCGTTGCCATCGAAGCGGCCAAGGGTGTGACGCGGGTGCTCACCACGCAGCCGCCGGTCTGTCACATCGTGGGCTTTGGCGACAGCTCTGTGGATTACGTGCTCCGGTTCTGGATTCGCGATCCGACACAAGGGCTTACGAACATCCGGGGCAATGTCTACCTCGCGTTGTGGGATGCCTTTCAGGAGCATGGGATTTCCATCCCCTTCCCGCAACGCGAGGTGCGGATGCTCGAAGGCTCAAGGCTCGATCTCGACCCTGCTGACGGTGCCGGCGGGGCACGAGAAAAGGGCTAATCCCTACGAGCCTGCACGGCGCGATAGCGGAGTTAACCGGGAAATAACCTTAAGTCCGGTATGGTTTTGCACAGGCAACGGTTTTCACCGACGCAACAGCAGGACAAGGACCATGGGAATCAGACAAGGATCATACGGCCCGGACGGGCGGTGGCATGATGCCGTCGTGGCCGGCATGCCGATCGGGGCCGGCGGCGCGCCTCTGGTCGAGGCGATCGACACGCAGGACGTGCCGGGGGCGGATTTGACCGACGCGTCGCGCCGCGCGCGGGTTTCACAGGCCGGGGCGAGCACGGGCGTGCCGCATGTAACGCGCGGCCTGGCAATGCGCGGTTCCATCTGGCGATGATGACGCTTCTCGGTTTGGCGGCAACGCTTGTGATCGTTGCCCTCTGTCTGACCGTGGCGGTGCTGACGATTGCCATTGCCGTGCTGATCAGCCGGTCAGCGCAGACCGGTCCAGTCGAGGACAACCTTGCCGCACACACCCGCGCGCATGGCCTCGAAGCCGGCGGCGAAATCCGGCGCCGCAAAGCGGTGCGTGATCACGCCGGACACGTCGAGCCCGTTCTCAAGCATGGCGATCATCTTGTACCAGGTCTCGAAGATCTCGCGGCCATACACGCCCTTGATGGTCAGCGCCTTGAACACAACGCGCGACCAATCCATCGGTGATTTGCCGGGTGGGATACCCAGAAGGGCGATGCGTCCACCCATCACCAGAGACTCTGCCATCTGGTCGAGTGCGGACTGGTTGCCGGACATTTCGAGCCCGATGTCAAAGCCTTGGCGCAGGCCGAGACGGCCCATCACGTCAGGAAGCGTTTCGCGCGTGATATCGACCGGCTCCACATCGGCGACCGACGCGGCCAGCGCAAGGCGCTCCGGGTTCACATCGGTGATCACCACGTGGCGCGCGCCCGCGTGTCGGGCGACAGCCGCGGCCATGATGCCGATTGGACCGGCCCCGGTCACAAGCACATCCTCCCCGACCAGATCGAAGCTCAGCGCGGTGTGCACCGCGTTGCCAAGAGGGTCGAGAATGGCGCCCACGTCGTCAGAGATCGACTCGGGCAAGGGCACAACGTTGAAAGCGGGAAGACAGAGATACTCGGCAAAGGCGCCTTGCCGGTTCACGCCGATGCCGCGTGTTTCGGGGTCGAGGTGAAACCGACCCGCGCGGGACTGGCGCGAGGTCTTGCCGATCAGATGCCCCTCGCCGGAGCAGCGCTGCCCACATGCGAGGTCGGTCACGTTGCGCCCGATCTCGACGATCTCTCCGGCAAATTCGTGGCCGGTGATGAGCGGCACGGGCACGGTTTTCCGGGCCCAGTCATCCCAGTTCCAGATATGCACATCGGTGCCGCAGATGCCGGTCTTCGTGACCCGGATCAAGACGTCATCGGGGCCGATATCCGGCACGGGAGCCTCGATTTGCCACAACCCTTCGCGGGGTGCGGTCTTGGCCAGAGCCATCATGGTGCTGCGCGCCCCGGTCGGCGCAGGGCCATCCGTGGAGACCGCGCGGTTGGTTTTGGGCTCGGGCGGATAAGCGGCGGTATCAGACATGCGGGCGACTCCCTGTGGATGTCACTTTCTATCATAACGGAAGTGCATCCGAAAAGATAGAAATCCTGTTTGACGGAAAAAATCTGTAATAGCGGTAGAGATCGGGACAGAGGGCCCGTGTTTGCGGCGCGCGCGGCTTACGTAGCGGCAAGCACCATGCGCCGAAGGGGAATGACCGCGTCTTGACCACGGGAGTGATTCCGTCTGGATGTGGTCCGACCGGCGCTCAGGCGTCGCGCACAATCAGGAAGGCGCGCGCGGGCCCGTCTTCGGCCCGGATCGCATGGGGCACGTCAGCGGCATAGCGCGCGGTATCTCCCGGCCCGAGCCGTTCGGATTGGCCTGCGGATGTGATGGATACCTGCCCCTCGACCACCGTCAGATGCTCCTGAGCGCCGCGCCGGTGCGGATCCGAGACCAGCGCGCCGCCATGGGCGAAATCGAGGCTATAAACCTCGTGCTGGCCGGCGTCCTCGGGCGGAGACAGAATGCGCAGGCGGCAATGCTGTCCGCGATTGTCGATGGTCGGCGCGCTGCCCGCGCGAATGATGGCGATCTGCGGCCCGGCAGGGGCCACGTCGAGCAGCCCGGCGAAGTCGACCTGCAAGGCGCGGGTCAGGTTCCAGAGCGTCGCAATGGTCGGCGAGCTTTCGCCGCGCTCGATCTGGCTGACCATGCTGCGCGAGACGCCGGACAGGCGCGCCACCGCCTCGAGTGACAGGCCCTGGGCCCGCCGGGCTTCTCGGAGCCGGGCGGGAAGGCGTTTCAGGATATCATCGGCCTCTTCCGTCATGACGGAAAAGACAGCCGAAGTTGCGCGGGACTGTCAAGCGATGCCGGTCAGATTGTCTCGCCGATCAGCATCTGGGGTTTCGTGTCGGTGAATTTCGGAATGTCGGCCAGCACCGGACCGGCTTGCTCCATCGCGGCGCCAAGCGCGGCCTGATCGGCGAAGACCATGGTTGCGACCGCGTGAAACTCCGGCGGCGTATCAGGTCCGCCTGCGAGCCCCTTTGTCACCAGCGTGCTTTCGATATGCGGGCCCATATGCGTGCGGACAAGTGCCATGTGTGTGTCGCGGTAGTAGTCGTGATCAAACTTGGTTCCGCCTGCTGTCGGATACAGGACTTGCAATGTGACGGCCATGAGAGGCGCTCCCTTTCGGATTTGGAATGCGAGCCTATCCGATTTCCGGCCGCGGCGAAATGACGACGCGTAGCGGGCTGACATGCCGGGGCCGGGCGGGCATAGTCGGAGCGCGTCAGAGGGGTGGCGCAGGGAAAAGGGACACTGGCATGAGCAACGAAATCGTTATTCTGGGCGGCGCACGGACCGCGATCGGCACATTTGGGGGCAGCCTTGCAGGGACCGCGCCCATCGACACGGCGGCGGTTGCGGCGAAGGCAGCGCTGGAGCGGGCGGGGGTCGAGGGTGGCCAGATCGGCCACGTGGTCTTTGGTCATGTCATCAACACGGAACCGCGCGACATGTATCTCAGCCGTGTGGCCGCGATGCAGGCGGGTATCCCCGATACGACCCCGGCGATGAACGTGAATCGGCTTTGCGGGTCGGGCGCACAGGCGATTGTGTCGGGCACGCAGGCGCTGATGCTTGGGGACGCGGATTTTGCGCTGGTGGGTGGCGCGGAGGCGATGTCCCGCTCGCCCTTTATCGTGCCGGATCAGCGTTGGGGCGCGAAGATGGGCGATATCAAGACGCTGGACATGATGCTGGGCGCGCTCAATTGCCCGTTCGGCACCGGCCATATGGGTGTCACGGCGGAGAACGTGGCCGCCGAGCATGATGTGAGCCGCGAGGCGCAGGACGCTTTTGCGATGCAGAGCCAGGAGCGCGCGGCGGTGGCGATTGCCGAGGGGCGCTTTGCCGAGCAGATCGTGCCGGTGGAGGTGCGCCGCAAGAGGGACATGGTGCCGTTCGAGGTGGATGAGCATCCCAAGGCCACCAGTCTTGAGGCACTGGCCGGGTTGCGCACCGTGTTCAAGAAGGACGGCACCGTCACGGCGGGCAACGCGTCGGGCATCAACGATGGTGCGGCGGCGCTGGTGCTGGCGCGGGCGGAGGCGGCGGAGAAGGCCGGTCTGAGACCAAGGGCACGGGTGATTGGCTATGCCCATGCGGGCGTGCGCCCGGAGGTGATGGGGATCGGTCCGGTGCCCGCGGTGGAAGCGCTGCTGGCGCGGACGGGTCTGACGGGCGCGGATTTCGACGTGATCGAGAGCAACGAGGCGTTTGCCGCGCAGGCCCTGGCGGTGAACAAGGGGCTGGGGCTTGATCCGGCGAAGGTCAATCCGAATGGCGGCGCGATTGCGCTGGGTCATCCGGTCGGGGCGACGGGTGCGATCATCGCCGTGAAGGCGCTTTACGAGCTGGAGCGGATTGGCGGGTCGAAAGCGCTGATCACCATGTGCATCGGCGGCGGGCAGGGCATCGCGATTGCCATCGAGCGGCTGTAATCAAGCGGTCTGCGCGGTGCGCAGGCTGGTTTGATCGGGACGAGGGGCGCTGCCCCTCGCGCTCCCCGGAGTATTTCCGGACAGAAGAAACGGGGGCGGGGTTTGTGCGGATCTAGCGCAGTTCGATCTGCACGCGGCTGGCGGTGCCGCGCGCGTCGATCACCGAAAGCGTTGCGAAACCGGGGTCGGTCAGCGGAATGGTCAGCGCCCTGTCGCGCAGACCCGTGGCCAGCACCGCGCCGTTGCCAAGCAATGTGAAAGGTGGGGTGCCGCCGCGCAGTTTGATCGGGATACCGTGTTGGGTGGCGGAGAGGCGCGCGCCATCGGGCGGGAAGGTGAGCGCAAGGTCCGGTGTTTGGTCTTGTGCGCCGAAGCGTTGCAACGGCAGCGGCAGGCGCGCGTGATCCACCATCAGGGTTTCGGGCGGTGGTGCCGGAAGTGGAGCGGTGCCGTCGCGAGCCAGCCCCAGAGCCTCGAAGAGGAGTGGGGCGGCGAGCGCGCCGCCGAAAGCGCCGGGCACCGCGGTGCCGTCGGGCCGCCCGATCCAGACACCGGCGACAGTCTGCCCGTCCCAGCCCAGCGCCCACGCGTCGCGATGGCCGTAAGACGTGCCGGTCTTGTAGGCGACCTGACCCGGTGTTCCCGCGCCCGGAGGTGGGGCGATCCGGGACAGGATATGGCCCAGATGCCATGCGGAGGCCGCCGAGAGCACACGGGTTTGCGCGGCGGGCGCGTCGGATCGTGACCAGCGCAGGGGTTGGCCCATGCCGCCACGTGCCAGCGCCGCGTAGAGCCCGGTCATGTCTTCGAGCGTGACGCCGACCCCGCCGAGCGCCATGGCGAGGCCCGGAGCGCCGCCGGGCAGCACGGCCTCGACGCCCGCGCGCTTCAGCGCCGCGGCCAGATGCGCGGGGCCAAGCGCGTCGGTCAGGCGGATCACGGGGATGTTCAGCGAGCGTTGCAGCGCATCGCGCACCGAGACCTCGCCGCGAAACAGCCCGTCGAAGTTTTGCGGCGCGTAGCGGCCGATCTGGAGCGGGGCATCGAGGATCAGGGTTTCGGGATGCGCGAGACCGCGATCGAAGGCCAGACCGTAGACCAGCGGTTTGAGCGTCGAGCCGGGGGAGCGCAGCGCCGTGCTCATATCGACAAAGCCCTGCGCGCGCGTGTCGTTGTAGCGCTGTGCGCCGATGGTGGCGCGGATCTCGCCGCTTGCCAGATCGGCGATGACGATGGCGACGGACAGGCGCGGATCGCGGCCTGTCATATAGGCGCGGGCGCGGGATTCGAGTTGGTCCTGCAGCGTCGCGTCCAGCGTGGTGTCGTGGCGGCCCGGACCGCGGGCGATGGCGCGGTCCGACAGGTGCGGGGCGCGTTGCGGCATGGCGAAGCGGCGGCCCGGTGCGGGATCGCGCGCGCCGGCCACAGCGTCGTCCTGCGAGATCACCCCGGCGTCGGCCATCCGGGTCAGCACGCGGTTGCGGGCGATGAGAGCGGCCTGGGGCGCGCGATCCGGGCGGCGGCTTTCGGGGGCTTGCGGCAGCGCCACGAGCAGGGCGGCTTCGGCGGGTGTGAGGCGCGCGGGTTCCTTGCCGAGCCACGTGAGCGCGGCGGCGCGCAACCCCTCGACATTGCCGCCATAAGGCGCAAGTCGCAGGTAGAGCGCGAGGATGTCATCCTTGGTCATGCGCCGTTCGAGGGCGAGGGCGAGACGCATCTGGCGCAGCTTGCCCTGCCACTTGCCGGTTGTGCCGTCTTCGAGCAGCCGCGCGACCTGCATCGTGAGGGTGGAGGCGCCGGAGATCACACGCCCGTTGCGCAGCGCCTGAACCATGGCGCGGAGGGCGGCCCTCGGATCGACGCCCGCGTGGGTGTGAAACCGCTTGTCCTCATAGGCGAGCAGCATCTCGAAGAAGAGCGGATCTATGGCGTCCTGCGAGACATCCATGCGCCAAAGACCGTTTTCGACCGTGTAGGCGCGCAGCAGGATGCCGTTGCGGTCGCGCACCTCCGAAGAGGTTTCATGCACGAGGATCGGCAGGGTTGTGGCGTCGATCCACGCGTCGAAACGGTCGCGGCCATACCCGGAGGCAAGAAGCACCAGCGCGATCAGGGTGTAGAGGCGCGCGGAGCCCGCCATGCGCGCGAAAAGGTGGGTCATCGGTTCATGGCGCGGAGGTGACCGTGACCGTGCCGGACGCCGTGGTGGCGCGGTAATCGGGGCGGTACATGTCTTCGACCAGAGCGGCGGGGTGGTGGAACGTGCCGGGAGAGACCGCGCGCGCAATATAGGCCAGACGGAAGGGCTCCGTGCCGGAATGGGTCACGGCGGCCAGAAACCGCTCGGTGCGGAATTCCGCGTGCTCGGTCTCCGCCGTTTCCAGCCAGTCGAGCCCGGCAAGGTCGCCCGCACGCAGGAGCGACGGGTTGTCGATCTCGAACCCGGCGGGCAGCGCGTCGTTGACCATGAGCCGCGCGCGGGTGGCCTCGGCGGGTTTGACGGTGAGGACTGTCACGAGGCGCGTGCCCTGCGCGACGGTTTCGGGGGAGACCGCGTTGCCCTCCATATCGTAATAGGCGCGGGTCAGCGCGTAGCCATAGCCGCCCGCCTCGGTTGGCCCGTCAGGCACGCCGATGGTTGTCAGGGTGACGTCGGTGTCACGCGTGCCGGTGTTTTGCAGCGCGCGGGTGCCGAGATCTGCGGCGTCGAAGCGGCGCACGAAGGGGCCGGAAACCGGAGTGCCGTCGAGCGTGAGGCCGGAAACCGTCGGATCCTGCACCAGCGCATGGGCGGCCAGAAGCGCCCAGGCCTGTTCCTGAGTGGAGAGCGCGCGACCGATGGTTCCGATCTGGCTGGCGAGGGTGATGCGGTCCACCGCGTCGGAGCGGGCCTCGACCACCAGCGACAGGAGTGCGGCGCGGTCGCGGAAGCGGCTGCCGTAATCGGCGCGGAACACGCGGTCTTCGGGTGTCGCACCGCCGCGCGCGATGCGGGTTGCGGATTTGGCAAACATCCGGTCGGCGCGTTGCTGGTCGCCATAATAGGCCAGCGCCGCGCCAAGCTGGGCCTGTGCCATGGGGGAGCCGAGCGCGTCGGCTTTCTCGTCGGCATAGTAGCGCAGATCGCCCATCGCGGCGCGGCCTTCGCGGGCGAGCACCATCAGCGCATAGGCGATATCCTCGCCGCCCGCGTCGAAGTCGGGCGCATAGGCCACACGGTTGGCCAGATTGTCGAGCGCCTGCGTGAACGCAAGCTCGGGAACGCTGTGGCCGCCGAGACGGGCGCGGCTCAGGAAGTCGGTCACATAGGCATCGAGCCAGAAATCGCCGGAGCCTGTGCGCCAGAGGCCAAACGCGCCGGTGGTGCTCTGGCGGGTGAGGATCTGGGCGATGGATTGCTCGATGCGGGTGGCGATCTGGGTCTGGTTGCCGATGCCGAGCGGTTCGGCGACCGAGGACAGGTAGAGCAGCGGCATGGCCTGGCTCGTGACCTGTTCGGTGCAGCCATAGGGGTAGCGGTCGAGCGCGGCGAGCAAGCCGGGCGCATCGAAGCGCGCAAGCGGCCCGGCGGAGACCATCGCGGAGGCCTGATCAGCGCGGAACCCGGCAAAGACGTTGTCATCGAGTTGGAAGGTCGCGCCGGGGGCGAGGGCGAAGCGCCGGGTAGTCGCGGTCGCGGGATCGAGCGCGCGCACGCCGAGGGTCAGATCCTTGGTGAGGCGTTGCCCGTCAGGCGTGGTGAGCGCGATGGTGAGCCGGTGATCGCCGATGGGACCGGCGGTGAGCGGGATTCGCAGCGCGGTCTTGCCGTTCTCGGCGAGCGTGACGCTGGCGGGGATGGTCGCGGCGTCGAGTTGCAAGCCGGTTGCGCCGAGGCTGAACGGCATGTCGCCCGCCGCGCCCTTGGTGTGGGTCAGCTCGATCAACAGGCGGGTGCTGTCACCGGGCGACAGGAAGCGCGGCATCGATGCGGAGATCACCACCGGGTCACGCACGAGCACGTCAGTTTCCGCCTGCCCGACGCCGGTGGGCGACCACGCGACGGCCATCAGGCGCAGGGTGCCGTTGAAATCGGGTAGATCGAAGGAGACCGGCGCGCGGCCCTGCGCATCGACCGTGACGGGGCCGGAGAAGAACGCGGCGAGCGCTTCGGTGGGGGGCGGGCTTTGCATCCGCATGCCGGCGGAGGCGTCGCCGCCCGAGCGGATCGCGCCCATCGCGCCGTTGGAGCCGTCGATCAGGCGACCGTAGATGTCGCGGATCTCGACCCCGAGACGGCGCTGGCCGAAGTAATGCGCGGCGGGGTCGGGGCTTTCAAAGCCGGTGAGGTTGAGGATGCCGAGATCGACGGCGGCGACGGTGACATAGGCCTCGGTGCCGGGTTCCAGACCGTCGATCACCACGGCGGCGTCCATCGTGGCGCGGGGGCTGGCCTCGGTCGGGGCGTCAAAGGAAACGGAGAGGCGCTTGTCGCCAGGATCGACGGCGGCATGGGCAAGGCCGAGCGCGCGGGCGGGGCTTTGGCCGATTGCGTCATCGGCGGGGCGGATCACCTGCGCCGTGACATAGACGCCCGCGCCCCATTCATCGGTGACGGGCAGGTCGAGCGTGGTTGCGCCCGCGGGCACATCGACGGTCTGCATGGAAATCACGCGGTCGGCCATGACGGTGACGAGCGCGCGGCCCGCATCGCGTGGCACCATGCGCAGGGTCGCTGTCTCGCCGGGACGATAGGCGGGTTTGTCGAGCGAAAGCTCCAGCATATCGGGGCTTTGCGCGGCATCGGCGGGGGCGTACCAGCCCGCGTCAAACGCCATGGAGGCGGAGACATAGGCGCCATCGGTGCGCTCGATCACCACCTCGTAGGCCCCCCAATCGACATCGGCGGCGATCTGCAACGGGTCTGTGCCGAGTGTGCCGGTGCCGCGCGCGATTGTTTCGCGGGTGGTGATCGGCTCCCAGTTCCAGTTGCCGTAGATCTGATACCATTGATAGCGGGTGCGCACGCGGTTGACCTGCCACGACACGTCCATCGCGGTGCGGTTGAGCGACGGGTCGAGCGCGATCACGTCGAAGCGGGCTTCGGATCCTTCGGGCAGGGTGTCGTCGAAGGCGGGTTTGATGCCGATGACGGGGGATTGCGGCGCGACCGGGCGGGTGATGCTGCGCTCCACCGGGCGGCCGGAGCCTTCGGCAATCTCTATGGTAACTGTGGCCTGCATCGGGCGGCCCTGCGCGTCGATCTCGGGGATCGGCAGGGGCAGGGTCGCGGTGCCATCGGCGCTTGTGGTGAGCGGCGAGGCGAAGGATTTCACGCGGATATTGGCCTCGTCCGTGTGCCGCCCGAAGCGAAAGCCGGGGAAGGCGTCGAGCGTGGTGCGGGTGGCCAGACGCAGGTCGCCGCGCACGGGCAGGTTTGCGCCGACGGCACCGAAGAGGTAGCGGGCCTCAAGTTGAAGCTGCGGCGGGGAGAGCAGCGAGATCGGACCTTCGGGCAGGCTCAGATCGAAGTCGATCCGTTCGGGCACAAAATCCTCGACCAGCACGGTGTTGGAGGCAAGCGCGGGCGCGTCCGGGTCGGCAAAGACCGCGAGCCGCCAGGTGCCGCGCGGCACGGTGGGCCCGAGCGGCAGGGTGAAGACATGGCCGCCCGCCTTGGTCGCATCGGAGATGTGGCGCGAATACTCGACCCCATCGGGACGGGTCAGCACGGCAATCGCGGGCAGATCGGGCAGCGCCATGGCCTGTGCGTCGCGCATCAGGCTTGTGGCGTGGATGACCTCGCCGGGGCGGTAGGCGCCGCGATCGGTTGTCAGAAAGGCGTCGATCGGGCCGGAGGGGTCGCGCCCCTCGACACCCCGGTCGCTCAGATCGAAGGCCGGTTCGCGCAAGGACAGGAAGGCCAGATCGTCGGCCCCGTCGCGCGCGGTGACCAGAGCGGGCTGCGCGCTGCCCGAGCCCAGCAGCAGGCCGGGGGCGAAGCGCGCCAGCCCCTCCGCATCGGTCTCGACCTCTGCCAGAACGCGGTTGGAGGCGGAGACCAGCGCGACGGTCAGCCCCTGCATCGGGTCAGCGCTGCTCAGGGAGCGGGTGACGACGGTCAGACCGTCGCTGCCCTGCATCGTGGTCAGGCCGATATCGGAAAGGATGAACCACTGCGTCGCGCGGCGGTCGGGATCGTCCACGCCGGACGCGGACGCGGTGAGCGCATAGACGCCTGCCGGTTGACCGGCGATGGCCTCGCCCATGGGCAGGCGCGTGAGCATGGTGGCGTTGAGGCTGTTTTCGACGCTGCCCGTGCCGCGCCAGACTTCTTCGGCGATCTCCGTGGCGAAGTAGTCTTCGGCGTAGCGGCCCAGAGGGCGGGCGAAATAGTCTTCCTGAATGGTGCGCACGAGATTGCGGTCGCTCACGCGGCGCAGCACCAGATCGACCTCGGCTGTGTTGACCGTCTCGATGGGCAGCCCGGCATCGGCGGCGCGCGGCAGGACATAGGCGCGGCCGGGAAAGGCGACGGAGGGGCTGCGGTCGCGGACATAGGCGGTGATCGGCACGTCCTTGACCAGCGCATCGCCCTGCGCGGAGGGCAGACCGGCGCGGAAGGTGATGGTGTAGCGCGCGCCATGGGCGACACCGCTGATGCAGATCCGGCGGTCATCGGCGCTCACCGCGAGGCGCGGATCGGGCAGGCGGACATAGGGCGCGTAATCGGTGCCCGCGCGGATCAGGTCTTCGCTGAATTGCGCGCAGATGCGGGGTGCCGCGCTGTCCGCCTCGACGGTGTTTTCGGTGATGCGGAAGCCGTATTGTGCGATGGCCTCGTCGAGCGCTGCGGTGATGTCGGCGCGGGTGCCGAGGTTGTCGGCCAGTTTCAGCGGCGCGATGGAGGCGCGGCCCTGACCGCGCCGTTCCAGCATGGTGGCCATCTGCGCCAGGATGGTCTGGCGCACGGGCACGGCTTCGGCGCGCAGATAGGCGTTGATGGCCGAGAGATAGGCGCGGTTGCGGAATGTGCGCCGGTCTGCGTTGCGGCGGGTTTCGGCATACGCGGCTTGCAGTTCAGAGAGTTGCAGCCAATGCGCCGGCTCATCGCTCTGGGCGACCGCGGCGCCGGTCCAGTGGATCGCGTTGGCCAGATCGCGGGTGCTGCGCGCCTTTTCGGCGGCTTCGAGCAGAGCGTCGACCGTGTATTGGCCGCCCGCATGGCGCGCGGGCAGGGCGGTTGCTTCGTTGCGGGCCTGTGCCAGATCGGGCTCGGAGAGGAAGGCAAGCTCGGCGCGGCGGTCGCTGGCGCGCAGGCGGGCATTGGCGCTGACCTCGATCACCCGCGCGGAGAGGGCGCCGACAAAGGGCACCCGGTCGGTGATGTCACTTTTCGGGAAACAGGCGTTGCTGTTGATGTTGTAGGTGAAGGCGCGGCATTGCGGATCGTTCAGACAGGTGCGCTCGCAGGCGGACAGCGTGCTGTCGAACAGCGGCTGGAGGTCCGACCCGTAGAAGTCGATATCGCGCGTCACGACCAGCCTGCGATCGGGGATGGCATCTTGTGCCACGGCGGGCAGAATGCTGGCGAACAGGGCGATCAGCCCCAATAGGAAACCGGTGCACAGACGGGTCATCAGACTACTCCCAGAGCGTATGGCTGAGAGTGTCACACGGGGATCTGGCGTCTGGCAAGTATGGGATCCCGGACACCTGTTAAGCGGATGTTCACCCTGTGGATGGCATCGTTTTGCGTGATTCTGAGGAAATCGGCGCGGCGCCCTGTCGCGCAGAACAAAGGACATGAGCCCGGGATGAGCCTGGCCGACAAGCTTGCAGAGGAACGGCGCGCGCGGCTTGCAGCGGAAAGACTGCTGGAGCTCAAGCAGGCTGAGCTGCATCGTGCCAACCGCAAACTCGGGCAACATGCGTTGCAACTCAGTCACGAGATCACCGAGACCCGTGCCGAAGTGGCGGTGGTGCGGGAAGAAAAGGAAAAGGTCGTCGTCCAGCTGGGCGAGGCCACCGAGAAGATCCAGATCGTCGAGGGACAACTCTGGCAGGCGCTTGAAACCGTGCGCGACGGGTTTGCCATGTTCGACGATCAGGGGATGATGGAACTGGCCAATCCCGCCTACCTGTCGATTTTCGAGGATGTCGAGACCATCGGGCCGGGGGCGACCTATGAGCATGTGCTTGAAATCCTGGCCTTTGAGGGCATCGTCGATCCGCAATCCGAAACCCCCCGGCAATGGCAGGAGCGGATGCTCGCCCGCTGGCATCAACCCTCCATCCCCAATGAGGTGATCCGGCTCTGGAACGGGCGGTTCATCAAGGTGCAGGACCGCCGCACACCCAAGGGTGGTGTGGTGACACTCGCGGTGGATATCACCGGGCTGATGCGCATGTGGTCGGCTGTGGAGGAGATCCCCGACGGGTTCGTGATCTTCGACAGCGAGGACCGGCTGTTGATGTGCAACGAGCCCTTCCGTGAGATGTACAGCACCAGCGAGGAGGCGCTTGTTCCGGGCACCTCCTTTGAAGATATCCTGCGCTACAGCCTCGAACGCGGACAGTTTCCCGATGCGGTCGGGCGCGAGGAAATGTGGCTCGAGGAGCGCATGACCGCGCATCGCGATGCGGCCCGCGAGTTGGAGCAGCGGCTCGATGACGGACGGTGGCTGCGCGTCTACGAGCGGCCGACCCGCGACGGTGGCCGGGTCGGTCTGCGGGTCGATATCACCCAGATCAAGGAAGACCAGCGTCGCCTGCAGGAGGCAATGATCCGGGCCGAAGAGGCGAATCGTGCGAAATCGGCCTTCCTCGCGAATATGAGCCATGAGATCCGGACGCCGATGAACGGCGTTGTGGGCATGGCCGACCTGATGCAGGAGACCGATCTGACCGAAGATCAGAGGCTCTATCTCGATACGATCCGAAGCTCCGGAGAGGCGCTGTTGGTCATCATCAACGACATTCTCGATTATTCCAAGATCGAAGCCGAGAAGCTCGAACTCCATCCGGAGCCGTTCGATCTCGAACGGTCGATCCACGAGGTGGTGATGCTGCTGCAACCGGCGGCGCGGGACAAGGATCTGCAACTTCTGGTCGATTTCGACATGTTCATGCCGACACGGTTCATCGGCGATCCCGGTCGCGTGCGGCAGATCCTGACCAACCTCATGGGTAATGCGGTCAAGTTCACCAATGAAGGCCACGTGCTTGTCCGCGTGGTTGGCATTCCGACCGCAGAGGACAAGACGGCGATCCACATCACGGTCGAAGACACCGGGATCGGCATTCCGGCGGACAAGGTCGACCACGTGTTTGGCGAGTTCAACCAGGTCGAAGACGAACGCAACCGCAAGTTCGAGGGCACCGGGCTTGGTCTTGCGATCTCGCGGAAGCTGGTCGAACTGATGGGCGGGGAAGTCTGGGTCGAATCCGAGCTTGGACAGGGCAGCTGCTTCGGGATGCGGCTGATGCTGGCCGCGGAAGAGCCGGTCATCGTCGACAGTGCCGAACTGCCGTCTACGCTTGGCCGGGTGATCGTGGTCGATCACCATGCCGCCAATCGTGCGATTCTCTCCAAGCAGCTTGAGATGCTCGGGCTTTCGGTCGAGTTCAGCAAAACGGGGTGGGAGCTGATCGACAAGATGACGGATCCGCCGGATCTTCTCGTGATCGAACAGGATCTCCCGGACATGCAGGCCGATGAGCTGGTCTCGCATTTGCATCGGTCCGGGCACCATCTGCCGATGATCCTGCTGTCGGACAATCCCGGCGCGTTGCAAAGCCGGCTCGAGACGCCGGTGCACGCAATCTTGCAAAAACCCGCCCCCCGCCGCGCCCTTTTTACGGCGTTGGAACAGATCCAGCCGGTCACAGCTCCCGAGACCGCCGCGCCTGCACTTGCTGCGCCCGAGGTTACCGCGCCGGTGCCTGCTGGGCCCGAGCGAGAGCCGGCCGCGACCGAAGCGGATGCGTCTACGCTTGGCATGGTCGAACCGACCGCGCCTGCTGCGCCTGAACCGACCAAGCCTGCGCCTGCTGCGCCCGAGTCAGCCGCGACAGCGCCAGCCCTTGCAGCACCCGGGCTCGCGTCGCCCGAGCCTGCGACGACCAATCCCGCGGCACCCGCATCCTCGACCGCGCCTCGCCAGCCGGAACCGGCAGCCCCGCATTCGGTTCCGTCAAGGCCAGTCTCGGCGTCCGTCGCGGCTGTGGACGTCGCGGCAAACGCCGCCGCCGACACAACCGCCCAGAGGCCCGTGACGCCTCCGGATACCGGGGCGGCGCCCGGCCAGTGCGCGGCGGGCGCGGTCGCGCCCGACAAGCTCGACGTGCTTGTGGCGGAAGACAACAAGACCAATCAGTTGGTCTTTCGGAAGATGGCCGCTGGCTTTGACGTGGAACTGCGCTTTGCCAACAATGGGATCGAGGCGGTGCAGGCTTACCGCGACAAACGCCCCGACATGATCTTCATGGATATTTCCATGCCGCAGATGGATGGCAAGCAGGCGACCCGCGAAATCCGTTTGCTCGAAGGGAGCGGGCCGCATGTGCCGATCATCGCGGTCACGGCCCACGCCATGAGCGGCGACAAGGAGGCCGTGCTCGGCGCCGGTCTTGATGACTACCTCACCAAACCCCTGCGCAAATCACAGCTTGGCGAAAAGATCGCCCTCTTCGCCGAACAAATCAGACGTGATCTCGCAAGCTGATGCAGCCCGACAATGGGTCTGCGGCCGTCATCACAAGCCTGCGAATTCGGCCCTACTCATACCCCTCTCAGTGCGAAACTCTCCAGATCGGACCGCGATACACGGCCCGGCCGCCACACCCGGAGGGCCGCGAGCGCTCCGGGACCCGGCAACCGCGCGCGTCAGCCGGGTCGTGTAAAGACCGGTTTCTCGTCAGAGGACAGCGCGGGATCGTAGGCATAGCCGCCACTGTCGAACGCGTGAAGCGCCGCCGGATCGGTCAGCCGGTTTTCAATGATATAGCGTGCCATGGCGCCGCGTGCGCGTTTGGCGAAGAAACTCACGATCTTCGGCGTGCCGTTCTTGATTTCCATGAATTGCGGCGTGATGACGGTCAGCCGGAGCGCTTTTCCCGGCACGGCACCGAAATACTCCTGGCTTGCGCAATTGACGAGCGTATCGGTGCCAAGCGTTTCGGCCTGCGCATTCAGCGCCTTGGCAAGCTGATCGCGCCAATAGGCATAGAGCGTGTCACCGCGGCGCGTCTTCAGGCGTGAGCCCATTTCAAGCCTGTAGGGCTGGATCCCATCGAGCGGGCGCAGCAGCCCATAAAGCCCCGACAGGATGCGCAGGTGATCCTGCGCCCATCGCATCGCGTCTTCGTCAAGCGTGGCCGCTTCGAGCCCCTGATAGGTATCGCCCGCGAAGGCAAGTGCTGCCGGTCGGGTGCTTTCGGGGTCGGGCGCGTCCTGAAACGCCTTGAACCGATCGCGGTTGAGCCGCGCAAGATCGTCGGAGAGGTCCATCATCTGCTTGAGGTCGCGCAGCGTCACATTGCGCGCGGTCCGGGCTAAGCGATTGGCGTCATCGAGGAAATCCGGTTCGGTCATGGCATGGGACCGGTCGTCCCAGTCGAGCCGTTTGGCCGGTGAAATCACTACGAGCATGCGGATCCTCTTTGCGTCAGGGCGAGCGTAGGCGAGATCTAGTCCGCAGTGGCCAGAACGTCCAGAAAGACCGGGCCAAAGCGCTCCGCCCGCCGCGCCCCCAGAATCCGCTCCAACCCGTCGAGGCAATCCGGGCGTTGCTCGGCAACCTTGGCGATCTGGGCGGCAGAGCAGCTCACCGGTTTGTCCGTCCCGTCCGCGCCGCGGATCAGGCCGGATTGTGCCTCAAGCAGCGCGTCATAGAGCGAGCCGGCGTTGCGACCGGCGAGTTTACGGCGCGCGGGATGCACGTCCTGCGTTGCCGCCCCGGTGATGATCTCGAGAAAGGTCGCGCCGTAGCGCTCAAGCTTTTTCGCACCAACCCCGCCGATCCGGGCCATCGCATCGAGCGTATCCGGACGACTTTGGGCCATCTCGGCGAGGGTGCGGTCCGTGAAAATGACATAGGCGGGCACGCGCTGCGCCTCAGCAAGCGCGCGGCGTTTCGCCTTGAGGGCAGAAAGCAATGGCGCGTCCTCTTCGGAGACGAGCATCCGCACCGCAGGGCGCCTTTCGGCGGCGCGGATCAGCGTGTCGCGGCGCAGGGTGATGCTTTCCTCACCGCGCAGGATCGGCAGCGCACGGTCGGTCATGACGAGCGCGCCGTGGCGCTCCGCATCCGGGCGCATGAGGTCGAACCCCATCATCTGGCGGAACACGGCCTGCCACTGACCTTTCGACAGATCGCGCCCCACACCGAAGGTTGGCAGGGTTTCATGTCCCCGCTGGCGGACCTTGTCGGTTTCCGTGCCAAGAAGGATGTCGATCAGATGGCCCGATCCGTAGCTTTCGCCGGTCCGCAGCGCGGCGGAGAGCGCCTTGCGCACCGCTTCGGTTCCATCGAAAAGCTCGGGCGGGCTGTCGCAGAGATCGCAGTGATTGCACGCGGCCTCGGGGCGTTCGCCGAAATAGGACAGCAAGCTGTGCCGGCGGCAGCCCTGCGCTTCGGCCAGCCCGAGCAGCGCGTTGAGCCGACCATGATCGGCGGCGCGGCGTTCCGGCGGTGCAGTGCCTTCGTCGATCTGGCTGCGCCGGAGGCGGATGTCGTCCGGGCCGTAGAGCGTGAGCGTTTCGGCGGGTCCGCCATCGCGGCCCGCGCGCCCGATCTCCTGGTAATAGGATTCGATGCTTTTGGGCAGGTCCGCATGCGCCACCCAGCGGATATCCGGTTTGTCGACCCCCATGCCGAAGGCCACGGTCGCGACGACAATCAAACCGTCTTCGGTGGCAAAACGCTCTTCCACGTGGCGGCGTTGTTCGGCCTCCATCCCGCCGTGATAGGCGCAGGCATTGTGGCGCTCCGCGCGCAGCGCCTGCGCGAGGGTCTCCGTCTTGGCGCGGGTGCCGCAATAGACAATGCCGCATTGCCCGCGCCGGGCATCGGCAAAGTCGAGGATCTGCTGTCGCGGCTTGGCCTTGGCCTGAAAGGCAAGATGGATGTTGGGCCGGTCAAACCCGCGCAGGAAGGTCTCGGGCGTCGCGCCGTCAAACAGGCGGGCGATGATCTCTTCCTGAGTCTCGGGGTCTGCGGTTGCCGTAAAGGCCGCAATCGGCACATCAAGCGCGGCACGGAGCGCGCCGATGCGCAGGTAATCGGGCCTGAAATCATGGCCCCATTGGCTCACGCAATGCGCCTCGTCCACGGCAATCAGGCTCACACCCGCCTGTGACAGCATGCGTTGGGTTCCCGTCGATGCCAGCCGCTCGGGCGCGAGATACAGCAGTTTGAGCGATCCCGTGTGCAGCGCGTCGAAAACCGCGTTGTTCTCTTCCTCGGTATTGCCGGAGGTCAAGGCCCCGGCGGCGACACCCGCCTCGCGCAGCCCGCGCACCTGATCGCGCATCAGGGCAATCAGCGGAGAGATCACGACGGTGACACCCGCGCGCATCAAGGCCGGAAGCTGGAAGCAGAGCGACTTGCCGCCGCCGGTCGGCATGATGGCGAGCACATTGTGCCCCTGCGCCACCGCATCGACAATCTCGCCCTGTCCGGGACGAAAGCCATCGAATCCGAAGATATCGCGCAGCAGCGTGTCTGCGTCGCCAAGATCGCGGGGCATAGGGGCCAGCCTGTGAAAATTGTCTATATCTGCTCTGACATAGACAATCACATACCAGCAGTTGATGAATCAAGTCTGATCGCGCGGCGATCGTCTCTTTTCGGAACCGTGCCCGCGATATCGGCTGCCGGAGCGTCAGAAGCCGTAGAAGAACCCCTGGTTGTTTTGCAGGATGATCTGGAGCGCGATCACGCCGATCAGCACCACCAGCGGGGCAAGATCCAACCCGCCCATCTGTGGCAACATGCGCCGCACCGGCCCGTAGATCGGTTCGAGAAGCCGGGTCAGCCCGTCCCAGATCTGGGCCACGATGGGTTGGCGCAGGTTGAGCACCTGAAAGTTGATCAGCCAGCTCATGATCACATGCACGATGATGATGAACCAGACGATGTCCAGGATCAGCATCAGGATTTGATACAGGGATTGCATGCGAAATGGCCTCTTTGATGGTCGCGACATCCAACAGGTAGGCGCAGCGCGCCCCGAGGGCAACCCTGACGCAATGTCGTGGTTGACGCTCTGGTCAAGCGGGCGCATGCCGGGCGCAAAGGAGTGTGCCCGATGTATCCGTTTGTCCGTATGATCAAGGATCTGATCGTCAACCGCAACGCAACCCCGCTGGCGCTGGGCGAAACCCATGTTTCGCAACACCTGTGCTGGCCATGGGATCTCGATATGTGGATGGAGCTGAACAATGGGCGCACATTGACGCTCTACGATCTCGGGCGGCTACCGCTGGCGCAGCGGTCCGGCCTGATCCGCATGCTGCGGAAAAACCGGTGGGGCCTGACCATGGCGGGGGCCTCGGTGCGGTATCGGAGGCGGATCCGGGCCTTTGAGAAAATCGAGATGCGCAGCCGTCTGATCGGTTGGGACAGCCGCTTCATGTATCTCGAACAGAGCATGTGGAAGGCCGATGGCACCTGCGCCGGTCACATCGTTTATCGCGGCGCGGTGACCAACCAACAGGGCATTGTGCCCACGGCCGATGTTGTCCGTGCGCTGGGCTATGAGGATCGCTCGCCTGCCTTGCCCGATTGGGTGCAGGACTGGTTGGCGGCCGAGGACAAGCGGCCCTGGCCTCCCGTGATGGACGACGTGAACCCCTTCGAGGCCGCGTCCCGCGCGGCCTGACAGCGGGCCGCTTCAGACAGATCGGCACGCCGGTCTGGACAAAGCCGCGTTAGTGCTTGCCAGCGTGCGGCGCTCGGGGTTTGATCGCCGCGAGCATGAGGGGGCGGCATGGCAGACGGGACATTGCGCAAGCGCATCTGGGGCTGGTTCTTTTTCGACTGGGCCAGCCAACCCTATAACACGTTGCTGCTGACCTTCATTTTCGGGCCTTACGTGTCGGAATTGATGGGTGATGGCACGCGCGCCCAGGCCGCCTGGGGGTTCGGGATCGCCGCGGCGGGGGCCATCATCGCCTTGCTGGCGCCGGTGCTCGGCGCGCTTGCGGATACCGGCGGCAACCGGGTGCGATGGATCTGGGGGTTCTCCGGTCTCTACGTTGTCGGGTCATCCATGCTGTGGTTCGCGGCCCCGGACAGCTTCAACCTTTATGGGACGCTGTTTTTCTTTGCGCTCGGCCTGATCGGGATGGAATTTGCCACCATTTTTACCAACGCGATGCTGCCCGATCTGGGGACGCGCGCGGAAATCGGCAGGATTTCCGGCTTCGGCTGGGCCTTTGGCTATCTTGGGGGCACCGTCACGCTCGTCATGATGCTGACGCTGTTCGCAGAGAACGCCACGACAGGCAAAACCCTGCTTGGCATCGCGCCAATCCTCGGCCTTGATCCGGAAACGCGGGAAGGCACACGGTTTGTCGGACCGCTTACCGCGATTTGGTTCGCGGTGTTCATGATCCCGTTTTTCCTTGGCGTGAAAGACACGAAATCGGGGCCGGCTCCGAAAGGCGCGGTGCGCAAGGCGCTTCGTGATCTGCGCAGAACGCTGAAGACATTGCCGCAGAATCGCTCCCGCTTTGCCTATCTCGGGTCGAGCATGTTCTATCGCGACGGGCTCAACGGGATGTATACGTTCGGCGGGATCTACGCCTCCGGCGTGCTGGGCTGGTCGGTGATCGACATCGGGGTGTTCGGCATCCTCGCGATCGTTGCGGGGACGATCTTTGCCGTTGTGGGGGGCTTTGCAGACAGCGCCTTTGGCCCAAAGCCGGTGATCCGCGGCTGTGTCATCCTGTTGATCGGCGTCGCCATCGGTATCGTGACCCTGTCGCCGACATCGGTGCTTGGCATTCCGGTCCCGGAAGGGTCTGCGCTGCCCGATATCGCCTTTTACGCCTTCGGGGTCATCATCGGCGCGGCGGGCGGGGCGCTGCAATCGGCATCGCGCACCATGATGGTCCGCCAGGCCGATCCGGAGCGCATGACGGAGGCTTTTGGCCTTTACGCGCTGGCGGGAAAGGCGACATCGTTCCTCGCGCCATTGCTCATCGGTGTTGCAACAACTCTCACCGGGAGCCAGGCTCTCGGCGTCTCGCCGCTGATTGGCCTTTTCGCGGTCGGATTGGTTCTGTTAGCATGGGTCAACCCGGAAGGAGAAAATCCCTCATGATCCGAGCCATTGCCTGCCTCGCCCTTGTTACCGCGCTTGTCGCCTGCGGCGGGTCCCGTGACATTTCCGGCGCGCGCGAAACGGCTTCGGTGGCGCCGCTGGACCCGGTGCTGTCCTCGAAGCAGGCCAAACAGCTTTTCGGCGCCAAATCCGGGGCGTCGTCGCAAAGCGCCACGCCTTATGGCAGCTATGCCAAAGGGTGTCTGGCCGGCGGGGCGGAACTGGCGGAAACGGGGCCGACATGGCAGGCGATGCGCCTGTCGCGGAACCGCAACTGGGGCCATCCGGAGCTGATTGATTACGTGCAGGATCTCAGCCGCAAAGCCGCGCGCCAACCCGGTTGGAACGGGCTCTACGTGGGCGATCTGAGCCAGCCGCGCGGCGGGCCGATGCTGACCGGGCACCGCTCGCACCAGATCGGGCTTGATGCAGACATCTGGCTGCGCCCGGCGGATAACCTGTCGCTGACCGCGACGGAACGCGAGAACATTTCGTCGATTTCCATGCGCCGGTCGAACGGGGCGTTCACCAACAGCAAATGGACCCGCGCACATCACGAGATCATCAAGGCGGCGGCCTCCGATCCGCGGGTCGCGCGGATCTTCATCTTCCCCGGCGCCAAGGTGGCGATGTGCAATGATGAAACCGGGGACCGATCCTGGCTGCGCAAGGTGCGGCCGTGGTGGGGGCATCACTATCACTTCCACGTCCGGCTCTCCTGTCCGCGCGGGGCGTCGGGCTGCGTTGATCAGAACGCCCCGCCGCCCGGTGACGGATGCGCCGAGGCGCAAGGCTGGGTCGACCGCATCCTTAACCCGCCGCCGCCCGATCCGGACGCGCCGCCCCCGAAGCCGCGCCGTGAACTGACCATGGCCGATCTGCCCCGCCAATGCGCCGCCGTCTTGTCTTCGGATTAAGCGCCGCCTGCTTGCTGGCCGCCTCGGCAGCGGTGTTTTCTGCTGTCGTGCCGACCGCAGAGGACAGCACTCTGGCGCGCCAGACCGGCATGGCCCTCTGGCCCGAGCAAAAGCATATGCCCTGGGGGCTTTCCGCGATCGAGGTCGAGCCGGATGGCATCGGCTTTGTGGTGGTCAGCGACCGCGGCTTCGTGCATCACGGGCGCTTTCTCCGGGAGGATGGGCGGCTCGTGGGGATCGAGCCGGTGCGCTCCTATTTCCTGCGCAACGCGGAAGAGACGATCATCGGCGACGACTGGGCGGATGCGGAAGCGCTGGCCATCACATCCGACGGGCGTCGGTTCTTTTCGTTCGAACAGCAGCACCGCGTGGCCGAATACGACCATCTTTCCCTTGTGGAGACGCTCCCGCGGGCGCCGTTCGACGGGATGGTGTTCAACGCCGGTCTCGAAGCGCTCGCCGCCGATGCGCAGGACAGGCTTTATGCCATCGGGGAACGGTCCGGTGGGCTGACCGAACCGTTTCCGGTCTGGCGCTTCGATGGGCAAGGCTGGACGCATGCCTACGATCTGCCCCGCAAAGGCGGGTTTCTTGTGACCGGAGCGGATTTCGGGCCGGACGGGCGGCTTTATGTTCTGGAACGCGAATTCGGGGGGCTTGGCTTCCGCAGCCGGGTGCGCCGCGTGACGCTCGGCGCGGAGCGCATCCTCGATATTGAAACCGTCATGCAATCCGATCTGTGGGAGCATGACAATCTCGAAGGTATCGCCGTCTGGAGGGACTCGGACGGTGCTGTGCGGATCACCTTGGTGTCCGACGACAACGGAGTCACGCTTTTGCAGCGCACCGAATTTGTGGAATATGTGCTCGAGGATGCGCTTGCGGTGCCACCCGAAGACGGGTAATGCGACATTTGCCCGCACGGCGCGGGCCAAGTCCCCGCAACCTTGCAAAAACGGGTCACACCATGACACGACAACATCTTCCCGGCATTCTTGCCATGGCCGCGATTGTGCTGGCCTCCAACATCCTTGTTCAGTTTCTGTTTGGCCAATGGCTGACATGGGGTGCGTTTACCTACCCGCTCGCCTTTCTTGTCACCGACCTGATGAACCGTCTCTACGGCGCCAAAGCCGCGCGGCAGGTGGTGTTTGCAGGCTTTGTCGTCGGTGTGTTCTGTTCGCTTGTCGGCACGCAGATCATGGGCGAATTCGGACCGCTCGTGACCGTGCGGATCGCCATCGCGTCCGGCCTGGCCTTCCTCACGGCGCAGCTTGTCGACGTGGCGATCTTTGACCGAATGCGGAAAGGGTCCTGGTGGCGCGCGCCGCTGGTCTCGACGCTTGTCGGCTCGACACTCGACACGGCGTTGTTCTTCAGCATTGCCTTCTCCACCACACTGACCGTGCTCGAACCGGCCAATGACGTCAGCTGGGCTGGTGAGATGCTTCCCCTTCTGGGCGTGGGCCCGGTTGTGCCGCTTTGGGTTTCGCTTGCGGTGGCGGACTGGTTCGTGAAGCTCAGTCTTGCGATCCTGGCCCTTGTCCCCTTCAGAATGATCGTTTCGAAGGCATCCAAGAACATAACTTTCGCTTGATCGGCAAAAAAGACTTTGTGGATGGGACAGGCCGTGGCAACATCATCTTGAGGTCGTTGACGGTTGTCGGGATCGACAGGCTGGCGGCGGCGCTCGCGCGTTTTTAACAGCTGAAAGGAGGTGATCCAGTGTCAAGAGAAACATTGGAGAGAGGTGTCGGAACAATTCGGGAGACCGCGCTCTAGGGCAGCCCCTTGGGCACGACAAACGAATTGGCAGGTAGCCTAACCGGCCCCGCCTCCGAAATTCTCGAAGGGCTGCCCGTCATGCGGGTAGCCCTTTTTGATATGCGCGCCGGACTGCGCGCGCCGCAGATCCGGGAAGACAGCAGCGGCGGAGCCACGTAAAGTCACGACCATGCGCATAACCGATACGATCAGCATCGAAGACTGGGAACTGACGGAGCAATTCATCCGTGCATCAGGACCCGGCGGGCAAAACGTCAACAAGGTTTCGACTGCGGTTGAACTGCGGTTCGAGGCGGACCGGTCGCCAAACCTCCCCGGCCCGGTCAAGGCACGGCTGCGACGCCTGGCCGGGCGTCGGTGGACAAAGGACGGTGCCTTGGTCCTGCAGGTCGATGAGACAAGGAGCCAGGCGCGTAACCGCGAGATTGCACGCACACGGCTTGCCGAACTGATCCGCAAGGCGCTCGAAAAGCCCAAGCGGCGCATTCCGACGCGCCCGACACTGGGATCGAAGAAGCGGCGCCTGAAAGAAAAGAAAGTGCGCGGCGAGGTCAAGGCGTTGCGCGGCAAGGTCGATCCGGATTGAGCGGTGCGCCCGCCGGTCTGATAATGCGCGGCTCTCCGTCATGAGTTGCGCCTTGGTGTCGCCGCGCCGGTTACCCTTGCGGGTTCAAGGCGCGACCCACTCGGAGGACCATCCGTCCTTGCTGCGCTGCACCATGACGCGCCGGTGCAGATCCTCACCAAGATGCACGAGATCAAGCCGGTTCACGGTGAGCGAGAGCGCGGTAAACCGCGTGATTGTTGCACCGGGGCTGTGCATTTCGGGCGCATCGATCGGCGTGCCGGGCGCCGGCGTGCCGCCATAGACAATCTGCGCGCCCGGAGGGATCTTGCCCCAGCGCTCCTCGTCGGCATGGATCATCCGCGCCGTTGCCATGAGCCGCATTTGCAAGTTCTGTTTCGGGATCCAGACATGCAGTGCGACCCGCGGATCCTCCGCGATTTCACGCGTCTTGGCGGAGGCGCTGTCTGTATGGATTTCGGCGATGCCGGCCGGATCCCAGCCCCGCAGCACCACGGTTCGCAGTTGTGGGCCATCGGCCCCGATCGTGCCAAGGGTCGGATGCCGCGCGGGATGCCGCCGGTCGGCGACCCCTCGCGCCATGTGCTGCCACGCAGCGCGGCGAAGCTCGTCTGGCGTGGCGAACATCGTCGGGGTCAGAACCGTTCAAGCAGGCGCTCGAGATACTCCAGCTCGGCCGTTGGCCGTTCCGCATCGCCCGTGCGGCGACGGATTTCATCGAGCAGTTCGCGGGCCCGGCGATACACATCCTCGCCTTGCAAGAGCCCTTCCTCGCTCCCGACCTGTCCGGTCGTGCCGGAATTGCGCCCGAGCGGATCGCGCTGTTGGCCGGGGTCGCCACCATCGGCCTGACCTTGCTGACCCTGGTTTTCGCGTTGCTGCTGGGCGAGGGCTTCGCCGAGATTGCGCAACCCTTCGCGCAGGGCCTCCATGGCTTCGGCCTGATCGCCAATCGCACCGGGAAGATCGCCATTGCGAAGCGACTCCTCGGCCCGGTCCATGGCGCCTTCGGCGCGACCCAAGGCTTCGGCGGCGCGTTCGCCTTCCTCGGTGCCGGCACCCGGCAGATTCTGGCGCTGACGGTTGAGCTCGTTGCGCAGCGCGCGTTGCCGGTCGGCGAGGCTGTCCTGCAAAGACCCCCCTTCCCCTTGACCGCCTTGTTGCTGGCCCTGCTGTTGCCCTTCGCCTTGTTGTTGACCCTGGCCCTGCTGCTGCCCCTGGCCTTGTTGCTGGCCCTGACCTTGCTGCTGGCCCTGGCCCTGTTGCTGACCTTGTTGCTGGCCCTGCTGCTGGCCGGGGTTGAATTGCTCCTGAAGGTCGCGGAACGCTTCGTCGCTCAGGCCTTGTTGTTCCCGCAGGGTCTCTGAAAGCCCGTCCATGGCCTGCTCGCCCGGGGACTGGCCCTGTCCGGGCTGGCCTTCGGTCACTTGCATGTTTTCCATCATCTGGCGCAGCTGTTCGAGCGCTTCCTGCGCCTCCGCCATGCGGCCCTGTTCCATCAACTCCTGAATCCGGTCCATCATGGCTTGCAGGTCGTTCTGGGACATCTCCATCATGTCCTGCGGATTGCCCTGCTGCTGCTGTTGCTGTCCTTCACCGTTCTGTTCTGCCTGTTGGCGCTGCTGCTGTGCAAGCTGACGGAGGTAATCATCCGTCGCTTCGCGCAGCTCCTGCATGAGTTCGGCGATTTCCTGATCGGACGCCCCGTTGCGGATCGCTTCTTCAAGCCGGTCCTGCGCGCGGTTGAGCCGTTCCAGAGCGTCGGCGAGATCGCCTTCTTCGAGGATCAGCGCCAGATCCCAGAGATCGCGCGCGATGCTGTCCTGTTGCTCCTCGTCGATGCCGTAGCGGGCCAGCGTTTCGATGCGACGGACGATCTGTTGCAGCTTGAGCGCATGCAGGCCGGACCGGAAAGCCTCATCGGGATCGTTGCTGATCGCGCGCAGGATCTGTGCGCTGTTCAAGGCGTTCTGGCGGTTCCAGAGCAGCGCCTGGCGCTGTTCGATCACGGCTGCGGCCATCGGATCAAAGAAGCGCCGCCCGGGCAGGGTGAGCACCTCTGGCTCCGCCATGGCTGTCTGGCCGCGGTCATCCTCGACGCTGAGCTCAAGCCGGACGGGAAGGTTGGCCCAGGGATGCTCGGAGAAATTGGCGATCAGCGTTTCGGTGTATTCGGCACGGCTTCCCGCGACGGGCAAGGGCAGCGGCACTTCGAGAACGGGACGGACTTCAGGGGCGATTGTCCGGCCATAGCGCCGGTCGACCTCCGCGAGTGCAAGCTCGAACCGTGCCGTGCCCGCGACGATACCGTGATCATCGGTGGCGGCATAAGGCATCTGCATCTCACCCTCGTAAGAGGTTTCGATGTCACCGTCGCGGGTGACGGTTGGTGCCTGATCCGGGATCATCGCGATCTGCCAGACGCGACCGCCCTCGCCGGTGATTTCAAGGCTCCCGGATTGGACAACTTCGAAATCCTGAGCGGTTTCAAGCCGTTCTGCTTCGTCGGCGGGCAGAGGGCGACCGGAGACCGATTCAGACACTCCAAGCGCGCCGACCTCGCCATACATGCGCAGCGTGATGCTTGCCCCTTCGGGCACGTCAAGCCCGCGAGCGGTGATGTCGTTGAGATAGACCGATGGCAGGCGGGTATACGTCGGCGGTTCCATCCAGCCTTCCCAGCTTGGGCCTTGCGCAAGATCGAGCCCGCCGGCGCCCATGGTGGTTACGGATTGCACGCGCATGAAGCTGCCAAAGAGCAGCGCGACAGAAAGACAAAGCACGGCGACGTAGCGCAGCGCAAAGGGATCGGCACGGGACACCCTGAGGTCCGGCTCTACCGCGCGGGCTTCCGCCAGCCGCGCGCGCATCCGCTCCTGATGCGCTTTCCACACCGCGGTAGACGCCGCATCGTCCGAGCCGATTGCCTGATGGTCGAGCGTCGCCTGAATCGGGTTGCCCTTGAGAGAGGCGTCGAGCCGGATCATCGCATCTTCGCGCGCCGGCATGTGGAAGCTGCGCACACCGCGCAGCAGAGCGAGGCCAAGGGCCAGCGCAAGGGCCGCCCCGGCGGCCCAGACCCATTCCACCCCGACCATATCCTGCACACCAAGCATCAGCAGACCCAGCGCCACAAAGGCCACAGACCAAAGCGGCCAGAACGCGCGGGTGACGCGTTCGGCAACCATGCCCCACCGTGTCAGCCGCAAGGGCCAACGAATGTCATGGATGACGCGGGACGTTTGGCTGGGATCGGGCGCCATGCAATGCTCCTTGCCTCGGATGGTCATGGGAGGGATGCCCCAAAACACTCAAGGAATGGTATCTCGAATACATCATTCGTCAAAGGCGCGTTGGCAAGGAATGACCGAGAATTGATCGCGCCGCTGTGGAGCGCGCGATTCTTCATCGGACGCGCCCGCGCCAAAAGGGCCGCGGCGGGCGATGGATTGGCCCGGCGACGCGCGGCGGCCCCGTGGGTTCACGCGGTAAAAGGCGGGTTATTCGGCTGCGGCGCTATCGGCGTTGGAGGGCGTGGCAAGCCAGTCGGGGATGCTGTCCCGTGCGATCATCTCTTCGTAGCTCGGGCGCGCGCGGATCACCGAGACCTGATCGCCCTTGACCATGACCTCCGGCACCAATGGGCGCGTGTTATACTCGCTGGCCATCACCGCGCCATAGGCACCGGCGGAGCGGAATGCCACCAGATCGCCATCCGCCAGAGGCGGCATCAACCGGCCCTTGGCAAAGGTGTCGCCGCTTTCACAGACCGGGCCGACAATGTCGAACGGGCTCAGCTCTGCACCCGGTTCGGCCTCAATCACCGGGACAATCTCGTGATGGGCGTCATACATGGCCGGGCGGATGAGGTCGTTCATCGCGCCGTCGAGGATCAGGAATCGGCGGCCTTCGCCCTCTTTGACATAGATGACGCGGCTGACGAGGATGCCCGCATTGCCCGCGATCAGGCGGCCCGGTTCGATCTCGATCTCGCAACCCAGATGACCGACGGTGCGCTGGATCAGCGCGCCGAAATCGCCGGGCAGCGGCGGGGCCTCGTTGGAGCGGGCATAGGGGATCCCGAGCCCGCCGCCCAGATCGAGTCGGGTGATCTCATGGCCGTCGGCACGCAGCGTTTCGGTCAGTTCGGCGACCTTTTTGTAGGCCTGTTCGAAGGGCTCGAGCTGCGTGAGTTGCGAGCCGATATGCACGTCGATGCCGATGACCTTGAGACCGGGCAGGCGAGCGGCCTCGGCATAGGTGTCGCGCGCCTTGGCGATGGGGATGCCAAACTTGTTTTCGGATTTGCCGGTGGCGATCTTGGCATGGGTCTTGGCGTCGACATCGGGGTTGACGCGGATGGTGATCGGCACGGTGGCGCCAAGGTCTGTGGCCACACGCGAGATGACGGCCATTTCCGGCTCGCTCTCGACGTTGAACTGGCGGATGCCGCCTTCGATCGCCATGCGGATCTCGTCTTCGGTCTTGCCGACGCCTGAGAACACGATGCGGTCGCCGGGCACACCGGCGGCCTTGGCGCGCGCGTATTCGCCACCCGAGACCACGTCCATGCCGGCGCCTTCGGCGGCGAGCGTCTTAAGGATCGCCTGGTTGGACGCGGCCTTCATCGCATAGCAGACGAGATGCGGTCCCCAGCTCAGCGCTTCGTCAAAGAGCCGGAAATGGCGCACGAGCGTTGCCGTGGAGTAGAGATAGAAAGGCGTGCCGACGCTGGCCGCGATTTCGGCAACAGGCACATCTTCGGCAAAGAGTGCGCCGTCGCGATAGAGAAAATGATCCATGGCAGCCTCACTGGGTCAGCGTTTGGCTTGCTTTAGCGCGACGCGGCGACACGCGCCACCCTCCGCATGACCGCCCCGTGTAACCGCATCCCGGGATGTGGCGACACGGCCTGTCAGGGCCGGGGAGCGCTGCCCCCGGTCGTCGGCGCCATACCCGCTGCGCGCCCGAGCACCACCGCCGACAACAGCCCATTGCCGGAGAGATACCCGCTGTCGCCCTTGCCCGACACGCCACAAGCAGCGCCCCCGGCGGCAAAAAGGTTGGGGAAAGGCGTGCCATCCTTGGCAATCACCCGCCCGGTGCCATCGGTCTCAAGCCCGCCTTGCGTGTGGAACAGCGCACCGGTCACGCGCACCGCGCAATAGGGCGGGACAAGCCGGTTCGCGAAGCTGCGGCCAAAGGCGTCCGCGCCGTGCTCCGGGATCGCGGCGAGGGTCGCGCACAAGGCATCGGCGGGCAGGCCAAGCATTCGGGCCAGCGCCTCGGGCGTGTCTGCGGAGTGAACCGCGCCCTGCGCCTCGGCGGTCTGGAAATCCTCGAACTGGCGCGCGATGCCGGCGATGCGGCTGTCGAAGATCGACCATGCCGCGCCGTCCGGTTGCGCCATCACGGCGCGGGCCGCCTCGGAATAGCCCTGGCTTTCGTCCCAGAAACGCTGCCCGTCCCGGTTCACCTGAATGCCGCCTTCGGTGATCACCGCCCAAGTGATGAGAATGCCATGCGGATGGGCGACATTGCCGTGTCCCTGATACGCGCCAAGATGCCGCGTGCGCGCGCCCAGCGCCGTGCCCCATTGCACCGCCTCGCCACGGTTGCCGTCATGCCCGAACCACAGCGCATCAGCGATGTCCGGCATATGATCGGTGACCATTTGACGGTTGCCGCCAAACCCGTTGCAGGCAAGGATCAGCTTGTCACACCCAACGCGCTCGGTGCTGCCATCGGGCAGGGCAACGGTCATCCCGGTCACATGCCCAGCGTCGTGATGCAGCACAACACCGCGCCGCTCACAGATGATGTCGACTCCCTCGGCTTCACAGGTCGCGCGGAGCCGGTCCACCAGCTCCCGCCCGGCGCGCGAGGGCAGGCCGTGCATCCGCCGCGCCGAATGACCGGGATAGTCGAAATCGGTCACAACGGAAAACGGCAGCCCGAAACGCTCGGTCAGCCAATCGATGGCGGGGGCTGCGCCTTTCGCCAGCGCCTCGACCAGCGCAGGATCGTTTTCGCCCTTGGCCTTGGCCTGGATATCCGCGGCGAAACGCGCGGGGTCATCGCGGATCCCCGCGGCGGTCTGCAGTGCCGTGCCTGCCGCCGGGATCAGGCCGGCGGACAGCGCGGTGGATCCGGACGGCACCGCGTCCGCCTCCAGAACGAGCACCTCCTGACCGGCTTCCCGAGCGGCAAGCGCGGCCACCATACCGCAGGCCCCGGCACCAAGGATCAGCGTCTCGACCGAGAAATCGAACGCCTCCGGCGATGGGGCCGAGGATGGAAAGCGATCAGCCACCGTCATAGCGTTGGCCCTTCTTGAGCATGGCCTCCGTGCCGATAACCTCGTTCAGTCCGGAAAAGTCGAACATGCGATCCTTGAACGGGCGGTTCGATCCGTTTGCGTGGAGACTGGCATAATACTCCTGTGCGGTGCGCGCGAGCGCGCGCACGATGCCCCCTGGAAAGATGACGATGGAAAACCCCATCGCTTCAAGATCGCCCGCCGAAGAGATCGGGGTCGCGCCGCCTTCGACCATATTGGCCAAGAGCGGAATGCGCCCCGAGAAGCGCTCCGTGATGGCGCGCATCTGGTCAAGGGATTGCGGGGCTTCGATGAAAAGCACGTCCGCACCGGCCTCGGTATAGGCCTCGGCCCGGTCGATGGCGGCGTCGAACCCCTCGACGGCGATGGCATCGGTGCGCGCAATGATAAGCGTTGCGTCAGAGGCCCGTGTGTCGGCCATGGCCTTGATCTTGCCGACCATTTCCGCCGGAGGGATCAGGGACTTGTCGCTCAGGTGGCCACAGCGTTTGGGATAGGTCTGGTCTTCGACCTGCAAAGCCGACGCGCCCGCCCGTTCATACATGCGCATGGTCCGCTGCGCATTGAGCGCATTGCCAAACCCGGTATCGGCGTCGATGATCACCGGAACCTCCGTCCGGTCGGCGATCAGGGCCATCGTATCGGCCATCTCGGACGCCGTCGTCAGACCGATATCAGGACGTCCGAGACGGGTGTATGCCACCGCCGCGCCAGAGAGATAGAGCGCCTCGAACCCGGCTTCCGCAGCGATCGACGCAGTGAGCCCGTCATAGACGCCGGGCGCCGTGAGGATGGCATCACGGGACAGGCGCGTCTTGAGATCACTCACACCCATGTCGCACCCTCCACAAGATCCTTGGCGTCTGCGCAGCTCATCTGACCACAGACCGTTGCAAGGGACGTCACCGTCGCCTTGTGCACGGCATCCTTGAACGCCGCACAGCCATCGGTGAGCATGATCGTATCGATGTCGCGCAGATGCGCGTCGCGCAAGGTCGAGGCGACACCCCCGTTGGTGACGATCCCGCCAACGATCAGCGTGTCGATCGCCATCTTCTTGAGGATGAATTCGAGTCGGGTCTGATAGAAGGCCGAATAGGCAACCTTTTCGATTGTGAAATCCGCCGGGTAGAGCGTATCGACCAGCGTGTTGCCCCAGCTGCCCGGCGCGAAATCGCCCCGCCCGAGAAAGGGACGGAGCTGCTTGAGATGTGGCGCAATCAGCGGCTCGCCATCCGGGCCGGGCACCAGCGTGAACTGGGCCGAGATATAAACGCCGCCCTTGGCCTTCAGTGCGTCACGCAAAGGCCGGATGCGCTCTGGCAGCGCGGCAATGGCGGGGGCGGATTGCCCCGCCCGCCCGTAGGCGCCATCGGGATGCAGGAAGTCGTTTTGCAGGTCGATGGTCAGGAGCGCCGTGCGCGTGGGGTCGATGCTGTCGATCTGGGCCATGCGTTACCCCTCCTTCGCGGTGATGATGGTGTTGCCGAACCGGTCGACGGTGCCATGCAGCTCCGGTTCGATCAGGACGGTCGTATCGGGCTGTTCGAGGATCGCGGGCCCGTCGATCGTTGCCCCGATGGGCAGCGCAAGCCGGTCATAGATTGCCGTTTCGTGCCATGCATCGCCGAAATGCACGCGGCGTGTGCCCTTGCGCGCCGCCTCGACGGAACCGCCCTCGGGAGCCAGCGTCGTGAGGTCGAACTTGGGGCGCTTGCCGGTCACCGCGGAGCGCAGGTTCATCACCCGGCGCACGCCATTCTGGAGCAGGCGGCCATAGCTCTCGCGGTAGGTGGCGTCGAAGGCGTCGGCGATCTGCTCCCGTGTCGGTGGCGTGACGACCCCGTCAGTGACCGTCACCGCAAGCGGGACGGACACCGTATGCGTCTGACCGAGATAGGCCATATCGAGCGCAAATTCGGTTTCGCGCGCCTCAAACCGTGTCTCTGCTGCGTCCAGCAGGGCAAGGCCCTTGTCCACATGGTCCTGCATCACGGAGCCGAGCGCGCCGGTATCCATCCCGTCCAGCATGGCATTCACGGTTTGCACGAAATCCTGCCGCATGTCCGCGATCACGCAGCCCAGAGCCGAGGTCACGCCGGGGTAGCGCGGCACCAGCGTGCGGCTAAGGCCCACATCGGCCATCATCGCCCCGGAATGCAACGCTCCGCCGCCGCCAAAGGGCATGAAGGCAAAGCGCTTGGGATCAAAGCCGCGCTCGATGCTGACGAGCCGGATCGCACCGGCCATGCGGGCGTTTGCCACGCGCAGGATCGCTTCGGCAGCCTGCAGGGTATCAAGGCCAAGCGGCGCGCCCACATGCGTGTCGATTGCGCGGGCGGCGGCGTCCACGTCGAGCCGGTCGAGCTTTCCGCCAATGGGGTTGTCCGGATCAATCCGCCCCAGCACCACGTTTGCGTCCGTGACGGTGGGGCGCGTGTTGCCCTGGCCGTAAGCGACCGGGCCGGGCGTTGAGCCCGCGCTTTCCGGCCCGATGTTCAGCAAGCCGCCCTTGTCGACCCACGCGATGGAGCCACCGCCCGCGCCGATGGTCGTGATCTCGATCATCGGGGAGCGCACGACCATGCCGAAATCGATCGAGGTCTGGGGGCTCAGCATCTGTTGACCTTCAGCAACAAGGCTCACGTCAAAGCTGGTGCCGCCCATGTCGCCCGTGATCACATCCGGAAACCCGGCTGTTTCAGCGATATAGGCCGCGGCGATCACACCGGCTGCGGGGCCGCTCAGCGCGGTCCGCACAGGCAGGCGCGAGGCTTCTGCAACGGGCATCACCCCGCCATTGGACTGCACGATCATGAACTCGCCCGCGAAGCCCGCATCGCGCAGCGCGTCGTCCAGTCGGGTCAGGTAGCCCGAGACTTCCGGCTGCAGATAGGCATTAAGCGCGGTGGTGGAAAACCGTTCGAACTCGCGGATCTCCGGCAGGATTTCCGAAGACGCGGACACATGCGCATTGGGCCAGAGCGCGCGCAGTGCCTCGACCGCCCGGGCCTCGTTTTCGGGATTCGCATAGGCATTGGCAAAGAGCACCGCCACCGCAAGACAGCCCTCGTCGATCAGCATCTGTCCGGCGGCGCGCACCGCATCGAGGTCCACAGGCGTCCGGATCGTGCCGTCGGCAAGCGTGCGCTCGGGCACTTCAAGCCGCAGGGCACGCGGCACCACCGGTTCGAAATCGCCGCGCAAACCCCAGGTGCGGGGCCGGTCCCGGCGCCGCATCTCCAGAACGTCGCGCAGACCTTGCGTCGTGATCACGCCGATCTTCGCGCCCTTGCGTTCGAGAAGCGCGTTTGTCCCCGCGGTGGTGCCATGCACAACCACGGAGAGGGTTGATTTGTCGTCGACCTCGCGCCCGATCCCGGCGAGGAAACCGCCCGACTGGTCTGGCCGGGTGGTCGGGACCTTGGCCACGGAGGCTTTGCCGGCGGCTTCATCCAGAACGAAAACATCGGTGAAGGTGCCGCCGACATCGACGCCAACCATACGGCGCGCGGCTTGATCGGTGTCATGTGTCTTGCGGCTCATCGCGTTGTCTCCTGCCATGCGGCGCCATACAGGCGGTCGGCCTCCGATGCGCTCAGGAACCCCTGTGCGACGTCGCGTGCAACCGCGGCCGGGTCACGCTCTGCTGACGGGCCGTAGCCGCCGCCGCCCGGCGTTTCGAGCCGCACGGCCTCGCCTTGTTTGAGCGTGATGCCCCGGATCTTCGACGCAAGCGGTGGGGTCTCCCAGTGATCCCCCTGCTGAAAGTGAAAGACATTCATGGCGCCGGGTTCGCCGCCGGCAACACCTTGCGGGGCAAAGCGTCCGCGTTCACCGAAAAGAAACGCTTCGGCGCCATTCTCCTCAAGAACTTCGATCTCGTAGCGGGCGCCAAGGCCGCCGCGATGAATCCCGGCACCCGCGCTGTCGGGGCGCAGAGCCCATTCGCGGAACATCACCGGGTAGGCCGCTTCGAGGATTTCCATCGGCGGGATCGTCGCGGTGGAGATCGGCGCGTTGCCGTGGTTCAGACCGTCGCTTTCCGGCGAGCCGCCGTGGCCGCCGCCATAGAAGGAGAACATGACCCAGGGCTTTCCGTCGGCCCGTTTGCCGGCAATCGACAGGGCGTTGATCGTGCCATAGGCATTGGCGACCACGCGATCCGGCGCGGCTTTGGCCATGGCGGAAAAGATCACGTCGATCATGCGCATGATGGTTTCTGTATAGCCGCCCACCGGTGCAGGAAACTCTGCGGCGAGCAGCGAGCCTTCAGGAATGCGCACATCGATGGGCCGCATCACCCCGGCATTGGCGGGCAGTGCGGGAAAGACGTGCTTGATGGCCACATAGGCCGTGGCGACTGCGGTGGGCAGCGCAATGTTGACCGGCCCGGCGCAGCGCGGGGCGGTGCCGTCGAAGTCGAGCACCATCCGGTTGCCCTTGATCTCAAGCGCGACCTTGATCGGCAGGGCCACGTCCTCGATGCCGTCATTGTCGAGGTAGTCCTCTGCCTCCCAGCGACCGTCCGGAAGCCCATCCAATTCGGCCTCCATCAGGGCTTCCGCGCGGTTCGACAGCGCATCGAGCGCCGCGCGCACGGTGTCGGCCCCGTATTCGGCAAGGAGCGCATCCATGCGCCTGACACCGAGGTCCAGCGCGCCAAGCTGACCGTTCAGGTCTCCCTGCGCCGATTGCGGCAGGCGGGTGTTGCGCATCAGGATGTCAACAATATCGCTGTTTATCGCGCCCTTGCGCGCGAGTTTCACGGGCGGCAGCACAAAAGCTTCCTGAAACGCATCTGTCGCGGCCGGGTTGTAGTTGCCCGGGACCGCCCCGCCCACATCGTGCCAATGCCCGACCGAGGCGAGGTAGCAAAACAGCTGCCCCTCGTGGAAATACGGCCGCACCAGCCGCATGTCCGACAGATGGGTGCCGCCAAGATGGGCGTCGTTAAAGATGTAGATGTCGCCATCGGCGAGGTCGCCATCCACCGCCGCCTTGTCGATCACCGCCTTGACCGCAAAGCTCATCACGCCGACGAAGATCGGCAGCCCGGACTTGCCTTGCACAAGCGTGTCGCCGGATGTGGCGTGATAAAGCCCATGGCTGGCGTCATGCGCCTCCGCGATGATCGGGTTGAAAGCGGAGCGGAACAGTGTCGCGTCCATCTCGTCGGCGATTTGCTCCATGCGGCCCGCCAGGACGGCGAGGGTGATCGGGTCGATCTCGCTCATGGGGTTCCTTTCCCGGACGTGGCCTGCGACGCCGCCTTGACCTCGGCGATGTCGTTCCAAACCTCTTGTTTCGTTATCAGCCCGCCCTCAAGCTCGAACCGGTCGATAAAGCGGATGCCGGCAAAGGGCGTGCCATCCGGCCATTCACCCGACAGCGTGCCGCGTGCATAGACGATGCTCGCCGTCTCGGATTGCGCGCAGTCGATTCCCTCATAGGCTTTGGTCACGAAGCGGTAACGCGGCCGCGCCCAGTCGATCAGCGCGTCGAGGCTGTGCATCGGCGCCGTGCCGGGAAACTGCATGGAAAAGCCGGGCGCGAGGCAGGTCCGCGCCCTGTCGAGGTCTCGGGCTTCCATCGCCTTGAGATAGCACTGCACCAGGGCAGCAGGATCGGGCAGGGCGGGCGCCCCGTCGCGGTGGGTGCCGCCGCGCATGTACTGGTCGCGGTCCCGCTCGTGAATGAGGACTGTGATGGCCTCCGGCGCGGCAGGAACCGTCATGCGAATCGCATTTGTCAGATCACGCCCAAGGCGTGATTTGGCTTCGGACTCATACCCCTTGAGCAAATGAAGCTCGACAATAGGCATGCGCTTACCTCCCTCGATATGTATTTTTTGTAATACAATTAGTGGTATATAGAAAGTGCAAATAATCATCGTTCTGAAGATACCGATTGTTGCTTTTCCTTCGCCTTACGCGTAAGGTGCGACAATCTTGCATGAGGGAAATCTGTTGCGCGACGCTGGGAAGGCAACTCTGCCGGAAGGAGGAAAGGCCCGACGGGTCTATCTTCTGCTCCGCGATGACATCACCGGCGGCGTGCTTTCACCGGGCACGGCCCTGCCGGGCGAGCAACGCCTTGCCGCGCAATTTGGCGTGTCGCGCGTTACGGTGCGTCGGGCGCTGGAGGCTCTGGACAGTGATGGGTTGATCGACCGGCGCGTAGGCTCGGGCACCATGGTGCGCCCCGCCGCGGGTGGCGATGGAGTCATCGCGGCGGATATGACGACACTGATACCGCAGCTTGTCGAGATGGGGCAGAGCACACAGGCGCGGCTGTTGTCCTTTTCCTATGGCGAGGCGCCCGGGCCGGTGCGCGCGGCGCTTGGACTTGAGGTGGGTGCCCGGGTGCAGACGGCGATCCGCGTGCGGTCCTCGGAGGGGCAGGCCTTTTCGCATCTGACGACCCATGTGCCGGAAGAGATCGCGCGACACTATTCCGAAAATGACCTCGCCACGACGCCGCTCTTTCGCCTTTTGGAACGCGGCGGTGTGCAGATTGGCACCGGTCACCAGAGCGTGACCGCGGCGCTTGCGGCCCCGGATGTGGCCGATGCGCTCGGCGTTTCGGTTGGGTCCGCATTGCTGTCCGTGCGGCGGGTGGTGCGCGACGCGGATGGCCGCGGCGTGGAATATCTATCCGCGCTTTACCGGTCGGACATGTTCCGGCTCGAAATGGATCTTGCGCGGGTCGGTGACGGCGAGGCGCGGCATTGGGAGCCCGTGATCGCGCCCGTGTCCGAGGCGGGCACGCAAGAGCCCGATGAGGGACCGGCATGATTGCACCGCAGACTCTTCTCGACAAGCTTTGGAAGGCGCATGAGATCCGGCGCGATGCGGAGGGTGTTTCCTTGCTGTGGGTGGACCGGCATCTGGTCCACGAAGGGTCGCATCACGCTTTTGCCAGGCTCAAGGAGCGTGGACAGCGTGTCTATGCGCCCGAGCTGACATTTGCGGTGGTCGATCATTATGCGCCCACCCGCAACCGCGACACCATCGCCGCGCCAGACATCCGCCGCATGATCGACACGCTGGACGGCAACGCGCAAACCCATGGACTCGAGATCTTCGGCCTGCGCGACCCGCGTCAGGGTATCGTGCATGTGGTCGGTCCGGAGCAGGGTCTCACGTTACCGGGGTTGTTGATCAATTGCGGAGACAGCCACACCTCCACCCATGGCGCGTTTGGTGCTTTGGGCTTCGGGATCGGTGCGACGCAAGTGGCTCATGTGCTTGCCACCCAAACCATCCCGCAACGCAAACCCCGCGCCATGCGGATCACAATTGACGGTCGCCTCGCGCCCGGCGTCTCGGCGAAGGATGTCGCGCTTGGCTGGATCGCGCGTCTCGGCACGTCCGGCGCGACCGGGCACGCCATCGAATATGCGGGCTCCGCGGTGCGGGCCTTGTCGATGGAGGGGCGCATGACCTTGTGCAACCTCTCCATCGAAGGCGGCGCGCGCTTTGGCATGGTGGCGCCGGATGAAACCACCTTCGCCTATCTCAAGGGGCGGCCCTATGCGCCCGGCGGGGCAGCCTGGGATGCCGCTGTCGACGACTGGCGCGGGCTCGTGACCGATGCGGAGGCGCGCTTCGACCGGGAAGTGCGGCTGGATGCGGCCGAGATCGCGCCGACGGTGACATGGGGCACCGCGCCGGATCAGGCCTTGCCGATAGACGGGACCGTGCCGGATCCCGCCGGCTTGCCGGATGCAGAGGCCGCCAAGGTGCGCGCCGCACTGGACTACATGGGGCTTGCGCCGGGCAGGCCGATTGCCGGAACCCCGGTCGATCAGGTCTTTCTCGGGTCCTGCACAAACGCCCGGATCGAGGACCTGCGCGCGGCGGCGGCGGTGCTTGCCGGGCGGCAGGCAAAGGTGCCGGGGCTTGTCTCGCCGGGGTCGATGATCGTGCGAAAGCAGGCCGAGGACGAGGGGTTGGACCGGATCTTTATCGAGGCCGGGCTGGACTGGGTCGCATCTGGCTGTTCGCTCTGCGTGGGCATGAATGGTGACCTCGTGGCGCCGGGCAAACGCTGTGCCTCCTCGACCAACCGCAACTTCCGTGGCCGACAAGGGCGCGGTGCCCGCACGCACCTCATGTCGCCGGTCATGGTGGCCGCGGCAGCTGTCACCGGGACGCTGTGTGATGCGCGTCCCCTGTTGAAGGACAGGGCAGCGTGATGCGGGGGTGGGATCAGCATGAGGGCCATGCGGTGGCGCTCCCGATCGAGAATATCGATACCGACCAGTTGATCCCTGCGCGGTTCATGTCGACACCGCGCAGCGAGGGATATGGCCGCTTCCTGCTGCATGACCTGCGGGAGGGCGCGCAGGATTTCCCGCTCGACCGTCACCCGGAGGCCAGCGTTCTGGTTGCACGCCGGAATTTCGGCTCCGGATCCTCGCGCGAGGCCGCGGTCTATGCGCTTGTGGATGCCGGGTTCCGGGTCGTCATCGCCCCGAGTTTCGGCGACATCTTTGCCGGCAATGCGGTCAATAACGGATTGCTTCCTGCGGCGCTTCCAGAAGACATGGTTGACCAAATGATCCGGTCCCTGGGGGATGGGGCCGCGCCTGTGCGGGTGGATCTGGAGGCCGGATTGATCCGGATGGGTGGCGCCGAACACAGATTTGACCTTGATCCCACATGGGGTCTCAAGCTGCGCAACGGTTGGGATGATATCGACCTGACGGCGCAGCATTCCGACGCGATAGCGCAGTTTGCAGAGCGGCGCGCAACACGGTTTCCCTGGGCCTGGCCCGGGGCAAAACGATCCGTCTGACCGGATCAAGACAAAGGCGCGGGGAGCAGCGCCAGAGACCAACGGGAGGGGCGGCAGGGCCGTCCGCCACAATAAGGAGAAGACATGATGAAGATGACCTTGATGGGCGGCCTTGTCGCCGGAACGGCGCTGGTGGGTGTTGCGGCGCATGCCGAAGAGACCATCAGCGCGGTGCATGCGTTTCCCGAAACGCTGGTCTACACCAAGAGCTTTCTGGAATTTGTCGACAAGGTGAATGAGGCCGGTGAAGGCGTGATCCAGATCGAGGTCCGCGGCGGCCCCGAGGCGATTGGCATGTTCCAGCAGCCTGATGCGGTCCGCAACGGCGTGGTGGACATGGTCTATACCCCGGGCAGCTTCTATGCAGGCACCCTGCCCGAGAAGGATGCGCTTGTGGGGTCCAACCTCACCGCTGTGGAAACGCGCGAAAACGGCGGTATTGCCCTGATCGACGAAATTCACCAGTCCAAGATGGGTGTGAAATACCTTGGCTGGTTTGACAGCAATGTCTCCTACAACCTGTGGTCCGTGGAAGAGCCGCAAACGGATGAGAATGGCAACCTGCTGATCGAAGACTGGAAACTGCGCGGCAACGCGGTCTACAACGCATTCTTCACCGAGTATCTCGGCGCGCAGGTCATCGATTTGCCGACCACCGACGTGTATTCCGGCCTTGAGCGCGGTGTGGTCAATGCCACGGGCTGGACGCAGATCGGCCTGATCGACCTGAAGTGGAACGAGTTCCTGAACTGGCGCATCGAACCCAACTTCTTCTCGACCGACCTTGGCGTGATCGTGAATCTCGATACGTGGAACGGTTTGTCCGAAGAGGCCCGCACCATCCTGCAGGACGTGGCGATCGAGCACGAAGCGTCTTCGGCTGCCAAGCTTGGCGCGATGCGTGACGAACAATTCGCGGCGCTCGAAGAGGGCGGCATGCAGGTCTTCGAACTCGAAGGCGAGGCGCGCGACAATTATCTCGCCGCCGCACGCGAAAAAACGTTCGAGCGGATGCGCACGCAGATGGAAGCGCATCCGGACGGTCTGGCCAACTATGACCGTCTGATCGAACTCTTTTACGCGGACTGATCGCATAATGGGCAGGTGTCCGGAAGGTCGGTCATCCGCCGAAAGGGGTGGGGGCGCTGCCCCCGTCCCGTTGGGACTCCCCCGGGATATTTGAAGCCCAAAGAAACGCGCGGGCTCTCGGGCCTCGGAAGGCACGAGAATCTGCCTCCTGTTCGAGAGACCATGCGCGTCGAGGAAGGTGGAATGCAGGTATGAAAGCCGCGATCCGGATCTATGATGGGCTCATTCTTGCCATGGCGCTTGTCGCCGCCTTGATGCTTGTGTGGCTCATGGTGTCGATCGTGCTGTCGGTCACGATGCGAAACCTTGGTGTCCAGCCGTTTGCCTGGCTCTTCACCTCGTCTGAATATGCCTTGCTGTACATGACGATGCTGGGATCGCCATGGTTGGTCCGGGAAAAGGGCCATGTGCATATCGAGCTTGTCACGGCGGCGTTGCCGGGCCCGGCGCGGCGGGTGGTGAGCCGCTCGGTTTCCGCGCTTTGCGTTCTGGTCTGCGTGATCCTCGCATGGAAGGGCGGGGAGCTCTTTATGACCAATGTCGAGCGCAGGGATTTTGACGTGCGGGCCTATTTCACACCGAAATGGATCCTGACTATCGCCTTTCCGATCAGCTTTGGCCTGATGGCGGTCGAGTTCGGCCGCTATGTCTTTGGCCGGGAACTGCTGCATTCGGGTGAAGCGGGTATCCACGATTGAGACAGGATCGAAAACGCGCGTTCTGCGCCTGCGCAGCTGACGAGGGGTCATCGCATGGAGTGGTTTGAGGCGCTGGCTCTGCTTTTGGGCAGTATCGTGGTGCTCATGGCGATCGGGATGCCGGTCGCGCTTGCCTTTTTGGCGGCAAACATCATGGGCGCCTGGGTTTTCATGGGCGGTGCGGTTGGCATCACGCAGTTGCTCAACAACGGGTTCGGCTCGCTCACGACCTTTGCGCTTGTTCCGATCCCGCTCTTTCTCCTGATGGGAGAGATCTTCTTTCACACCGGGCTCGGGGCGCGGATGTTCAACGCCATTGACCGGTTGCTCGGGCGCCTGCCGGGGCGGTTGTCTTACGTGACGGTTCTGGGTGGCACGGGCTTTTCCACCCTGTCGGGGTCATCCATGGGATCCACGGCCTTGCTTGGCAGCCTGATGGTGCCGGAGATGACCAAGCGCGGCTACAAGAAGCACATGTCGATCGGGCCCATACTCGGCACCGGCGGGCTTGCGATCATCATTCCGCCCTCTGCCCTTGCGGTGCTTCTGGCGACGCTGGCCCAGATCGATGTGGGCGCGCTTCTGATTGCAGGGGTTGTCCCGGGTCTGATCCTCGCGGGGTTTTACATCGGGACGATCTGGCTGCAGACGCGGATCGATCCGGACGCGGCGCCCGCCTATGACGTGGACCCGATGACGCTCGCCGCCCGGTTGGGGCTTTTCCTGCGCGACGTGGTGCCGATGGTCGGGTTGATGATCGTGATCGTCATCATGATGATCGGGGGGATTGTCACGCCGTCGGAAGCTGCGGCCTTCGGCGCGCTCGGGGTGCTCATCCTCGCGCTTGTCTTTCGCTGCCTGACCTGGGAGGCGATAAAGCGCTCCGTCACCGGAGCGCTCAAGGTCACGCTGATGGCCTATCTCATCGTTTTCGGCTCGGCGACCTTCAGTCAGCTGCTCGCGTTCTCGGGCGCATCGCGCGGGCTGATTTCCTGGGCCACGGGCTTTGAGCTCGACCCTGTCATGATGCTCCTCGTGATGTTCGCGGTGCTGCTTGTGCTGGGCATGTTCATGGAGCAGATCTCCATCATGTTGCTCACCGTTCCGATTTTCTTCCCCTTGGCGGTGCAGCTTGGATTTGATCCGGTTTGGTTCGGGCTGATCATGCTGCTTGCGCTGGAGATCAGCTTCACGACACCGCCCTTCGGTTTGTTGCTTTTCGTGATGAAAGGGGTCGCGCCAAAGGAGACCACGATGCGCGACATTTATCTGTCCGCGATCCCGTTTATCCTGTGCTCGCTTTGTGTTGTCGCGCTGTTGATCCTGTTTCCGTCATTGGCGCTCTGGTTGCCGGGGCGCTAGGCGCGGCCCATGACGCGCGCCCGGCAGTCTTCGCAGAGCAAGGGCAGTCCGAAGCGGGAGGCCGTGGTCAGAAGCGGCAGCAACGCGGAGGGGCGGACAAGGAACGCGGCTTCGGACAACGCGACATCGCGCTGTTGTTCGGTCGCAGCCATGACAAAGCGCGCAACCGAGAGCTCATCTTCTGACCAGCCCTCCGCTGTTTCCGGCAGGATTGTCAGACAGCGCCAACCGTGACGGTCCATCAGCGCCAGCATCTCCTCGAAGGCGCGCAGGCAGCCGCGTGCGCGGGCGACTCCGAGGCTTTTGCACAGATCTTTCCACGCGGCGGCTTGGTGCGCTTCCCCGGCGTGCCAGGCGCGCAGCAGCGCGATCACCCGGCGCTCCGGTCCGCGCAAGGACGACGCGGTCGCGGTGATGGATGTCTGATGCACGGCGGACCTCCCTCAAGGGTTGGCCCTATCTGACTAAAACACTCAGAAATATGCAAGCCGTTTCTCGACACGCCGCGCGGCGCGGCGCTTGAGGGCATCGATCGCAGCGTCTCAGGAAGACAGGCCCGCTTCGGCTTCTATGGCGCGGCGCGATTTGCGCGCGCGTTCGGTTGCGGATTTGAGCTGCCCACAGGCGGCCATGATATCCTCGCCTCGCGGTGTGCGGATCGGCGACGCATAGCCCGCCTTGTGCACGATATCGGCAAAGGCTTCGATCCGGGACCAGTCGGACCGCTCATAGGGGGCACCGGGCCATTCGTTGAACGGGATCAGGTTTATCTTGGCCGGGATACCCTGGATCAGCTTCACGAGGCGGCGGGCATCGGCATCGCTGTCATTGACATCCTTGAGCATCACATATTCGAAGGTGATCCGCTCCGAGTTCGACAAGCGCGGATAGGCCCGCAGCGCGTCGAGCAGGCTTTCGATATTCCACCGCTTGTTGATCGGAACAAGCTTGTCCCGTACCGCGTCGGTCGTTGCATGGAAGCTGACCGCCATCAGGCAGCCGATCTCCTCGGCACAGCGCGCAATCTCCGGCACGACGCCGGATGTCGACAGGGTGATCCGACGCCGCGACAGCGCAATGCCTTCACCGTCCATCGCGATATTCATCGCGTCGCGCACATTGTCGAAGTTATAGAGCGGCTCGCCCATCCCCATGAGGACGATATTGCTCAGAAGCCGGGTCTCGTCTTTTGGCGCGCCGGGGGTCGGCCATTCGTCGAGGTCGTCGCGTGCGAGCATGATCTGGCCCACGATCTCGCCGGCCGTGAGGTTGCGCACCAGCTTCTGGGTGCCTGTATGACAGAAGGAGCAGGTCAGCGTGCAACCAACCTGGCTCGAAATACAAAGCGTGCCACGGTCGGTCTCGGGGATATAGACAACCTCGACCTCATGCCCGCCGGCAATCCGGACAAGGTATTTGCGCGTTCCATCGGCAGAAACCTGGCGCGAGACAACCTCGGGCAGGCTGATCTCGAAGCGATCCGCCAGAAGGGCGCGGTAATCCTTGGAAAGATTGGTCATCTGCGCAAAGTCACGCACGCCCCAGTGATAGACCCATTGCCAGACCTGGTTCAGCCGCATCTTGATCTGCTTTTCGGGCGTGCCCGCTTCCAGAAGGGCCGTGCGCATGCCGTCACGGGTCAACCCGACAAGGTTGGTCTTGTCGCTGTCCGGCAGTTTGCGCGGAATCGTCATCACGTCCTGTGTGATCGGTGCTGAGCTCGACATGGCAACTCTCTCGTCTGGGAAGCCTCGCCCATACAGGATTCGGCAGAAAAGACAAAGGGCGCGGCAATGACGCGCCCCGACCCTGTTTGGTGATGTATGGCGCGGCGACGGGGCCGCAAGGCCCGCGTGGTGGGCCTTTGCCATAGAAGCCTCGCCTGCGCCACGTCCGCACCATGCGATAAGCCTGATGGCAAATGCGCCTCCCGGCCTCAATCGCCAAGGGACAGGATCAGAACGGCAGCACGCCGCTGCTCCGCATGCCGCCTTGTGCTGGGATCAGCTCGAGCAGCGCCGTTCGGCGTCTTCTATCGCGGCGGTGAAGCCGAGCAGGGAGAACGTGTCCTTTGTCGTGGTGCCGCGCGACGATACCGCGGTCAGCACTGCATTCGCCCCGCGCTTCATGGCGGTCACGAGCTTGGCGTCATCCTGCGCTGTCGGCGGCCAGGCCCATTCGCCCTCGGTATAGAGCTCGAATTCCGTGCCACCGATATCCACGTTCACGGTAGACCCGTTTGCGAAGGGATACCCCCCGGTAAAGGCGACCTGCCCGCTCACGTTATCGCCCGGACGATAGAACACCATGAGAAGGATGTCGCCCCGGGTCACGGCAACGACCCGGCCATCCTTGGTGTTCACGCTTTCCTTGTAGGTCGTCACGGCCCAGCACTCGCGGGGGTTTTGCTCTTCGAAAACCGACCAGTCCGTCATGGCATCCACGCGCGATGTGCTCTCTTCCTGAGCCATTGCCACGCCGGCCATACACGCCAAACCAATCAGACCCGCGCCGATCGTCCGCCCAAGTCCTGTTGTCATTCCTGCAGCCTCCAGCTGTCCATGCCCCAAAAACATGCATCAATCCGTGACCCCGTTCCGAGCCTTATCAGGATCGATGTGTCATTTATCCTCGACGCGGGTAGAATACGCTGAAAAAACGGTGCTCTGAAAGCCCTGTTGGCAGATTATCGCTCAGACGTGAGGTATCCAATGACCCAGAGAGCCGCTCCCATGGTCGAGATCCACCGTGGCCCCTTCGTGGAAAGCCTGCATTGCGGTCATGCCGTCCTTTGGGACAGGTCTGCCGGGATGGTTGAAGCCTGGGGTGATCCGGGGGCGATCTGTCTGCCGCGAAGCGCGATCAAGATGATTCAGGCCCTGCCACTCGTGGCATCCGGGGCGGCGGACGCTGCGGGGCTGACATTGCGACACCTTGCGCTGGCCTGTGCCTCGCATGAGGGTGCCCCAATGCATGTCGGGCTGGTGCGCGAGTGGCTCGCGGATCAGGAGCTCGATGAAAGGGCGCTGGTCTGTGGGCCGCAGATGTCACGCGACAGGGATCTGAAGCTTCAGATGATCCGGGCCGGTGAAAGCGGTGAGCGGGTGCATAACAATTGCTCGGGCAAGCATGTGGGCTTTCTCACGCTGGCGCGGCACCTCGGGGCGGACCTGGACTATTGCGATCCGTCGCACCCGGTGCAGGTGGGGGTGCTTGAGATGTTCAATGCCCTGACCGACGAAACCAGCCCGGGATTCGGGATCGACGGGTGTTCCGCGCCGAACCACGCGGCCTCGATCGCGGGGATCGCCCGCGCGATGGCGTTCTTTGCCAGCGCGCACAAGCGCGACAACAAGCGCAGCCTTGGCGCAGCGCTTCTTGTGAAGGCAATGGCCACACATCCGGAGCTTGTGGCAGGCAAGGGCCGTGCCTGCACGCTTCTGATGCGGGCGGCGCGAGAGCCGCTGGTGGTCAAGACCGGCGCGGAGGGCTTCTTTATCGCGATCCTGCCGAAGCGGCAGCAGGGCATTGCCCTCAAGATCGCCGACGGCGCAACGCGCGCGTCCAATTGCGCAATCGCGGCGCTGCTTGTGCGCATGGGAGCGCTGGAGGCGGACCATCCGGATGTGGCCCGCTTCCTGAAACCGGAGATCCGCAATTGGGATGGCAAGGTAACCGGACACATGGCTCCCGTCGCGGGGCTGATCTGACCCCGGTTTGGCGGCCGCTGCGGTTCGGGTCGTTCAGCTCTGGAAATCCGCGCGGGCGTAGCCCTGAAGATAGAGCAGCGCGGTCAGATCGCCGTGGTTCACGCGCAAATCACATTGCGCCTGCACGGTCGGCTTGGCGTGCAGCGCGACGCCCAGCCCGGCGAGCCCCAACATCCCCAGATCGTTCGCCCCGTCGCCGACTGCGATGGCATCGTCGGGCGTCTTTCCCAGGCTGGCCGTGATCTCCTCGAGGGCGCTGACCTTGGCATCGCGCCCGAGGATCGGCATCCCGACCTGTCCGGTGAGAACACCGTCATCCGTCAGAAGCGTATTGGCGCGGTTCTCGTCAAACCCGAGCATGTCGGCAATCCGGCTGGTGAACGCGGTGAAGCCGCCCGATACAAGCGCGGCGTGGGCGCCATTGGCCTTCATGGTGGACACCAACGCCCGCCCGCCGGGCATCAGCGTGATCCGGGTGTCGATCACGCGCTGGATCACCGTTTCGGGCTGGTCCTTGAGCAGTGCCACGCGCTCCGTCAGCGCGCCTTCGAAATCCAGTTCCCCGTTCATGGCACGCGCGGTGATGTCCTTCACATGCGCGCCGACACCGGCTTCTTCGGCCAGCTCGTCGATGCATTCCTGCTCGATCATGGTGCTGTCCATGTCCGCGATAAGCAGCGCCTTGCGCCGGTTCTGTGCGGGCACGATGTTGAGATCCGCCTGTTCGGCTATGGAGCGGCGGATGTCTTCGATATTGCCCGGCAGCGTCTGGAGCGGAAACTCCGCCGCTTCATCAGGAGACAGCCAGTCGGCGGTGCCACCGCCAAGCGCGTTGCGCAGGGCTTCCACGAGCGCCGGATCGAGATGGCCGGGGCGAGCGATGAGCGAGGCGATATGCATGGATGTCTCCGCTGGGTCAGTTTGGCGGGCTTGTGGCATGTGAGGGGTTAAATGGCCAGAGGGGCATCCCGCGCCGGGATAGGCTGGAAGCCGCGATCACACGCGCCGGATGGCATGCTGGCTTGGGAGGGCGTTTGCCCGGCTGGCAAGTCCGCCGGGCTGGTGATGTGTTGGACAGTCTGTGCGCGGCAGGCCCTGCCGGGTCATGGATGGCGCAGCGCCGGTCTCTGGCGCACCCAGATCTGGGGCCGTTCCGGCGGTCATAGCGCAGTCCCCGGTGCCTCGCGCTTGCGGCGCCCGGTGTCGGGCGGGCGCGCGGCGGCGCCGGGTGACATGCAGGTAGTCCTGTAGAGCCGTGCGAGGCTTTCGGGGCGGTGGGGCCGGTTGTGGCCGTCCAAGGTCCGGTGGTGCCGCCTTTGTGGGACGGCAGCCCGATCCGGTGCGCGCCGACGGCACGGGAAAGAGCCGGGCCAGCGCGCTCAGGCGAAGAGGCCATGGCAGAACCAGCCCTCGGAGATCGCCGCGCCATGGGCGTAATAGAGCCAAAGCCGGTCACCCCGGTCGGTTTCCACCTGCCAGTAATCGCGCGCGCCCGAGCGCCAGTTGGGATCGTCGAGCCACCATTCCGGCGCGATGCGCTCGGGCCCTGTGGCATTCAGGCAGCGGAAATCCCGCCCGCGCCAGCGAAACCGTATTGGCGGGCATGTGCCACTTTCGGCAGTGACCGGTTCGGGCGTCCAGAGTGTCAGCGGGCGCGGGGCAACGGGGGCCGGCCAGTGCTCTGCGGGCTCTGACCAGGCCGCTGCCAACGTGAGGGCGGTTTTTTCGGGGATATGGCTTTGCCCCGGGTGACGGCGGGTGATGGCCTCCATGCCGATCCGGGCGCCGAGGCGGCCGATCAGATCCTCCATCGCGGCGCCTCTTGTGGCCCGGCTCTGTCCTCGTGCCGCGGCCTCAGCATGGCCGGCGCGGGTGCGTTGGTGCAGCGGTTCGTGCCCGGTGGCTTCAAGACGCAGCATGTCGATCCCGGGTCCTGCGTCGATCTCATCGATCTTCATGGCCAACAAGGGCAGCCAACGTTCCGGGTCGTGATGTGCCGTGGCGGCCGTCACGGTGAGCCATTGCATGCTGTGATCGCAGCGGTGGGCCTCGATGCGCAGGGTGCGTGCGCCGCGGGCGCGTGTCTCAAGCCGGGCGCAGAGCCGGTCTGTCATGCGCGCCAGCGCGGCTTCGGTATCTCCCGCGAGGCCAATCGGATCGGGGAAGGACAGCCGCACGGCGAAGCGGTCCGGTGGGGGTGTCGGGCTGATTGGCTCCGGCGCACTGCCTGTGGCTTGGTCGAGCCGGTCCACCAACCCCCGCCCGAACCGCCGCGCGAGCCCGGCCCGGGGCTGGCCCAGAAGATCGCCCACGCGGCGCAACCCGAGCCGGCCCAGCTGTGCCAGCGTGTCGGCGTCGAGCCGCAGGGCGGCAATGGGCAGATCGCTCAGCGCGTTGTAACTCTTGCCGATTGGCGCGATGTGATGCGCCACGGCCGGACCCGTGACCGTCAGCGGCGCCGCGCCACCGCGTTCCCAATGCCGGCGCTTGCCTGCCCGGGAGCGGGTTGCAGGCGCCTCGCTGTCGATTGCGTCCCCGCTGCGATGGGAGGCGATGCCCTGTTCGGTGTAGCGTGCCAGCGCCCAGGCGGTGCCCAGCGTGTCGGCGATTCCCAGCCGCGCTGTCAGGCCGAGATCGCTGCAATCCTCTATGACCTGACGACACAGCGCCTCTTCGCCGCCAAAGAGATGGGCACAGCCGGTCAGGTCAATCACCAGCCCGTCCGGCGGCTCTGCGGATACCCAGGGAGAAAATTTGCCGGCCCAGCGATGCAGCGCGCCGAGAAACGCCGCCTCGTGATGCGCCACACGCGGGCGTGTGACCAGATCGGCGCAGAGCGCATGGGCGTCGCGCAGCGGCTGGCCCAATGTCAACCCGGCGGCGGAGGCGGCCCGGCTCAATGAGGACAGGGTTTGTGCGGGCCCGTCACTGTCGACCACGGCAAAAGGGCGCTCGCCCAGAAGCGGGTCGATGCGGATCAGGCGTTCGGCGCCAAGGCGGGGAAACCAGAGCGAGAGGATTCGACGGTGGGGCATGGTTGGCAGCAGTTTGTTCACTTTATGTTCTAGTTTTTGCCGCGGGCGGAGTCGAGTCCCTCGCGCTGTCTGTGGATTTATTGCCGTGACGCTCTCTTGCGAGGACAGGTGGTTTGGCGCAGTGTTCGGCAAAAGAACATGTTCTACGGGGAGGAAACGGCGATGCGAACACGGGCTGCGGTAGCGCTGGAGGCGGGCAAGCCTCTTGAGGTGATGGAGGTCAATCTCGACGGGCCAAAGGAGGGGGAGGTCCTGGTGGAAATCAAGGCCACCGGGATTTGCCACACGGACGAATTCACGCTGTCCGGGGCTGATCCGGAGGGGCTTTTCCCCGCGATTCTGGGCCATGAGGGCGCTGGCATCGTGGTCGAGTGCGGGCCGGGCGTGACCAGCCTCAAACCCGGCGATCACGTGATCCCGCTCTACACGCCGGAATGCCGGGAATGCGAATACTGTCTGCATCCCAAGACCAACCTGTGCCAGGCGATCCGCACGACCCAGGGTCAGGGCGTGATGCCGGACGGCACTTCGCGCTTCTCGATGCTCGATGGCACGCCGATCCTGCATTACATGGGCTGTTCGACCTTTTCGAACCACACGGTGTTGCCGGAGATCGCGCTGGCCAAGATCAATCCGGACGCGCCTTTCGACAAGGTTTGCTATATCGGCTGCGGCGTCACGACGGGCATCGGCGCGGTGATCAACACCGCCAAGGTGGAAATCGGCAGCCGGGCAATTGTCTTTGGACTGGGCGGGATCGGCCTCAATGTCATTCAGGGCCTGCGCCTTGCGGGCGCGGACCAGATTGTTGGCGTTGATCTCAATGCAGACAAGAAGGCCATGGCGGAGCGCTTTGGCATGACCGACTTCGTGAACCCCAAGGAGGTCGAGGGCGATCTGGTGCCTTACCTTGTTGAGCTGACAAAGGGTGGCGCGGATTACACGTTTGACGCGACGGGTAATGTGCAGGTGATGCGCGACGCGCTGGAGTCGGCGCACAAGGGCTGGGGCGAATCGATCATCATCGGCGTGGCCCCGGCGGGTGCCGAAATCTCCACCCGTCCCTTCCAGCTCGTCACGGGCCGAAGCTGGCGCGGCACGGCCTTTGGCGGCGCGCGCGGGCGCACGGATGTTCCGAAAATCGTGGACTGGTACATGGAGGGCAAAATCGAGATTGATCCGATGATCACCCACACCATGAGCCTTGATGAGATCAACACCGGCTTCGACCTCATGCACAAGGGCGAGTCGATCCGGTCGGTTGTCTTGTTCTGAACTCCTGACCGGCAAGCAAACGGACGGGGTGAGGCGGTGCCTTGCCCCGATCGGCGGCACCGCGGCCGGAGCCCGTCGCGCAGAACGGGCCCGAACTTGATGAGGCACGGCGCAGCCATGCAGACAGAAATCACCATCAGACCCTATGCCGCGTCGGACGCGCAAGCCGTGACGGATATGCTGATTGCCGTGTTCCGCGCAGGCGACACCTATACCATCGACCCCGATATCACGCCGGATGATGCGCTGCGCTACTGGACCGGCGCAGAGCGCCGCGTGTTTGTTGCTGAGAGCGGCGGCGTCGTTCTGGGAACCTATTATATCGTGCGAAATCAGAAGGGTGGCGGATCGCATGTCTGCAATTGCGGATACGTGACCGCAGAATCGGCGCGTGGGCGCGGCATCGCAAGAGCGATGCTGGCGCATTCACTGGACATCGCGCCGACGCTGGGATTCCGGGCGATGCAATACAACTTTGTCGTGGCGACGAATACACGGGCCGTGGCCACCTGGGAACGCGCTGGGTTCGCCATTGTGGGGCGTTTGCCGAAGGCGTTCAGGCACCCGCAGGCGGGTTATGTCGACGCGCTGGTGATGTATCGGGATCTGATCACGGAGTAGAGCGTGGCAAATCCCGCGCCGCCCGACGGGCGGGATACCGGATTTGCGCGGCAGTCCCCGGAGCATTGGACCTTTCGTGGCATACAGACACGATGCAGGCTTGGCCGATGCCGCTCAACAGACAGACGCGCGCGCTGCGCTGCGGGGCTGTGGCGAGGCACCTGTTTCAGAGCGTCAAACGCCCCGCCTGATACGGATCAGAACGGGGCGTTTCGCTACCGCGAGAGTGGACGCAAGCGGTGACGATTCCAGAAAAAGGATCAGGCCTGTTTCGAGACCGGAGTGCCGGTATAGGCCGTGTTCCCCACCTTCACGACAATCCGCCCGTCAGGCAGATGACGCTCAAGAAGGCCTTGAACAGAAACGCAAGTTCCGAGTGAGATGGTACGAAGCATGAGTGAACTCCCCAATAAAGCTCACTATGAAGCTAGGGGCGAACCGTTAACAAATCGAGAAAAAAAACATCAATTATAGATAATTTTCGATCAAATTCGCGCCGTTTCACGAAACCTTTGCACAATGCCTCATCAAAGCCAGTCGCGCAGGATGGGAATCAGCGGGATATCGGCCGGTGGCATGTCGTAATTCCGAATCTCTTTGGCCCGCACCCATTTCAGCGTCTGGCCCTCGCGGGACCGCGGCACGCCTTGCCATTTCCGACAGGCAAAAAGCGGCATGAGCAGGTGGAAATCATCGTAGCTGTGGGAGGCAAAGGTCAACGGCGCAAGGCAGGAGGCCCAAGTGTCGATGCCAAGCTCTTCCTGCAATTCGCGGATCAGCGCGGCTTCGGGAGTCTCGCCGGGTTCGACCTTGCCACCGGGGAATTCCCAGAGCCCGGCCATGGATTTGCCTTCTGGGCGCTGGGCAAGCAGCACGCGGCCATCGACATCGATCAAGGCGACGGCGGAGACGAGGACGATCTTCATGGCGGGGCCTTTCGAAGGGATTTGCGCCGTTATTGAACGATGCACATTCCATGCACAACCCATGCACATTCCATGCGCATGCCATGCTGCCGCCGGCCCGCGGCGTGTGCGCCGGTCCCACTGCACCGTTGCCCGTCTCCGGACTGCGCAGAGGCTTATGGTAAGAGCGGAGCAAGGCGACGCCGGAGGCGCGCTCCGGCCCGGTCGCGCGCGGAGCGGTGACGGACAGGAACGGGGGGCAGGATCGGGAGAGTGGCGGCCGGACCCGGGTGTGGGCAGCAGAACCGGGCAGACGCAGGACGGGGAAGGGCGGCACTGGGAAGGGCAGGCTCGGGGAGAAGGCGGACGGGGAAGGCAGGACCGCGGAGGAGCAGGACGGGGAGGAGCGGCACGGGGATGGGTGGCACACGGAACGGCAGGCGCGATGATCGCAGAGCGGTCGCGCGCCCCCGTGGCCACGCAGATCGGCGGCCACGGGCAGGACGACGCGGCGCGATGCCGTCAGGAGCGATAATCGGCGTTGATCGAGATATAGCCGTGCGTCAGATCACAGGTCCAGACGGTGGCGCTGCCGCTGCCCAGCCCGAGATCCACGGTGATGTCGATCTCCTCCGCCTTCATCTGTGCGGCGCCCTGTTCCTCGCGATATTGCGGCGAGACCCAGCCCTGCTCGGCCACCAGCACGTCACCGAAGCGGATCGACAGCCGGTCGCGATCGGCCTGCGCGCCGGATTTGCCGATGGCCATGACGATGCGGCCCCAATTCGGGTCCTCTCCGGCGATCGCGGTCTTGACCAGCGGCGAGTTGGCGATGGAGAGCGCATGGGTACGCGCGTCGTCGTCGCTGGCGGCACCGGTCACGTTGATGGTGACGAATTTGGTTGCGCCCTCGCCATCGCGCACGACCTGATGCGCCAGGTCGCGCATGACGCCGTGCAACGCCTCTTCGAAAGCCATATCGCCGGTCACATCCACGCCGGAAGCGCCGGTGGCGGCACAGAGCAGCGTGTCGGAGGTGGAGGTGTCGCTGTCGACGGTGATGCAGTTGAAGGTGCGCGCATTGAGGCGCGAGACCATGGCTTGCAGATCGTCGCCGGCAATCCGTGCGTCGGTGAAGATATAGACCAGCATCGTGGCCATATCCGGCGCGATCATGCCCGAGCCCTTGGCGATCCCGGCAATCTGGACGGTGCCTTCGTCACGGGTGAGCGTGGCGTGCGCGCCTTTCGAGAAGGTGTCCGTGGTGCGAATCGCATCCGCGGCCTGCGCCAGCCCGTCGGGCGAAAGCGTGGCGGTCAGCGCGTCGATGTGGCGCGTGATGCTTTCGGGCGGCAGCGGCTGGCCGATGACCCCCGTAGACGCGGTGAAGACGCGGGTTTCGGGCAACCCGGTGGCGCGGGCCACGGCGGCGCAGACCGCTTCGACCGTGCCGGTGCCATGCGCGCCGGTAAAGGCGTTGGCATTGCCCGCGTTCACGAGGATCGCCGCGCCCGCATCGGAGTGATGACCGATCTTGGCCTGACAATCGAGCACCGGCGCGGAGCGCGTGGCCGACCGGGTGAACACCCCGGCAAGGACGCTGCCGGGATCGAGCACGGCGAGCATCACATCGGGCCGGCCGCGATACCTGATCCCGGTCTCGGCACAGGCAAAGCGGACGCCTGCCACCGTCGGCAGGTCGGGGAAGCGCGCAGGCGCAAGCGGAGAGCGGGTCGGCGCGGTTCCCATGGCTCAGTCGTCCAGAAGGTCGACGTTGGAGATCGCCGACATGTCGATATCGTCAGGATTGATCCGCGTGACAGCAGCATTTTCCGCAGCGGCTGCGATATAGCCTTCGACCACCTGCTGTTCGAGCTCGCCGCGCAGCGTGTCACGGACCTCTTCGAACTCCGGAGCGGATTGCTGGCGGGTTTCGTTGAGCCGGATCACGTGCCAGCCGAATTGTGTCTGGACTGGATCGGACACTTCGCCGACCGCCATCGCGGCCACGGCTTCCTGAAAGCTGGGCACCATCATGCCTTCGGCGAACCAGCCAAGCGCGCCACCATTGGGGCCGGACGGGCCGGTGGAGTGTTCGCGCGCGAGCTCTGCAAAATCGACCCCGGTATTGGCCTCATCGGACAGGCGCTGGGCCTCTTCCTCGGTTTCCACGAGGATGTGAGAGGCATTGTATTCAAGCGGCGCATCCTCGCCCGCCGTGGCATAGCGTTCCGCGTAAAGCGCTTCGACAGCGGCCTCGGTGACGTCGCGCATGATGATCTGGCGGATCACCTCGGAGGCCATGAGCGAGCGGCGTTCATTTGCCATCGCGGTTTCAACGCGGCGTGTCTCGGTTGCGAGCGGATCGTTGTTGAGGGCCTGTTGCTGGATCAGCTGATCGAGGATGCCGGTGAACAGCACGTCATCGGGCAATTGCTGATACTGTTCGGGCAAAGAGGCGCGGATCATGATCATGTGGCCAAGCGTGATATCGGTGCCGTTGACCGTGGCGACCACGGTATCGGCCGTGAGCGTCTCCTGCGCCAGAAGCGGCGTGGCGGTCGCGAGAGTGGCAGCGGTGATCAGGCCTGTGGCCAGTCGTTGAAACATGAATTTGTCCTTTTTGTCTGCATCCGGAGGGCCGGACGCGCGAATTTGAAAGCCCGCCGGCAGGGCGGTGGCGTTGACACTGTTGGGCCCGACCCTTACCTACCCGCAAAGGCTCTGCAAGGCCGATCGTTCCTTCCGACATATGGGCAGCGTGCGACACGGGCAAGCAGGAGCCCCGATTTTTGAACGCCGACATTTGCGCCGGGCGCTTGCCCTGCCGCATGATGGAGGCGAGCCGTCATCAGGCCCCGGGGATCGACCACCACCCCCCGCGCGGCGAGAGGAAAGAGATAAGGCAGGCCATGCTTGGAAAAATTGCACGCAAGGTGTTTGGCACGCCCAATGACCGCAAGGTCAAGGCTACGCGCAAGACCATTGAGGCGATCAACGCGCTGGAGCCGGAATTCGAGAAACTCGACGATGCCGGGTTGATTGCCAAGACCGAGGAATTCCGCAAGCGCGTGAAGGATGGCGAGAGCCTCGACGCGCTCCTGCCCGAAGCCTTTGCCAATTGCCGCGAGGCGGCGCGGCGGGCTTTGGGGCTGCGCGCCTTTGATGTGCAGCTCATGGGCGGGATTTTCCTGCATCAGGGCAACATCTCCGAGATGAAGACCGGCGAGGGCAAGACGCTTGTCGCCACCTTCCCCGCCTATCTCAATGCGCTGACCGGGCGCGGCGTGCATATCGTGACGGTGAATGACTACCTCGCCAAGCGCGACAGCGAGTGGATGGGCAAGGTCTACAACGCGCTGGGCATGACCTGCGGCGTGGTCTACCCGCGCCAGCCCGAAGACGAGAAGAAGGCGGCTTACGAGGGTGACATCACCTATGCCACCAACAACGAGCTCGGCTTTGATTACCTGCGCGACAACATGAAGTCTGACCTGAGCCAGATCAATCAGCGCGACCATTACTTTGCCATCGTGGATGAGGTGGACAGCATCCTCGTGGACGAGGCGCGCACGCCTTTGATCATCTCGGGCCCGGCGCAGGACCGCAGCGAGCTCTATGTCGGGATCGACAAGGTGATCCCGGAGCTGACCGAAGAGCATTACAGCATCGACGAGAAGACCCGCAACGTGACCTTCACCGACGAGGGCAACGAGTTTCTCGAAGAGGTGTTGCACAAGGCCGGGCTGCTGCCGGAAGAGCAGACGCTCTACGACCCGGAGAGCACCACCGTGGTGCACCACGTCAACCAGGCGCTGCGCGCGCACAAGCTCTTCCAGAAGGACAAGGACTACATCGTGCGCGACGGTGAGGTCGTGCTGATCGACGAGTTCACCGGCCGGATGATGGCAGGGCGGCGCTTGTCCGAGGGGTTGCACCAGGCGATCGAGGCGAAGGAAGGCTGCAAGATCCAGCCGGAGAACGTCACGTTGGCGAGCGTCACCTTCCAGAACTATTTCCGACTGTATGAAAAGCTTGGCGGCATGACCGGGACGGCGGCGACCGAGGCGGAGGAATTTGCGGAGATTTACGGGCTTGGCGTGGTGGAAGTCCCCACCAACCGCCCGATTTCGCGGATCGACGAAGACGACCGCGTCTATCGCACCGCGAAGGAAAAATACGAAGCCATCGTTGCAGAGATCAAGGAAGCCCATGAAAAGGGGCAGCCGGTGCTTGTGGGCACGACCTCGATCGAGAAATCCGAGATGCTGAGCCAGATGCTCACCCAGGCCGGGCTGACGCACAACGTCCTGAACGCGCGCCAGCACGAGCAGGAAGCGCAGATTGTCGCCGATGCGGGCAAGCTTGGCGCGATCACAATCGCGACGAACATGGCCGGGCGCGGCACCGACATCAAACTTGGCGGCAACCTCGAATTCCAGATCATGGAAGCCATCGCGGCCGATCCGGAGGCCCATCCCGACGAGATTCGCGCGCGGATGGAGAAGGAGCACGCCGCCGCCGAGGCGAAGGTCAAGGATGCCGGAGGCTTGTTCGTTCTGGCCACGGAGCGGCATGAAAGCCGCCGGATCGACAACCAGTTGCGCGGCCGGTCCGGCCGTCAGGGCGATCCGGGACGGTCGTCTTTCTTCCTGTCACTGGATGATGACCTGATGCGGATCTTTGGCTCCGAGCGGCTCGACAACGTGCTTGGCAAGCTGGGCATGAAGGAAGGCGAGGCCATTGTTCACCCGTGGGTCAACAAGTCTCTCGAACGCGCGCAAGCCAAGGTCGAAGGCCGCAATTTCGACATCCGCAAGCAACTGCTGAAGTTCGATGACGTGATGAACGACCAGCGCAAGGTGATCTTTGCGCAGCGGCGCGAGATCATGGAGGCCGAGGATCTGTCCGAGATCGTGCAGGACATGCGCTATCAGGTGGTCGAGGATCTGGTGGACACCTACGCGCCGCCAAAGGCCTATGCCGAGCAATGGGACATGCACGGGCTCTACGCCGCCTGTCTCGAAAAGCTGGGCTTTGACGAGCCGATCATCGGCTGGGCCGATGAGGACGGTGTCGATCAGGAGGTAATCCGCGAGCGGCTCGAAGCGGCGTCTGACAAGCTGATGGCCGAGAAGGCCGAGGCGTTCGGCCCGGAGACCATGCGGCAGGTGGAAAAGCAGATCCTGCTTCAGACCATTGACGGCAAGTGGCGCGAGCATCTGCTCACGCTCGAACATCTGCGGTCGGTCGTCGGGTTCCGGGGTTACGCGCAGCGTGATCCGCTCAATGAATACAAGTCCGAGGCCTTCCAGCTTTTCGAAGGGTTGCTTGACGGGCTGCGCGAAGAGGTGACGCAGAAACTGAGTCAGGTGCGTCCGATTTCCGAAGAGGAACAGCGCGCGATGATGCAGCAGATGCTCGCGCAGCAGCAGGCCGCCGCCGCTGCCGCAGGCGCGGCACGTCCCGCGCAACAACCGGCAGCCCCGGCGCCACAGGCACAGACCCCCGCACCCGCCTCACCACAGGCCGACATGGCCGCCGCACCCGGCGCGTCCGATGGGGATGTGCTTGAGGCCGAGGCATTTGAACCCTTGGTCGCGGGGTTCGACGAGACCGACCAGAGCACATGGGGCAATCCCGGGCGCAACGATCCGTGCCCCTGCGGGTCGGGCAAGAAGTTCAAACATTGCCACGGGCGCCTGTCCTGATCCTGACGGGCGCCTGACGGCGCCGCGCAGGCAGAACCAGGCGTTCCGCCGCCCGCAGCCCGCAGCCCGCAGCCCGCTGCCCGCTGCCACGCGGGCGGTGAGGCGACTGTATGCAGCCTGTTGCGTGGCTTTGCGCGGGTGCAAGTGCCGCAAAGGTTTCGCGGTCGCGTCGCACCGATGCCATGATTGCGGGGCATCACCGTGCCTGAACAAACAGGATCGGAGACAGCCATGCCCCGTCTCACACTGCCCAAATTTGATGTCTCGCGCCTTGCGGCCCTTCGGGATCTATTGCCGAAACGCGACGGATCGGACACGACCTCCGCAGTGCCGCCGAAAGGCAAGACCGGTGCAGGGTTTCACTCCACGGCGCTTGCGGCGCTGACGGTTTCGGTCGCGCTGGGCACCGGCTATGTCATGCAGTTTGGCTTCAGCCTGCCGGGCAGTGGCTCGGACCTGCGCGGCCCGATCGAAGTGACCGACATCCGGTTGACGTCGTCCTCGGTGATTGTGCCGCGCTTTGCGCCGGACGCGGCGCCCGAAGCGGTTGTCACACCGGCCGCGCTGGTCGATGAGGGAGGCGCGGAGACGCTTGTGCCTGAACCGGAAGCGCCCGCTCAGGCCAAGGATTGCCGTGTGACCATGCAGGCCGATACCACGGCCGGAGCCCTCGTGAACCTGCGGATTGCGGCGCCCTGTCACGGCGGCGATCGCGTAACCCTGCATCATCAGGGCGTCCGGATCACCGAAACGATGGATGCGGAGGGCCGGTTGCGGACCACGTTCCCTGCATTGGCGGAGACCGCGTTCTTCATGGCGTCCTTCCCGGACGGGACAGGGGCCACCGCGGTCACGGATGTGCCGGCGCTGCCGTTTTACGACCGTGCGGTGCTGCAATGGACGGGTGATGCCGGCATTGGCCTGCATGCGCGGGAATTCGGCACGGCCTATTTCGACGCGGGCCATGTCTGGTCGGGTCAGACCCGCAACGTGACGGATGCCGCCACCGGCGAGGCGGGGTTCATGATTGCGCTTGGAGACCCATCCGCCCCCGAGGCACTGCGCGCGGAGGTCTATTCCTTCCCCACGGGCACCGCGCGGCGCAGCGGTGACGTGTTGCTGACGGTCGAGACCGAGGTGACGGAGGCCAATTGCAACCGGTCGATCGAAGCGCAGATCATGCAGCTTCGGACCGGCGCCGATGTGCGGGCCCGTGACCTGACGCTCGATATTCCCGCTTGTGGCGGCACGGGTGACTTTCTTGTGTTGAAAAACGTGGTCGAAGACCTGACAATCGCCGCGAACTGAACGCAGGCGAAACACAGGCCCTTCATGACCAGCTTCCGTGCGGCGATCCTCGCCGCACTTTTTCTTTTGCTCCAGACAGTGAGCGTCCTGGCGGACGATGTAACCCTGCGCGCGCGCGACGGCTCGATCGCATTGTCGGGCACGTTGCTGGGGTTTGATGGTGAGTTCTACCGGCTGCGCACGGATTATGGCGAACTGACGGTCGACGGATCCGGGGTCCTGTGCGAGGGGCCGGGATGCCCCAACCTGATCGATTTTGTCGCCGAACTGTCGATTTCGGGATCGGCCACGATTGGCCGTGTGCTGATGCCCGCCCTGATCGAATCCTTCGCCTTGCGCAACGGGCTTGTGGCGGAGCGCGAAACGCTCGCGGAGCGGGAGATCCTGTATACCCTGCGCAATCGCGAGACCGAGAAGGTTGTCGGGCGATTCGCGCTGCGTGTGAGTAACACCGATGAAGGCTTCGCGGATTTGCTTGCGGATGAGGCGGATCTTGTCATGGCCTTGCGTGAAATCCGACCATCGGAGGTGACGCTTGCCAAGGAGGCGGGGCTTGGCGACCTGCTGAAGCCGAACCGGAGCCAGATCATCGCGTTGGATGCGATGGTGCCCATTGTCTCGGCGGCCAACCCGGTCAGCGCGTTGTCCCTTTCTGACCTGTTGCGGATCCTGTCGGGGCGGCTGACCAATTGGCGCGAGCTGGGTGGGCCGGATGCGCCGGTGGTGATTCATCTGCGCGACGCGCAATCGGGGTTTGCGCAGGCGGTCGAGGATCGCTTGCTGCGCCCGCGCGGCGCACGGTTGGCCGAGGACGTGACGCGGCACGGGGACAACACGGCGCTTGCGCGGAGCGTGTCGCGCGATCCGTTCGGTTTTGGCTTGGCGAGTTTCTCGGAAATCGGGACAGCCAAGCCGCTCGTGCTGACCGGGCCTTGCGGCTTTCGGCTGGCGGCAGAGCGGCGCACGGTCAAGACCGAGGATTTCCCGCTGACCGCGCCGATGTTTGTCTATATTCCCGCACGGCGTCTGCCGGCGCTGGCGCGGGAGTTTCTCGGCTTCACCCGCTCCGATGCGGCGCAGATCGTGATCCGTCGCGCCGGGTTTGTCGATCAGGCCCCGGAGGAGGTGCCCGTTGACCTCCAAGGGGATCGCTTCGCCAATGCCATTCGTGTGGCAGAGGGCGCCGAAGGGCTGGCGGCTTTGCAGGAGATGACACGGGCGCTGGCGGATATGCGGCGGTTGACGACAACTTTCCGCTTCGAGCCGGGCTCCGCAACGCTGGACGCGCAGTCGCGTTCCAACGTGCTGCAACTGGCGCGCGCGCTTGAAGCGGGCCTGTATGACGGCAGACGGCTGGTCTTTGTCGGGTTTTCCGATGGTCAAGGCGCGGCGGCGGGCAATCTCAAGATCGCGCAGCGCCGGGCGGATGCGGTGCGCAAGGCCGTGCTCGAATTCGCGGAGACCGCCGATCTTGATCGTCTGGTGATCGAAAGCCGGGCCTTTGGTGAAACAATGCCCATGGCCTGCGACGATACCGCGTGGGGCCGGGATGTGAATCGACGGGTCGAAGTTTGGGTCGAGTGAGCAGGTCGCGGCCTGGCGCACATCGCGCCGCCGGTGATCTCGCGGTGGAGCTTGCCCGGAGTGGCGGGCCCGGCTGCGGCGCACGTCTCGCCTCGTCGGAGGGGCGGGCGCCTAGGGCATGCTGTCGGGGTGGCTGCGGGGCCTTTTCGCGCCTTGCAGCGCTCAGAGCAGACCTTCTGCGCGGAAGCTGAGCTCTCGCGATTTGCCGATCACGAGGTGGTCATGCAGGGTGATACCGAGCGCGTCGGACGCGGTCTTGATCTGATCCGTCATGTCGATATCCGCCGCGGAGGGAGTTGGGTCTCCCGACGGGTGGTTATGGACGAGGATGATGGCCGAGGCGTTGAGTTCGAGCGCGCGTTTGACGACCTCGCGCGGATAGACCGGGACATGGTCCACGGTGCCGCGGGCCTGTGGCTCGTCTGCGATGAGCACGTTCTTGCGGTCGAGAAACAGGATGCGGAACTGCTCGATATCGTTATGGGCCATCGCGGTCTGGCAGTAGTCGAGCAGTGCGTCCCAGCTTGAGACAACATGCCGGTGGAGCACCCGGGACCGCGCCAGCCGATGCGCGGCGGCCTCGACGATCTTGAGCTCGGCGACAACGGCGTCTCCCACGCCGTCGCTTTCGAGCAACCGCGCGGGCGGTGCCGAGAGCACGGCGTTGAAGCTGCCGAAGCGGTCGAGGAGCGCGCGCGCGAGGGGTTTGACATCGCGCCGGGGGATGGCGCGGAACAGGACCAGTTCGAGCATCTCGTAATCCGGCAGCGCATCGGCGCCGCCAACCATGAACCGTTCGCGCAGCCGGGCGCGGTGATCCCGGATATAGGAGGGCTGCTGCGGCTGTCTTTGCCCGATGCTGCGCCGTTTTGCCTTGGGGCGGACTTCATCCTGGGCCGTGAACGGCGCCTTGAGGTCGGAAAACTGAAACCATCGCTGCATGGCCCGACTTTCGGGCGATTCTGGTTAGCGAGTGGTTAACAGGCCCGGTTGGTGGCGCGGCGGGGCGGGGATTGCGCCCATAGGAGGGGCGGTCGCCGCGAAAGCGGCGCCCTCTGAATGGTGTCAGGCCCAGCGACCAGGCCCCGGCACGTCACACACAAAAAAAAGGCCGCGCGGCGATGCGCGCGGCCCCTTGAAAGAGATCCGGCATCGGCTGTCAGCCTTTCATCGAATCCCAGAAGTGTTTGACCGAGGAGAAGAAGCTCTTTGACTCGGGGTTGTTGTCTTCGCTCAGTTCTTCAAACTCGCGCAGAAGCTCCTTCTGGCGGCTGGTCAGGTTTACCGGGGTTTCGACCGCCAACTCGATATACATGTCGCCATGCGCCCCGCCGCGCAGCGCGGGCATGCCCTTGCCGCGCAAGCGCATTTGCCGGCCCGACTGGCTTCCGCTGGGAATTTTCACCCGGCTGCGCCCGCCGTCGATTGTGGGCACCTCGATGTCGCCGCCAAGCGCCGCGGTGCTCATGGAGACCGGCACGCGGCAATGCAGCTCGGTCGCCTCGCGCTCGAAGATCTTGTGCGGCGTGACCTCTATGAAGATGTAGAGATCGCCCGGAGGTCCACCGCGCATGCCGGCTTCGCCCTCGCCTGCAAGGCGGATGCGGGTGCCGGTTTCGACGCCCGCCGGGATGTTCACGGACAGCGCACGTTCTTTTTGCACGCGCCCCGCGCCGCCGCATTTCGTGCAGGGGTTCTTGATGATCTGGCCCAGCCCGGAGCAGGTCGGACAGGTGCGTTCGACCGTGAAAAACCCCTGGGTCGCGCGGACCTTGCCCATGCCGGAGCAGGTCGGACAGCTGACAGGCTCTGCACCGCCCTCGGCCCCGGAGCCGCTGCATTCTCCGCATTGCACCGATGTCGGCACGTTGATCTGCTTTTGCAGACCGTTATAGGCCTCTTCGAGCGTGACACGGAGGTTGTAGCGCAGGTCGGATCCGCGCGCGGCGCGCTGGCGTCCGCCCTGCCGGCCTCCCATGAAATCGCCAAAGAGATCGTCGAACACGTCCGAGAATGCGGAGGCGAAATCGCCCTGACCGCCGGCACCGCCCATGCCACCTGGACGACCACCGCCGCCCATGCCGCCTTCGAAGGCCGCGTGGCCGTAGCGGTCATAAGCCGCTTTCTTGTCGGCGTCCTTGAGAACCTCGTAGGCCTCGTTGACTTCCTTGAATTGCGCTTCGGCCTCTGGGTTGTCGGCGTTGCGGTCGGGATGAAGTTCCTTGGCCTTCTTGCGGTAGGCTTTCTTGATCTCGTCCGCGGAGGCGCCTTTGGACAGGCCGAGCAGGTCGTAATAGTCACGTTTGGACATCATGCCCTCCTCGTGTTGCGTCTGCGCCGCGCGTTGCCTTGAATGACAAGGGCCGGCCCGGTGTCCGGACCGGCCCCCAGTCGGGTCCGCGCGGCCTTACATCAGGCGCGCTTGTTATCGTCGAGATCCTCGAAATCCGCGTCGACGATGGTGTCATCGTCATCCGGGCGCGGGCTTTCGTCGGCGGCTTGCGGTTCATCCTCGCCCGCTTCGGCCTGTGCCTTGTAGATCGCCTCTCCCAGACGCATGGCCGCTTCGGTCACGTTCTGGATGCCGGACTTGATCTTCTCCGCCTCGATGTCGTCCTTTTCGAGGTCGTCCTTCAGCGCGGCCACGGCAAGCTCGATGGCTTCGACGGTGGAGGGGTCGACCTTGTCGCCATGCTCCTCCACGGATTTCTCCGTCGAGTGAATGAGGCTTTCGGCTTGGTTGCGCGCTTCGACCAGCTCCTTGCGGGCCTTGTCGGCGTCGGCGTTTTCCTCGGCCTCCTTGACCATTGCTTCGATATCCTCGTCGGAGAGGCCACCGGATGCCTGGATCGTGATCTTCTGCTCCTTGTTGGTGCCCTTGTCCTTGGCGGAGACCGAAACGATGCCGTTGGCGTCAATGTCGAAGGTCACCTCGATCTGCGGCATGCCGCGCGGCGCGGGCGGGATATCCTCGAGGTTGAACTGACCGAGCATCTTGTTGTCGGCAGCCATCTCGCGCTCACCCTGGAACACACGGATCGTCACCGCGCCCTGGTTGTCTTCGGCGGTCGAGAAGATCTGGGACTTCTTCGTCGGGATCGTGGTGTTGCGGTCGATCAGGCGGGTGAACACGCCACCCAGCGTCTCGATGCCGAGGGAGAGCGGGGTCACGTCGAGCAGGACAACGTCCTTGACGTCACCCTGAAGCACGCCGGCCTGAATGGCCGCGCCCATGGCAACCACCTCATCGGGGTTCACACCCTTGTGCGGCTCCTTGCCGAAGAACTTGGTCACTTCCTCGATGACTTTCGGCATCCGCGTCTGACCACCGACAAGAACGACCTCGTCAATGTCGGAGGTGGAGAGGCCCGCATCCTTGAGAGCAGCCTGGCACGGCTTGATGGACGCCTTGATCAGATCCGAAACGAGGCTTTCGAGCTTGGCGCGCGTCAGCTTCATCACGAGGTGCAGCGGCTGACCGTCGGACCCCATGGAGATGAACGGCTGGTTGATCTCCGTCTGCGACGAACTGGAGAGCTCGATCTTGGCCTTTTCCGCGGCTTCCTTGAGACGCTGAAGCGCCATCTTGTCCTTGGTCAGGTCGACGCCGTTCGACTTCTTGAACTCGTCGGCGAGGTAGCTGACGATCCGCATGTCGAAATCTTCACCGCCGAGGAACGTGTCGCCATTGGTGGACTTCACCTCGAAGAGGCCATCGTCGATCTCGAGGATGGTCACGTCGAAGGTGCCGCCGCCGAGGTCATAGACCGCGATAGTGCGCGATTCTTTCTTGTCGAGACCGTAGGCCAGCGCGGCCGCGGTTGGCTCGTTGATGATGCGCAGCACTTCGAGACCGGCGATCTTGCCGGCATCCTTGGTCGCCTGACGCTGGGCGTCGTTGAAGTAGGCGGGCACGGTGATGACAGCCTGGGTGACTTCTTCGCCGAGATAGCTTTCAGCGGTTTCCTTCATCTTTTGAAGGATGAAGGCAGAGATCTGCGAGGGGCTGTATTTCTCGCCACGGGCTTCGACCCAGGCGTCGCCATTGCCGCCGTCGATGACGTTGAACGGCATGTTCTTGCGGTCTTTGGCGAGGTTCGGGTCGTCATTGCGACGGCCGATCAAACGCTTCACACCAAAGACGGTGTTTTCCGGGTTGGTCACGGCCTGCCGCTTGGCGGGCTGGCCGACGAGGCGCTCATCTTCGGCAAAGGCGACGATGGACGGCGTGGTCCGGGCCCCTTCGGAGTTTTCGATGACGCGCGGCTGCGAGCCATCCATGATGGCGATGCAGGAGTTGGTGGTGCCGAGGTCGATACCGATCACTTTGGCCATGTTTTCGATCCCTTTCTTAGGCGATGGAAAGGACGGACCCTTTTCGGCATCCGCCCCATGGATTTGGTCTTGGACTGCGGACAGCGCGACTATTCGCCCCGCTCGCCCGATCTGCACGGTATATAGGCAGGCCCCTAAGGCGCTGCAACCTCGTTGGCGCGCGGTTTCGATGGAATTTTCACAATCCGCATCCGAGCGACGGGACCTATGCGATAAAGGCCCTGCGGGTTAGGAAACGGGTAAGGATTGCGGATGCAGAAAGGGGCGTGACATGGAAAGGACCGTGCTGTCGATCCGTGGATTCGAGATCCATGGCGGCGCGCTGGACCGTGCCGAGCAGGAGGCGCTGGTTGCTGAGTTGCGGGAGATATTGCGCGTCGCGCCGCTGGTGCAGCCGGAAACGCCGCGGGGACAGAAAATGTCGGTTCGGATGAGCGCGGCGGGGCGGTTTGGCTGGGTCAGCGACCGGCGCGGCTATCGCTACGAGACCTGCCATCCCGGCACCGGGCAACCTTGGCCCGCGATCCCGGAGCGGCTGCTGACGCTGTGGCATGCGCTCATCGGTGCGGCGCGGCACCCCGAATGCTGCCTCATAAACTGGTATGGGGACGGCGCGCGCATGGGCATGCACCGCGATGCGGACGAGGCCGATTTTGCGCAGCCCGTGTTGTCGGTGAGCCTTGGCGATGATGGGCTGTTCCGGATGGGCAACGAGACGCGCGGCGGCAAGACCGAGTCCGTCTGGCTGCGGTCTGGGGACGTGGTGGTGATGGGGGGCAAGGCGCGTCTGTGTCACCATGGCGTCGACCGGATCCGCTTTGGCTCTTCGACGCTTCTGGCCAACGGGGGGCGGATCAACCTCACGCTGCGGGTCGTGACCTGACGCGGTGTGACCTGACGCGGTGCGGCTTGGCATGGCCGGCGCCGGGGTGTCGTCGCAGACACGGGTTTCAGGTCTAGCAGGCGCGTGGAGGATCGAAACGGCCGAGGGACCCGTTAAGCGGAGCAGCGGGCTTCGATGTCCTTGGTCAGCCGACAGCCGCCAGCCGACGGCACGCCGGTGACCGGCCGGGAGCACAACCGGGCAATCCGCGTCGCCGCAGGTCGGGGCTGAGATCGACCGGTCGCCGGGAGGGGACTAGCGGCGTGCGGACCACGAGGCGGAGGCGTGCTTGCGGGTATAGAACTCCCCCATCAGGCCGATCATGATCAATGCAAGCGAGAGGTAGAGCGCGTATTCCCAGTCGGAATTGCGCGGGTTGTAATTGACGAAGGCAAAGCCGCGCGACTGGTCGATCGTGTGGAACAGCGGGTTCCAGTCGAACATCAAGAGCATGGTCGGCGGCAAGGTGTTGGCCACGAACATCTTGCCGGAGGCGATCATGTTGGCGCGCTGATAGATCGTCGAGGCGATGCTGACGAAGGTCGGGAACCAGGGCTTGATCGCGAGGAAGACCATGCCGATCGCCGCACCGGAGAACCATGACAGGATCACCATGCCCAGACAGGCCATCGGATCCAGGATTTCGCGCAGCACGAACGGGTTGAATGCCACATCATAGATGAAAAGGATCGCAAAGAGCGACAGCACTTGGATGTAGAGCGTGCCGAGCATGGCCGAGGCGATTGCGATCGCGGTGTTCATCGGTGCGTGTTGCATCATCGGGCTTGCCGGTCCTTCGGAGCCAACCACCGCGCCCAGCGTCTTGGTGTGGGTCATGTAGAGAAACACGCCCGTCATGATGTAGAGCAGGAAATCGCCCCGGATCGCGACGCCGCGCAGGCCGAGGATCATGAACATGAAGTAGAAGGCCAGGACGAAGATAATCGTCTGGAGCATGTTCATCAGGATGGCAATCAGCGCATTGGAGTGGGATTTTCGCACCGAGCGGACGGCATTGTGGTAGACCAGCTCGGCAAGATAGATCGCCGACCCGAGGTGGGAGCGTTGTCGGGAGTCTTGTAACATCGCGCTGCCTCGTTGGCGGGGTCAACTGGTTTGGAGAGGCCGCTTGCGGCCGCCCCGATGGGCCTTTTTCGCGCCGCGGGGGGGCGCCGCGGTCTCTTATTTCCTCAATGTGCACGCGGAACGCGTCGGAAAAAGGGCGTTTGGCGGGCAAAAACCGCCCCGCCGCACGGGCGACCGCTTGCCGTTGACGGTCATGCCAACCATAAAGCGGGAAATCTTTCCGATCAATGAACACGCGCTTTGGCGCGGGAAGGTCTGCGATGAACTACTCCGCCCTGACACCGATCCTGCGGACGCTGGCGTTGGAGGCTGGCGACAAGATCATGGAAATCTACAACGCCGACGATTTTGACGTGCGCTCCAAATCCGATGACAGCCCGGTGACCGCCGCGGACGAAGCGGCGGACGCGATCATCTCCAAGGGGCTGCGCGAAGCGTTTCCGGATATTCCGCTGGTCACCGAGGAACAGGCCGACAGCCATGACATTTCCGCGACCACCTTCCTGATCGTGGATCCGCTGGACGGGACCAAGGAGTTCATCAAGCGGCGCGGGGATTTCACCGTCAATATCGCGCTGGTCGAAGATGGCGTGCCGACGCGCGGCGTCGTTTATGCGCCGGCGCGGGAGCGGATGTTCTACACCAACAGTGTCGGCCATTCGGTTGAGGAGGCAGGCCCGTTTGCCAAGGAGACCGCTGGCGAGACCACGGATATCCGGGTGAGCGCGCCCGACAACGACGCGCTCATGGTTGTAGCATCGAAATCGCACCGCGATCAGGCGACGGACGATTACATCAACAAATATGCGGTCAGGGACAGCCGCAGCGCGGGATCTTCGCTCAAGTTCTGTCTCGTGGCGACCGGTGAGGCCGATCTCTACCCCAGGCTCGGTCGCACGATGGAATGGGATACGGCCGCCGGCCATGCGGTGCTGGCCGGTGCGGGCGGGCATGTCGTGCGGTTTGACGATCACAGCCCGCTGGCCTACGGCAAGGCCGGTTTTGCCAACCCGTTCTTCATTGCCTATGCGCCGGGTGTCGATCTCAAGGAGAACTGAGCCCTGATGTATGCGCCCAACACCAGCGTCATCGTTGTCAGCCGTGGCCGTCCCGATGCGTTGATGGGGTGTCTGGATGCGCTGGCACAACAGGTCTGGCCCTCTTTCGAGATCCTGGTGGTGGCGTGCCCGGATGGGTGCAGCGCGGTAGAGGGGCGTTCCGATGCGGACTCGCTGCGGCTCATCCCGTTTGACCGGCCCAATATCGCGCAGGCGCGCAACCTTGGTCTGGCGCAAGCGGCGGGAGAGATCGTGGCGTTCATCGACGATGATGCCCGGGCCGAACCGCTCTGGCTCAGCCATCTGATCGCGCCCTTCGAGGATCCGGCGATTGCGGCGGCAACGGGCTTCGTGATCGGGCGGAACGGGATTTCCTTTCAATGGACCGCGCGCAGCGTCGATGCGCTGGGCGAGGCGCATCCGCTCGCGGTGGCCGGGCTTGACCCTATCACCCCGAAAGCCCCGCGAAAACAGGCCATCAAGCTCGAAGGCACCAATATGGCGCTGCGCCGCACGGTGCTGATGGAGATGGGCGGCTTCGATCCTGCGTTTCATTACTTCCTCGATGAAACCGACCTCTCCATGCGGTTGATGCAAGCCGGGCACAGCCCTGTCGTGGTGCCGCTGGCGCAGGTGCATCACCAGTTCGAGGCCAGCGCCGTGCGCGCCGCGGACCGCAGGCCGCGGGATCTGACGGAGATCGGGGCGTCCAAGGCCGTCTTTCTGCGCAAACACGCGGCCAAACGACACCGGCGCAAGGCCTGGAAGGCGTTTCGCGCCAATGAGCGCCGCCGCGCGCTGCGCTGGATGCAGTCCGGGCCGTTCGGCGCGGATGATGTGATCCGCCTGATGCGGGGGCTGACGCGGGGCTGGAAAACGGGGTTATATCGTGAGCTGGCCGAGGCGGAGCCAATCGCGGATGCGGGCGGGCGGTTCCTGCCCTATCCGGGCCGCCCCGGTGCCATGCATCGCGTCCTGTCCGGACCTTGGGCGCGGCGCGCGGCGCTGCGGGAAGCCGCGACCCGGCTGAGCAAAACGGGCGCCATCGTCACACTGATCCTGTTGCGGCGTGGCGCCCGCGCGCACCGGGTTGGCTTTACCGAAGGTGGCTTCTGGGAGCAGAGCGGGGGTCTGATGGGACGCGCAGACCGGGATGCGCCGCGCGTGGCGCTCTGGCGCAGGAGCAAGCGGATCCGGACCGAAGCCAGCCGTGTTGCCCCGGTGCGCGGGGCGTTTCACCGTGTCGAACACCCGGCAATTCAGGGCTGAGTCCGGGCGGGGGAATACCCTACCGGTCTTCAGTTTTAGCTTTATACCTAGTGACGCCTGCGGGATCATGCGGTAGTTGGGAGAAAGATGCTAAGCGGGAGCGGGTAATGCGAAGCAAAGTGACCAAAGCCATTTTCCCTGTTGCGGGCCTTGGGACGCGGTTTCTTCCGGCGACGAAATCGGTGCCGAAAGAAATCATGACTTTGGTCGACAAGCCGTTGGTGCAATACGCCATCGACGAAGCGCGTGCCGCAGGTATCAAGGAATTCATCTTCGTGACCTCGCGCGGCAAGGGCGCGCTTGAGGATTACTTCGACCACGCGCCGACGCTCGAAGCGGAACTGGTGCGAAAGGGCAAGACCGACCTGCTTGAAATCCTGAAATCCACGGACATGGAATCCGGCGAGGTCGCGTATATGCGGCAGCACAAGGCGCTTGGTCTCGGGCACGCGGTCTGGTGCGCGCGGAACCTGATCCACGATGAACCTTTTGCCGTGATGCTTCCGGACGATGTGATCGCCGCCGAAAAACCCTGTCTGCAACAGATGGTGGAGGCCTACGAGGAAACCGGCGGCAGCATGGTCGCAGCGATGGAAGTCCCGATGGAGAAGACCTCGAGCTATGGCATTCTCGATGTCGAAGAGGACATGGGCTCCCGCGTGTCGGTGAAGGGCATGGTCGAAAAGCCCAAGGTGGAGGATGCGCCGTCCAACCTCGCCGTGATCGGTCGCTATATCCTGTCGCCGAACGTGTTGCGCAACCTCGACGATGCTGGCACCGGCGCGGGCGGAGAGATCCAACTGACCGACGCGATTGCCAAGGAAATCGGCGAAGGCGGCGACGGTGTCTACGGCTACCGCTTCCGCGGTCAGCGCTTCGACTGCGGCAGCAAGGCAGGTTTCTTGCAGGCGACCGTGGCCTTTGGCCTCGCCCGCGAAGAGCTGCGCGACGATCTGGAAAGCTTCCTCAAGTCGCTGGACTATTCGCGCAAAGCCGCCGAGTAACCGCGCGTGACGCATGTCCTCGTGACCGGTGGAGCGGGCTATATCGGTAGCCACGCCTGCAAGGCGCTCCGCGCGGCCGGCTACACGCCCGTCACCTATGACAGCCTTGTGACCGGCTGGGCCGATGCGGTGAAGTTCGGGCCATTCGAGCAAGGCGATCTTCTGGATCGGGCGCGGCTCGACGCGGTGTTTCTCGAATACAGACCGGTTGCCGTGATGCATTTTGCCGCCCTGAGCCAGGTCGGCGAAGCGATGTCGGAGCCGGGTCTCTACTGGCGCAACAATGTTTGCGGCTCGCTTACTTTGATTGAAGCGGCCGTGGCGGCGGGCTGTCTGGATTTTGTCTTTTCCTCCACCTGCGCGACCTATGGCGAGCATGACAATGTGGTGCTGGATGAGGCCACACCGCAGGAACCGCTCAACGCCTATGGCGCCTCGAAACGCGCGGTGGAGAATATCCTACGCGATTTCGAAGCGGCACACGGGCTGCGCGCGGTGATCTTCCGCTATTTCAACGTGGCCGGTGCCGATCCGGAAGGCGAGATCGGCGAGCATCACCGCCCGGAGACGCATCTTGTGCCGGTCATGCTCGAAGCAATTGACGGCACGCGTCCGGGGCTGACGATCCACGGAACGGACTATGACACGCCGGACGGAACCTGTATCCGGGATTACGTGCATGTGTGCGATCTGGTGGATGCGCATATTCTTGGGCTCGAATGGCTCAAGGCGGACAAGGGCAGCCGGGTCTTCAACCTTGGCACCGGTCAGGGGTTCTCCGTGCGCGAGGTGATCGAGGCGTCGCGCAGCGTCACCAATCGCCCGGTGCCCTTCGAGGAAGGGCCGCGTCGGGCGGGAGACGCGACAAAGCTTGTTTCCGGCTCGACACGCGCGGGGGCAGAGCTTGGCTGGAAACCGCATCGCTCCACCATGGAAACGATGATCGCGGATGCCTGGCGTTGGCACAAGAATGGCCACTACGAGCGCTAGACCCTCCGCACGATTGCTGGACCTGACGCGGCTGGTGCGTCGGGTCGGCCAGCTGCCGACAGGCATTGACCGGGTGGAGCGGGCCTATCTTGAGGCGCTTCTCGGAGAGCAAGAGCCGCTCTGGGCGCTGATCCGCTCCTCCTTGGGATACGTGCTTCTGGATCGCCAAGGATGCGCGGGGCTTCTGGAGCGGGTGCGGTCGGGGCAGTGGGGCGCGCGCGATCGGCTGTCGCGCATGACGCGCGGGGTTGAAGAGCCGCGCGGGCAGGCCGAGAGTGACCTGCGGCGCATTTGCGTTGCGCGCTGCCTTCCGATCCGGCTGGGGCGCATGCTGGCGCGATACCTGCCCGCCGGGACGGCGTATCTCAATGTCGGCCACAGCAGCGTGTCAGACAGGGTGATCACGGCGGTGCGGCGCATTCCCGGCTCGCGGATCGCGGTCATGGTGCATGACACCATCCCGCTTGACCTGCCCCGGATGCAGCGCCCGCGGAGCGTGACGCGGTTTGCGGCATTCTTCAATCGTGTGATACATCGCGGCGATCTGGTGATCTGCCCTTCCGAGACGACCCGGCAGGCCGTGCTGCGCCATGCGGCTCCGGTTGTTCCACAGGTGGTGGTGGCGCCGCTTGGTGTCACACAGACGAAGCCGGGCGTGGCCCTGCGGGGGCCATGGGATGGTGCGCCGTTTTTTGTCACCGTGGGGACGATCGAACCGCGCAAGAACCATGCGCTCCTGCTGGATATCTGGCCGGAGATCCCAAAGGCGCATCTGCTCATCTGTGGGCATAGAGGATGGCGGAACGACGCGGTTTTTGCCACGCTCGATGCGCGGCCGGAGCGGGTGCATGAGCTGTCCGGACTGGATGACGCGACGGTTTCTGCGCTGATCCGGGACGCATGCGGGTTTCTGTTTCCGAGCATCGCGGAAGGCTATGGCTTGCCACCCTTGGAGGCGGCCGCGCAGGGGGGGCCTGTCATTGTCGCGGATCTGGCCGTGTATGACGAGGTGCTCGGCGCCGCGGGAACGCGGTTGGACCCGCATGACCCGGCAGAATGGCGCGCGGCGATCATGGCGCTTGCCACGGCAAAGGCGCCGCACCGCGCGCGCATTGCCTTTCACCCGCCGGATTGGCCTTCGCATTTCAAGACAGTCTTAACTCTGACCTGATAGCCCGCTGTGTCAGGACCGCAGAAAGGCGGTCGGCAAAGGGCGCGCTTCTTGGGTATCTGGACCTCCTACAGGCTGCGATGGCAACGGCGGATTTTGCGTTGGCGGGCTTTGGGCAAGCGCGCTGAGCTTGCGCCCGTGGCGGATCGGACGAAGCGTATCCGGCGGTCCGATCTGCTGGTTTTTGCCACCCAGCGCAACGAGGCGCGGCGTCTTCCCTATTTTCTGGAGCATTATCGCCGGATGGGGGTGGGGCATTTTCTGATCGTCGACAATGACAGCACCGATGGCGGGGATCGCTTTCTTGCCGCGCAGCCGGATGTCTCGCTCTGGCGCAGCACGGCCAGTTATCGCCGCGCGCGGTTCGGCATGGATTGGATGAACGCGCTCTTGACGCGGTATGGGCACGGGCATTGGTGCCTGACGGTTGATCCGGATGAGCTTTTTGTCTTTCCGTTTTGTGATACGCGCCCGCTGCGCGCGCTCACCGACTGGCTGGACGCGTCGCGGATCCGGTCTTTTTCAGCGATGTTGCTGGACATGTATCCCAAGGGGCCGCTTGACGCATGCCGGTATCAGCCGGGGCAGAACCCGATGGAGATTGCGTGCTGGTTCGATGCTGGCAATTATGCAATGACGCGCAACTCGGCGCTGGGGAACCTCTGGATCAGGGGCGGTCCGCGCGCGCGGAGTTTTTTTGCCGACGTGCCGGAACAGGCGCCTGCGTTGAACAAGATCCCGCTGGTCCGCTGGCATCGCCGCTTTGCCTATGTGAGCTCGACCCACATGCTTTTGCCGCGCGGGCTGAACGCGGTTTATGACGAATGGGGCGGTGAGAAAGCGAGCGGGATCCTGCTGCACACGAAATTGCTGGACGGCTTTGCCGCGCGGGCGGAGGAAGAGGTGCGACGTGGCGAGCATTACGGTGCCGCACGGGAATACAGGGCCTATGCACGCGAAGCTGCGCGCAATCCGGATTTCTGGTGCCCGCATTCGGAGCGGTTCCTAAATTGGCGCCAGCTGGAGGTGCTGGGGCTCATGTCCAAGGGCAATTGGGCGTGAGCGTCGGCATCGTTCTTCTGGCGCATACCGCACTGCGCCGCGTCGAGCAGGTCGCGCGGCATTGGGCGCAAGGCGGCTGCCCGGTTGTCATTCACGTCGATGGCACCGTGCCCGATCCGCGATACGCGGCCCTGCGTCGCCGGCTTGAAGGCCAGCCCCTGATCGGCTTCGCGCCGCGGCATCGGTGTGAGTGGGGCGGGTGGGGCATCGTCGCGGCAAGCCGGGATGCCGCGCAGATGGTGCTCGATGGGTTCGAGGATGTGACCCATGTCTATCTCACCTCCGGGGCTTGCCTGCCCCTGCGCCCTGTCGGAGAGCTTCGGGCATTTCTCGCGCGCCATCCAGAGACGGATTTCATCGAAAGCGCGCGCCCTTCGGACGTGCCCTGGACAGTGGGCGGGTTCGAACAGGACCGGTTCGACCTGTATTTTCCGTTTTCGTGGCAGCGGCAGCGCTGGTTGTTCGACAAGGCTGTCACGCTGCAGCGCAGGCTTGGAATAAACCGCGCCAGGCCGGTTGGGCTGCACCCCCATATGGGCAGCCAGTGGTGGTGCCTGACGCGTGTAACCTTGCGCAGGATCCTGACGGACCCGAAGAGGCCGGCCCATGACCGGTATTTCAAACGGGTCTGGATTCCGGATGAATCCTATTTTCAGACGCTTGCGCGCCGTCATGCGCGCCGGATCGAGAGTCGGTCTCTGACCCTGAGCCGGTTCGATTCTCAGGGCAAGCCGCATGTTTTCCACGATGACCATCTGGAGCTGTTGCAAGAGAGCGGCAGCTTTGTTGCGCGCAAGATCTGGCCGCATGCGGACCGGCTCTACGATACCTTCCTGTCGCCCGCGCGGCGCCCGGCAAGGGTGGCGAGCGACCCTGCCAGGATTGACCGGCTGTTCGAAAAAGCCGGGAGGCGGCGGACACGGGGGCGACCCGGTCTCTACATGCAGAGCCGGTATCCGCATGACGGATGGGAAAACGGTGCGACGGCGGGGCCCTATTCGGTGTTTCATGGCTTCACCGATCTTTTCGACGGGTTTGAAGCATGGCTGGCCAAAACCACCGGGACGCGGGTCCATGGCCACCTTTTTGCGCCGGACCGTGCGCAGTTTTCGAACGGGCAACGGTTTGTGTCCGGGGCGCTGAGCGACCATGCGGGGCTGCGCGATGCCAATCCGAAAGCCTTTTTGACCAGTCTGATCTGGAACACCCGGGGTGAGCGACAGTGCTTTCAACACGGGCCGCGCGACACACCTGGCGTGATGACATTCATGGCGCCCGATCCGAACGCGCAGATCTCGGTCATCACCGGTGCCTGGGCCGTGTCACTGTGTCGTTCGGGGATATCGGTTGAGGCTTGTGTTGCAAAAGCGCGGAGATTGCAGGCGCGGGAGCATAAGGCGGTTGCCCACCTGCGCGCCCGGACAGCCCGCGCGCAAATCCGGATCTGGTCACTGGCCGATTTCATGCGCAACCCGGTCCCGAACCTTCTTGCGGTCACGCGCGAGATTGCCACCGCGCCACAACAGCACCTGAATGAAGCCCCCGTATTGCAAGACCTTGAAGGCCTTGCGGCCTTTCTTCAGGCGTTGCGCAACCATGGCCTGCATTTGCCGTCAGTGGGCCCGTTTCCTCAAGACGGCGGGGAGGCGTCTGAAGACATTCACGCCCGCGCAGTGGGCGGCCAGGGCGCATGAAAACAGAGACGAGATCCGGACCGTTCGATTGCTTTGTCATTCTTGGTGCGATGCGCACAGGGTCGAATTTCCTTGAAGCCAACCTCAACCGCTATGAGGGGATCGCCTGCCATGGTGAGGCTTTCAACCCGCATTTCGTCGGCCATCCAAAGACGGCCGACTTGCTCGGCATCGACAAGGCGACGCGCGACGATGACCCGTTGCAGCTCCTCAACGCCTTGCGCGCGGGCGGGCCGGCTTGTCTGCGCGGGTTTCGCTATTTCCACGACCATGATCCACGGATCTTGCGCCCGCTGCTCGATGCGCCGCAGATCGCCAAGATCATCCTCACGCGCAATCCGCTGGACAGCTATCTCAGTCAGAAGATCGCCCGCACCACCGGGCAGTGGATGCTGACGCGCGTGACACGCCGCAAGTCCGCGTTGGCGCATTTCGACGCGCAGGAATTCGAGGCGTATCTTGCCGCAATACAGCGGTTCTATCGTGGCGTGCAGACTGGTTTGCAGCACCGGGGGCAGGTGGCATTCCACATCGCCCATGAGGATCTGGCGGATGTGTCGGTGCTTAACGGGCTGGTGCGCTGGCTTGGCAAGGACGCCACGCGCGACAGCCTCGACCGATCTGTGAAACGGCAAAATCCACAGCCAGCCGTGGCCAAGGTCTCCAATCCGGGCGACATGCGCACCGCGCTCGCCCGGCTCGATCCGTTCGCCCTTTCCACGGTGCCGAATCTGGAGCCGCGCCGCGGACCCGTGGTGCCGAGCTATCTTGCGGGGGCGCGGACCCCTTTGCTCTACATGCCGATCCGGTCAGGGCCCGAGGCGGCCGTGACCCGCTGGCTGGCGCAGCTCGACGGGCAGCCTGCGGCGGCGTTGCGGGGCGGGTTCACCCAACAAACCTTGCGCGCGTGGAAGGCTCAACATCCCGAGCACCGTTCGTTTACGGTCATTCGCCATCCGCTCGCGCGGGCGCATCGCGTTTTCTGCGACAAGATCCTGTCGACCGGGCCCGGGCGTTATGCGCGAATCCGCAAGATGCTGATTCAGAGCTTTGACGTGCCGTTGCCTGAGACGATGGATGGGTCCGATTGTGATATTGACCGGCACCGCGATGCGTTTGCCGGCTTCCTGCGGTTTCTCAAGGCGAACCTCTCGGAGCAGACCGCGGTCCGGGTGGACGCGCATTGGATGTCGCAAGCCCAGTGTTTGCAGGGTATGGCGGAGTTCGCCTTGCCGGACATGATCGTGCGGGAGTCCGAGATGGCCGGCTATCTTCCTGCCCTCGCGCTTCAGGTTGGACATGTCGATCCTTGCGATCCGATCGCGGAGCAGAGCGGGGACAGTGTGCCACTGAGCGCGATTTATGATCCGCAGCTCGAAGCGCTCGCACGCGAGACTTACGCGCGGGACTACCTGATGTTCGGCTTTGGCGACTGGGAGCCGGAGCTCTGCGCGACGGAGGGCGGTCTTTCCTGACGGGGTTGGCAGGGGCGTTGGCCCAGGTGCTGAAACGGCAAGAGGCCCGGGCATGTGCCCGGACCTCTCGAAACGGGGCCAAAGACTGCCACGCCTGTCAGGCGGCCTGTTCCCGCTCCGCCTCCGTCAGGATCGTATACAGCGTTCCGGCGTCGGGGTTCGCCCGTAGCTTGCTGCACAACGCGGTGTCACGCAGCGTGCGGCTGACGAGAGCAAGCGCCTTGAGATGTTCCACACCGGCTTCTTCCGGCGCGAACAGCGCAAAGACAATGTCCACGGGCTGCCGGTCCACCGCTTCGAAGTTGATCGGTTTTTCCAGTAAGATGAAGGCGCCCACAACACTGGACAGCTCCGCGAGCCGGGCATGAGGCAGCGCAACCCCGTTGCCCACGCCCGTGGGTCCAAGCGACTCCCGTTCCATCAACGCTTCGACCGTCCGTGGCGCGTGCAGACCGTGGGCCTGCTCGGCCAGATCGGCCACGTCGTGCATCAGACGTTTCTTGCTGGATGCCGCGGTGACAACCTTCACGGCATCCGGTTTCAAAAGATCCACGAATTTCATGCTCTGCCCAACTCTGGCACCTTGGCGAAAGGTGCCTTTGCCTCGCTTGCGGTTCGATCAGGGATCGATCCACCCGATGTTTCCGTCATCGCGACGATACACGACGTTTACGCCGTCCTTCTTCTCGTTGCGGAACACAAGCACCGGTGCGCCGGCGAGTTCCATTTGCATCACCGCTTCGCCCACTGTGAGAGACGGGATCTTGGTCTCCATCTCGGCCACGATAATGGGTTGTAGCGTTTCGGGTTCGGGCTCATCCGCCCCCGATTCCGATGCGAGGATATAGGAGGCGGCACCGGAAAGTGCAACGGGTTCCGTTCGGTCTTTGTGGTGGTCCTTCAACCGCCGCTTGTAGCGCCTGAGCTGTTTGTCCATTTTTTCGACACACGCGTCGAGCGCGGCGTAGATTTCAGTGGCATGCGCCCGGGCGGCGGCGTTGAGCCCGGTCGACAGGTGGACGTTGGTTTCACAGACGAATTCATGCGCATTCTTGGAAAAGATGATCGTCGCGTCGGTCGGGCGCTGCGAATATTTCTCGAGCACGGACCCCAGTTCGGTGCGAACATGGGTCTGTAGGGCTTCACCGATATCGATATGTTTTCCTGTAATTTGGTAACGCATGTTTGTTCCTTTTATTACGTCTGTTGCGTCGATCCCGGACCACCCGCCCCGCACACGGATCGCGCGCAGGGACAAGAGAACACTGCCGGGTCAGGAAAGACCGCGCCACGTCAGGATCGTATGCTGCCGACCCCCGGTTTCGGGGAGGCTTCGACGAAAACCTGCATGCGTGCGCGTGGTCATGGCTCTATTTGACGAGAGGAAGCATGACTCTGTCAATGAAAACCGACACACTTTATGCGTGTGTCCGAGGAAACCTGGGCCAAACCGGCACAATCGCTCAACCGAAGCGGAAATTGTCGCCCAGATAGACCCGCCGGACATTTTCATTTTCGACGACTTCTTCGGGCGTCCCGGACATCAGCACACGACCGTCATGCAGGATGTAGGCACGGTCCACGATTTCGAGGGTTTCGCGCACGTTGTGATCGGTGATCAGCACGCCAAGCCCGCGCTTCTTGAGCTCTGCCACCAAATGGCGGATGTCCCCGACACTGATCGGGTCGACACCGGCAAAGGGTTCATCGAGCAGGAGATATTTCGGGTCAGCGGCGAGACAGCGTGCAATTTCGACGCGTCGGCGCTCTCCACCGGACAGGGCCAGAGCGGGCGCGCGGCGCAGATGCTCGATGGAAAACTCGCCCAGCAACTCTTCGAGCCGCTCGCGCCTGCGGTGCCTGTCAGATTCGGAAATGTCGAGCACGGCGGAAATGTTGTCCTCAACCGACAGGCCGCGAAAGATCGACATTTCCTGCGGCAGGTAACCGATGCCCATGCGCGCGCGGCGATACATGGGCAGGTATGTGGCATCGCGCCCGTCGATCAGAACCTGTCCGCCTTCCGGGTTCACAAGTCCGGCAATCGCGTAGAATGATGTGGTCTTGCCACAGCCATTGGGTCCGAGCAGCGCAACAACCTCGCCCCGGTCAAGGCGCATGGACATGTCGCGGATCACCACTTTCTTGCGATAGCTCTTGCGCAGGTGCCGCACTTCGAGACCGCTGGTCCCCTCGGTGACCGTCAGGTTGGGACGCGCCATCGGGTCAATTCCCGCCCTGGGTCAGAACCGTGCGCACGCGACCCGACATCTGGGCGGTGCCATCATCGAGATTGACGATCATGCTTTCGGCCGTGAGGGCGTTGCCCCCCTGTGTCAGCAGCACATTGCCCGACATGGTCACGGTTCCGCGCTCGATATCGTAATCGGCCCGCGCGGCCTCTGCGGCTTCTTCGCCGGAAACAAGGGTGACGCCGCCGGTCGCTTCAAGCCGGTCTATCCGGCCGCCACCTTCCGTATAGATGACAACGACGCGCGGAGCGGCAAGGCGCATGTCCCCCTGCGCAATGATGACGTTCCCGGCATAGATGGCGCGGCCATTGCCCTGATCGACGGACAGGCTGTCGGCGGTTACCTCGACGGGGGCATCGGTATCCTGCTGCATGCTGCCAAAGGCAACCTGCGCGCCCTGCGCGACGGCACACAAGGGGATCACTGCGACGGCAGCGGCAATCAGAGCGTTGCGGATCATGGGCAGCATCAATCCTTTTGGGGTTCGTATATCAGCTTTACACCCTCGGTGAAAAGCAATTGCACGTCGCCGTTTTCCCCTTGCGGCACGATGCGCATGCGCCCGGCTTCGAGTGTGCCTGCAGGGCTGGAGCCCGAGACGGGTCCGCGGCTCTCTGCTTCGGTCCTGTCCAGTGATGCAGTGAGCGCTTCGGTTGTGAGTGTGTAGCCGGTTGAACTGTCGATGCGCACACCTTCGCCAAGCTCGGCGGCGCGGGTCTGGTTGGAAATCATGGCCGAGCCAGCGTTCAACGCGATGTGGCTGCCATCCTTGAAGGAGAGCGTCGCGCTCAGGGTATCGGCGCGGATCCTGTCATCGGTATCCGGGATCACGGTAAGCGCTGTCATGGTCAGCACGTCGCCGCGATCGGTCGTGCCACTGTAATACGGTGCGCTGACCTGTTCGCGGGCGGTCTCGCCCGACCCGAGCGCATCGGCAAACGGCACATCGGGCAAATCGGCCCGGTCGGTCGCGAAGAGAAACAGGGTCGACAGCATCGCCAGTGCCGCCAGGGGGAGCAGAATCTTGAGCCACGCGATGATGCGGGAATAAAGCCCGTCAGGCCGCGCCATGCATCCCACCCTGTCGCGGCACCCGGTCATGCATGGGCGAAGATATCCGTATCCGGCCAGCCGGCGAGATCGAGGCGCGCGCGTGTCGGCAGGAAATCAAAGCAATGTTGCGCAAGATCGGTGCGGCCTTCGCGGGCGAGCATGGCGTCCAGCGCCTCGCGGAGCCTGTGCAGATAGAGCACGTCTGACGCGGCATAGCTGCGCTGCGCATCGGTGAGGCTTTCGGCCCCCCAGTCGCTCGACTGCTGCTGCTTCGAGATGTCGACGCCAAGCAATTCCTGCGTCAGCGCTTTCAGCCCGTGCCGGTCCGTATAGGTGCGCACGAGGCGGCTTGCGATCTTGGTGCAGTATACCGGGGCCGCGAGCGCACCAAAGGCACGATACATGGCGGCAATGTCGAAGCGTCCGAAGTGGAACAGCTTGAGCACCGAAGGATCGGTCAGCAGCCGTTCAAGATTGGGCGCGGTCGTCTGTCCGATGGCCACCTGGACGAGATGTGCGTTGCCATCCCCACCGGACAGTTGTACCACGCAAAGCCGGTCGCGATGCGGGTTGAGCCCCATGGTTTCGCAGTCGATGGCAACGACAGGACCAAGGTCCAGCCCGTCGGGCAGATCGCCTTTGTGAAGAGTGATGGTCACGAAACCTCCCATGGGACGCAGCTTTGGTCCGCGTCCCATATCTGTGCCTTGCGTCCGTTTCAACTCCACCAGCCACGCCGCCGCGTCACAATTGGCGGTTCCGCGCCGCAGCAATGGGGCGCGATTCGGGTAGAATCGGGCAAATCTGAGGCCATCGCGTCAAATTGACAGGCGCCGATCTGACGGATTGGGTCGAATTGTAACGTTTCGTGATCACCGCCGCTCACCCGGAGATTGCGCTGTGGAGTTTGGTCGGATCATGATCGAGAAAATTGCGCAGATTTTTTTCGATCTCGGTCCGGGCTGGGATCCACCCATTTCAGCCGCGCAGTGCCAGCTTTTGACTGTCGCTGAATCCTGAACAATATGATGCCATATACGCGGGGAAACTGCGGCGGACTTTCCCATATGGCAGCATAGATCGCCAAAATCGCGCGAAGTGTTTCTGAATTTCAGACAGTGAGGCGCGACCGGCGGGGTTATTGTTTCGGTGTGCTCCGACCGAAGAGTTCGCGTTTAAGGCTGTGAAATTGCTTTATTTTTTGTGCAGATCTTGTCCTTGTTGCCATCTGCGTAGCGCAGGATCGACTGCATTGGTGCTGAATTTGTTGGGTTGCGGTTTGGCATTTACCAAAATGGCTTCACCTTAGGGTTGCAAGCTTCTGTTTAAGTTGACGCAAACCGATTTGAACGGGCATAAAAGCCATGTCGCGGATTTGGCCATTTTCCTGTCTGAATTCGCATAATGGCACTTGGGGGTTGGTGCTTCCACACTGGGAGTAACGGGATGTCTGCCGCGTTGTTTTAACGCGCTGTGTAGGTTGGTCTGCTTTTCATTGGGTCTGAGAGCCTGAGCGGGGCGCGTTGCGTTTCCGCACCGGAAAAGCTGTGTCTGTAAAGACGAAGATCGGCTGCGAGAGACGTTGCCTTGCCTTCCGTCACGCATGACTCATGGGAGGTCATCTTGACACTGCATCTTCGTCAGCCGCTGCCAACGGCGGAGTTCGACACACTGATTGACGAGGCGCTGTCTGCGCGCTCGTCCCGCGTCGTCTACGCGGCTTATGCAAAGCGCGCGTTCGATTTGTTGATCGTGCTGATCCTCGCCATTCCAGTCGCATTCCTCGTGCTTGTTTTCGCGTGGTTGGTTTCGCGGGACGGCTTCTCGCCGTTCTATCGCCAAAAACGGGTGGGTCGGAACGGGACGGTATTCAGCATGTGGAAATTGCGGTCCATGGTGCCCAACGCCGATACGCTTCTTGAGGCCTATCTGGCGGACAACGCGGACGCCCGCGCGGAATGGGCCTTTCATCAGAAGCTGCGGCATGATCCGCGGATCACGAAGATCGGGCGGTTCATACGGAAAACCTCCATCGACGAGCTGCCGCAGCTGTGGAACGTGCTGCGTGGCGACATGTCCATCGTGGGCCCGCGCCCCATGCTTGAGAACCAGCGTGCGATCTATCCCGGCACGGCCTATTATGCGCTGCGGCCGGGGATTACTGGCTATTGGCAGACGTCTGTGCGCAACGAGTCGAGTTTCTCGGAACGCGCGGGGTTCGATACCGATTACCTGCGCGACATGTCCTTCCTGACGGATATCCGCATCCTTCTCAAAACCGTGCGGGTTGTGGCGGCGGGAACGGGATACTGATCCCCTGCATTCGCAGGGAAACCCTGTGCATCCCTCAGACAAAAAAGCCCCGCCTTCCGGTGGGGCTTTTATGCGTAGAGCGGCCGGTCAAATACCGTCTGCCGCGCGCTGGTTCAGGCCGCGCGTGCGCGCATCCATTCGGCTTCCTTGCGCAACAGCGCCATGAGGTCGTCCAGCGCCTTGGCATTCATCTCGTTGGTCAGACGGCCATTCTCATCCCATTGGTTTGACGTCTGGGCCACCATCAGCTCCGGCCCGTTGATGATGCGTGGCTGGAACGGCGCGAGGCAAAGCCGGGTCATGTTCTGTGAGCGTTCACCGCCGGCGCGGCCCGCTGCCGCCGACATGAGCGCCACCGGCTTGTCTTTCCACGGGGCGACGCCCGTGCGGCTGATCCAGTCGAGCGCGTTCTTTAGCGCACCGGAGATGCCCTTGTTGTATTCGGGTGTCGAGACGATCACCGCATCAGACGCGGCGATCTGGTGGGCAAGGGACATGACCTCTTCGGGAATGCCGGGATCGTCCTCGATATCCTGATCGAACAGGGGAAAGCGAATATCGGCTTCGGTGAACTCTGCTTCTCCGAAGCGGCGCGCTGCTTCGCGCACCAACAATCTGTTGGTGGACTCCGCGCGCAATGCACCGCTGATGCCGAGCAGGGATAGTTTGGTCATGGGTTTTATCTCCGAAAGACTGTTTGCGTTTCTCAAGGAGCTACAACGCGAAAGCGCCGCGACAAGGGCTGTCGCGGCGCTTGGCTGGATCGTGAAGGCCGGAGCCGGTCAGGCGTTCGGCAGGATGATGATCTCGACCCGGCGGTTCTGGAGACGGCCTTCCGGTGTCAGGTTGGACGCGATGGGTTGTGCCTCGCCGCGTCCGAAGGTCGAAACGCGGGACGCCGGAACGCCTTGCCCGGTGAGGATCGCCGCGACCGATTGCGCCCGACGCTCGGACAGGCCGAGATTATACGCCGCATCCCCGGTGTTGTCGGTGTGGCCGACCACCTGAACGGTGGTGTTCGGGTAGGCCAGCAGGCTCTGGGCCACGGTCCGGATGTCGGACTGCAAGTCGGGACGGAGCGTGGCGCTGTCGGTTGCAAACAGGATGTCCTGCGGCATGGTCACGATCAGACGGTCGCCGGTGTTGCGAATGGACGTGTCGGAGCCCAGCTGCTGGCGCAGTTCGGCTTCCTGTTTGTCGAGCTGGTTGCCGATGGCGGCACCGGCAGCGGCGCCCACAAGCGCGCCCGCGATGGTCGCGCGGTTGCGCTCGCCCACATCGTCACCGCCGGCCAGTCGGCCCGTGAGAGCACCGGCTGCCGCCCCGATCAGTGCGCCTTGCTTCGCCTGCCGGTTCGGATCGTTTTCATTGAACATCCCGCCTTCGGCACAGGCGCTCAGGCCCAGCACGGCAGTCAAAGACAGAATCAGGGGAGTATTGGCCCGCATATCGAAAAACCTCATGTTTTGGTTGCCCCGTCTATAGGGGGATTGGAGCGTGTTATCCAAAAACAACGCAGTGGAACACGCCCTATTCCCCTAGATTCGGCAGTTTTCCGCCAAGAACAAGGGGAATTCGGTTCCTGTCTCCGCGAGTCATGCGTGTTCCGCAAGCAGCAGACCGAAAGCGGGTCACTCAGGCATCGGCCCGCGCGGCCTCCCAAGCGAGCAAGGCGCGTTTGACGGGCAACCCCCAATGATAGCCGCCAAGGCCGCCGGATTTGCGCAAGGCGCGATGACAGGGGATCAGATAACTGATCGGGTTGCGCCCCACCGCGGTGCCTACGGCCCGCACGGCCTTGGGATGGCCAATCGCTCCGGCAATCTCGGAATAGGTAGTCACTTCACCGGAGGGGATGCGCATCAGCGCTTCCCAGACCTTGATCTGGAACGGCGCCCCGATGAGATAGAGCGGCACCTCGCTTCGGGTCGCGCCAAAGGCGCCCGCGACCCAGGGTGCCAGCGGATCGGGATCCTCGATATAGCTTGCCTTGGGCCAACGAGAACACAGATCTTCCATTGCCTCGGCGCGGGTTGTCTCTGCCACGAAGGCGATCCCGGTCAGGCCCTTCGCGGTGCCCATGACCAGCGCCTCGCCAAACGGGCTGTCGAACCAACCATAGCGGATTTCGAGCCCTGCGCCGCCACGCGCGTAGTCGCCGGGGCTCATGGCTTCCCAGCGCAGGAAGAGGTCGTGCAACCGTCCGCCGCCGGAGAGGCCGGTCGCATGGGCGGTTTCGAGCGTGGTAAACCGCTCGTCGAGCAATGCCTTTGCGTGGCCGAGCGTGAGGTATTGCTGATACCGTTTTGGCGAAACGCCGGCCCATTTGCTGAACAGGCGCTGAAAATGCGCTGGGCTCATGCCCATGTCGCGCGCGAGATCGTCGAGCGTTGCCGCAGGGCCGAGCCGGTCCACGGCATCGATGGCGCGGCGCATGACGTGGTAATGGTAGCTCTGCTCCATGGTGTCCTTGGGCATCGTGTTTCTCCTTTGGCGCCAGATTACGCGCGACGTGGCGCGCAGACGACCCGAATGTTGCGCAACTTCTTGCGGGCCGGGGCCATTGGCCCGGGTCCTGCGGCATGTCACGACCCTCCCCGGCCCGTCTTTGCACACGCAAGGCGCGCAGCGGGCTTGCCCGCGCCCCGCGGACGCTGCATAGGAGCATCATGGCAAAACAGCTCGATTATCACACGATCCGCGAGATCTTCACCCGGTTTGCTGACGCGGAGGCCGAGCCCAAGGGGGAGCTCGACCACGTCAACGCCTACACGCTTGTGGTGGCCGTCGCGCTATCGGCGCAGGCGACCGATGCAGGCGTGAACAAGGCGACCAGGGGCCTCTTTGCAGTGGCCGATACGCCCGAAAAAATGCTCGCTCTTGGTGAAGAAGGGGTCATCGAGCACATCAAGACCATCGGGCTGTATCGCAACAAGGCCAAGAATGTCATCAAGCTCAGCCGGATCCTGGTGGAGCAGTATGGCGGCGCCGTGCCGTGTTCGCGCGCCGCGCTGGAGAGCCTCCCCGGGGTTGGCCGCAAGACCGCGAACGTTGTGCTCAACATGTGGTGGGGCCACCCGGCGCAAGCGGTCGACACGCATATCTTCCGCGTCGGCAACCGGTCTGGGATCGCGCCGGGCAAGGATGTGGTTGCGGTCGAACGCGCGATCGAGGATCACGTGCCCGTCGACTTTCAGCGCCACGCCCATCACTGGCTCATCCTGCATGGGCGCTATACCTGTGTGGCGCGCAAACCGAAATGCCAGGCCTGCCTGATCCGCGACCTGTGCCGATACGAGGACAAGACCCCATGAAGAAGTACCAGGTGGCGGGCATCGGCAATGCCGTAGTAGACGTGATCGCGCGTGCGGAGGACACGTTTCTCGACCTGATGGGGATCCAGAAGGGAATCATGCAGCTTGTGGACCGGCCCCGTGCGGAGACCCTTTACGGGGCGATGGCGGAGCGCGTTCAGGCCCCCGGTGGATCGGTGGCCAACACGCTGGCCGGGTTGGGCAATCTTGGTCTGCGCACCGCCTTTATCGGCCGTGTCCATGACGATGCGCTGGGCCGGTTCTATGCCCGCGCGATGGAAAAGGACGGTACGGATTTCGTCAACGCGCCGGTGGCCGATGGTGAATTGCCCACGTCTCGCTCGATGATCTTCGTGTCGCCGGATGGCGAGCGATCCATGAACACGTATCTTGGCATCTCGGCGGAGCTTGGCCCGGACGACGTTCCGGAGGCGGTTGCGGCCGAAACGGAGATTGTCTTCCTCGAGGGCTACCTGTTTGACAAGGACAAGGGCAAAGAGGCGTTCCTGCGCGCGGCGCGGGCATGTCGCGGCGCCGGCGGGCGCACAGGGATCGCCATCTCCGATCCGTTCTGCGTTGAGCGGCATCGCGAGGATTTCTTGCAGCTCATCGCAAACGAGATGGATTTTGTCATCGGCAATGAAGATGAGATCCGCTCGCTCTATCAAAATGACGATCTTGAGGCGGATCTTGCGGCGGTGTCTTCCGTGTGTCCGCTTGTGGTGTGTACGCGGTCCGGGGATGGGGTGACGATCATCCATGAGGGCACGCGCACGGACGTTCCGGTCGAGAAGGTCGTTCCGGTCGATGCGACGGGCGCGGGGGACCAGTTTGCGGCAGGGTTCCTGTACGGGTTGGCAACAGGGACGGATATCCGCACAGCGGGCCTGATGGGCTGCGCTGCTGCCGCCGAAGTCATCTCGCACATTGGTCCGCGCCCGGAGGCGAGCCTCCCGAAGCTCTTTGAGCGCAAAGGGCTTCTCTGACGGTGGCACTGTTGCCGGGCACTCGCCCGGCGTCACCATGACGTCACGGCTCCATCCACTCTACATGGCTGCAATCCTGGCGGGTCGCACAGGCCAGCCGTTGCGGCGGCTGAAAGCACAAGCGCCTTGTCGATGGTGCCGAGGAGAGCCGCGCCCGGACGGCGTGACGCTGCAGCGGACCGTCGGCGCCGGGACGCTTCATGCGGGGACCACAGCACAAGCGCTTACGGATCTCGGGCGCTCGAGCCGGCATTTGGGGGGCGGCTGCCTTTGCTTTGCGGCCATGCGGGGCGATGCGGGCCGACGTCGCCATCGCTCGCCCGCGTAGTGACGGCAAATCTCGCAACGACGGGCGTGACGGGCATGGTGTCATCCAGTGTCGCGCGAGGGGGCGTGCTTGGGCTGCCTGTATAAGGGCGTCGGCGCGCGATCAGCCCCGGATGATGCGGTTGACATGCCCCATCTTGCGGCCCGGTTTGACCTCAGCTTTCCCGTAGAGATGCAGCGCGACAGAGGTATCGCGGGCGAGCGCCGGAACCCGGTCGAGATCATCGCCGATCAGGTTCTCCATCACCACATCCGCATGCCGGCTGCCATCGCCAAGCGGCCATCCCGCCACCGCGCGGATATGTTGTTCGAACTGGTCCACGACGCATCCGTTCTGGGTCCAGTGCCCCGAGTTATGCACCCGCGGGGCAATCTCGTTCACGATGAGCCGACCTTTGGAGACAAAGAGTTCAACTCCCATGACGCCAACATAATCGAGCGCATTGAGAATTTTCGCCGCCAAAAGCACAGCATCCGTCCGGAGACGCGGCGGGATCATGGCAGGCACGGTGGTGGTCCGCAGGATTCCCCCCTCGTGGACATTGGCGCCGGGGTCAAACGCCGAAACCTGCCCGTCCGGCGCACGGGCGGCGATGACAGAAATCTCCATCTCGAAATCGACAAACCCTTCAAGGATCGCGGGCGCACCGGACATGGCGACAAAGGCTTCATCGGCTTCCTCTGCGGTCATGATCCGCGCCTGCCCCTTCCCGTCATAGCCAAAGCGGCGTGTCTTGAGAATGCCGGGAAGGCCATTCGTTTCCATCGCCCGATCGAGAGAGGCGCGATCGGTAATATCGGCAAAGGGGGCCGTTTGGAGGCCAAGATCGGTGAGGAACCGCTTTTCGGTGAGGCGATCCTGGCTGACGCGCAGCGCTTCGCGCCCGGGCCGAATGTTGCGATGGTGTTCAAGCAGGTCGAGCGCGTCGGTCGGGATATTCTCGAACTCGTACGTGATCACATCGACGGAGTCCGCGAAGGCTTCGAGCGCAGTTTTGTCGTCATAGGCAGCGGTGGTCACACGATGCGCAACATCCCCCGCCGGCGGGTTGGCACCGGGCTCGAAGACATGCGTGCGCAAACCGAGACGACTTGCGGCGACAGAAAGCATGCGGCCAAGCTGACCGCCGCCGAGAATGCCGATGGTGCTGCCGGAGGGAAGAGGTTCCATGTCGATCCTTGCCGCTTGGTCGTCACACTGCACCGGTTGAATGCGCCGCAGGCTCCGGTCGTTCAAGTGGTTTTGTGGAAATTTGCCGATTTGACGGTCGGCTTATCCCGATCCAAGGGTGTTCGAGGGGGTCTTGGGCGTCATCCGCGCCAATTGCCGGCTGCATCTGCACAGCGTGGCTGCACCCTCAGCCGCGCGTGGGCTCCTCGGCAATCGAAGCGGACAATGCCGCGCGCCACGCGTCGAGGCGTTGCGCAAGCGCGGCGTCCTGCAAGGCAAGAATTCCGGCGGCCATCAACCCGGCATTGGCGGCCCCGGCGGCACCGATGGCCATGGTCGCGACGGGAAAACCCCGCGGCATCTGGAGAATCGAATAAAGACTGTCGACCCCGGAGAGGGCACGGGTCTGGACAGGCACGCCGATCACCGGAACCCGTGTCTTGGATGCCATCATGCCGGGCAGATGCGCCGCCCCGCCCGCACCGGCAATGATGACCTGCAGGCCGCGCTCAACGGCCTCCTTCCCGTAGCTCCAGAGTCGGTCGGGTGTGCGATGAGCGGAGACGATACGCGTCTCGTAAGGCACGTCGAGCGCATCGAGCATGTCAGCCGCTTCCTGCATGGTGGGCCAGTCGGATTGGCTGCCCATGATGATGCCAACCTTGATTTCTGACATGGCTTGTCTCCGCGCCGTTCCGATACGTCGTTGGCGGAACTATACAAGTGCGGCCTGCGGGGGCAATCGCCAACGACGACACAGGGCGCGGACATGGCGAGGCGCGCCGGGCGCGGGCGGCTTGTGCAAAGCGCGCCGGGGCCGGTCTGGGTCCGGGCTGAGCGAAGATCCAGGCGGCGCGATGAGCGCGCGCGTCAGGCGATGATATCGGGCAGCAGCCGGTCCTCGATCTGGGCGATCCTGTCTTTCAGACGCAGCTTCTTCTTTTTCAACCGTTGCATTGTAAGCTGGTCGGCGGTGCCGGTGGCCTGCATCGCGCGGATTGCCTCATCGAGGTCACGATGTTCGCGGCGAAATACCTCAAGCTCCACCCTGAGCACTTCCTCGGTCTTCATCGAAAGCTCGGTCGGGGCGTTCATGCAGCAATCCTCACTCGAAACCCGGTGCAGACCCTTCTTTTAGCAGCCAAACCTCTTTTGGCAAAGCCTTGCCATGGCTGAAACGCCTCCCCATATTGGAAGGGTGCTGCGGTTGCCAGAACGGGATCGTCGCGCCACGTCGCTTTATTGCAAAGGACACCACTATGACAAAACTGACTCTTGGGTCCTACCCGCACATGCTTGGCTTCGAGCAGCTGGAACGCTTGCTGGAGCGGACGGCGAAATCGGCCGAAGGGTATCCTCCATTCAACATCGAACAGACGTCTGAAAGCTCCTACCGGATCACGCTTGCGGTGGCCGGGTTCTCAGATCGTGATCTGTCGATCACGGTCGAGGATCGCCAGCTCGTGATCCGTGGCCGCCAGCGGGACGACCAGTCTGACCGGGTCTTCCTCCATCGCGGCATCGCCTCGCGCCAGTTTCAGCGCAGTTTCGTGCTGGCTGATGGGGTGGAGGTTGGTGAAGCCGAGATCGAAAACGGTTTGCTGCATGTCGATCTGACCCTGAGCCGCCCGGAAACGGTGGTTCAGACAATCGCAATCAGGAAAGGGTGAGGACATGAACACACGTCATACATTCGCGAATACGGAATCGGATCGGATCGTTTACGTAAAACCCGTTGCGGTGGCTGATCTACCCGAAGAGGTGCAAAGCCAGGTCATCGGGCATGACACGCTTTATGCGGTTCACAACGCGGACGGGGAGCGCCTTGCGCTGGTCAAGGACCGGAACCTGGCCTTCATGCTTGCGCGCCAAAATGACATGTCACCGGTCACGGTGCACTAAGCCGAGGAGCGCTGAAATGACGGGGCCTCCGGCGATACGGGGGCCTTCAATTTCTCCGATCAGCGCGGTCAGCTGATCCCCAAAATCCGCCGTGAATCATGGCATCGGCCACCACAGGCCGAGATCCGGATAGACGCCCAAACGGCCCGAACGGTCATTGGCCCGACCCTGCGTCATGCTGGCCCTTCCGTGTGGCTCCATATGTCTGCCGTTCTAGGGCGCCAATGATGGCCGCGAATGCCCGATTTGGGATCCCCGGCGCGTTCGCCGCACTGCATATGACAATGGGCAGAACGCCTCGAAAAAAACGCGGCATATGCGGTCCTGCCTGCGTCGCCCTTCTGCCGCCGTGCAAAGGTTGGTCCGATCAGGACCCGCCCGGCGTTTGACGCCGTCATCGACAGCAGATGCGCAGATTGCGGCATCGGGCAGGATCGTCCCCATATCGCGACAGGCAGGACCGGTCGCTTGGCGGCAACAAAAAGGGCTGCGCACCACCTGCGCAGCCCCTTGGCGGTGAAAAAAGGCGATGCGTCACTCGCCGGAGATAAGACCCATGCTTTCGAGCTTCAGGAGCACCTGATGGGCGCAGTTGTCGACATCCACGTTTTCGGTTTCGACGCTGAGTTCGGGGTTCTGCGGCACGTCATAGGGGTCGGAAATGCCCGTGAACTCCTTGATCTTCCCTTCGCGCGCCAGCTTGTAGAGCCCCTTGCGGTCGCGGCGCTCGCACTCCTCGATGGATGTTGCGACATGCACCTCGATAAAGGCACCGAATTGCTCAACTTCTTCGCGCACGGCCCGACGGGTTGCTGCATAGGGTGCAATCGGCGCGCAAATCGCGATCCCGCCATTCTTGGTGATCTCGGAGGCCACATAACCGATGCGGCGGATGTTGAGGTCGCGGTGCGCCTTGGAGAAGCCCAGCTCGGAGCTGAGGTTCTTGCGCACGATGTCGCCATCAAGGAGCGTCACCGGGCGCCCGCCCATCTCCATCAGCTTGACCATCAGCGCGTTTGCGATGGTTGATTTGCCCGAGCCGGAGAAGCCGGTGAAAAACACCGTGAACCCTTGCTGCGACCGCGGTGGACGGGTCTTGCGCAATTCGCTCACCACCTCGGGGAAAGAGAACCACTCCGGGATTTCGAGCCCTTCCTGGAGGCGGCGGCGCAGTTCGGTGCCGGAGATGTTGAGGATGGTGACGTCGTCCTTGTCCTTGATCTCGTCCATCGGTTCGTACTGGGCGCGTTCCTGCACATAAACCATGTGCTTGAAGTCGACCATTTCGACGCCGATTTCGTCCTGGTGTTCGCGGAAAAGCTCCTGGGCGTCATAGGGGCCGTAGAAATCCTCTCCCGCCGAGTTCTTGCCCGGTCCGGCATGGTCGCGGCCCACGATGAAGTGGGTGCAGCCGTGATTGGCGCGGATCAGCCCGTGCCAGACCGCCTCGCGCGGGCCGGCCATGCGCATCGCAAGGTTGAGCAGCGACATGGTCGTGGTGGCATTCGGATATTTGTCGAGCACGGCTTCGTAGCACCGCACGCGGGTAAAGTGGTCGACGTCTCCGGGCTTCGTCATGCCGACGACCGGATGGATCAGTAGGTTCGCCTGTGATTCCCGTGCGGCGCGGAATGTCAGTTCCTGATGGGCGCGGTGCAGCGGGTTCCGCGTCTGGAACGCGACGATCTTGCGCCAGCCGAGCTTGCGGAAATAGGCCCGCAGTTCGTTTGGTGTGTCACGGCGGCCGCGGAAATCGTAATGCACCGGCTGCTGGATCCCGGTGACCGGGCCGCCGAGATAAACCTTGCCCGCCTGATTGTGCAGGTAATTGACTGCGGGGTGCGCCTCGTCATTGGCTCCAAAGACCATTTCGGCTTCGCGTGCCTTGTTGGGCACCCACTTGTCGGTGACGGTCATCGTCGCGAGGATAACACCTTCCTGATCCCGAAGCGCGATATCCTGGCCGTCTTCGATGGCCTCCGCAAATTCCTCGGACACGTCCAGTGTGATCGGCATCGGCCAGAGCGTTCCATCGGCAAGGCGCATGGTCTCGACCACGCTGTCGTAGTCTTCTTCCGACAAGAAGCCCTTGAGCGGGTTGAAGCCGCCGTTCATCAGGAGTTCCAGATCGCAGATCTGACGCGGGGTGAGGTCGTGGCTCGTAAGCTCTGCGGCTTCGACCTTCAGCTTGAGGGCGCTTTCATGCGACACGAAGAGTTCGGGGATGGGGGCCAGGTTGTTTTGCATCGGGCTATTCCTGTCTGACAAAAGGGGGAGAGTGCTTTTCGCGCCAGTCAATTCTGCGTGTAAAGCATTGTATTCGTTTAGCTTGTTTTTGAGAAAACGATCGACAAGGCGGGATTTCTCTGTCGCGCCGCGCCGGGTCAGCGCGTAGGCAAAGCGCTGTCGGCGGTCGCTGCCTTCACGCTGCGAAACCTGGACAAGGCCGGCTTCGGTGACTGCGCGCAAAAGCGCATTGAGACGTCCGAGTGAGATGCCAAGCGCTTCTGCCGTCACGCGCTGCGACGCGGCGGGAGCGGCGTCGAGTTGGCGCAGGAGACGAAACAGCAGGTCGTCATCTGGCAGGGGCGGTTTGGTTGTTGCGGCGGGCATCGTTGCGACTCAAAGTGTGTTCATGCGTGAACACATCGCAGAAAATGCTGCGCCTGCAAAGAGGAAAATTCGGGTGCAGCGGGATGTTGCCTCTCGGCGACAGGTTAGGGCGCGAAATCCCAAGGCGCCGCGGCCAAATGCGGAGCGTGGGCGCGAAGCGATTATCTCTGGTGAGGGGGGTATTGACGAGACTATCGCCCAACCGTGCGCTGGGCCCGCAATCAAAAAAGCAGTGCCATTTGGCACTGCCTTGTTTTTGCGCTGTGAGAAGAAGCAGGCAAAACACCAAAGCGCCCGGTTGCGCCTCGGTCCCTCGCCTGTCTTCTGCGTCAGGCGTCTTCCTGAGCCTCTGCGCCGTAGCCAAGGGGTTCGGAGACATCCTTCCCCGCGTCTTGCCCTTGCTCGGCCAACCAGCGCTCGGCTTCGAGGGCGGCCATGCAGCCCATACCCGCGGAGGTCACCGCCTGGCGATATTTGTGGTCCGTGAGGTCACCTGCCGCAAAGACACCAGGAATGGAGGTTTCAGTGCTGTCCGGTTTGGTCACCACGTAGCCGCCCATATGCGTTTCCAGAACGTCCTTCACCAACTCGTTGGCGGGCGCGTGACCGATGGCCACAAAGACACCGGCGCAGGGCAGAACCTGGGACTCGCCCGTCTTGGTCGATTTTACGCGCACACCGGTCACGCCCTTGGGCATCTCGTCGCCCAGAACCTCGTCAAGCTGGTGGTTCCACAGAACGTCGATCTTGGGGTGGTTGAGCAGGCGGTGCTGAAGGATTTTTTCGGCGCGCAACTCGTCCCGGCGATGGATCAGCGTGACCTTGGAGGCAAAATTCGTCAGGAACAGGGCTTCTTCCACGGCGGTGTTGCCGCCGCCAATCACCACGATTTCCTTGCCGCGGTAAAAGAAACCGTCGCAGGTGGCGCAGGCTGACACGCCGAAACCCTTGAACGCTTCCTCAGACGGCAAGCCCAGCCATTTTGCCCGCGCGCCGGTGGCGAGGATCACGGCGTCGGCCGTATAGACCGTGCCGCTGTCGGATTGCGCCACAAACGGCCGGCTGTCGAAGTCGATCGATGAAATGATGTCGCCAACGATTTCACAGCCCATCGCGCGCGCATGGGCTTCCATGCGCACCATGAGGTCTGGTCCCTGCACCTCGGTATCGCCGGGCCAGTTCTCGACCTCGGTGGTCGTGGTCAGCTGGCCACCCGGTTCCAGACCCTGGACCAGCAGAGGCTCAAGCATGGCGCGGGCGGCATAAACGCCAGCGGTATAGCCGGCCGGTCCGGATCCAACGATCAATACCTTGGTGTGACGTGTCTCGGCCATGTCGTCTCCTCCGCACAACGTGCTCGTGATTTGCGCTCTCTGACGCGCGTTGAGGTGATATAGCCATCCGCAACGCCGGGGAAAAGGGGCCAGAGGGTGGGCTCCTGCCTTGCACTTCCTGTCGCAACGTCCGATATGCAGGCCGAGCGGAGCTGATCGTCATGCGCCCGCGCAGGATACGGATGGTGAAGCCTGTTCTGCGGCGGATGCCTCCGGTCCGAATGCCGCCCCGATCGGGCGGAGAGCAGGGTCAGTAAGACAGGAAACGGCTGCCGAAGGTGGTGCACCTGTGCTGAAAATTCGGGCGCAAAAGGCAAAGATTATTGCGCACTCTTGAAATAATATTGCGCATGTTCTGTATTTTGCTATAACAATCGCCAATCGAAGGGGAGGAAACTTGGATGGCAAGCCATAGGCTCGATCCGATCGACCGGCTGATCCTGGCTGAGCTACAGGCGGATGGACGGATGACCAATGTGGAACTGGCGCGGCGCGTCGGTATCTCGGCGCCACCCTGCCTCCGCCGGGTCCGGGCGCTCGAGGAACAGGGCTACATCAAGGGGTATCATGCCGATGTGGATGCCCGCGCGCTGGGTTTCGAAGTGCAGGTTTTTGTTCAGGTCGGGTTGCAAAGCCAGGCGGAAGCCGATCTCCAGGCTTTCGAAGCGCAATGCCGTGACTGGCCGCTGGTGCGTGAGTGCCATATGCTGAATGGCGAAGTGGACTTCATTCTGAAATGCGTCGCGCCGGACCTTGGGACGTTTCAGAGCTTCCTCACGGGATCGTTGACCTCGGCTGAAAACGTCGCAAGCGTGAAGACCTCACTTGTGATCCGTGGCGCGAAAGATGCGCCCGGAGTGCCTTTCGACGTTCTTGAGGAGCGGCTTAGTCGCAGCGCCTGAGGGTGCTGCGCCCGTCATGCCCAAACAGACGGGCGGCGCCGCTGGCACAGCGCCTTTCTACGCTTTCCATTCGGGTCTTTACCGAGCAATGAGGTTCTCAATCACCTGACGCGTGGTGCGGGTCAGCGTGACTTCACCGAATTCCTCCAACTGAGAGAGGTGCGGAAACAGCGACAGGAAGAGCGGTCGTTGACCGGCCTCGAGGGCACGGGCGACGGCGGGACCGGGGTGATAGGTTTCCATGGCGATGCCACCGATATCAATCAACCCATGGCGGTGTGTCATCAGGTGGTAGAGCTGCACCGGGCCTCCGGGGACGATCTCGATCAACCGGTCGCCGTCCGCATAATCGATAACCGGCGCAAGCACGGCATCCTGACCGATCAGCCGCTCGAGGCAGGGATGGCGCACCGTCATGCGCGCTGCCGGGCCGACAAGCACATCCATGGTCGGTTTGGCAGGGCCGTAAGCCTCGGCCGTGATCCGGGTCAATCGTGTCAGGCTGCTCTGCATTTCACAGACACCGGGCAGGTAGGTCGTGGACCCAATCCATGTGACCGGTTCGTAGCCCTTGTCGGTTGCAATCAAATCGCCGGGGATCAGGTCTTCGATCGCCATCGGACCCCGCGATGTGGGCACAAGCGTGCCGCGCGCAAAACCGGAGGCGCAGGCTTCGAAAAGATCGGCCGCAGGTGCGGTGATCGTGCGGAACTCAAGATCGCCGTCCGGCATCATCGCAGCAATCTCGTAGCGTCGGCGTAGAGCCGGCGCGCGTTTCGGAGCCTGGACGGGACGCGTTGGGGCGTCGGGCTGCGGCGTTGCGGTAGCCTGAGCGGCTTCGGCATAGGCAGGCGTGGCCGGCGTGAAGCCGGGGCGGAACGACGTCATGTGATCCCCCATACGGGTTGGTCACAAACGTGTTGGCCCCCACCAACAACGACGAAAGGACTGTTGAACAGATCATGCCCGATACCGCGCGGAGCGTCGCGGCGTCAAATCCTGCCGCTGTTTTTGACCGTCCCGGGCGTCAATTCAAAGCATGCCGCCAGATTGTTGATGGATCGCGGTCAACTCCGGCCACAATTTGACCTTGGCTCGAATCACCGTGGTTGCCGTCTACGGGATGGGATGCGCCGCGGTCGAGCGGTCGGGGACGGGCAGTCGCCACAATGGCGCCGGGTGGTCCGTGATTGGGTTCGGGTTTGGCAACGCACAAAGGCGCGGGTTTCCCCGCGCCTGTCTTGTCCCGTGTTGTTTTGGCGTATGTGGCGCCCCGTGGCGCTTGGTTCCGGTCTTGATCAGGCGCGCCCGTGCGCAGCCGGCGTTTTGGTCTGCGGTGTCATCTGGGAGGTCGGACGGTCTGCGGTTGCACGCCGCTGAAATGGCAGCGGTGTCTGCAGGGGGATTGCGGCGGTTGCAATGGCGGTGCGCAGAAAACGGGGTGTGCGGGTCATGGTTTTTCCTGTCCTTGGGCGGGCAAGCCGCGTGGTTCGGCGCGCGGCATTCCGGCGCGCGGCGCGTCCTTGACGGTCAGGATCGACAGGAAATGGGGCGGGCGCAGGGCGCAGATACGGAGAAGTCTGGATTTGAAATACATTGACTCGAACTTGCCCCGCCTCTCGCGGACGCGGGGCTGCGCGGCGACAAGGATCAGAGCCGGATTGCAGAGATCAACCGCCCGTAATCCGCTTCCATGGCATGAGTGGCCCGCCGGTAGGAATAGAAGCGGTCCGGGTCCGAATAGGTGCAATGCCGGGTCCATTCCGCCGTCACGCCGGCCTCGCGCAACCGGTGCAACCCGTATCCGGGCAGATCGAACATCATCCTGTCGTCCACGCCACCGGCAAAAAATCGTGCGTTGCGGGAATCGTCTGCCATGAAGTCTTCGAAGAATTCTGGGCCGACCTCGTAGGCGCGCTGACTGATCGAAGGCCCGATGATGGCGACGATATCCTCCCGTTTCGCTCCGAGCCGAATCATCGCGTCCACCGTCGCCTCAAGCACTCCGTCCCGCGCTCCGCGCCACCCGGCATGGGCAGCGCCAACCACCCCCGCGGCTTCATCGGCAAAAAGCACGGGCTGACAATCGGCGGTCAGCACGCCGAGCACCATGCCGGGCGTTTGGGTCACCATCGCGTCGGCGCGGGGGCGCTGATCGGGAACGGTCTCCGTGATCTCGACGACATCTGCCGAGTGCACCTGATGCACGCCAACGAGCGCATCGGGAGGCGCTTCCATCGCTTCGGCGACGCGGGCGCGGTTGATGGCCACGATTTCCGATTGATCGGACGAGCCTACACCGCAGTTCAAACCGGCGAAAACTCCGGATGATGCGCCGCCCCGGCGGGTGAAGAACCCGTGGCGCACGGGAGCGAGGCTGTCGGCGGTGATGATCTCAAGTGTCATGGTGGTCTTCCTGCGCCAAGATGCGGCCAGCGGAAACGATACCGGGTCCCTTGTGGGGGGCATTTTGGCGTGGTGCAACGAGCGAAGGCATCATGCGGAGAGTCCCGGCGGTGGCGATTGGTTCGGGCCATACAGCCCCAGTACCTTGAACAGCGAACCCATTTCATCGGGATGCGTCAACCGGCGATGTGCCGAAATATGGGTCTCAAGCGCATCGCCGCGCAACGCCTTGGCCAGCGCGCGCGCGCGATCCGTGATGCCGAGCCTTTCAAGAAAGACCCCCTGCGACGTCAGCCGGGTATGCTGTGCGGGCGATGCGGCACGCGCAAGGGCTTCGAAATCGACATGGGCTGTGAGGTCCGCCGTGCCGGGGGCTGCAAACGGATCCGTGGGCGCGTGATCTGCCATCGCCTGAAAGGTATCGCCAAGGCTGCGCCAGTCCCCATAATCGATCAGAAGTGCTGTCCCGCCATGCTGCGCAATGCGCGCGCCAAGCATGGCAGCAATGGCGGTGGCGGGCGCGCAGGTTTCTACAAGATCCCCGGGGTCCGTGTCTTCGAGCCGGTGATCCAGCGCGGCCAGCGGCGCGGCATCGGCAAGACCCAGCGCAAGGGCGCCGTCCTGGATGCCGACCAGCCGCTCGCGCCAGCCCCCGGGATCGCGCTCGAACTGGCGGATCGGCAGCGCATCGAAAAACTCGTTGGCGACAACGAGGAGCGGCATTGCGGGAAGGCTGTCCACGGTGTCGTGCCAGACCGGATCATGCCCGGCAAGCGTCTGTGCCTGAACGGCGCGCAGGGTCGGAGAGGTTTCCACGAGGTGAACGCGAGCGGCGGCGTGAAAACCCGCAACACCCCTTGTGGCGCGCAGGATGTCCGCCATCAACGTGCCGCGTCCCGGGCCAAGCTCAATGAGCGCGACGGGGTCGGGCGCGCCTTGATCGAGCCAACACTGTGCGAGGCACAGGCCGATGAGTTCCCCGAACATCTGCGAAATTTCCGGCGCGGTGATGAAATCCCCCGCGCGGCCCAGCGGGTCCCGCGTGCTGTAGTACCCATGCTCCGGGTGACCGAGGCATGTGGCCATATACTCGGCCAGCGTGATCGGTCCGGAGGCTGCGATCTGGCGCAGGAATCGTGTCGTCAGCGGTGTTGTCATGGGGTCGGCCCATGCCGGGTCCTGCGGGCGCTGCGTTGTGCAAGCGCGATGGCCGTCACCCCTGCAAGGATCATCGGCACCGTGAGGATCTGGCCCATGGTCAGACCGACCTCGCCGACCTGCCACGCGAGGCCCAGCGGGTTGCCCGGTGTCACGAACTGCGCGTCGGGCTGACGGACAAACTCCACCGCAAACCGCGAAAGCCCATAGCCGGCAAAGAAGGTGCCCGCGATCACGCCCGGCGTCTTCAGCGCGCCACGCGCCGCTAGCACGAACAGGATTGTCGCCAAGAGAGCCCCTTCCAGAAGCGCCTCGTAAAGCTGGCTCGGGTGGCGGGCACAGAGCGTGCCGATGGCCTGACCGCAATCCTGCGCCGCGACACCGGGGAAGATCACGCCCCATGGCAGGTCAGTCGGACGCCCCCACAGCTCGGCATTGATGAAGTTGGCGAGCCGGCCGAACAGAATGCCGATGGGCGTGCTGATCGCCAGAAGGTCAGCGGTGGAGGCCAGAGGACTCGAAGTCTTTCGGGAAAACCAGAGCACCGCCACCATGACCCCGAGCAGCCCGCCATGGAACGACATGCCGCCGGTCCAGATCATGGGAATCTCGATCGGATTGGCGAGGTAATACGCGGGCTGGTAAAACAGCACATACCCCAGCCGCCCGCCGAGAATGATGCCGAGGATCACGGCGGTCAGCAGGTCTTCGACCTGATCGGCGCGCATGGGCGGTTTTTCGGCGGCCCAGAACCGCGGTCGGCGCAGCAGGAACAGCGCAATGCGCCACCCGATGAGGATCCCCCCGATATAGGCCAGCGCATACCATCGCAGCGCAAAGGTCATGCCAAAGAGCTCGATCGAAAAGAGCTCCGGTGAGATGGTCGGGAAGGGTATGGCGGCGATCATGCGTCTTGTTGAAGCGGGGCACAGGGGGAAGTCAAGCTTGAGACGTGGCAGCAACGCCCCCATATAGTCCCTTGAACAAGGATGAGGACGAATCCCATGCAGACTCGCAACAAGGTGTTTGACGACATCTCGCAATTGATGACCAACGCCATGGGTGTTGCGCAGGGCGCTCGTGAAGAGGCCGAGACAGCGATGAAATCGCTGGTGGACCGCTGGCTGGCCGACCGCGACTTCGTGACCCGTGAGGAATTCGACGCCGTGCGCATGATGGCGCAGAAGGCCCGTGAAGAAAACGCGGTCCTTGCGGCGCGGCTCGATGCCCTCGAAGCCAAGAAGGACTGAGGCCCTCAGGCCCGTCCCTCTTCGGTCAATCTCTCATCAGGTCATCACAAACCCGCCCGGTTGATCGGCGCCGGGCGCCGGACTGATACGAGGGCTGTGCGTTCCGGCAAGGGGCGTCAGATGGGCAGAGTGCCGCGCTGAAGCCCGGACCTGTCTCATACCGAGATCGGACTTGCCCCACGCTCAGGCCGGAAGCCGCTTCACGCCGAAGTCTGGGGGCAATCTCGGGCTGAAGCTTCTGAGCTGTATTGCCCCTGAAGCTGCAGAGCGGTCTACGCGGAAGCCTCGACCCTGCCGGCTCTTCTTAATGCTGACCCACGCGCGTGGCGCGGCGCGGGTGCGCCGCACGTCATGGCCGGGTCACTTGGACGTCGCGCGTTCCGGGATCAACTGCTGCACGATGCCCACAAGCGTCAGATAGACAGATGTCGCCATCAGACCCCAGTGGGCCCAGCTTCCCGGATAGAAGTCGACCCAAGCCGCCCAACCGGCGAAGAACGTCCAGGCCAAAGCAACCGGAAGCGACACCCGCCGCCAGCGCTTGGTGCGGACAGGATGGATGAACTTCAACGGCAGGAACATCGCCCAGGCCAACGCCGCGACCAGCGCGAGGCTGACCCAGAAATTGGGCTCGATGGCAAACAGCACCAGAACCAGCATGTTCCAACAGCCCGGGAAGCCGTGGAAACTCTTGTCGGCCGTTTTCATCCGGGTGTCGGCGAAATACATCGCGGAGGCGAAGGTGATCACGATAATCGCGAACCACCCGGTCCAACCGGGAAGCAGCCCCGATTGAAACAGGGCAAAGGCCGGGATGAACACATAGGTCAGGTAATCGATAATCAGATCGAGCAAAACCCCGTCAAATCGTGGGGCATTGGTGCTGACGTCGTATTTTCGCGCAAGCGGGCCGTCGATCCCGTCGACGGCAAAGGCGACCACGAGCCAAAGAAACATCACGGACCATTGCTCCTGAGCCGCCGCAAGCAGGGCCAACATGGCAAATACGGCACCCGTGGCCGTGAGCAGATGAACAGAAAGCGCTTTGGTCGTCAGAGTCATTATTCCGTCATGGACCAAACGGGCCCGTTTTTCAAACGCCTTGGTGGCGGGGTCTGCAATTGCCCGTCCGGCTTTGTCTCCGCGGTCTTGTTCGAGGGACTTTGAGACATGTGGCCTGCCGTGCGAGGCATATGATATGTCTCAAGAAAGGCTGCCTCAGACCCGGAGGCGCCATTGGCAAGCATTGACCCTTTTGCGCCGGCTGATGGATCGGCCGAACGCTCTGTAACCAGCTGACCTCAGGATTTCTGCGGGGGGCGCGTCATCAAGTCCGCCAAGGCGTCAAGCTCCGATCCCAGCCCGTGGCGGACCTGCGCGGCCGCCGAAAGGCGTGCCGCATCGGGTTTGTTCTGGTTGAGCTTCCATGTCGATTGCAGATCCTTGATGCGCAGCCGAAACGGCAGGATCTGTCGCAGCAGCGATGCATGTGTGCGCTCTGTCAGTTTGTCCGTGGTCCACGGTCGCTTGGACAGGCGCGCCTCATAGGCCGCCGACTGGCGCGCGAGCATGTCGTCCATGGTTGCCGGGGGCAGCGCTTCGAGATCCCCCGTGAGATGCACCGCAACGTAGTTCCAAGTCGGCACCTGATCGTCCGTCTCGTACCAATCTGGCGAAACATATCCATCGGGCCCGATCACCGCGAGCGTGGCAGGGCGGGCGCCGTCGCGCAGCGCACGTGCGATCGGGTTGGAGCGGACAAGGTGCAGATCCGCCCAAGCACCGTCCTCTGCCAGCAGGAAGGGCACATGAGACAGCAGGGGCGCCGTGTCCGTCGAAAGGGCCAGCGTGCCAAACCCACGCTCCGCCGCGAAGGCCAATGACCGTGCGGCGTCTGTTCCGCGGAAGATCGGGTTGGGATGCATCCGGGATCAGCCCATCAACCGTGTGCCGTCATGGCCTGTCACGGTGGCGGTGACGATCTGGCCGGTGGGCTGTGGTGCGGAAAGACGGATCTCCGTGAATTGCTCCGTCCGCCCGAGATCCGGGGCTTCCATGAGAACGCGATGAACGCGGCCCTGCTGATGCTCGAGATGCGCGCGCACACGCGCCGCGCCGGCCGTGCGCAACCGTGCCGCCCGGGACTTGATCGTGCGGCCATCCACCTTGTTGGGGATCTTGGCGGCGGGCGTGCCGGGACGGGCAGAGTAGGGAAACACATGCAGCCACGTCAGATCGCATTCCTCGACCATCCGCAGCGAGTTTTCAAAATGCGCCTCGGTTTCGGTCGGAAAGCCCGCGATGATGTCGGCGCCGAAGGTCATCTCGGGGCGCAAGCGGCGGGCCTCCTCGCAGAAGGCGATGGCATCGTCGCGCAGATGGCGACGCTTCATGCGCTTGAGGATCAGGTCATCGCCATGCTGGAGCGACAGGTGCAGATGCGGCATCAGCCGGCGCTCCGTCGCGATGGCCAGCATGAGGTTCTCATCGGCTTCGATGCTGTCGATCGACGAAATCCGCAAACGCGGAAGATCCGGGATCAGCCGCAGGATCCGCATCACCAAATCGCCAAGCCGCGGTGTGCCGGGCAGGTCCGCGCCCCATGAGGTGAGGTCCACGCCCGTCAGAACGATCTCGTTGTAGCCTTCCTGCACGAGGCGCTTGATCTGGTCGACCACAACGCCAGCGGGAACGGAGCGCGAATTGCCCCGACCATACGGGATGATGCAGAACGTGCAGCGATGGTCGCAGCCATTCTGAACCTGCACATAGGCGCGGGACCGCGTGCCGAACCCATCGATCAGGTGCCCGGCTGTTTCGCTCACGGACATGATGTCGTTGACTTGAATGCGCTCTGTCTGGCCGATCAGATCAGGCGCCATGGCGGCCCATGTCTCGGGGGCCATCTTTTCGGTATTGCCGATCACGTGGTCAACTTCGTCCATCGCGGCAAAACTGTCGGGGTCGATCTGGGCCGCACAGCCGGTGACAATAACACGGGCGCCGGGATTGTCTCGGCGCAAGCGGCGGATTTCCTTGCGCGCCTTGGCAACTGCCTCGTTGGTCACCGCACAGGTATTGACGATCACGGCATCGGATACGCCCGCGTCCTCTGCAAGGCGTTTCATGGCCTCGGTTTCATAGGCGTTGAGACGACAGCCCAGCGTGGTGAACCTGGGCGGGTTGTTCGGGCTGCTCATGGGTGCGCCTCCAGCCATGCGGGGGAAAGCGTCGCGTCGAACACATGCGCCGTGGCGCCCGTCATCCACACGCCATCCTCACGCCAGTCGATTTCGATCTCCCCGCCATCCAGCGTGATGCGGACCGATCGCCCGACAAGACCACGACGGGCTGCGGCCACGGCAGTGGCGCAGCTGGACGACCCCGATGCGAGGGTCGGACCGACACCTCTTTCCCAGACGCGCATCCTCAGGTGGTCGGGGCCAATCACCGAGGCCCATTGCACGTTGGTGCGCTCGGGATAGAGGGGGTGATGTTCGAACACGGGGCCGAGCGCGGCCATATCAACGGCCTCGGCATCGTCGACAAAGAAGGTGCAGTGCGGATTGCCCATGCCCGTCGCGGTCGGTGCGCCCTCGATCGGCAATGCCAGCGTGTCCACCGGTTGTGACAGCGGAATGTCCTGCCAGTCGAGCTGTGGCGCGCCCATGTTGACCGAACAAAGCCCGTCTGACCGGCGTTGCGCCAGCAATGTGCCACGATCCGTGGTAAGCGTCAGGGCGTGGCGGCCTGTTTCATCCATCAGGAAATCCGCAATACAACGGGTGGCATTGCCACAGGCTGCGGACGTGGACCCGTCGGCGTTGAGAAAGACAAGATGCGCATCGGCAATGTCAGATGATTCGATGAGCGCAAGCTGGTCGAACCCTACACCACGATGCCTGTCGGCAAGCGCCATCGCCCGTCCGGGCGAAACCCGGACCTTGCGCGAGCGCGCGTCAATCACGACAAAATCGTTGCCGAGCCCATGCATTTTCATGAAAGGCAGGCCGTGGAGGGCGGATTCTTGAACCATGACCGCGCATATACGCCGCGCCAGCCACGCTTTCCAGAGGGCAGGCAGGGCCGTGATGCCGCCTGCGATGAAATTGTGGGATTTTTGGCTTGACCCTCTGCGATGCTCTTTCTAGATAGCGCCCCTAGTGGGCCGTTAGCTCAGTTGGTAGAGCAACTGACTTTTAATCAGTGGGTCGCAGGTTCGAACCCTGCACGGCTCACCACTGACACCAATACAGATCAGATGCGTATGTGGGCGCGGGTCGTATTCAACCCGGCTCCTCGACGGTCGTGGGACCTTTCGATCCGCAACCTGATCCCAAACCGTTGACTCCGTCCATCTTGGTGGTCCGTCACGGCATCTGGCGGATCAGACCGGCGGGCCACCAAAGCCGCTCGGGGCTTTGGATGGTGACCGCTTTGCTGAAGAGCGCGGGCTGGCACATGCGCCACAATCGCGTCTTTCGGCGGATTTGCGTAACAAATCGCCTGACGGTCAGAGTGTGCCCCCTGCATCAATTGCAAGCCCACCGCACCGGATGGATGCGCTGTCCGACCCGTTCATGCTGCGTGAGCCGCCCTAAGTGGTCCGACCCTGCCACGGCCTTGCGGTCTTTGCCCAGAAGCTGCGGGATGGGATCACGGCCGTCTATGCCGAGCCAGTGTCGCAAAGGCCGAAAGCTTGTTGCGACCGCATCAACACCCGGTTCCGGGATGACGTGTTGCACGGCGAGCGCCATCGGACCCGCATGAGCCACGCTCTTCAGCGCGGCGCGGGGGAGCAGAGTGCCTGTCGCGCCGCGAGCAGGGTGCAGCTCGAACAGGCAGAGTCGGGGTCGCATAACCGCATGACCACGCCGGGGCTGAATTCCGGCCGCCGACCCGGGCTTGTGGCGTCAGACGAAACTCACATCGTCGAGTATCGCGCCGGTGTTGGTGATGCCGCGCAGACTCAGCGTGTTGCCATCGCCAAAATCAAGCAAGAGGAACCCGTCCGCATCAAGGCTTGCATAGCCACGCAGATCATCCGGCAGCGGGGTGTCTTCGCTCAGAAGGCTCGCGGCGATCTGGAGTTGATCGACCGGCTGAAAGTCGAGGATCCGATCCGCGCCCGCGGTGTAAATGAACGTATCCGCCCCGAGCCCACCGCGCAGCGTGTCATTGCCCGCGCCGCCATCCATCGTATCGTTGCCGGAATTGCCTTCGAGCAGGTCGTCGCCTGCGTCGCCGTTGAGCACATCAAAGCCGTTGGACCCACGCAGCGTATCGGCGCCGCCACCGCCGTTGATCGTGTCGGTGCCAAAGCCGCCTTCGAGCAGGTCATTGCCAAGGCCGCCGCCCAGCATGTCGTTGCCGTTGTTGCCCTCAAGGCTGTCATTGCCGTCGCCACCCGAAAGCGTGTCGAACCCGTCGCGCGCGCGCAGGAAGTCGTTGCCGGCATCACCGTTGAGCACATCGAAGCCCAGACCGCCTTCGAGCGTGTCATCATCGAGACCGCCATTCAGCAGGTCGTTGCCGAAATTGCCCAGCAGCGTGTCGTTGCCCGCGCCTCCGTTCAACGTATCGAACCCGTTGCCCCCTTCGAGCAGGTCATCGCCGCCGCCGCCCGTCAGGATGTCGAAGCCGATACCGCCATTGGCGCTGTCGTCGCCGGTGCCGGTATCGAGCGCATCGTTCCCGGCACCGCCGCGCAGCGTATCGTTACCATCGCCGCCCGAAAGCGTGTCGGCGCCGCCCTGGCCCACGCCGCTGTCATCGCCGGTGCCGCCGGTGATGGCGTCATTGCCTGTGCCTCCGGTGAGCGTGTCCGCCCCGGTGTCGCCGTTTATCGTGTCGTCCCCGTCGCCGCCGGTCAGGCTGTCATCGCCATCGCCGCCATTCATTTCGAGCGCGATCAGCGCCGCGAGATCGTCTGAGGCCGTGACGGTATCATTGCCGCCGCCGGTGTTTAGTTCGAGCGTCTCGACTTCGGTCACCGAAAGCTCTGACGGGCTGTCGCCCGCGCGGCTGACGCGCACGGTGCCGTCATCGGCCCCCACCGTCAGCGCCTCGCCCTCCGCATCCGCGCTGCCATTAACCTCAAGCCGGTCATTTCCGGTGCCGCCATTGATGGCGTCATTGCCGTCGCCGGGGTTCCAGATCGCCAGATCGTCGCCCGCACCGCCGAACACCGTGTCGTCGCCGGCATTGCCTGTCAGGCTGTCATCGCCGTCGCCACCGTCGATCGTCTCGCTGTTGTCATTGCCGACCACGTCGTCCGGGCCTTGGGACGCGGCGCGCAAGGCAAACGCGCCGGTGGCCTCGCCAAAGCCTGCGTTAAAGCCGCGAATGGCCTCTTCGAAGATGTCGATAGACAGGATGTCGCCGCCGGCGGAGGCCCGGAACAACGGCCCGAGTTTTAGCTCTTCATCCAGCACGGTGATGTCTGCGGTGGAGCCAAGGCCGGGGATCTGCGACAGGGGCAGCACCGCCCCCAGTTCGAGATCGAGCTTGAGCAGGTCAAGCTCAAGCATCATGTTCAGCGCCAGTTCTGTGTCGTTGAAAAGCTCGGCCACGGGCGTGAGCCGCATCGTGTAGTCGATCTGGCCGTTGCCATCAGTGTCGACAAGGGTGCTGGCGTTTTCGATGACGATCTGGTCGGCGGTGCTGGCGTTAAAGCTCTGTGTTGTGCCGTCCTCGAAAGTGACCCGAAACTCCATGTCATCGACCCGCAGCGCGAAGTCCTGGTCGAAGCGCCAAGCGGAGGTCAGATCGAGATCGGCAATGGTCAGGGTGATGCCCGCCTGAAGCGAGGATTTCAGAAGATCGCGCACCGCGGCATCGTCGATCTCGTCAAAGGCCTGTTCGAGGCTGCGTTCCTGGTTGAAGAAGTTCAGATCAATCGAGCCTTCGGGGGGAACGCCCGCAATCTGGCCGATGATCACGGCAATCAGGTTGTCCACATCGACGCGAACGCGGGCAAAATCGTTGCCGGTGCCTTGCGAGACAAAGAAGCCGAATTCCGCAACGTCACCGAGATCGAGCCCGTCGAGCGCATCATTGGCCTGGTCGATATGGATCAGAGCGGTGTCGTTGCCCTTGGGGCGCAGCTCGAAGATCGGGACATATTCACCGCCTTCAACCTCTGCGATGGCATCGCCGATGGCGGTCAGCACAGCGGTCCAGTCGGCTTCACCAACCGCAGTGGGGGACGGGGGATCCTGGGATTCAAGCTGCGCTTCAATCGCCTCGCCGAAGCGGAATTCGGAGGGCAGAAGGTTGATGAGCGCATCCTTGAGGTCGCTCAGATCGCCGATATCGCTGTCGGTGTAAGGGTCCGCCGAAAAGGCGGCCGCGCGGCCTTCGGTTTCGATGCTGGGCACGCCGATGACAAGCTCTTCGATCACGTCGCCGACCCAGCCCTGAAGCGGCACCTCGAACTGGTTGTCCTCGTTGAACTCGATCACATCCGTGAGGTTCGGCACGCCGATGATCTTGGGCAGCAGCACGAGGTCTTGGAGATTGGCTGTGTCGATGCTGATCAGCGGCAGCACCCCGGTTTCGCGGAACCCGGTGGTGTATTCCTGCGGCCCTCCGGAATCGAAGATTTCGACGTTGAACGCCTTGGCGTAGAAATCCAGCGTTGCGGTCAGCTCGGCACCGAAATCATAGAGCAGGCCGACGTAGAAGCTCGCATTGGGGCTGATGGTGGTGAAGGCCACGCTGTCGCCGGTCGTGGCCGTTGTCGCGGTCGGGATGAGCGTGAGGGTGTCGGTTGTCGGATCGAAGGCGGCGGTTGAGGTGAGCGTATAGTCGAGATTGGTATCGATGGAGCCGCCATCGAGTTGAAATTCGACCTCGAGCCCGACCTGCACATCGGCGCTGGCATCGACCGTGACCTGTGCCGTGAGCTGGTTGCCGTTGGCAATGAACACCGCTCCGTCGAGAAGCGCCTGCTTCGCCGCACGTTCGGACACGGAAAGCAACACTGCTCCGCTGGCGCCAACAACGGCGGCGCTGTCCGACACCAGATCTCCGAAGGCTTCTGCCGTGCCGAAGAAATCCGTGCGGGTGTCAAAGCCCTGGGCGCGCAGCGCGCCGTTGTTTTCCTCGATCCGCTGGTCGGTGCCAGCTTCTGCCTGACGTGCTTCGGCGGCCAACCCCGCAAAGCCCTGCGCAGACGTGGCAAGCACCGTGCTGATCACGTCATTCAGAGGCCCCAGAAGGCCGGTCGGATCGCGATAGGCTGCAATCAGGCCGGAGACGGTGCTCTCGAGCGCGTTGATCTGTCCTTCGGTGAACTCCACGCGGTTGTTGAGCACGTTGAGCTGACCGTCGAGCGTCCCTTCGCCCGCAAAACTGTTCAGCTCTTGATAGGTCAGCCCGTCTGCTGTCAGACGATCCAGGGCTTCATCAAGCGGGCTTTCCTGGATGAAACTCAACTCACCGGCGATCCGCAGCAATTCGGCGACGACCCCGTCGGGCACGATCCCGTCCAGCTCATCATTGTTGTCGGCAATCCGCACGATTTCAAAGATGGCATTGCGGAAGGAAAGCACGGCATTCAGCTCGTTGATCTGGTTGATGCGAACTTCCTTGAAGACTTCGCGTGTGGTCAGGGCCGGCAAGAACCGCGAGTCGAGCACAACTGCGGGGCTGCCTGCAAATTCCGCGGCGAGGTCGAGCGACGCGCTTGCGAATTCGGCGGCGTCGGCGGCCGCGGAATAGATCTGCTTTTCGGTGTTGAGCAGGAAGCCCTGTGCCTTGAGGCCAAATTCCGTGGCGGAGTCTTCGGCCTGGTCGATGGCGTCCTGAAGTTCTTCGCTGCGCGCAGCAATTTCGGTATCGATCTCAGCGATATCGTCGCGCAGCGCCTGGATCTCCCCGGCCAGATCCTCTGACGGGTCGAGATCTATGCCGAAGTCCAAGACCTGCTCTTCCAGCGTATCGGGGCTGTCGAGCCGCAATTCGGTGGGCACGGCGTCGAAGGTGAAGGCGCCTTCGGAAAAGTCGCCATCGGCGGTCTCTCCCACTTCCGGCCCATCCTCGCCCTGACGCACATAGACCTGCTGGAGCACGCCGGGCCGCGTCTCTCCGGTCAGGCTGTCCGGGTCGCCGATATCCGCGATTTCGGCAAGGTCCACGGTGATCGAAACCGGAAGGACAGTGCCAACCGGAAGGCGCGGGAAGGAATCGCCCGCCTCATAGGTGACGGTGTCGCCCTCAAACGTGACGCGCCCCAGCGTGGTGCTGGCATCGGTGACGATGAAATGACGGGCCTCGCCGCCGAGGATCGGAATATAGGTGCCCCAATTGACCTGTGCTGCGTCGCCAGCATTCCAGATGCTCTGATCATTGGATGTGACACGAATATTCTGTGTTGAAATCGTCATTCTAAATCGTCCCGTAAAATCGTCTGCGGTTCGACGTTATCTCGGGGGGGCCGACCTGCCTAGCGCTGATTGTCGGGCCTCTCTGGACAGGAAACCCGGCACAGCAATGCCCTTGGCGTCGCGTCGCGGCGGGGATGAACCGCTCGACCGGAGCACCGACGCCGGACCAAGATGGGGTGTCATGCATCAGTGCCCGCGACCCGACAAACCGGCAGGCGCCGTGCCGGTCACTCGCGCAAGGCAGATTTGAGCGCACGCGCCGCCGTTTCAAAATTGTCAGACAGCGCCGGGAGGAAATGGCTGTGCACCGCGTTGTTGAGCGTGATATCGGCCCGGGCCTCGCCGCGGCTTGATTGACCGGCGGCGGCCTTTTCAAGTTCGAGGGCATCGAGCAGGGTCGCGGGCGTTCCGGCGACGGCCTGAAGCAGCGTGCTGATGGTCAGATGCTCGATCTGGTTGTTGTTTTCGGGCGGCCCGACAAACCGTGGTTTGAACCCGCTGACCCCCCAGACCTCGCCAATCGACATCGGTTTGCCCAACTCATATTGATAGATCGTCTTGACGCTGAACCGCCCGACAAACCCATGATCGAAGGCCGGTTGAGCCAGACCGGGGATGCGGCGTGTGGTGCCCGCCACGAGGGTTTGCCATGCCATCAATGTCGCCGCCTCGACGGAGCGCAGCTTGGGGCCATGTTGCAGTCGCCGCGCTTCCGGCAGGGACAGGATATAGCTGTGCGATTGATCCAGAATGTCGAAAGCCGCATCGAGGGCTGTGTCGTCCGGATTGCCCCCGGCGCGGTAGTCGTAAAACCGTGCATAGGCCTGCGAGAGCAGGTCGAGATAGGGCTTGCCGCGGTCATCTGCGAGATGCGCAACGATCGCGTAGGGGGTCCAGCCATCTCGGGTCAAGGCAGGTGTTTCCACGTCCCAGAACGCACCGGGAATGGCCTTGCCTTGTGCGGCGGACAGGCGTGACAGGGTAGCGAGGTCCTCGGCATAGTCCAGGAGCGCTTCCGCGCTGATCTGCCCTTGATCCAGACGTGCCATATGCGCGGTCACGCCGGTATCGCCCAACACCGGTGTTTCGTTCAAACCGGCTGCGCGCAAGGCGCGGCGGATCTCGTCGGGCGTTGCGGTTTCCGCCGCTTGCCGCAAGCGCGGCTCAAGGGCGCGGGGCGGGTCGCGCACCACGTCGATTATCGCGCTTTTCACAAAGACGAAGGCGATTGCGGCGCCGATCCCGGCACAGAGCACGCCCGCCACGATCCGTTTCATGGCGCAAAACCCCGCAGACCAGCGTTTGATGGCGTGTTACCACCGGCTCCGGGTAGCCCGATACCGGCGGTGATCCGGGGGAGGAGGCCAATTCGCAAGGCGTTTGGGGCCAGGTTGAACAGATAGATGGCCGCGACCGGAGCCCGCGCGATCCACTCCTCGGGACGGTCGTAGCGATCAGAACCGTTCATACCCGATGACTTCATCGCCGGCATATTCGCACTGACCGGCGGCGCGCAATTCCGGGTCGGTCCAATCCACCACCCAGTAAACCTTTGTCACCCCGTTATCGGAGGACGCGGGCCAGACCGACAGCGCCGCGTTTGGCAGTTCGGCGAATTCCGGTACCTCCCAAAGGTAGTCATGGCACGCTTTCAGAGCCTCGGTTGTTTCACGATCAAACGCCAGAACAGGATGTGCTGTCGCCAGAACGGCGATGCCGCCGATGCAAAGGGTGTTGAGGAAAGGGTTCATTGCTGTCTCCTATTGACCAAGTGTTTCCAGACCCGACGTGTCGATCCCGGACAGGATTTTGCGCGCATCGACACCATCGGCGCCATGGTCGCGGCCGATGCCAGAGGCGATTGCGGCGCCAACCGCCCCGGCAATGGCCTCGTTCTGGGCCTCGGCGTCGCGGCAGTGAATGAAGCCGTATTTCCAGCCCGTCGCATAATCGCCACCGGCGGCATAGGCCGAGGCGTCTTGCGTGCGCTGCGCGAAGCTGTCTCCGCCCGCCCGTTTTCCGCTTGGGCATCCGTCGTGGTATCCGGCGACATAGGCGGCCGAATACCCATGCTTTCGCAACGTGTCCTCGCTCGATTGTGGCGTGCTGCACGCGGCGAGCAGAAGACCTGCGGTCATGACAAGGGTTGGTTTCAACGGTCTGCGTCTCCGGGCTGCGGGTCTGTGTTGGCGTCGTCGGCGTCGGGATCCATCCCGAGCAGGCGTTCGACATCCTTGAAGAGCCGGGTGGCGAACCCGTCTTCCTCCGGGGCCAGCGCCTCTACAAGGCGCTCAAGCTCCGTCGCGGCGGCGGCGTCAAGGCCGGTGTCGGTCAGGCCCGCGGCGCCCAGATCGACAACCCCTTGCGGGAACCCGAGCAGGCCAAGCATCGCGGCGGATGGATCGCCTTCGTAGAGCGGCAGCGTTGTCAGCAGGCCGACATATTCGCTCAATGCGGCGCGTTTTGGGGACGCCATGTCCTCGATCGTCGTGGCATCGCGCAGGAACGCGTCGGTAATCGTGGCGAGCATCTCGGCCACACCGAAATCCCGCTCCGGCTGAAGCATGTTCTGAGTATAGACGAGCCGGATCCGGGCCGGGTCCAGCACGTCCGACACCAGCCTGCGCGCCATGAGATCGGCCCCTTCGAGACCGCCGACCGGCCTGAATTCCGCCAGCAGGACCGGATCGGCAAACATGTCCAGCCCGGAGACCCCCTCGGACATGAGGTATGTCAGGGCGGCTTTCTGATCCGCGACGCTGACATAGGATGTCGGGATGCCGTCCGAGGCAGTCGATTCCAACCCGCCGATCATCTGGGCCACGCTGTCGGCAAATCCGAGATACCGTTCCTTGGCCTGGTCAAAGACACGCCCCATGGTTTCGCCCCTCTCAGGCGATGGCGCGACGGCGTCCGGCAAGCGCGATAACGCGCTTTGCAGGGCAGCCATGCCGGCGCGGGTGGCTTCGATCCGATCCGCGCCGATATTCTCCGACAGGATCGCCGGGTCGAAATGTCCAAGCGCTTCGGAGGGCATCTCCCCGGCCCCCCAGACAAGCTCTGGCTGCTCGGTGGCTTGCGCGGCCAGCGCTTCCAGCGCATCCTCGTCGAGACCGGGCGTGTAGCCCCAGGCAATCGCGTGGCTGTCATAGGCGCTGATCAGCGGAAAGAACTGGTCGATCCCGTCTTCGGGCCGCGCAACATAGTTGTAGCGCCCGTAAGCCATGATAGAGGATGTCGAGCCATGCTCGGCCACAAAGGCAGCGTCGCGCAGTTGATCGGTGCTCCACGCGGTCGATGCGTGATGGTTGTGGCGCAACCCGAGCGTATGGCCGACCTCGTGGCTGACCGCGTAGCGCAGGATGCGGCCCTGCAGCGCTTCCGGCAGCGGCAGCGATTGTGCCCGGGAATCGAGATCCGACATCAGCAGGTAGTAGTAATCCGAAAAAACGTTCAACACGTCCGGCCAGACAAGGATATGCGCCGAAATGATCTCGCCCGTGCGGGGATCGTGGACATTTGGCCCGAGCGCATTGGCAATCGGCTGCGTGATCCAGCGGATGACATTGTTGCCCGCGTCGTTGACCGACCAGTCCGGATCCTCATCCGGCGTCGGCGCGTCACGCGCCACGATGGCATTGGAAAACCCGGCGGCCTCGAAGGCCGGTTGCCAGTCCTCGATGGCCGCACGCACGTAAGGGCGCCATCGTTCCGGAATTTCAGGCGACAGGTAATAGACCAGCGGCGCCACCGGGTCGGATGGGCGCGGGGCTTCGGGATCGGCATGGGTAAGACGGTGCCGCAAAGCCAGTTGGCGCACCCCGGCGGCGGAGCCGTCCGCACCCTCGAATTCGAGCACTTCGGTCGCGAAATACCCCACGCGCGGGTCAAACAGCCTGCGCTCCATCGGCTCTTCCGGCAGGAGCGTGATCGTATGGGCGACCTCGACCGATAGCGCACGATCCTGCCCCGCCAGATCCTGGGCCATGAATGTCAGATGCGAGACGAGGAAGATATTCGTCGGATGGGCAGAGGCGCGGGCGATGTAGGACCGCGTGGGATCAACCGCGATCGGGGTCATCCCGGTGGTGGCCAGCTGTGCCTTGACCGAATAGTCGGCAATGTCTGACGTGAAAGGCCCCGTCGCATCCAGCAGGATCCGCCCGTCTGCGCTTTCTGCCAGAATATCGAACGCGAGAAGGATGGGGCCAATCTGCGCGTTGGCAAACGCGATGTCGATCGGGGTCATTTTCAGGTCAGCGGTCGGGAAATCCGCCGTGCCGCTTGTGCGGATCGACCCGGAAGACAGGGACCGCACAAAGACGCGCTGTCCCTGCCGTTCCAACGTGATCGCGCGGGTCGCAATCTCTGTTCCGAACAAGGAAATCGCGTCGGCAGGATAGCGCGCCACCTCCGCGGACCACACAAGCGTCCGGTCAAAGACGTCCGGAGGGAGCGACAGGTAATGCTGCGCGTCCTTGGTCAAGATCTGAACCGGTCCGTCACTGATCTGCGCACCGGCTACGAGCTGGTCATAATCCTCGGCGTCCTGAGCCAGGGCGGAGAGCGGAAGAAGGTGGCAGAGGAAGACTGCTAGAGCGATTGCACGGCGCATGACAATCCTTAACGGGGAACCATTTTGCCCAGCGAGCCGACCACATTTGGAAAATCACCACAAGAAGATAATAACCAGAATATACCTTTCGACATTTGGATTTCCGGACGGTCATGTCCACGGTTTCACCGAGGCTGCGCGGCCGGTGCCGCATGCTGCGCTTTGGGCAGATGCCGGTGCGGTGCACGCGGAACCGCGCCGCGCTATCCGATCCACTCAATGTCCGGGATCTATGGTGGGGGCCATGCGATCAGCGCCATCGACAGCCCGGTTCCGCACATATGCGTGGCCTTAATATGATCGGAGCAGACCTTTGTCGGCAGGAGTCAGGTTTGTAGAGGTCCTGAGAACGAGCTGGACCTGTATTGAGGCTGGGAATCGTGGCATTTCGGGTCGTGATTGACCCGTCTGACGGAGATTTTCGAGGTCATATGACTGCGTCCCGATACTTTGCAGCGGGCGCCGACGGTGTTTGTGCAATCCAGACGGAGATGGGTTTGACGGCAAATCCCATGATGTCGTGCGGAATTGACGAGGCCATGACAACGGGCCGGTTCCCGCGTCAGGGCCAGTCGGTAAAATTGGCGGTCTGTTCGATCACGGGTTCCGCTTGCCGGACGGCGTCGTCAAGTCGAAACTGACCCGGTGGCACACCTTCCAGCTTGCGGAAAAAAGCACTGAACTGGGCCGATGCCTTGAAACCAAGGTAGGCGGCGATCTGATCGAGCGTCATGTTCGATCGCGTGAGGAGCGCTTTGGCTTCACGATGTGTGCGCTCGTGAATCAACTGGAGCGGTGTGCGCTTCAACTGCTGCGTGGTCATGTTGTGCAGACGGTCAGTCGTGGTGCCAAGCGCGTTCGCGTAATCCGTCACGCGCCATCTGCTGCGGAAGTTGATCTCGACCAATTGCCGGAAGCGCCAAAGAACATTGTTGCGCGGGCCACTTTCGACCGGCACGGCATCGGCATCGTAGCTGTGCCGCCACAGGTGGATCAGAAGACAGCGCAGCTGCGCCTCGATGATGACGAGGCGTCCCGGTGCGCGCCGTTGCGCTTCGAGGCCGATGGTATGCACCGCTTGGGTGATCTGTAGGTCCTGCTCCGGAAACTCCCCAAGCGGCAGCGCAATCGGTTCGCGCAGCATCACGCGCAGTTCGACCGCCTCTGGACGGTTTCCCAGAACGTTGGCCATCGCGAGCCCATCGATTGCCAGGTGGGCGCCTGAAGACCCCGCAAGGAGTTTGATCCGCTGTCGCGCATCGTCCGGCAGACACACCAGAGCGGGTGCTTCCAAAACATTGGCGCTTGTCGGGTCTTCCATGTCCGAGCGTAGGATCCTTGCGGCGCCGGATCGGACATAGACGATTTGCCACCACCGATGTGTTGGAGCCCGCGGGGCCACCACAATGCGGTCCTGCAAGCCACTTTCCAACCTGTCGAAAAAGAAATGACTGTCGATCTGAGTCACGGCAAAAGCCTCATGGTTGCGCCATTCTACCAGTTTTTGAAATGATATGACCAGTTTTTCGCATTTTTTTGCCCCTGCAACGCTTCATTATAGCCTGCCAGGGGGGAAAGACGGTCGACGGCGTCTTGTCCCGGGGGGAACGGCGCATTGCTTCAACAACGCTCTGCCAGAGATATGCATGAGGCCATAGGGGGCCAGTCATCGGCATGCCGCGCGGCGGACGAAGCCGCAAATTCAGCGGCCCGGGCGTTCTGGTCCTGGTCCAAAACAACGCGGGCAGAGCGCGTCGACTTGCTGCGGTCCATGGCAGACATTCTGGAGCAGGAGCGCCCGACACTTGTTGAAATCGCCGCGCTGGAGGTTGGCGCGGCACCGCAGTGGACGGATTTCAATATCGCGGTCGCCAAGAAAATCCTGCTTCAAGCCTGTGATCTCGTGCCGCTCCTCGATGACCAGACGGTGGACCATCCCGACGGGCGTCGCTCGATCGTGAGACGTCAGGCCGTTGGAGTCGTTCTCGGGTTCGTGCCTTGGAACGCGCCCGTCGCACTTGCCGCGCGCGCGATGGCGGCGCCCGTCGCTTGTGGCAATTCGGTCGTTCTGAAAGCCTCCGAGCATTGCCCGAGAACCCATCAATTGATTGTCGACCTCTTCACCCGGGCCGGGCTCCCGAAGGATGTCGTCACCGTGGTGACCAATGGCCCTGACGAGAGTTTCGACGTGGCGCGTGCGCTCATCCGCCATCCAACCATCCGCAGGATCAACTTTACCGGCTCGACACGGGTTGGGCAGATGGTTGCGATCGAGGCGGCGCAGGTTCTGAAGCGCTGTCTGCTTGAACTCAGTGGCAAGGCGCCGCTCATCGTGCTCGACGATGCCGATCTCGATCTTGCCGCCGCGGCGGCCATGACGGGCGCGTTTTTCAACCAGGGCCAGGTTTGCATGTCGACAGAGCGGATCATCGTGCTCGACGCCGTGGCCGATGCCTTTGTGGACAAGCTGGTTTCCAAGACCCGCGCGTTGCATGCCGCCGATCCCCGCGACGAAACCGCCCCGCTCGGCCGGCTCGTCAACGAAGAAGCGGCCCGCCGCGTCTCCGGCCTGATCGACGACGCCGTCGCGCTCGGGGCAACCCTGCGGATGGGCGGGGAAGTCTCCGGGGCTGTGATGCAACCTGCCGTGCTTGATCACATCACGCCCAACATGCGCATCTATCTCGAGGAAAGCTTCGGGCCCGTTGCATCGGTCATTCGGGTTCGGGATGTCGAGGAGGCGATCTCGGTTGCCAACGATACAGAATTCGGTCTGGCCTCTGCTGTGTTCAGCCGGGATCCCGACCGATGCGCAGCAGTCGCGGACCGGCTTGAAACCGGTATCTGCCAGATCAACGGGCCGACCGTCTTCGATGATCCTACGATGCCGTTCGGTGGCATGAAATCCAGCGGATATGGCCGGTTCGGAGGGACGGCCGCGCTGGATGAATTCACCGAAATCCGCTGGCTTTCGCAGCACAACGATCTTCAGGCCAATGACGTCGAAGAATTGCTCAACCTTGGGAGGAAAGAAGCATGATGATGAAACGTAGAACCGCGTTGACGCTTGGGGCAGCCGCCGCCGCGAGCCTTGCCGCGCCGCGCCTTGCGCTCGCGCAATCCGATGTGGTCAAGATCGGGGCAGTCGCACCGAAAACCGGCCCCCTCGCGGGTGGTGCAACCGTGACGCAATGGCCGAACGTGGCGCTTTGGGCCAATCAGGTGAATGCCAAAGGCGGCCTGATGGTTGATGGCGGTCAGAAGATGGTCGAGGTCATCGAATATGACGATCAGACCAATCCCGGCGAAACGATCAAGGCGGTTCAGCGTCTGGCAACGCAGGACAACGCCGATTTCATCATTGCCCCCTACGGTACCGGCTTCAACATCGCGGCTGCGCCGCTGTTCGATCGCTACAAATATCCGCAGCTTGCCGTCTCCGCGATCACGGATCAAATCGAAGACCTGTCCAGCAAGTTCAACGGCATGTTCTTTTTGCTTGGCTCCACGACGGCCTTTGTGAGCGGCGTTGTCGACGTGCTGAAGGGGATGCAAAATGCCGGCACGCTGACCGGCAACAAGATCGCCATGGTCAATGTGGCCGACGCCTTCGGCATCGAATTGGCCGCCGCCGCCAGACCGTTGTTTGAGGCCGCTGGCTTCGACATTGTCTACGACACCTCGTATCCGCTGGGCACGCAGGATCTGTCGCCCGTCATGAAAGCGGCGAAAGCCGCGCAGCCAAACGCGTTTGTGGCATGGTCCTATCCGCCGGACACGTTCGGGCTGACCGAACAGGCGATCATCGAAGACCTTCAGGTGGAGGCCTATTACACCGCCGTTGCAACCTGTTTCCCGGCCTTCGGCAACCGCTTCGGGGCGGCCGCAAACGGCATTCTTGGTGCCGGCGGTTCGAACCCGGACGACGAAAAGTTCAAGGCCTATGCCGCCGCGCATATGGATGTGACCGGCAGCGCCCCGGATGGCTGGGCCTCTGCCACGACCTATGCATCGCTGCAGATCCTGGAGCAGTCCATTGCCGCTGTCGGCCTCGACCGCGAAGGCGTGACCGAACACGTCAAAGCCACGACATTTGACACTGTGCTCGGTGACATGAGCTTCAACGCCAACAATTTCAACGAGCGGTTCTGGACCGTCGGTCAGTGGCAAGACGGCGTCTATCAGGGCGTCGGCGAGACCGGACGCGAGGGCGCGAAAGCCGTGCAACTGAAGCAAGGCTGGGCGTAAAACCTTGGAACATGGCCCCGGCCTTCGGGCTGGGGCCAGATGAAGGGCAGAATTTCAATGGACATCGTCATTATCGGGCTCCTCCTCGGCGGCACCTACGCGCTGATCGCCATGGGGCTGAACCTGCAATACGGCGTGGCGCGGATCATGAATCTTGCCAATGGCGAAATGCTGGTGGCCGGTGGCTTCACCGCGTTCTGGTTCTATACCGCCGGAAACATCAGCCCGCTTCTGACGATCTTTATCGTTGCGCCGGTGGCCTTTGCTGCGAATTGGCTGATCTACAGGATCATGCTGGAACCGCTGGTGCGCCGTGCCAAAAGCCGGGGCCAGCTTGAAGTCGACAGCATTCTGGCCACGTTCGGGATGTCCTTTATCGCCGTGGGACTCATGCTGGCCTTTTTCGGCGGCGATTACTTCAACTATTCCTTCCTTGCCGTGCCGGTGACGATCATGGGCGATACCTATGCCCAGAACCGGGTTGTGGCGTTTCTTGCGGCTGTTGTCATCTGCGCCATTCTTTATGCCTGGATCACCTATTCGCGGACCGGTCTGTCACTTCGTGCAATCGCCGTGTCGCCGGAAAGCGCGCGCTTGGCGGGCATCAACGTGCGCCAGCGCGCGGCGATCGCCTTTGCTTTGGGCGGTGCCATCACTGCGGTGGGTGGCGCGCTCATTTCGTCATTCTTGACCCTGGATGCGTCCGCGGGCGTCGCCTTCACGCTGAAAGCGCTGATCATCGTCATCATGGGCGGGGTCGGCGATGTGCGTGGCACGATCATTGCAGCGCTGCTCCTGGGCGTGGTGGAAACGCTTGTCGCCTCGTTGATCGATCCGGGGCTGACGCTGGCCGCGGCCTATACGTTGTTCATCCTCGTCCTGTTGTTCAGACCGCAGGGCCTGTTCGGAAGAAAACCGACATGATTGCCGGCAAGGAACTTCAAGGCGTCATCGTTGCAACGATCCTGCTGCTGATTGCCGGGGCGTTGCCGTATTACGGATCCGACTATCTTCTGTCGCTCGGCATCACGATCGCGATGTTCACGGTGCTGGCCACATCATGGGCGCTGTTTTCCGGGCCCACACATTACATCTCGCTCGCCACGGCAGCATTCTTCGGTCTGGGAACCTATACGGCCGGATTGGGTATCGAAACGCTGCCATTCTGGGTGCTGATTGGGCTGGCAGGCGTTCTGGGCGCGGGTCTGGCCGCGCTTGTGGGTCTGGCAACCCTGCGCTTGTCAGGGGTCTATTTCGTGATTTTCACCCTTGGACTGGCTGAACTCGTCCGGCAGGTCATCACCTGGGGGCAGAACATGACCGGCCAGAAAGGCCTGTATGTCCTGACGGATTTTACCGAAGCCAACCTCTATCAGATGCTTGTCGCGCTGGGCGCGGCGGTCTTTCTTGTCGGTTGGCTGATCAATCGCTCGCGACTGGGCTTTGCGCTGCGCATCATCGGGGATGATGAGACCGTTGCGGCCCATTCCGGCATCAATACGGCGCTGGCCAAGGTGCTGCTCTTTATGGTCTCCGGCGCTGTCGCCGCCATGACCGGGGCGATCCTCGCACCGCGGTATGTCTATATCGAACCCGCGCTGGCCTTTACCCCCCTGCTGTCATTCCAGGTGGTGATCATGGCGCTTCTGGGCGGGGTGCACCGCCTTTGGGGGCCGATTGTGGGTGTCATCCCGTTTACGATCATCCTTGAGACGATATCGGCCAATTTCCCGAACCAGGTGACGCTGTTCATCGGGATCGTCTTCCTTGTCATCGTCTATTTCATTCCGCGCGGGTTTGCGGGGCTGATAGAACAGATGCGCGATTGGTCCCGAAGCCGGGAGGGGCTGACATGAGCGAAGCTGTCCTGTCCCTGCGCGGGGTCACCAAACGTTTTGGCGGTCTGATCGCGGTCAACACCATCGATTTCCAGGTGCGCCCGGGCCAGGTGGTCGGGCTGATCGGACCGAACGGCTCTGGCAAGTCGACGACCCTCAACTTGATCTCCGGAGCCCTGCCCCTGACCGAAGGCGAAATCCATCTGCGGGGCAGCACCATCAGCGGGCTGCGCGCCGACAAGATTGCCAGGCGCGGTATATCCCGCACGTTTCAGCTTGTGCGGCTTCTGCCGTCGATGACGGTGGAGCAGAATATCATTGCCGGTGCCGTGTTCGGCCATCGCCGTCGCTGGGGCGCCGAGGCCAGGCAGGAAGCGGCCCGGCTGGTGGAACGGGTGGGCCTTGTTGGCAAAGGCAATATGGCCGTCGGACAGCTGACATATATCGATACCAAGCGGGTCGAGCTGGCGCGGGCGCTGGCCTCCGACCCGACGGTGTTGCTCCTTGACGAGTGGCTTGCCGGGCTGAACCCCACGGAATTGCAGGTCGGGATCGATCTGATCCACTCGCTGCGCGACGAAGGCCGCACCATTGTACTTGTGGAACATGTGATGGACGCCATCCGGTCGCTCTGCGACTACTGTGTGGTCATGTCTTCGGGCGCAAAAATCGCGGAAGGCACGCCGTCACAGGTGCTTTCAGATCCGGAAGTGATCCGGGCCTATCTGGGGGATGACGATGCTTGAAATCCGTGATCTGAGCGTGGCCTACGGCAAACACCAGGCGTTGGAGGGCGCAACGCTGCGCGTCAACCCCGGCGAGATCGTCGTGATCCTCGGCGCAAACGGCGCAGGCAAATCGACGCTTCTCAAGGCGGTCTCGGGGATCTGCGAAGGCAAGGTGCGCGGCTCTGTCACTCTGGACGGGCACCAACTGGACAGTCTTCCCGCAGATCGCATTGTCGAGGAAGGCATCGCTCTTGTTCCAGAAGGTCGCGGCATCTTTGGGGATCTGACCGTCGAGGAAAACCTGAAACTGGGTGCCTATCCCGAACGGGCCAAGGGGGACGAACAGGCCAACCTCGATCGTGTTTTTGCGCTGTTTCCCAAGTTGATCGAACGCCGAAGACAGGTCGCGCGCACCATGTCCGGGGGGGAGCAGCAGATGGTCGCCATTGGTCGCGCCATGATGTCCTCACCGCAAATCCTGACTCTGGACGAACCGTCGCTGGGTCTCTCGCCGCTGCTTTGCAAGGAATTGTTCCAGAATTTGAAGCAGGTTCGCGCGCTTGGGATTGGCATTCTGATGGTCGAGCAGAATGCCAAGCAAAGCCTTGCCATTGCCGATCGGGGGTACTTGCTGGAAAACACTCGGATCGTTCATGAAGGTGAGGCGAAAGCGCTGATGACGGATCCCGCGGTGCAGGCCGCCTATCTCGGTGGCGGCGGCGCAGCAGCGCCTGCGACGCATAGCCCGCCGCCGTCATCGGAAAAGGAGACGCTCACCAAGGTGACTGTGCGCCCGCCGTCGCGCAGGCGGCAATCGGCGGATGTGCTTGTCGGGATGGATCTGAGCGATCTTGTTGCGAAGGCCGGCGAGACGGCGAAATCGGCGCCCAAGGTCAAGGCCGCTCCGATGGCCGCGGCGGAGGCGCGACAAGACGATATCAAGGCGATGCTCAAGGAGTTTGAAATCGCCGCTGCGCGGGCCGGTCAGTCCAGACCGCTGCCCGACTACACCCCGGTCGCGCGCTCCGCATCACCCGCCGCACCCGCTGCCTCTGCCTCGACCGGGTCGAGCGACGACGCGCCAGTCACCATCGAAGTCTACCGCGCCCCTCGCGTTGAAGTGTACCGCCGCCGCACCAACGGCGATTTTGAAAGGGATTGAGCCAATGCTAGATCACTCTGGCCCGCATACCCTCAAGGGCATGTATATCAACGGTCAGTGGGTTACGCCCGCAGGCACTTTCGACGACCAGAACCCGTCAGACGGATCTGTCTGGGCCAAGGCGCCCGATGGGGGTGCCGCCGAGGCGCGGACGGCGATTGAAGCGGCCCAGAACGCCTTTCCAGCGTGGTCCGGTCTGATGTTTCAGGACCGCGCGCAATACATGCTGAAGATCGCCGACATCATCGCGCGGCGACAGGTCGATTACGCAACCGCCAATCAAGGCGAGGCAGGCGGCTGGTTCGGGAAGGGCATGTTCGAGGCGGGCTACGCCGTCGAGGTGTTCCGGGCGGCGGCGGCCATGTGCTACCAGAGCATCGGTGAAATCCTGCCGTCCGAACATGGCAAGCTCTCGACGGCGCAGCGTGTGCCAATGGGCGTCGTGTCTGTGATCTCGCCATGGAACATGCCCTGTATCCTGACCGCACGCGGCTTTGCCTTTCCAATGGCCGCCGGCAACACCATCGTTTTGAAACCGTCAGAGGATACGCCTTATTGCGGGGGCCTGTTCTTTGCGGAAGTGCTCGAAGAGGCCGGTGTCCCGGCCGGTGTGTTCAACGTCGTGACGTCGAGCCGCAACCGGGTTGCCGAAATGGGCGACGAATTGGTCGAGAACCCCCTTGTGAAAGGCATCTCGTTCACCGGATCCACGCCGGTTGGGCGTTCCATCGCGGCCAAGGCCGGGGCGCATCTGAAGAAGTGCTGCGTCGAGCTTGGCGGCAAGGACAGCCTGATTGTCCTTGAGGATGCGGATATGGATCGTGCAACGGCGTCCGCCAATTTCGGCGCCTTCATGCATCAGGGCCAAATATGCATGAGCGTGGAAAAGGTCCTGGTGCATGAAAGCATCTATCATGACTTCCTCGCAGGTCTGAAAGCGCGGACCTCCAGGCTGAAGATGGGCGACACGGGCGACAAGTCGAACGTCATCGGACCGCTCATCAACGACCGCCAGGTGGCGCGCGTTGCAAGCCAGATCGAGGATGCGGTCAGCAAGGGCGCAACGGTCGAGATTGGTGGCGGCGTGCATGGACGTTTCGTGGAGCCGACGATTCTGACCAATGTCAATTCCGGCATGCAGGTCTGGCAGGAAGAGACCTTTGGGCCAGTGGTGGTGGTCGTGCCGTTCAGCACCGATGACGAGGCCATCGCGCTGAACAATGACACCGAATACGGGCTGTCGTCGGGGATCATCACGCGCAACGAGGCCAGAGCGTTGGAGATGTCCAAGCGGCTGGAAACCGGCATGTGCCACGTGAATTGCTCATCAGTAAACGACGAGCCGCATGTGCCTTTCGGGGGGTCCAAAGCCTCTGGTGTCGGACGTCATGGCGGGCGCTGGTCGATGGAGACCTTCACCGAAACCCGCTGGATCACGCTGGATCGTGGTCATCGGCCCTATCCACCCGTGTTTTGAGGAGCAGTCATGCAAGACCTGCTGAAGGGCAAACGGATCGTTGTGACCGGATCGGCATCCGGTATCGGATGGGAGACGGCAAAAATCCTGACCGATCAGGGCGCGGAAGTCTTGGGGATCGACGTCAACAAGAACTTTGACCATGTCGAAGAGTTCTACCGCGCGGATCTATCCGACCCGCGCGCAATCGATGCGTTGATCGACGTGCTGCCGGACGGGATCGACGGTCTGGTGAACAATGCAGGCTTGCCGCCGACGCGTCCGGCCGAGCAGCTTATCGCGATAAATCTGCTGGCTGTGAAACGGCTGACCTTGGGCCTCGTCCCGAAGCTGCGCGACAATGCCAGTATCGTCAACGTCGCTTCCCTTGCCGGGTTCGGTTGGCCACAGGCCGTAGAGGCCATCAGGGCGAGCGAAACGCTTGATTTCGGGGGCATCAAGGACTTCATGCTCACCCACAACATCACCAACGAAGGCGGACGAAGCTACTTCTTTACCAAGGAAGCCCTGATCGTCTGGACCATGCAGAACCGATGGACATGGCGCAATCGCGGCATCCGCATCAACAGCGTCAGCCCGGGCCCGGTCAACACCCCGATCATTGGCGATTTCCTGGAGACCCTGGGTGCCCGGGCCGAGGAAGACGCCCGGGTGATGGATCGCCCCGGTGAAGCCGCCGACATCGCCCCGGTCATTGCCTTCATGCTCAGCGACCTGAGCCAATGGATACGCGGCACCAACATTCCCACGGACGGCGGCATGTCGTCCAACATCCTGTGCGAAATGCACGGGCTCTAGGAAAGGAACACCCATGTCTGCTCTTGCCTGGATTATCCTGCTCGTCATTGTCCTCGCCGTTCTCGTGGTGCTGGCAGCCGCATTCTACCAGAGGGCCTCCAATGAGGTCGCATTGGTCAAGACCGGGATCGGCGGGCGCAAGGTCGTGATCGACGGTGGCACGCTGGCCATCCCCTATTTCCACGAAGTTGCACGGGTCAACATGCAGACGATCCGCATGAGCGTGGCCTGCGACGGCGAGCGCTCCCTGATCACTCAGGACCGATTGCGCGTCAATGTCGAGGCAGAGGTTTACGTAAGCGTAAAGCCCGATGAGGATTCGGTGTCCCGCGCGACGCAGACCCTCGGCAAACGGCTGTTTCAGGCGGATCAGCTGCGCGGCCTTCTGGACGGCATGGTCATTGATGCGTTGCGGGCGGAAGCGGCCAAGGCGACGATGGATGAGCTGCACGAGAACCGAGGCGCCTTCGTGGCCAATGTTCAGAAGGCCCTGACGGACCCTTTGGCGAAGTTTGGTCTTGAAATGGACAGCGTTTCGCTGATTGGCCTCGATCAGACACCCTTCGCCGCGCTTGATGAAAACAACGCTTTCAACGCAGTGGGCATGCGCAAACTCGCACAGGTGATCGCCACTTCGCGCAAGGAGCGCGCCGAGATCGAGCGGAACTCGGAGGTCTCCGTCACTCAGACAGCCATGGAAGCGGCGAAGCGCAAGCTTGAAATCGAGCTTGAGCAACGTCGGGCCGAAATCGCGCAAGCGCAAGAAATCGAAACGCTTCTGGCCACGCAAATGGCTGAGATCGCCAATCGCAAGGCGGAGGCCGAACGGTCCAAGGCGCGCGCGCGCATCCAGATGGAGCAGGACATTCAAGCGGATGAAATCGCCAGTGCCAAGGCGCTCCGCCAGGCCGAAATTGCCCGCCAGCAGGATCTCGAACTGGCGGAGCAGGATCGGCTGATCCAGATCGCGGCCAAGAGCCAGGAGGAAAGCCGGGCACAGGCCAGCGCAGATGTGGCGCGCACCGAAGCGGTCAAGGCAGCGGAAGCCCTGCGCACGGCCGAAGCCATGGCTCAGGCGGAACGCAAGAAGGCGCTGGCACTGCTCAGCGCGGAACAGGAGGCCGAAAGCGCGGCGGCGCGGGCCCGCATCGCGTCTGAAAGCGACAAGGCGACAGCCAAGGACAAGCGCGCCGCCAAAGAGGAAGAAGCGCTTGCCATGAAAGCCTTTGAGCTGGCGCAAGCCGAAGCAACGCTGGCGCGGATCAATGCCGAAAACGCCCGATCCGACGCGATCGTCGCAATGGAACTGGAAAAGGCCCGCCTGGAAAGCATGCCGAAGATCATTGCCGAAATGGTGCGCCCGGCGGAAAAGATCAAAGGGATCAGCATCAATCATATCAACGGCATGGGCAGCAACGGTGCGGAGGCCGGGTCCACTGCGCCGGTCAGTCAGGCCATCAACAGCATCATGGACATGGCGGTGCAAATGCCCGCACTCAAGAAGATCGGCGATGCCGTCGGCGTCAATCTTGAAGATTCGATCGAGACCGTCTCAGGCAGGAAGGCAGACAAATCGTAACGCCATCTTTTGATGGGCGCCTCATGCTCACCGCCTCGCATCGTCACCCCGGCCCCGCGGCGCAGCTTGGTCGGTTTGAAGGGCCATACCCGTCGAGCCGGTCATAACCCGCGGCGTGGTCCGGTCTTCAAGCGGCTTGCAGAGCGCGCGACCGCCGCGCCGCGCATCCTGCGGGGGCAGACCACTGTGCCGGAAGCGGAAGGATCCGCATCACGCAAGCGTCCCACGCCATCGCAACGACGCGTGCGAGGAGAGCCATCGACAGCGGGGCTGCTTGAGGCCATGCGCAATTCAGGGCAACTGAGAGGCTCTGATCGCTGGCGAGGGCAGCGGGAGGAAGGCGCCGCCCGGTCATTTGGCGCCGTCGAGGCTATGGGCTGACGGTGCTGAATGGTCATGCACCGTCAGCGATTGCTGGGCAGAAGTCTTGGGGCGCTTGGCCGCAGAGTGCCGCTTCGGCGACGCACCGCATCGGTGGCGGACGGTTTCACAAGCCTGTTTTACGCAGCGATTGCTGCCAGAATGACGCCCGTCATGTCCGAAACAGTCAAGAATGCCCGCAAGCCCAAGCCCACCATCGCGGAAGACCGCCGTGAGAGCGCATGTTTGCTTGCCTCTCTTGGCGTAGGAGTTCGGGAGCCGTCGAACCCCAATGCCGGGCGCCGGGCGCAAGACAAGACATCGCACAGCGCTGCCATGCGCCCGGGCAGCGATCCATGCGCCGGACGGCCGATTTTTGCAAGCAAGCTGCGATGCTTTGCAGGTCTCAGCGGGCGGACAGCCCCGCGTTGGCGTTGAGCAGAAACTGTGAGAATATCGGACTGCTTGCCGCCCCGATTTCACGGGCCTTGCCACCCACGCTCCCGGCTTCAATCTGGGGGGCAATTAGGCCTCTGGTATCCTGGTTGGCAATATAGCGCCGGACGCGTTCAACAAGCTCGTCCCGGATCTTGGCGGGGAACGCGCCATCGATCAGGATTGCTTCGAAATCCACCACGGAGCAGACGGAGAGCGACGCCTTGGCCAGCTCCTGTGCCGTCTGACCCAGCCACGGGTCCACATATCGTGTCAGGTTGCTCCAGTCTTGCGGCTCCTGCCAAAGCAATTGCGGGTCCAGCCCGACTTCCACCAGCCGCGCCTCAAGCAGATGAATGGAGGCCACATCGATTAATTGGCGGCTCTCCCCAAGCGGTCCGGTCGCCCGCATGGATCCCAATGCGCCCGCATTGCCCTGATTGCCTTCGAACACCGTATCATTCAGCACGATACCGCCGCCGACGAAGGATCCGATGAAGAAATATGCATAATCCCGGTACTCCATGCCGCGCCCATACAAGTGCTCGGCACGGCAGGCTGCGGTTGCGTCGTTGATCATGAAGACTGGCAAATCGCTGAACTTGGCAACCTCTTTAGAAAAGACCACATTCTTCCACTGGGCAAACTGTTCAGCGGGCGCGCCAAGCAGGTCACTCCACTTCCATAGCTCGAATGGGGCGGCAATACCGATGCCGCAGAGGCGTGGCCGGGCCACCGGATCGAGGCCAGCCAGGAAATCGTGGAGCCCTGTCTTCAGGAAGTGGAACAGCTCTTCCGGAAGGGGATAGTCGTAGCGCAGGTGACGCTCTGCGCGAACCGTGCCGAGGAAATCGAGAAGCAGCAGGTCGGCACTCCGCCTGCCAACCTTGAGGCCGACCGACAAGACGCCATCCGGGTTGAGTTCCATCGGAATCGACGGTTTGCCGACCTTTCCCCTGACCGGCTCGCCACGGCGCAGAACGCCTTCCTGCTCAAGCTTTCGCAAGATGGAGGAGATCGCAGGTGGGGACAGCCCCATGCGCCGCGCAAGATCGCTTCCCGGAAGTCTGCCCTGACGTTGCAAGATGGAAAGCAACAGCCGTTCGTTATGGTTGCGGATACCGCTCTGGTTCACGCCGCCACTCAAACTTCTGATTTTTGTTCGTTCCATAGCAGACACCGTATACGGCCCCTCCGATGGGAAGGACAGTAGCCCGGATCTTTTAATTAAGAAAGTTAATTTATTTATTGACAGACTCAACCATGTCTGGCTTTTTCAGTCTCACCTGCAGCAATGCTTGTGGGCAGGGAGGATGGGCTGATGCAGCCCATGAATTGAGAATGAACACTTCTGGGAGGTAACCATGAAGACACTTCTGACCGTTTCCGCGATCGCTCTGGCATCCATGTCCGGCGCCGCTTTTGCCGGCAGCCACAGCGTCAGCGCATGCTTGATCACCAAAACCGATACCAACCCGTTCTTTGTGAAGATGCGCGAAGGCGCGACCGCCAAAGCAGAAGAGCTGGGCATCACCTTGAACAGCTATGCCGGCAAGATCGACGGCGACCATGAAACACAGGTGGCAGCCATCGAAACCTGCATTGCCAATGGTGCAAAGGGAATCCTGCTGACGGCGTCGGACACATCCTCCATCGTCCCGGCGGTTCAGCAGGCGCGCGATGCCGGCATTCTTGTCATTGCGCTGGATACGCCGCTCGATCCCATCGACGCCGCGGACATGACCTTTGCGACGGACAATTTCCTGGCCGGTGAATTGATCGGCAAGTGGGCGGCTGCCTCGCTGGGCGATGACGCTGCAAATGCCAAGATCGCCTTGCTGGATCTTGCGGTGAGCCAGCCTACGGTGGGCGTGCTGCGCGATCAGGGCTTCCTTCAGGGCTTCGGCATTGATCTGGCCGATCCGAACGTGAATGGCGACGAAGACGACCCGCGCATCGTCGGAAACGATGTGACCGCGGGTAACGAAGAAGGGGGCCGCCGTGCAATGGAAAACCTTCTCGTGAAAGATCCGGAAATCAACGTAGTCTACACGATCAACGAGCCCGCGGCGGCCGGGGCCTATGAGGCGCTGAAGTCCATCGGGCGCGAAAACGATGTGCTCATCGTGTCTGTGGATGGCGGGTGCCCCGGTGTGCAAAACATCAAGGATGGCGTGATCGGCGCGACATCGCAGCAATATCCGCTCCTGATGGCGTCCAAGGGGATCGAGGCGATTGCGGCATGGGCTGCGGATGGCACCAAGCCGGAAGCGACCGATGGCAAGGATTTCTTCGATACGGGTGTGGCGCTTGTCACGGATCGTCCCGTGGACGGTGTCGATTCGATCGATACCGATGAAGGCATGGACCTCTGCTGGGGTTGATCCTCTCGAATCCTGTTCGAAATTTCTGAGCGCGGGCAGGTTTTGACCTGCCCGCTGCACATATGGCGCCGGTCATCCCGGCGAGGAGGAGTCCCATGTCACAAGAAGACAATTACGAGACGGTTGTCGGCCGCGCGACATCCGACATCGCATCCTTCGATTCCGGCGAGAAGGGATTTGTCGGCAAGTTTCACCACGCTTTGCACACGACGCCGGCCTTGGTTCCGCTCATCGTTCTGGTTGCTGCCATCGCTATATTCGGCGCGGCTCTTGGCTCCCGCTTTTTCTCACCATTCGCGCTGACCCTGATCCTCCAGCAGGTGCAGATCGTCGGGATTGTCGCGGCAGCCCAATCGCTGGTGATCCTGACCGCGGGCATCGATTTGAGCGTCGGGGCCATTGCTGTGATCTCCTCGGTTGTGATGGGTCAGTTCAGCTTTCGCTACGGCATTCCTCCAAGCGTTGCCATCGTCTGCGGGCTGGCATTCGGGACGGCCATCGGAGCCCTCAACGGCTGGTTGGTCGCGCGCATGAAACTGCCGCCATTCATCGTGACCCTCGGCATGTGGCAAATCGTGCTGGCCGCGAACTTTCTGTATTCCGCAAATGAAACGATCCGCTCTCAGGACATCGCGGAACAAGCCCCCTTGCTTCAGTTGATGGGCGCCAAATTCAACATTGGCGGTGCCGTCTTCACCTTTGGCGTGGTCTTCATGGTGCTTCTGGTGCTCGTTCTGGCCTATGTGCTCAAGCATACGGCCTGGGGCCGTCATGTGTATGCGGTGGGTGACGATGCCGAAGCGGCGGAACTCTCCGGCGTCAATGTCACGCGCACGCTCATCTCTGTCTATGCGTTGGCTGGCCTGATCTGCGCCTTTGCGGGCTGGGCTTTGATCGGGCGGATCGGCTCGGTTTCGCCGACTTCCGGCCAATTGCTCAACATCGAAAGCATCACGGCCGTGGTGATTGGCGGCATCTCGCTCTTCGGCGGGCGTGGCTCGATCCTCGGCACGTTCTTCGGAGCGCTGATCGTGGGCGTTTTCACGCTGGGCCTGCGCCTTGCGGGCGCGGATGCCCAATGGACCTTCCTTCTCATCGGCGTGCTGATCATCGCAGCGGTTGCCGTGGACCAGTGGATCAGAAAGGTAGCAGCGTAATGGAACCGATTTTGAAAGGCCGCGGTCTGGTCAAGCGTTATGGCAAGGTGACCGCACTGGACCATTGTGACTTTGACCTGATGCCCGGTGAAATCCTGGCGGTGATTGGCGATAACGGTGCTGGCAAGAGCTCCTTGATCAAGGCGGTGTCCGGCGCGGTCGTGCCGGACGAGGGCACCGTGACGCTGGAAGGCAAGGAAGTGCGGTTCTCCAATCCCATTGAAGCGCGCGAGGCCGGCATCGAAACCGTTTACCAGACGCTTGCCATGTCGCCAGCGCTGTCGATTGCCGACAATATGTTCATGGGTCGTGAACTGCGAAAACCCGGCTTTCGGGGCAAATGGCTTCGCCAGCTTGACCGCTCAGCAATGGAGAAATTCGCCCGCGACAAGCTGAGCGAGCTGGGGCTCATGACCATTCAGAACATCAATCAGGCAGTCGAGACCCTCTCCGGTGGCCAGCGTCAAGGTGTGGCTGTGGCCCGTGCGGCGGCTTTCGGCTCCAAGGTCATCATTCTCGATGAGCCCACAGCCGCTCTCGGCGTCAAGGAAAGCCGCAAGGTGTTGGAGCTGATTCAGGATGTGCGGTCGCGTGGAATTCCCATCGTCCTGATCAGTCACAACATGCCGCATGTGTTCGAACTCGCAGACCGCATCCATGTCCATCGACTGGGCAAGCGACTCTGCGTGATCGACCCGAAGGACTACACCATGTCCGACGCGGTGGCCTTCATGACCGGTGCAAAAGAGGCGCCACAAGACGCAGCCTAGCCTTGGCCACGAGCGCTGCGAGGGTGCGCGTGATCCGGTATGCGTTACCGTCAAAGAGCATGTGCCATGGTTCCGTTGTAGCACGCTCTGGGCGCAACATGGCGCGACGGATCCTGAGCGTAGCTGTGCAAGGAGCGATCCGGGGCTTGGTCCGGCCGTCAGGGGGATCAGGCCACACGGCGTGGTCGGTTGCGGTCATGCAAGCGGCACGAGGGGCATCTCTGCCGGTGGGCCACGACGGGTCGGGCCGGATCGCACCTAGCTGACTTGTTTGCCTTGGCTCCAGACCCCGCGCAATATCGGGGTCTGGCCTGCTTCTTGGACCCGGATGACGTCACCGCGCGCCCCGATCATCAAGGCCCCGCGATCATCCAGCCGCGCCGCGCGCGCCGGATTGCGAGACACGGTTGCGACGGCGCGGGGCAAGTCGCCCCAAAGCGTGGCCAGCCGAAACGCGGACAAGAGCAACGCCGAAGGCACATAGTCGGAGGAGACGATGTCAAGCAGGTCGGCTTTTGCGAGATCCTCTGCTGCGACATTGCCGGAATGTGATCCTCCCCGGATCAGGTTCGGCGCCCCCATCATGATTGCAATACCAAGAGAGCGGCACGCTTCGGCGGCTTCGACGGTGGTCGGGAATTCGGCAAAGCCCACCCCGTTTTGCGCCGACACGGTCACTTGTTCGGCTGTTGTGTCGTCATGGCTGGCCAGCACCGCGCCGAGACGCTGGGCTTCGACAACGGCGCCTGTTTGGTGTTTCGCGCCAAAGCGCTGCTGAAGAGCCAAGAGGGTATCCACATGCGCGGCAAACTCCCCGTCATCCATTCCGCGCTTCTTGGCGACATACTGTTTCAGAACGGACAGATCCCGAAACTGGCGTTGTCCGGGGGTGTGGTCCATGAGACTGACGATCCCGACCCGATCATCGGTGCCGAAGGTGGCGAGCTCATCAAGCAGGGTCTCGGAACAGATTTCGGCCCGCAGATGCAGGAAATGGCTGATCTTGAACAAGCCACCGGCACGCGCGGCCAGAAGTTCATCGGCCAGCTGGCGCGCATAGTCGATGTAGCGCCCCTTGCCACCATGGATGGAGCCAACGCGCATCGCGTCGAAGACGGTTGTGATGCCGGTCGAAGCAAGTTCGGCGTCATGGGCGATCAAGGCCGGGAGATGTGGCCAGTCCACATTGGGGCGCGGTTCGATATGTCGCTCCACATTGTCGGTGTGCAACTCCACCAAACCGGGAAGAACGAGATCCCCGTCGCAATCCCGCGCACCTGCGGGGACGCGATCCCCCTCCGTGATATCGCAGATGACGCCGCCCTCGATGGTCACGGATCCGTGCAGAACCCGGTCTTCCAACACCAGTCGTGCATTGGCGAGGCAAAGATCACCTGACATATGGATGTCGCGGGCATTCGCGATCCGTGGCGCAGGGAAGGGAGAATTCATGGCTTACTCTCGGTTCGCAGTGTATTATGTGCCGCCTGACGGTCCTCTTGCCAGCTTTGGCGCTGCGTGGCTGGGTTGGGATCTTGGGCGCGGATGCAGGGTTTCGCAATACGATGTGCCCGGTCTGGAGAGCATCACGGAAGCCCCCCGGAAATATGGCTTGCATGGCACGTTGAAAGCACCGTTTCGCATCGCGGAAGGGCGCAGCGTTCTGGAACTGGAAAAGGCAACTGCGCAGCTTGCCGCTGCGCTGGCGCCCGCACGCTGCGGCGGTCTCGAGGTGGCAACGCTGGGCCGGTTCCTTGCGTTGCTCCCGCAAGGAGACCTGTCCGGATTGCAGCGGGTGGCGGGAGCCTGTGTCCGCCTGCTTGACGACTTCCGCGCGCCCGCTTCCGAGGCCGAGTTGTTGCGCCGCCGCAAGGCGCGGTTGAATGCGCGACAGGAAGCCTTTCTGGCAGAGTGGGGCTATCCCTATGTGATGGAGGAATTCCGGTTTCACCTCACGCTCACGGGCCGGATAGACAAGTCCGCTTTGCCCGCCTGGTCCAAGACCCTGATGCGGCATGTGCCAACCTTGCCAAGCCCCTTCGTGATGGACCAGATCGCCCTGTGCGGCGAGCGTCCCGATGGGCAGTTTGAACTGTTGCACCGCTACCCTCTCACCGGCTGATCCGGCGCGATCGCCCGTGTGACGGAGGCCGGTTGCGGGCCTTCCATCCGACGAACGCCCAACGCGCCTTTCGGGCCTCCTTGTAAGCAGGCGCGTCCCGGGCGTGCGCGATCTCTGGTGGTCCAGCGCCGTTTTCATCTCGACAAATCGATCCGATACTATACAACTATACATATCTTACGCTATCTGCCGCCCAAAGATACAGAAGATTCATTCCCCTTGCGTGCCGTTGCTGCCAAAACCCCGATCTGGAAGGCGATTGCCGACAGCCTGCGCTCCGATCTGGCCGAAGGGCGATATGCGAGCGGTGACAAACTGCCGACCGAGGCCGTTTTGGCGGAGCGTTTCGGCGTCAATCGCCATACGGTCCGGCACGCGCTGGCGGCCTTGGTCGAAGAGGGGTTGGTGCGGACAAGACGCGGTGCCGGGAGCTTCGTGGCCGCCACGCCCACGGATTACCCGATTGGGCGGCGCGTGCGGTTTCATGAAAACCTGATCGCTGCCGGCCGCCGGCCTGAAAAGAAAATACTGGCACTGGAGGAACGCGGTGCCACGCAAGGCGAGGCAAAGGCGTTATCTCTCGCGCCCGGCGATCCTGTTTGTGCCTATCACGGGTTGTCCCGCGCGGATGGGCACCCGATCGCGATATTTGAAAGCGTGTTCCCCTCTGTGCGGCTCAAGGGTATCGCGACAGCCCTGCAATGCAGCGAGAGCGTGACCCAAGCCCTGACGGCTGTCGGAGTTTCGGATTATACCCGTGCATCGACCCGTCTCACGGCTGTCCGGGCGACGATCACGCAGGCACTTCATCTTCAGGTCACCGAAGGTGATCCGTTGCTCAAATCCTCTGGACTCAATGTCGATGTGGCTGGCGCGCCCGTGGAATATGGGCGCACATGGTTTGCAGGAGACCGTATCACGCTGACCTTGGAGGGCGGGCAGGGTTGATCGAGCCGCATGTTGTTCTGCAAGACGCTCAAGAACACGTCCCGGTGGTCAGATCGGGCTCACGTGATCCCGGCCAGGTTAACGGGAATGCAAGGCGGGCGATCTGTTGTGTGGCGCGTCAAGCGGTCTCAACGCTTGTGCGAGGGCAAGCGATGGAGATCTGATGCTGCTCGACGACCCTGCGCATGCGCCCGTGCATGGCCGTCCATCAAGCCTCCGGAGGCTGGCAATCCACAAGCGTGGAACGGCACCGGTTGCGATGACCGTCATGCTTCGGCTGTGCGGATGTCGGAAGAGACGCGCCCGCCTTCGGGTGCAATCCGCAAGGCCCGCAATGCATTGAGGATCACGGCGACGTCGATCACCTCCTGCAACAGGGCGCCCTGCACCGGAGTCAGGTAGCCAAAGGCCGCGGCAATCATGCCGAGCACCGACAGCCCGATCCCTGCAATGACGCTTTCCAATGCGATCCGTCGCGCTTTGCCGGCGATCTCGATCCCGATGCCGAGACGGTCGATGTGATCGACAAGCAAAACCACATCGGCGGCCTCGGCAGAAGCGGCTGCTCCGCGCGCTCCCATGGCGACGCCCACATCTGCGGCCGCCAGAGCCGGTGCGTCATTCATCCCGTCGCCAACCATCATGACCGGCCCACGCTTGCGCTCGGTCAGCACCAGAAGCACCTTTTGGTCCGGCGACAGGTCGCTGCGCAGACCGTCAAGGTTCAAACCGTCGGTCACACGCTCCGCGACGCGCGCCCTGTCGCCGGTTGCCACGAGGATCCGCGTAAGTCCCAGTGCGCGCAACCTGTGCAACATCGCGCCTGCGTCCTCCCGCAGCGGGTCCGACATGACGAGATGTCCGGCCATCCGGCCGTCAACTGCCACGGCGACCAGAACGGCGCCGTCATCGAGGGCGGGATCCTCGCGGATCTGCTGGCCGACGCGCTCAGCCACAAAGCGGCTGCCGCCAACAATCACGTACTGCCCTTCCAAGGTGCCCGCGACACCCTCGCCGGGAAATTCGGCAACATCGGTCGGCACAGGCAGGGTGAGGCCGCGTTCCTGTGCGGCGGACACGACGGCCTGGGCCACCGGGTGCTTGGATGCTTGGTCAAGCGCGGCTGCGAGACGCAACAGCTGGTCGGGATCGTTGTCATCGCGCCCGACAATCGACACGATCCGGGGACGTCCATCGGTGAGTGTCCCGGTCTTGTCGAGGATCAGTGTCCGAATGCGCGCCATCGTCTCAAGGGGGCCGGCCCCTTTGATCAGCACGCCAAAGTGGGCGGCGCGCGACAGGCCTGCCACCAGTGCAACGGGCACGGCGAGGATCAAGGGGCAGGGTGTGGCAACCACGAGGACGGCAACCGCCCGGATCGGGTCTCCCGTGATCCACCACGCGGAGCACGCAATCACAAGCGTGACGGCCAGAAAGCCAAGCGACCAGCGATCCGCCAGCCGCGACATCGGCGCCTTGGAGGCTTGGGCTTCTTCGACAAGCCGGACAATCCCGGCATAGGTGCTGTCGCGCGCCTCGCGTGTCGCGGTCAGGTCAAAGGCTTCCCCAGCATTGGTAGTTCCGCTCATCGCTTCATCGTCCCGGCCCAACCGCACGGGGAGCGACTCGCCGGTCAGGGCAGAACTGTCGAGGAAAGCGGTGTCCGACGCCACCAGCCCGTCCACGGGTATCATATCGCCCTGACGGATCAGCAGCCGGTCACCGGGCGCAATTTCGTCGAGCGGGATGTCCTCCAGCCGCCCGTTGCGGTGTCTGGTTGCACTGCGCGGCACACGCGACAAAAGCGCATGCATCTCGCGTCTTGCGCGTCCCTCGGCAAAGCTTTCGAGAAAGCTCCCTCCGGCATACATCACGGCAACCACCGCCGCCGCGAGCGTCTCTCCAAAAACAAGAGCCGCCGTCATGGAGAGCGCCGCCACGATATCGAGCCCGACCTCTCCGCGCCCCAGGCTGCGGAGGATCTCTATCACCAGGGTTGCCAGCGCCGGCAGAACACCCGCGGTCCAGAGAATGCCGGCCGCGATGGGTTGGTTAGTGAAATACAGCGCAAGTCCGGCGATCAGGCCGGCAGCGGCAAGCAGCAATACGGCTGTCTTGACGCGGTCGCTGCGGGACGTTTCCATGGTGTGCTCCCTCTGCGGTGGCCGGCCCGTCGATCATGGCGGGTCTGATCGATTATGCCAACATGGATCCACCCTCATGCCAGTGCGTCCTTGTGGCAGTGTCTTGGTGGTCCGGGCGCGAGACAGGAAACGGTGCGTCCATGGCGGCCCTGCGAGACGCGAAACTGCCTCGTGCTTTGCCGTTCTTGGCGATGATGTTCCGGCGACGTGTGAGGCGCGCATGCCCGTCTGGTCGGAGACAGGTCCCGCTCCTTCATGGGCATTGGGGGTGGCAACAGACGGGGCAGCGTCGAAAACGGCTCTTTGGGCCTAGCGCTGGCAGTTCTCAATCGGGCCATTCACGGATGCGGACTTGCCCGTCCTTGCGGTGAGGTCGACGATGGACGACCCGAGTGCGGCAGGGGGGGCTGAAGCAAAGTCTCTTGCGGGAACTGTGCCGTTCCGGCTCCGTGTCGGGAGGCCCTGTTCCGAGCGCTGTCGGTCCCGGCGGGCTGTCGATTGCTTCGGTCTCTCAGACATGGCTACCCGGTCGGCGCGGCGCCCTTGGCGGCCGGGCGCCCAAGGCGGCTTCGGGATGGCCTTTGGCAGTCTGCTGGCGCAGCCCGAGGTTGCCCCTTGGCGCGGGGACGGTGCCGCACGCCAGCACTCTTATTCCGGCCGTCCCTCAAAGCGCAGCAACGGACGACCCGCGGCATCGGTCAGGAACAATTCGGAGCCGTAACGCATGTAGTCCGTGGCCTCGGCGAGGCTGGTCAAAACCTCCCGCTCCAGAGCGTCTACCGCGTCGGGGCAGGCCATCATCGTGCCCGCCATCGCTGAGGGGAAGGCGATCCCGGATACGGATGGCAAAAGCCGCCCGGTGAACCGGTTGCACCCGCCATAGAGCGAAAAGGTGCCGTCGTCATTGATGGCAAGCGTTGCAGGGTCGTCGGTGTTCCACGGCGTCTCGCCGATTGCGACCACGGTCCACGCGATCCCAGAAAGCCTTTGACCGAACGCAGCATCGGTCGCGTCTTGGGCTACGGTCTCGACGGTTATCCGGATCTCGTCCGCGTCAAACGGGTCATGCCAGCCTGTGCTGCGATAGATCATTCGATCTTCCGACCAGATGGCGGCAACCACTGCATAATCCGCGTCCTGGGTGAGGATGGCAGGATCGTAGGGTAACGTCACACTCATCGGGACCGAGATCATGGCAAAGCGTTGCGCAGAGATTTGGCGCGCGGCGGCTCCAGCCTTTGACATATCAAGCAACGCCACATGAAGCTGAGCGTCGGGCGGCAGCGCGATCCGCTCTCTGTAGCTGACACTGATGTCCAGCGATGCGTTTTCCGCGTGAGCGATGTCAGGCGCGCCGAGACTGGCGAGAGACAGGGCAAGCATTCCGAAAATTCTTCGCATGAAGGCTCCTCCGGTTGCGTTCTTTCGACGATTTTGGCGCCCTGCCACAGGCGATCTGGATGGTCCGGTGCGTTGTGAAAGCGCTTTCGTGGCGCGCAACCGGACTGCGGTGCATCGCTCTCGCAGCAGCTCGACCATCCTCTGTCCCGAACTCATCAGCGCCCGAAAAACCGGTTGATGTCATTCATGAGGCTCAAGACGGTGGTCACGGACGTCCGGGCGTTTCCTGCAGTGGGCGTGTTTTCAACTACCATTTCATAGCTGCAATAGGGCGACGTTACAGTATAGCGATGTGTGTTGCCTCGTGCTTCCGGGTCGGCAATCAGAGCGACGGTCATCGCGTCAAATCCACCTCCGGCCAACGCAAGCGCGGCGACCACATTGGCATTTTTTGGGAAAGCCAAGGCTGCATCGCGGGCGCTGCCTTCGAAAAACGGCGTTGCTTCGTTTATGGAGTCCAGATCGACACGCGCTTCGGCTGGCGAGCCTTTCCACGCCGCCGGTGGTTTGATCCCTTGGTAGGAAACAGAGCACGCGCCGTCGCCGCTCACGGCGCACAAAAGGTCCAGCCCTCCAATCGCACCCGAGGGCAGTAGGATCTGTCCGCCGGAGTGCTTCATCGCGTTTTGCAACCGTGCGTAGAGGTCGGAATCGGCCAGCGCGCCGACAGAGGCCAGCATCAGTGCCCGCCCCGACTTCAAAATTGCCTCGGCATGGTCGTGCACTGCCGCATGTCCGGCGCATTCGACGCATAGGTCAGGCGCGCGCGCCAGGAATTCGGGAACAGATCTGACAGTGACGAGATCCTCCGGCATGGGCGACGGTTCGGACCGGACAAGTGCGGTGAAGCGCGCCTGTGGATCTTGTCTCAGCCGTTCGTGGAGCGCGCGGCCGATACTGCCGTAACCAATCAAGCCAATGTGCATCATGTGACCCTTCCCGACAAAGCGTGCCCGGACCGATTATTGCTCCCGGGCTGCGCGCACCCATGCAATGATGGTATCGCGCGCGCTGTTGTCCATCTGTATTGCATTTGGCGGAGGCATGGCATGGCTGATGCCGGCCTGAAGGTAGATCGCGTCGGCATGGCGCGCCACGTCGCCGGGTGTCTCGAGATGGACGTGTTTCGGAGCCCAATGCATGTTGCCCCATACCGGTTCGCGGGCGTGGCACATCGAACAATTGCCCAACACCACGTCATACGCTGCGTCAAACCCTTCGGCGCTGGCAAACCGTTCTTCATAGGGTGTCAACGGTCGGGTCTCGGCCTCTTCCCAGGTCTCCCCGGGACGCGCCGTGGAAAGCCACGCGATCACGATCATGAGCAGGACGGTGACCGCCCAAGTCCAGTGCGGCCCGCGGCCAGTCTTGTGCATCGTATTGAAATAATGCCGGATTGTGACGCCGGTCAGGAAGATCAGGCTCGCGATGATCCAGGCATGGTCCGTGGCGAATGCGAGCGGATAGTGGTTGCTCAACATCAAGAAGACCACCGGCAACGTCAGGTAGTTGTTATGTGTCGAACGAACCTTTGCAATCTTGCCGTATTTCGCATCGGGAGTGCGGCCTGCCTTGAGGTCAGCCACGACGATCCTCTGGTTCGGCATGATCTGAAAGAACACATTTGCTGTCATGATCGTTGCGGTGAACGCCCCCAGATGCAGCAATGCAGCGCGACCCGTGAAGACCTGGTTGTAGCCCCATGACATGATCACGAGAACGAGAAAGAGCAGCACCATCAAGGCGGTCGGGTTTTCGGACAGCTTGGACTTGCACATGGCATCGTAGAGCAGCCAGCCCAGTGTGAGCGATCCGCCAGAGATCAGGATGCCTTGCCACAGGGCGAGATCGGCTTTTGTCGGGTCGAGCAGATAGAGTTCGCCGCCGACCCAGTAGATGATCATCAGCAATGCGGCCCCGGACAACCATGTCGAATAGCTCTGCCATTTGTGCCACGTGAGATGTTCCGGCATGCGGGCAGGGGCAACGAGATACTTGACCGTATGGTAAAATCCGCCGCCGTGGACTTCCCATTCCTCGCCATATGCGCCTTCCGGAAGAGCATCATTTGGCTTGAGCATCAGATCGAGCGCAATGAAGTAGAACGATGCGCCAATCCAGGCCATCGCGGTGATCACGTGAAGCCAGCGCACGGAGAACGCGATCCAGTCCCAAAGAATTGCAATATCGTACATGGCGACGCCTCCGTATGATGCCTCGGTCACTGTAACCGTGGTTGATTTGCGCCGCTATTGTCGGGAAAGACGAGGCAGCATCAAAATATCCGGAACAATCGTCACTGATCAATTTCGGCTCGTTTGGCCTTCAAAGAGACGCGATGTGCAAGAAGTGATCGTATTCTTGCCCGCTTGACTGGTGGCAGACGGACGGAGACCTCACGGTTTTGACTGCAGCGTGCTCGACGCCTTTGCAGCACGCACATGTGAAAGCGCAGGCAGTTTCCGGTTTTCCGGGAAGCGCGATTGCTCTGCGGCATTCCCAGACCACGATGGGACAGGGCCTCTCACGTCAGCTCAAACCCGAACCGGGAAACATGCGTATCAGGAAATCGGAGTGTGTCAACGTGCGGATTGCCAGACCGCGTGTCACGATCTGGCCCACCCTCATATGGGACTGACGCTAAGGCTGATTCCTCTTCTTGGCCAACCTTCCGCGTTGCAGGCGCAACCGGACTGCGCCATGTCGAAAAGTCGCGAAGCGCAATTAAAGAACGGTGACCTTGGTCCCCACGGGTACACGTTCATAGAGGTCTTCCACATGTTCGTTGAGCATGCGAATGCACCCGTTCGATACTGATTGTCCGATTGAGCGCGGGGCGGTGGTTCCGTGGATCCGGAAATAGGTATCGCGGCCATTCTGGAAAAGGTAAAGTGCGCGCGACCCCAAGGGATTACCGGGACCACCGGGCTGCACGTAATCATTGTCGACAAACTTTGAGTAGGCTTGTGGATCCCGCTCGATCATTTCGTTGGTGGGACGCCATGTCGGCCACTTCTTCTTCACGTCGATAGACGCCGTCCCTGTGAATTCGAGCCCGGCTTTACCGACGCCCACTCCGTAGCGGCGTGCTTGTCCCTCAGCCGAAACGAAATAGAGGAAGTGCGCGCGCGGAAGCACCAGTATCTGACCCGGCGCCAGATCTTTCTTGATCGATACGGTTTGTGGCCGGAACACGGGATCTATCGTGAAGGCAAAGGCCGGCGCAGCCAGACAGGAAACGGCCGCAGCGGAAGACGCGACAAAAGCTCTACGGGAAATCATGGCAGCTCTCTTCAGTAGCAAAAGTCGGGGGGCTTCGTCCGGCGAACCGTACCGATTCGAACGCGCCCCATGGCCAACAACGTTCGGGCGTTCGTAGACGGAAATCAACACGCCAAGCATGTGGCAATTCGCGAGACTTGCCTCAATGCAACAGCGAGAAGATGCACGAGTTATCCGGAACAAGCCGAAGTCTTTGGTTTTTCAGCTCGTATTTTTCGAAATCCCAAGCAATCACAAGGTATTATCAAAATTGCCGATTGAGCGCCTCGAAAAGTCTGCCTTGAGACCAGTCTGCGAATGCGTACCATCACGAAGTGTTGAGCGACGACCGAACTGTTGAACGACCGCTCTACAACATGGTCGATCACTTGGGAACATCGGCGTGTCGGCCGGCAAGCAACACACTGAACGAATAAGCGGTTCGAGGATCAAGGCCTGCCATGATCGCCGCGGCGGCCTCAGGGCGCATCCTGCCGAGGAACCCGGCCGCAAATTCCGGTTCCATTTCTGCGAAAAGCGCAGCCGCCTGCTTCGGTTTCATGTTTGCATATACATTCGTGAGTTGCTCGATATCGCGGTCAGAAGCCCCGCGCGCAAAGGACAGTGTCTCACGCAGCCGATTTTCCGCTTCGGTAAGCTGCACCAACTTTTCATCAATTTCGCGTTCCGCGAGTCGTAGTGCCTGCATCCGCATCTTGATGTCCATCTCCAGCTTGTTCACGCGGGCTTCTCGTGTTTGCAAAGCCTCCAGTAACGCGCGAAGCTCGGGGCGGGTAACTCTTTGTACCTCTACGACCGTTTGGGTTTGCTCTTCGGTCTGCACGACCTCCTGGACAACGCTGTCTTCTTCTGTCCCTTCGCGCGCAAAGGCTTCGCTGGCACCGGTTGTCAGTCGGAGCACGCCCGATGCAATCAACAGAATGCCAACGGTGGCAAGTGTTCCTTTGGCTCTTGCCCGAATGGTTTTTTTGCGGCGCGGCTTGGGGGTGCTGCGCGGGGCGGATTTCGGTTTTTTCGCAGGGACCATCAGAAGCCTCCGCTTCTCGGATGGCGGACAAACACGGTATCCTTAGGCTGTCTGGGAGATTGCTCCGAAGCGCCATGGGCGGGCAAGTCATGCATGGAAGCCATCATGAGTTCCAGCCTTCGCGCGACTTCTTCAGCGCGCTCGGTGAGTTCATTGAGCGACTCACTCGACTGTCCGGCTTGGGTTTGCGCCTTGGTCAGAGCCTTGGAAAGGTCATCCACCTGGGCTGACAAGACGGCGACCGCCCCGCCCACACCGTTTTCCAGATCTGTAAAGCGGGTAAGGCGCCGCGAGAGAATAAAGCAGTAGAAACCCGCACCCAGCGCTCCCGCGACCAATAATATATCTGCTATCAGGTCCATGGTGATCCCTTCACGTCAAAACAAATTCAAGAACGAGAAGATCCCGAACGCGACCGGGGCCAGCGATATACCGCATCCTGCTCAGAAGTTGCGCGCGGACACGTATGAGAGCCGCGGTATCTTCAAAATCCTTTCCCTCCAGCGCGCGCAAATAGCCGTTCATGACATTCTGAATCCGCGGCATGATCTTGGTAACTTCAGATTCAAATTGTGCCGGAACTTCGAGGCTCGCACGGAACCGAAGATGAGTCATTGAGACAGGCTTGGTCAAAGTGACGGTTAACGGAGGTATCTCCACGAAGGCGAAATCATCCAAATCCGAAGCAGCGCCTGGTTCGGCTGGTTTTTCTGCAGCATCGGCGACCGGCTGTCCGATCAATGTATCGAGGGCGCCCATCTGAACGGCCATGAATCCTCCAGCCCCGCCCGCAATCGCAAGAACCAGCCCGATTATCAGCGGCAGCTTCGATTTTTTTGGTGGCTCTGTTTCTGCCACGTCGGCGTCGTTTGACATTGCTAACCTCTTTCTGGGTCGACGCGGCCATATAAGCGCAAATCAGCTAACCGATTATTAAGCCGCGTCGGTCAGGGTGGTCTTTGCCAAGCAGAATGTTTGTGGCGGAGGACGATCTTGCAGAATTTGATTTCAGTATGGAACGCTTTGGCGATTCAACAGCGTGTGGTGGTGGTCGCAGCCAGCATCGGTGTCATGTTCGCGGTGTGGGGACTCACACGCATGGCCACTGCGCCGAATCTCGCTTTGCTGTATGCGGGGCTTGAAAACGGTGCAGCCGGTGATGTGGTGCAGGCGTTGGAAAGCCGTGGTGTTGAATATGCGATTCGAGGCGGGGCGATTTTCGTACCCGAAACCGAGCGCGATGAATTGAGACTCACTCTCGCCAGCGAGGGTTTGCCCGCGAACAGTGGTCACGGCTACGAATTGCTGGACGATCTGTCGGGTTTTGGCACCACATCGCAGATGTTCGACGCCGCCTATTGGCGTGCCAAAGAGGGTGAGCTCGCGCGCACCATAGTCGCCAACCCTTCCGTGCTTGCGGCACGGGTCCATATCGCGAATACGTCGTCCAATCCGTTTCAGCGCGATGTCACGCCGACTGCGTCTATTTCTGTCACGCCGGTTTCCGGGGTCGTGCAACCTCAGCAAGCCCGCGCTCTCAAGTTTCTTGTCGCCTCCGCCGTGCCCGGACTGGTTCCGGAAAACGTGGCTGTGATCGACGGGAAAGGTGGCCTTGTCGCAAGCGATGAGGATGGGATCGGCGCCGCATCGGCGGAGAACAAGGCCCTCGAGTTGCGGGATCGGGTTCAACGGTTGGTGGAAGCGCGCGTGGGGGCCGGAAATGCCGTTGTCGAGGTCAGCGTAGACACTGTTACGGAGACGGAATCCATCCTCGAGCGGCGATTCGATCCTGAAAGTCGCGTGGCAATCTCCACCGATACGGAAGAGCGAACCGATAATTCACAAGATACCGCAGGGGGCGATGTGACGGTCGCGTCGAATCTTCCCGATGGCGAAGCCGGTGGGGGCGGTGAGGGCGGACGGTCCAATTCCACTGAAACACGGGAGCGTGTGAACTATGAAGTCTCTGAAACGACGCGAGAAATCACCCGTTCGCCCGGTGCAATACGCCGGCTGACCGTTGCCGTTCTCGTCAATGGAAGCTTTGCGCCCAATGAAGCCGGCGAGCCAACTTTCCAACCGGTGCCACAGGAAGAGCTGGATGCTTTGCAGGCGCTCGTGCAGTCAGCTGTCGGGTTCGATGAGGAGCGTGGGGACCAGATCACGATCCGATCCTTGGCGTTCGAACGGGCTGAAGGACTGGGCACAGGCCCCATTGAACCCGGGCTTTTCCAAGGTGCAATCGATACGATGAAGCTCATTCAGATGGGGGTATTGGGATTTGTAGCCCTCCTATTAGGGCTGTTTGTTCTCCGCCCGATTCTGGCAGGCAATGCCCGGAAGTCCGAAGAGGTGGTTGCAGGTGCGTTACCCGGACCGGCTGAAGCCGGACCGCAGAGTGCGCCGCTGGAAGGAGAGATCGAACCCGAAGACGGCTTTGGCGATCTGCCGATGCTTGTCGGAGACAATGACTTCGGCGGGATGGGGACAGTCGATTTTGACGCTCCCGCAGAAGAGGACCCCGTCGATCGTTTGCGCTCCCTGATCGAGGAACGAAAGACGGAAACCGTGGAGATTCTTCGCAGTTGGCTTGATGACAAGGAGGAGGCCCGATGAAGGGACTGGCCGCCGTTCTCGAAGACTTCAGCGCCCCGCAAACGGCGGTTTCAGACGGCATTGAAGCCGTCCCCGCGGCTGGTGAAGCCATGAGTGAGGTCGAACTTGAGGGGCATCGGCTCGAAGCCTTCGAAAAAGGATACAGGGCGGGTTGGGATGACGCCATTGCTGCGCAATCCGATGACCACACCCGGATTTCGAGTGCCTTCGGGCAGCATCTTCAGGATCTCTCCTTCACCTATCATGAAGCCTACAGCCGCGTGATGAATGCGATGACACCGTTGCTCGAGGAAATGGTGCGCGTGGTGCTGCCGCAAACGGCCCACGCGGTTCTTGGGCAGCATCTTGTCGAACAAGTGCAGACACTGGCACGAGAAATCGGCCAGCTTGAAGTCGAGATTGCGGTTGCCCCCGCCAATGTCGAGCCGGTGGCGCCGCTCCTTGAGGGGCAGTTCGGCTTTCCCGTTCGGCTGGTTGAAGACGAAACCCTGTCCGATGAACAGGCCGATATTCGCTTCGGAACGACCGAAAAGCAGATCGATCTCGGTGCCCTGCTGGAAACCGTAAAAGATGCGGTCGAAGGCTTCACACATGAAAACCAAAGGAGTGTGGTTAATGAATGAGACGCAGGAGCGCCCCGCACGCGACACAAGTGACGCCTTCAATGCGGTTCCGATCGAAATCACGGTTTCCGTTGGGAGGGCCCGCCCACTCGTGCGTGAATTGCTGCAGCTTGAAGAGGGCAGCGTGCTCACTCTGGACAAGCGTCTTGAGGATCCCGTGGAGCTGTTTGTCGGCGAAAAGCTGATTGGTGTCGGCGTTCTCGAAGTTGCCGAAGGCGACGGACAGAACCGTCTTGCGGTCCGGTTGACCGGGGTCTCAGACATCCAGAACCCATCCTGAAAACACCATGATGGGATCATGCATGGCACAACGGATCGAGCTTCGTCATTCCGCATTAAGGTTAATCGGAAATAAGGTTAGCGAAAATCGGCAAGCTGATGCGCGACATCAAACGGTCATCTTGCTTTGCTCTTGGTTGGGAGCGCGCTGGGTCAGTCAACCACATCGCACGAAGCTTCCGGCGAGGACGAGGTCACTCTCCGGCTGTGTTGGGCCACGTCATGATGGCTCACTTGCGGCTTTGCTGTTCAGGCAGAGCGCGCTTGTCTTGGCGGTCCTCCTCGGGGTGCTGTGTTTCGCAGAGCCCGCGCAAGCGCAATCCGTGTCGTTTGATCTCGGTGACGGAGGCTCGATAACCGCGACCTCGATACAGCTGATTGCGTTGATTACGGTGCTTAGCCTCGCGCCGGGGATCGCAATCATGATCACCTGTTTTCCGTTTATCGTAACGGTCTTTGCCATTCTGCGGCAGGCCGTTGGATTGCAGCAGTCGCCGCCCAACATGATGATCGTCAGTCTCGCGCTTTTCCTGACGTTTTTCGTCATGGAGCCGGTGTTCATAGAAGCGTGGACAAACGGTGTGCAACCGCTCCTCGACGAAGAGCTTGCCATCGAGGAAGCGGCGCTACGGGTCCTCGACCCGTTCCGCGTGTTCATGGCGGGCCGCACCGACCCGGACACGTTTCGCGCCATGGCCGATCTCCGGCCCGATGCAGCAACTCTCGAACTGGAACCCGAAACATCATTGGCTGTTCTCGTGCCAAGCTTCATGCTCTCGGAGATCGCCCGCGCTTTTCAAGTCGGCTTCCTGATCTTCTTGCCGTTTCTCGTGATTGATCTGGTTGTTGCCGCGGTGCTGATGTCCATGGGCATGATGATGGTGCCGCCTGCGATCGTGTCTTTGCCTTTCAAACTCGCCTTCTTTGTGCTCGCCGATGGTTGGGCCCTGTTGGCGGGCAGTCTTGTACGGGGGTATTTCTGATCTTGCAGACGGAGCCATGACGGTATGCAAAGGCTTGCTCAGGGAGTGACCCGTGGAGCAATCTCAATCGTGGTGCGCTGCCGATAGGGATGATCGGGTGTATAGAGGACAGACCCGAAATCGGGTCGGTTGGGCGCATTGGGAAAATCCTGCGCCTCAAGGCAGATGCCGCTGTAGGGCTGGTGTGACTGGCCGGGCAATGGCTGGTGCGTCTGCTCAAGCCCATTGGCCGTGTAGATCTGGAGGCCCGGTCGATCAGTCCATAATCGCAAGTCTAGATCGTTATGAGTGAGCACCGCGGCAGGACCGGAGCCACGATTAAGGGCATAATTCAGATCGTATCCGACGGCATCGGGATCCTGCGTGCAGAGCGGGGTCGGTTCGCGAAAATCGAAGCGTGACCCGTCCACCGCCATCCGTTCGCCGGTTGGAAGGCCCAAATCGTCTGTCGGGGTGCAGTCATCCGCGTCAACCAGAAGCGTGTGGCTGCGCACCGGTCCCGCGCCAGAAAGGTTGAAATAGAGGTGCTGGCCGTAGTTGAGGATCGTTTTGCGATCCACCTGTGCCGCGATGTCATAGGTAAGTCGATAACCATCAAGCCTAAGCGTGACCGAAGTGTCGACATCCCCGGGATAACCCTGATCGAGATGGGGAGAATGCAAGCTGAGCACGGCTTGCGTGGCATCGTGGCTGACAACCGTCCAGTTCCTCCAGGCGGCACCGCGCGGTCCACCATGGAGATGATGCGGGGGCAGGTTCGCAGGCAATCGCCAGGTCTGACCGTCGAGGTCAAACCGCGCGCCGCCGATCCGGTTGATGACCCGCCCGCAAATCGCCCCCATGCAGGCAGGGTTTTCGCGGTAAGCCTCCGGATTGGCATAACCCAAAACAACGGAACGTCCGTGAACGCGCCACTCCTGCACGGAACAGCCCATGGACAGTAGCGTGATTTCAACGCTCTCGTTTCTGAGGCGGATAGTCTTGATGGGATCGGTCACAGGGACTCCGGAACAGCGAGATTGGAACAGTTTGGCACTATCGGCGGTCGGCGACGCGCTCTAGTCTGCTCATATGGTACAGGATAGCTCCATTCTTGACAGCCGATACAGTTGGGGGCGGTTGCTTTTGACGCTTGGCATCGCGGTGCTGGGCAATATCGGGATGTGGGTCATCACCGTGACACTGCCGGAGGTGCAGGCGGAGTTCGGCGCGACCCGCGCCGAGGCGGCGCTGGCTTACTCGACAACCATGATCGGATTTGCTCTCGGGAACCTGTTTTTGGGGCGCGCAGTCGACCGTTTCGGCATCACGGCAACGCTGACGGGGGCGGCCCTTCTGATCGCCGCGGGATACGGGGCGGCAGCGCTCGCGCCGTCGATCCTCGTGCTGAGCCTCGTTCAGCTTGCCATCGGGTTTGGCACCGCCTCCTGTTTCGGACCGCTGATCGCGGATATCTCGCAATGGTTCTTGCGCAAACGGGGAATTGCGGTGGCGATTGCAGCCTCGGGGAATTACCTGTCCGGAGCGATTTGGCCCCCGATCCTGGCGGCCTATGCCGGCGATGATGGCTGGCGAAGCATGTATATCCTTCTGGCTTTGTTGACTATTTTCGGCCTGCTTCCGCTTTCGCAGCTTCTGCGTCGGCGGGTGCCGGAAGATGCGATGATGCGCTCGGACGCGGCGCAGCAAGCGCGGTCCGCGCAAAGCGGGTTCACGCCGCGGCAACTGCAATGGCTGTTGGGGTTGGCCGGGATCGGCTGCTGCGTGGCGATGTCCATGCCGCAGGTTCATATCGTGGCGCTCTGCGTCGATCTCGGATTTGGCGCTGCGGTCGGGGCAGAGATGCTGTCGTTGATGTTGCTCGGTGGGGTTGCGTCCCGACTGGTCTCGGGATGGTTGGCGGATCGGCTCGGTGGCGTGGCAACCCTGCTGATCGGATCGACCCTTCAAGCGCTTGCACTGTTTCTCTACCTTCCGGCGGGAGGGCTGGTAAGCCTTTACGTTGTAAGCCTTATTTTTGGCCTCAGCCAAGGTGGAATCGTGCCGTCCTATGCGGTGATCGTGCGGGAATACATGCCCGCACGGGAGGCGGGACAGCGCGTGGGGTTCGTGATGATGATGACCATCCTCGGGATGGCGCTGGGCGGCTGGCTCAGCGGCGCGATCTTTGACTGGACCGGCAGTTATGAATGGGCCTTCATCAACGGCATTGTCTGGAACGGGCTCAACATCGCGATCATGGTGATGCTTCTGACCCGTGGGCGGCGCGGCAGTGCGCCCACGTTGCGCCCTGCCTGACGGCGCATTCGCAGGAGCGTTTCGGGCATGCACAACCTATGCACAAACCATGCACATTCCATGCGCATGCGCTGTGTGCATCAAGCAAGGCACACTCCCGTCCGGCAAGGCAAAAAAGACGTGGTTGAACCGATACCAACCCTGCGGCGCGCAGTGCGTGACCGGGTGGTGCAGAGTGGATGCGCGTGCCTTTCGGGAAGGACGGAGGACGCGCAGGGCGGGAATCGAGAGGCGGCCGGCGTCGAGAATTGGGAGCCGGGGTAGTCAGCGAGAGGTTGTGGAGGCTCCGCTGCGCGGGCGTCGAGAGGTGGCCGGTGTCGAGACGTGGGAGCCGGGGCAGCCAGTAAGAGGTTGCCGAGGCTCCGCTGCGCGGGCGTCGAGAGGCAGCCAGTGGCGAGACGTGGGAGCCGAGGCAGACAGCGAGAGGTTGCCGAGGCTCCACTGGGCGGGCGGTGAGGGCTAGCCGGTGACGAGGGTTTGTCGAGGTGTGCAGGACGGGTGGCGAGAGGCAACCGGCGGCGACAGGTGGCGGAGGATGCGCAGGGCTGGTGGCATCAGGTGGCTGGCGGCGAGAAGTACCCGAGGGTGTGCGACGCTGGCGGCGAAAGGTGTCGGGCGGTGAGAAGTGACACAAGGGGGCCGATGGCGGGCGCCCGGCCAAGGGTTCCGCAGATTTTAGCCGGGCCGGACCTCCGTGACGCCCGACGGTGCCGATTGGCCTCGGGGTCGGGATGACCACGAGGCGGAGCATCGCGTGCGGCGTTATTCGGTGTCGGTGACGTCGGCATGCAGGTGCCGTTCGCCACGCGCGCGGGCCAGCGCGATCTGACGGGCGCGTTCGCGAAAGCGCTCCTTGTCGTCCTCGGTGGTTTCGTCGGCGCAAAGGTGACAGGCGACGCCATCCTCGAATTCCGGGCGGCTGCGGTCTTGCGGCAGGATCGGGCGGCGGCACGCGTGGCACAGCTCGTGTGGCCCTTCGCGCAGGCCATGGCCCACCGACACGCGCCCGTCAAACACGAAGCAGTCGCCTTGCCACGTGCTGTCCTGTTCCGGCACCTCTTCGAGATATTTCAAAATCCCGCCTTCGAGATGGTATACCTCTTCGACGCCTTGGCTCAGCAGGTAGTTGGTGGATTTCTCGCAGCGGATGCCGCCGGTGCAAAACATCGCGACGCGCTGGTTGGCAAAGCGGTGCTTGTTGGCGTCCCACCATGCCGGGAAATCCCGGAAGCTTTCCGTGCCGGGATCAATCGCGCCTTCAAACGTGCCGATGGCGGTCTCGTAGCTGTTGCGGGTGTCGATCACCGCCACGTCCGGCGCGGTGATCAGCGCGTTCCAGTCAGCGGGTTTGACGTAATGGCCGGTGCGCGCCCGCGGGTCGACATCCGGGACACCCATGGTGACGATTTCACGCTTGAGCCGCACTTTCATCCGGGCAAAGGGGCGCTGCTCGGCAGTGGACAGCTTCCACGTGATGTCGGCGCATCCCGGAAGCCCCCGGATATGGGCCAGCACCGCGTCGATCCCAGCGCGCGGCCCGGCGATGGTGCCGTTGATGCCTTCGCGGGCCAGCAGCAGCGTGCCGGTCACGGCCTCGGCGCGGCACAGCTCCAGAAGCGGCGCGCGCAGCGCTGCCGGATCCTCGAAGCGGGTGAAGTGATACAGGGCACAAACGGTCAGCATGGTCGCGGACATAATGCGACGATCGGGCACCGCGCAAGGGGCGCGGGTGTCGCGGCCTTGTCTTGCGGACGCTTGACCCCGCCGGGCAAGGCGGGAAAGAGTGCAGGAACCGTACCGCCTCCACGAAGGAAACACCGCCGATGCATGCCCTGATCGTGATCGATATCCAGAACGATTTCTGCCCCGGTGGCGCGCTGGCCGTCGCGGAGGGTGACGCCATTGTGCCGGGTGTGAATGCGCTCATGCGTGAGGCCGACGCGGTGGTGCTGACGCAGGATTGGCATCCGGCTGGCCATTCCTCCTTTGCTTCGGCCCATGCCGGGCACGCGCCGATGGCGTTGATCGAGATGCCTTATGGCCCGCAGGTGCTTTGGCCCGATCATTGCGTGCAGGGCAGCCGGGGCGCGGCGTTTCACCCCGATCTTGACGCGGACCGGGCGGAGATGATTGTCCGGAAGGGGTTTCGGCCGGCGATTGACAGCTACTCGGCGTTTTTCGAGAACGATCACACGACCCCGACCGGGCTTGACGGCTATCTGCGCACGCGGGGGATCGACCGGCTGACCATGGTCGGTCTCGCGACGGATTTCTGTGTGCATTACTCCGCCGTGGACGCGGCGCGGCTTGGCTTTGCGGTGACGGTGCGTGAGGATCTGTGCCGCGCGATCGACCTTGACGGATCGCTTGACGCGGCGCGCGCCGCCATGCGCGCGGCCGGTGTCACGCTTGCATAACGGCGGCACGCACTGTTTAACACAGTCCACCGCCCGCGTGTGATCAGGGCCTTATCGACACCGGAGGCCGCAGATGGTCGATATCGCAACCCGCGTCTGGAACCACAAATGGAAGATCGACCCCATCGTGCGGTCGCTCATCGACACGGATTTCTACAAGCTCTTGATGTGCCAGTCGGTGTTTCGCAACAAGCGGGACACGCAGGTGACGTTCTCGCTCATCAACCGGTCCAAGGACGTGCCGCTGGCGCGGCTGATCGACGAGGGAGAGCTGCGCGAACAACTCGACCACATCCGCAGCCTGAGCCTGAAGCGCAACGAAAGCACCTGGCTGCGCGGAAACACGTTTTATGGCAAGCGACAGATGTTCCGCCCGGATTTCATGGAGTGGTTCGAGGGGTTGCGGCTGCCGCCCTACCATCTGGAGCGGGTGGGGGATCAATACGAGCTGACCTTCGAGGGCGCGTGGCCGGAAGTGATGCTTTGGGAGATCCCGGCTCTTGCGGTGCTGATGGAACTGCGCGGGCGCGCGGTTCTGGGCGATATGGGGCGTTTCGAGCTGCAGGTGCTCTATGCGCGGGCGATGACCAAGCTGTGGGAAAAGATCGAGCGGCTGCGCGAGGTGCCGGCGCTCAGGATCGCGGATTTCGGCACGCGTCGGCGGCATTCCTTCCTGTGGCAGGATTGGTGCGTGCAGGCGATGCTGGAAGGGCTGGGTGACAGTTTTGTCGGCACATCCAATTGCCTGATCGCGAAGAACCGCGACCTCGAGGCGATCGGCACCAATGCGCATGAATTGCCGATGGTCTATGCCGCGCTGGCCGAGGACGACACCGCCTTGGCTCAGGCGCCCTATGACGTGCTGGCCGATTGGCAAGAAGAGCACGAGGGCAATCTGCGGATCATCCTGCCGGATACCTACGGGACGGACGGGTTCTTGCGCAAAGCGCCGGACTGGCTCGCGGGTTGGACGGGGGTTCGCATCGACAGCGGCGATCCGGCGGAAGGTGCGGAGCGTGCGATTGCGTGGTGGAAGGCGCGCGGGGAGGATCCGCGCGACAAGCTGGTGATCTTTTCCGACGGGCTCAGCGAGGAGAAGATCCTGACCCTGCAACACCAGTTTGCCGGGCGGGTGCGGGTCAGCTTTGGCTGGGGCACGCTGTTGACCAATGATTTCCGTGGGCTGACGGCGGATGACCGGCTGGCGCCGTTCAGCCTTGTGTGCAAGGCGGTTGCGGCCAATGGGCGGCCGACGGTGAAGCTGTCGGACAACCCGGCCAAGGCCATGGGTCCGGAGGACCAGATCGCCCGGTACAAGCGCGTCTTTGGCGTTGGCGAGCAGACGCATATGGACGTGGTGGTCTGATCCGGGCGGCTCAGACCCGGGCCGGGGCCGGTTTGTCGCGGGGCACCGGCGCGCGTCGTCCGAGCCGTGCGCGCAGAGCCTTGCGCAGCGCGGGCAAGGGCCGCTCGAACAGCGCGGCGAAGGCGTAGCAGACCAGGAGCGTGCAGGCCAGCAGCAGCGCATCGCCGAGGAGCCCGTCGGTATTTGAGGCGAGGACCGGGCGCAGGATCTGCAGCACGGGATAATGCACGAGGTAGAGCGAGAAGCTGCCCCCGGCGAGCCAGCGGATCGCGTCGCTGCGCATGCGGGCGTGATGTGCCATCAGGCCGGCCATGCCCCAGATCTGTCCCGTGACCATCGCGCCGAGCAGCGCGTTCCAGACGAATTCGTCAGAAAAGCCGAACCCATAGGTATGCGGCAGGCCGAGCAGCCCGGCGCTGAGATCGGTGAGCCCCTGTGGCAGGCCATTGGCCAGAGCCAGCGCGTAGAACACCGGCATACCGAGCGCGAGGGCAGCGGCATTGGTCGGGTTGGGCAGGCGGCCCGCCTCGATCCGGTGCCAGAGCCAGACGCCCATCAGCCATGCGGGCATGAGCAGGAGAACCTTCGGGCCGATGGCGAGCACGGCCAGTGCCATGAGACCGAGGCGGCGCGGGCCGGACGTCCAGAGCCAGAGCGCGAAGAGCAGGTAGAACGCGGCTTCGTAGCTCAGCGACCACCACGGGCCGTTGGTGCCGAGACGCACCATGTCCGTGCCCCATTGGGAGGTGAAGCTGAGCCCGTACCAGAAGGTTTCTGCCAGACCGAGCGGATGATACCACCAGCCGTCGTAATAGGCCGGATAGGCCGCTGCGCCGTAGCGGTCGAGGATCAGGGTGAGCACCAGCGCGGGGATCGCAACCGACCACAGCCGTGTCAGGCGCTGAAAGGCAAACCGCGATGCGGTTTTGTCCTTGGTCTGGGCCGCGAAGGCCACCACAAGGCCAGAAAGGACGAAGAAGATCACCACCGCGTCCGATCCGAGATTGAGTTCGCGGATCCAGATCCAGCGGCCTTCGGTGAAGCGCGGATAGGCCCAGTGCGACAGCAGCACCACCAGCGCCGCGCCGAAGCGCAGCGCGTCGAGGTAGAGGGAAAATCCGCGGTTCATGGGTTTTTTACTCCGCCGGGTGGATCGTGGTTGCGCCCCCAGGCACGGCGTCTGCGCGCCGCGCGGCTTTTTGGGCGGCGTCTTGCGCAGGGGGGGTCGGGGCACCGGATACGGCGTCTTCGCGCCGCGCGGCTTTTGAGCGGGCCGGGCGCAGGGTGGCCAGCGAGCTCTGGATCGGCTCGATGAGCGCGGTCATCAGGGTCGGGTGCGGCTGTGCGACCCGGTTGCCTTCCGCATCGCCGATCCCGAAGCGCAGGTCTTCGCGGTCCGACGTCAGGTAGAGCGTGCCGAACATCCAGTCCCAGATCGCCAGCACCTCGCCGTAGTTCTTGTTGTAATGCCGGAGTTCGGAGGAGTGATGCACCTGGTGCTGGGCGGGGGAAATGAAGATATGTTCCCACCGGCGACCGAAGCTCAGCCAGACATGGCTGTGGCGCAGGTTCGCGGTGACCGCGTTGAAGGCAAAGTAAAAGACATTGACCCCGGCGATGAGCGCCACCGAGAGGTCGGTGACAAGAAATGACAGCAGGACGCCCTGTGCCACACCGAGGATCACGCCCTTGGCCGTCGAGGAGATCAGGTCGTAGATCGGATGTTTGCGGTAGACGGTGATCGGGGTCATCACCTCTGCCGAGTGATGCACCGCGTGGAACGGCCAGAGCGTCGGGTGTTCATGGTGCACGCGGTGCACCCAGTAAACGGTGAAGTCATTGGCCAGCAACACGATCAGCGCGATCCAGACCGGCGAGAGGGTGGCAGGTTCGGTCACCGTGCCGCCGGCGAAGCCGACGATCAGCGACGCGATGGCGACGGTCACGGCGACTTTCTGGAACGCGCCCAGAAGGGTGAGAATGCGGCCCACGGCAAAAAGCTGGATATCGACCAGATGCGAGCGGTGGAAATAGATGTCGCGGGGAAAGAGCCAGCGCCAGAAGCTTCCGGTTTCGCGCTGCTTGCGCCACACCCAGTAGGCCAGAATGATCATCCCGGGCAGGTAGAACGGCGCGATGCGCAGCGAAGGGTGGGCGATGGTGGCCTGGAAAAAGGCGAAGATGTCCTGCATGGGATCAGGCTCCGGAATTGGTGACGTCTGCTCGGGCGCGGTCTTGTCGCCGCGCTTTGGGTCCGGTCTCGAGAGCTAGGCCGGGTTTTCGGCAGGATTGAGGCGAGAGCGGGGCGGTTTGGCGCTGCGCCGCGCGGTCGGCGGCGCGACCGGGACGGGACACGCGGGCGGTGGGCGGGCTTGCTGGCGGTGGGTGCGCGGCGCTGGCGGTGGCTTGGGGGCGCTGCCCCCGTCTTTGCAAGCAAAGACTCCCCCGGGATATTTCAGGCCCAAAGAAACCGGGGGAGATCGCGGACCGGTCCTTGTATGGACATCGTGGCCGATCCGGCTGTCTGTTGCGGGCGCGAGGTGGCCGGCGGGCTTGCTGGCGGTGGGTGCGCGACGCTGGCGGTGGCTTGGGGGCGCTGCTCCCGTCTTTGCAAGCAAAGACTCCCCCGGGATAATTCAGGCCCAAAGAAACCGGGGGAGATCGCGGACCGGTCCCTGTATGGACATCGTGGCCGATCCGATTGTGTGTTGCGGGCGCGAGGCTTTCTCGCTTTTCCCCACAAGGCGGCCCCGGGGCCGTGCGCGAGACGAAACCGGAGGCGACGGCTCGGTGGGCGCATGGTGGGCGTGGGGCAGGCGGGTGCGTTCAGGGCGGGTTTTCATCGCCGCGCGCGCCCGGTATGCACGGGGTCACGCGCAGAGGAGACCGCGACCCATGTCGAAGATCGAGCCGCAACCCGGTATCCTGGATATCCAGCCCTATGTGGGCGGGAAATCCCATATCGACGGTGTCGAGAACATCGTCAAGCTCAGCTCCAACGAGAACCCTTTCGGCCCCAGCCCGGCCGCGCAGGAGGCGGTCAAGCGCTCGGTCCATCAGCTGCACCGCTATCCGTCCACAGATCATGCCAGCCTGCGGCAGGCCATTGCTGAGGTCCACGGGCTGGAGGCCCGTCGGATCATTTGCGGTGTCGGGTCCGACGAGATCCTGCATCTTCTGTGCCAGGCCTATGCCGGGCCGGGCGACGAGGTGATCCATACCGAGCACGGCTTTGCCATTTACCGCATCGGCGCACTGGCGGCGGGGGCGACCCCGGTGGAAGTGCCGGAGCGCGAACGTGTGACCTGTGTCGACGAGATCCTCGAAGCCTGCGGGCCGAAGACGCGGCTTGTTTTCATCGCCAACCCGAACAATCCGACCGGAACGATGATCGGCATGGCGGAGATCGAGCGGCTGGCCGCGGGTCTTCCGGACCGCGCGCTGCTGGTTCTGGACGGGGCCTACGCGGAATATGTGGAGGGCTATGACGGCGGTGCGGCACTGGTGGAGACGCGCGACAACGTGGTGATGACGCGGACCTTTTCGAAGCTCTACGGGCTGGGCGGGTTGCGGATCGGTTGGGGCTATGCGCCGCAGGAGATCATCGACGTCCTGAACAGGATCCGGGGGCCGTTCAATCTCAGCCAGACCGCGCTCGATGCCGCGGAAGCGGCGATCCGCGACACGGCCTATGTGGAGAAGTGCCGGGTGGAAAACGCGCGGATGCGGGCGTGGCTGTCGGAGGCGCTGGCCGAGCATGGGGTGCCGTCGGATACGTCCATGGCCAATTTCGTGCTGGCGCGGATGGGGTCGGCGGAGGAGGCGGAGGCCTGTGACGCGTATTTGCAGAGCGAGGGGCTGATCGTGCGACGCGTGGCGGGCTACAAGCTGCCGAATGCGCTCAGGATCACGGTGGGCGATGAGCCGTCCTGTCGCCGGGTGGCGCATGCGATCGGTCAGTTCAAGGCAGGTGCGCGATGCCCGTGATTTACGACAAGGTGGCGCTGATCGGGCTTGGGCTGATCGCGTCGTCGATGTTCTGGTCCGGCAAGCGGACCGGGGCGGTGGGCCATGTGTCGGGGTTTGCGCGCTCTGCCGAGACACGCGAGACCGCGCGACGGATCGGCCTGTGCGACAGCGTCTGCGACAGCATCGCAGAGGTCGTCGCCGATGCCGATCTCGTGGTGCTGGCGGTCCCTGTTGGTGCGATGGGGGCGGTGGCGCGGGAGATGGCGCCGCATCTCAAGCCGGGGGCGACGGTGACGGATGTGGGGTCGGTCAAGCAGACCGTGATTGACAATGTGGGGCCGTATATTCCGGAGAGGGTGCATTTTGTGCCCGCGCACCCGATGGCCGGGACAGAGCATTCCGGGCCGGAATCGGGCTTTGCGACGCTGTTTGACAACCGGTGGTGCCTCGTGGTTCCGCCCGAGGGCACGGACCCTGCGGCGGTCGACCGGCTGGAGGCCTATTGGCATGCGCTGGGCAGCCAGACGGAGCGCATGGATGTGGAGCATCATGACCTTGTCTGTGCGGTGGTGAGCCATATTCCGCACCTCATTGCCTACACGATGGTTGGTGTGGCCGATGATCTGCGCCGGGTCACGGATCAAGAGGTGATCAAGTTCTCGGCGGCGGGGTTCCGGGATTTCACCCGGATTGCGGCCTCTGATCCGACCATGTGGCGGGACGTGTTCCTGACCAACAAGGACGCCACGATCGAGATGCTCGGGCGGTTCACCGAAGAGCTGTTTGCGCTGCAACGGGCGATCAGAACCGGCGACGGTGAGCAGCTTCACGCCTATTTCACCCGTACCCGGACCATACGCCGTAGCATTCTGGAGGCAGGTCAGGATACTGATAAGCCAGATTTCGGTCGGGTTCAGGTGGGCAAATGAAACGCATTGCATTGGCGATAGGTCTTGTGGCGACACTGGCGGCATGTGCGTCGCGCGATGCGCCGACCGATACGGCCGGCCCGGAGAAAAAGGGGGCGGTGGCACAGGTGGGCGCGGTTCTGGGCCGCGCTTTTGCGTCGACCTCGGACAGTAAGGACGGTCTGCGCGCCATCGAGGGCGGCGGGCTGTGTGGAGACCCCGTGCTCAAGGGGGTGGTTGTCGGCCGGGTGCCGGGACGGATCGCCGGCTGCGGGATCGAGAACGCCGTGCGGCTTGATCAGGTCGGGCAGATCTCGCTTAGTCAGGGGGCGACGATCAATTGCGCAACGGCCAAGGCTTTCAAGACATGGATCGAAACCGGGGCGATGCCCGCCTTCGGGGACCGCGGCGGCGGTCTTGCCGGGCTCAAGGTTGCGGCCAGCTATGCTTGCCGGACGCGCAACCACAGGCGTGGCGCGAAGATATCCGAGCATGGCAAGGGCAACGCGATCGACATTTCGGCTTTCTTTCTGCTCGATGGCACGGAGATCCCGCTTCTGGGGAACTGGAACAGCGGCACAAACGGGCAGGCGATGAAGAAGATGCATGCTGCCGCCTGCGGCCCGTTCAAAACGGTGCTTGGCCCGGATTCGGATCGCTGGCATCAGGATCATTTCCATTTTGACGTGGCGCAGCATCGCGGCGGCGGAACCTATTGCCGCTAGGTCAGACGGGCGCGCGCAGGGTTTGGGACGACGCTGACTGGCAGACGTCCGGCCCACGGGCCTGATGGTCGCAGCGATTTTTGATTGCGGACGCTGCGCCGGACCGTCGGTCCGGACGGTTGATGCTTGGCCCGGCTGATCGCCCGCAGTCCCGGTTAAGCGCGGGCAAAGCCGCGCAGGGTCGGCTCGGTGCGGCGCTTGCCGGAGAGGGGGCGCTGTGCATTCCGGTCAATCTCGGTATGGCCGATCCACAGTCCTCTCGGCGCGGCCCAATCGTGACAAATCGAGCCGAACAGGCGCGTGCCGGGCCGCAGGGGCCCGGCGGTGTTGTCCTGCGTGGCGGAGATCGGGCCAGCGGGGACCAGAGCAGCCCTGCACCGGCGGCACGGGCGCGGCCTCCGTGCAGGGGAGCGTGGAGGCAGGGTCACGCGGCGCGGGCTGTTCGGCTCAAGCAGGAGAGACCCCGTCGCGGCCCGTGTCCCCGCGCGTGATGCGCAGGTGTGCAGGCGCCGGGCCGAAATCCGGGTCAGGCGGCCGCCGTTGCCTCGATTTCAAAGAGCAGGCCGGGAATGGCGAGCCGCGTGACACCGAGAAGGGTCATGGGTGGGGCGCAGTGCGCCGCGCCAAAACGCTGCCCGAGCAGATCGAAATGCGACAGCGCCGCGTCCACGTCGGTGGCAAACACCCCGAGCCGGATCACATCGCCGAACCCAAGGCCCGCCTGTCCGAGCACCGCTTCGAGATTGTCGAGCGCGAGGTCGATCTGCGCGCGCATGTCGCCCGGATGCTGCGGGGCGCCATTGGCGTCCACGGCGGTTTGCCCGGCGCAGATGACCTGACGCTGTGCGCCTTCGATGATTTCGGCCTGATTGTATCCGAGGCCGAGCGACCAGTTCCATGGATTGACAGCGGTGCGTTGCATGTTTGGATGTCCTTGTTTTGCTGTTGTTTGACGTGACATCACCTGCGTAAACCAAAATGGTGCCAAATTTTGTCACCATTCATGCTATGGTGGTGAAATGAATAGTCGCCTGCGCCAAGACGCCCTCATCCGAAGCCTGCGCCGCAGCGGGTCAGCCACCGTTGACAGCCTTGCCGACGAGGTTGGCGCGTCGCGCCGCACCGTGCTGCGCGATATCGGTGCGCTGCGGGATCAGGGTTTTGTCATCCATTCCGAACCGGGCCGGGGCGGAGGCATACAGCTTGACCCGCAATCGGTCCAAACCACCGCGCGGCTGTCCGTGGCGGAGGTCTTTGCGCTGCTGATCAGCGTGGCGGCGATGCGTGCGGCGGGAAACCTGCCATTTTCTGACCTTGCCGATCAGGGCCTGGCGCGCATCGAACGCGCTTTGCCGCCCGACAAGCTGCGGGACCTGCGACGGTTTCTCGATTGCCTGCATGTGGGGCCGCTTTCCCCACATCAGGATCTTTCGGATCTGGGCACGCTGGATCCGGAGCTTCTGCCGGCTTTCGAGGCGGCCTTTCTCTCTCGCGTGATGCTGCGGTTTGCGTATCGCGACGCGCGGGGGCGGCAGACCCGTCGCGAGGTGGAGCCGCAGGCGATGCTGATCCTGCCGCCGCTTTGGTACCTGGTGGCGTGGGATCCCGCGCGGGCGGGGTTTCGGCATTTCCGGATGGACCGGATCAGCCGGCCGGAGCAGGTCCCGGGCACGGGCTTTCGCCAGCGGCATGTGCCGTTTGAAGCGGATGTATGCCCGTATCGCGATTTGCCGCGCTGATACCGCGCTGCGGCGTAAGGCGCAGCGATGGCGGTGCAGGCTGGCCCGTCGGAGACCGCCCGGCGGGCGGGCGAGGGGGTGGTTCGGAGACCGCCCGACGGGCGGGCGAGGGATGGATCCGGATCAGGCCTCTCGCGCGCCGTAATACAGCCCGACCACATGTTCGGCCTCGGCAAAGAACAGCCAGCGCGCCACCGCCACACCGGCGACATGGCTGATCACGGCGATGGCGGCGAGCCAATGGGCAAACGGGGCGAGCAGCAGCAGAACCGGCATCAGCATCGCCAGCACAATGGCAATCATCCGCAGTTTGCGGCCATGTCGGCGCCCGACCACAAAGACCATCTCGCGGGTGAGGTAATTGGACCCGGTATGGGGGGGCTCGAAGGCACGCACGGTCCCGATCGTGCCCAGCCCGGTCGCGGTGGCCAGAGTGGTGCCGCTGTCTGCAAGGCGCTTGTCCCCTTCTTGCCACCACCAGAGTTGCAGGCCGCCCGCAACCACGATCAGCACAAGCGCCACGGTCACGCGGCCCGACAGCAACGCGCCGCCCGCCACGGACCAGGCGACAAACATCGCCGAGGTGGACCAGTGGTTCCAGCGCGGCACTGTCTTGAGCTGGGCGTAGATCATCGACGTGGTGAACACCGTGGCAAGGCAGAAAACCGCGCCAAGCCAGCCAAGCACGGCCCAATGCGCGGAAAAGAAGACCAGACCGAGCGCGTAGAGGCCAAGCGAGACAAGGGCGATCACGGCGCACCAGGCCTCGCGGGACAGCCAGCTCGTGCGCCATTGGGTGAACGCCTTGATCGCGCGTTCGGGGCGTCCGAGGTGAAAGGTTGAGGACATCAGGCCCCCGATCGCAAGGACATAGCCGATCAGGAAGAAGAAGAAGGCGGTCCAGCCGGTCGGGGGGGTGGCGTCGAGCCCCAGCCAGAACAGCAGGCCAAAACCCAGACCGGACAGGGTTGTGAAAGCGATGATGCTTGGTGCGGGATGCATGTCAGGGGGTTCTTTCTGGCATCGGTGTGGCGGTGACGCGGGCGGGACGGCCCTTTTTGTGCCGGCGGTGCGCGCGGCGCGGGGCGGCGGGCCGGCGCATCAACCCTCCTTGCCGGCGCTGTCGCCGGGCAATTTGCCAAGGGCGCGATCGAGCCAGCCGAGAAAGCCGCCCTGCGGTTCGGGGTCGATTGGCGCGAGCCAAGGGGCGAGCACGTCGGTTTCGCCCTGCCAGCTGTCCTTGGGCCGCGGGGGCAGGTATTTGTTCACCGGTTTGGTTCCTTGCTCGGGCATGAGGTCCATGCCGCCGCGCGCGGTGCTGAGCTTGCTCACGTGGCTGTCGGGATCGGCGAAATCGCCGAAATGCCGCGCCCCGGAAGGGCAGGTGCGCACGCAGGCGGGTTCGCGGTCTTCTTCGGGCAGGTTTTCGTTATAGATCCGGTCGACGCAGAGCGTGCATTTCTTCATCACGCCTTCGGCGGCGTCCAGTTCGCGCGCGCCATAGGGACAGGCCCAAGCGCAGAGACCGCAGCCGATGCAGTCGGTTTCGTTGACCAGAACGATGCCATCCTCGGTGCGCTTGTAGCTTGCGCCGGTGGGGCAGACCGTCACGCAGGGCGCGTCTTCGCAATGCAGGCAGCTTTTGGGAAAGTGGATGAGCTGCGCCGGGCCGGTGTCGGGCTGGACCTCGTAGCTGTGGATGCGGTTGAGGAAGGTGCCGGTCGGGTCGGAGCCGTAGGGGTTTTGATCCGAAAGCGGCGCGCCGTAATTCTCGGTGTTCCAGCCTTTGCACGAGATCACGCAGGCATGGCAGCCGACACAGGTGTCGAGGTCGATCACGAGACCGAGCTTGCGCGTGGTGCTGTCGGGAAGGGTGGTCATGCGGTCCACTCCTGCTGCGTTGGGAGTTGGGAGACGGGTTGTTCGGCGTCACGGTCCCAGGTCATCACGAACCAGACGAAGGACGCAACAACCGCGAAGAAGAACAGCGCGATGGCAAGAAGTGTCAGTTTCATGGCTGTCCTTTCCGGTAGTCCAGAGGCGCCGCTGCCGCGGCACGGGTTTTCAGGCAGTGTCGACGCGTCGCCTCGCGGGCGCCGGGGGTGCGCCGGGCGGGTGTGGCATGTGAGTATTTCCGGACAGAAGAAGCCATGGGGTCGGTCCGGAATAACAGGTGTGCCGCGGATGGCATGTCGTGTCGTGTCATGTGCCGATCCCCCATTTCAGCAGTTTGGGACCTTTGCCGACCGGGCTTTTCTGGGCCGGGAAAGCGGGGAGGCTTTCCTGCGGGGCTTTCGCCTTTTCCAGTTTCACCCGCAGGTCGAACCACGCGGCCTGCCCCGTGATCGGGTCGGAATTGGACCAGCGCAACCCGTCGCCTTTGGGCGGGAGCAATTCGTGGATCAGGTGGTTGAGCAGAAAGCCCTTGGTGGCCTCGGGGGCGTTTTCATCCAGCGCCCAGGCGCCCTTGCGCTTGCCGATGGCGTTCCATGTCCAGACCGTATCCTTGTTGAGCGCGGCCATATGGGCGGCGGGGACGGTAATCTCGCCGTGGCTCGAGGTGACGCGCACCCAGTCGCCGTCGCGGAGTTTGAGCTTCTCCCACCAGAAGGTGGGCAGGTAGAGCGGGTTGCGGCCATGGATCTGGCGCAGCCACGCGTTTTGGGAGCCCCAGGAGTGATACATCGCCATGGGGCGCTGCGTGAGCGCATGGACCGGGAATTCCGCCGGATCCTCATGCGCGTCCGATAGCGGCGCGTACCAGAGCGGCAGCGGGTCCATCGTATGTTTGAGCCGTTCGCGCAGATGCTCTGGCGGCTGGCGCTCGCCATGGCCTTCGGCGGCGTGCTGAAAGCGGCGCAACGGTTCGGAATAGATCTCGAAGAGGTAAGGGGTCGGCGCGTCGTAGAGGCCGAGATTGACGGCCCAGTCCTGATAGGCCGCGTTCCACGGTTTGTAGAACTGTGCCTCGTCGGGGATGTGGAAGACCGCGAAGCCGCCGTTTTCGATATAGCGGTCGATCTGCTGCGGGTTGGGCGCGCCGCGGCCCTCTTCGTCACCATTGCCGCGGAAGCCGGAGAGCGGGCCGATGCCGGGCTTGCGTTGGTGGTTGGTGATGTAATCGGCGTAATCCGCGTAGAGCGCGTTGCCGTCGGCATCGGTGAAGCCGGGCAGTTTCATGCGGTTGGCCAGATCGATGAGCACCGACTGGAAGCCGCGCACGCCCGCATGGCCCGGGCGCTCCGGCTCCACCACCGGCCAGCGGATCGCGTCGGCGGCGGCTTCGGGTTCGGAGATCGGACGGTCGAGCAGCGAGATGCAGTCGTGGCGCTCGAGATAGGTGGTGTCGGGCAGGATCAGGTCGGCATAGGCGACCATCTCGGAGCTGTAACTGTCGGAATAGATGATGTTGGGGATGACATAATCGCCGTTCTCATCGGTGTCGGACAGCATCTCCATCACGCCGCGGGAGTTCATCGAGGAGTTCCACGCCATGTTGGCCATGTAGAGAAACAGCGTGTCGATCTTGTAGGGATCGCCCGCATGCGCGTTGGAGATCACCATATGCATCAGCCCGTGGGCGGAGAGCGGGTTTTCCCAGGTAAACGCCTTGTCTATCCGGATCGGGTTGTTGTCGGCGTCGAGTGCGAGGTCGGCGGGCCCGTGGGGGTAGCCGAGATGCGGGCCGTCGAGCGGTTTGCCCGGGGCGGCGGTGAAATGCGGTTTGGGATGGGCGGTGGCGGGCTTGGGGTAGGGCGGCTTGAAGCGGAACCCGCCGGGGACCTCGACCGTGCCGAGGATGATCTGGAGGATGTGCAGCGCACGGCAGGTCTGGAAGCCGTTGGAATGGGCGGAGATGCCGCGCATGGCGTGCATGGAGACCGGGCGGCCGAGCATCTTCTCGTGCCGGTTGCCGCGGAAATCGGTCCATGGCTGATCCAGCTCGAAGGCCTCGTCGAAGGCGACGCGGGCCAGTTCGGAGGCGATGCGGCGGATGCGGGCAGGCTCAAGCCCGCATTTCGGCCCGACGGTGTCTGGGTCGTATTGCGGGTCGAGGTAACGCTCGGCCATGGCGGCGAGCACGGTGCGGTGCGTGATGCCGTCACGGGTGAGCGTGCCGGAGAGGTCGGGCTCGACGCCGTGCCCATCGAAGGCGGCGGGCGCGCCGGTCTTGCGGTCGATCACGATCAGCTTGCCGTCGCCGTCGCGCAGCAGCATGCCCTTGGTGGGCGAGTTGGGATCCGCGTCGATCAGCGCGGGGGCGTTGGTGAAGCTGGCCAGATAGATGAGGTCGATCCGGCCCGCTTTCATCAGGCAGTGGATCAGCGACAGGATGAACAGGCCATCGGTGCCCGGTGTGATGCCGACCCATTCATCGCTCACGGCGTTATAGCCGGTGCGGATCGGGTTGACGCCGATCACCTTGGCGCCGCGTTCCTTGAGCCGCCCGAGACCCATCTTGATCGGGTTGCTGTCATGGTCCTCGGCGACGCCGAAAAGCATGAAGAGCTTGGTGCGTTCCCAATCCGGCGCGCCGAATTCCCAGAACGCGCCGCCCATCGTGTAGATGCCCGCCGTGGCCATGTTAACCGAGCAAAAGCCGCCATGGGCGGCGAAGTTGGGCGTGCCGAATTGCTGCGCCCAGAGGCCGGTGAAGCTTTGCGACTGGTCGCGCCCGGTGAAGAAGGCGAGCTTTTCGGGGGCCGTGTCGCGCAGCGGTTTGAGCCAGGACACCGCCGTCTCAAGCGCCTCGTCCCAAGAGATTTCCTCGAACTCACCGGAGCCGCGCGGGCCGACACGCTTCATCGGGGCCTTGAGGCGCGAGGGGGCGTTGTGCTGCATGATCCCCGCAGAGCCCTTGGCGCAGAGCACGCCGCGATTGACCGGGTGGTCGCGGTTGCCTTCGATATAGGCGACCTGTTTCTTGCCGTCGGGGCCGTCCTTCATATGCACGTTGATGCCGCAGCGGCAGGCGCACATGTAGCAGGTCGTCTTGCGGATCTCGTCGGAGACCTTCGGGGAAAGCTCAAGCGTCGGGTTGGGGGCGGTCATGGCGGGGCTCCTGTCCTTGGGCTTACGCTTGCAGGCTGCGGAAGAGATGTAAACGCTTACATCCCTTCATCGCAAGGCTTTGTTGCGTGGGGCGGTCGTGCGGCGCAGCGATTGGTTGACGCGCCGGCGTGCGCGGCGTTTTCTGGCACGGTGCGAAATCGCGAGGAGCCGAAATGAGCCGTTTGCCGCGTGTTGTCTTTCCCGAGATCGAAGAACCGCGCGTGGCGGACGCGGTTGCGGCAATCGCGGCCGAGGGGTTCGCGGAGCCGGTCGCGCTCACACGGCCCAGCGATGCCCAGATCGAGGCGCTTGTGACGGCGCGGGGCATGAAGCCGGCCCTGGCGCGACGGCTGCTTGCGAAACCGCTATATGGCGCGGCGGCGATGGTGGCGGCGGGCGAAGCGGACGCGATGGTGGCCGGGGCGGATGTGCCCACGCGGCGCGTGATCGAAGCGGCGTCCATGGTGATCGGGTTGGCGGATGGCGTGAGCCTGCCGTCCTCGTGTTTCCTGATGCGCTTTGCGGATGGGCGGGACATGGTCTTTGCCGATTGCGCGGTCAATGTCGACCCGGACGCCGAGGGGCTTGCGGCGATTGCCCGCGCGTCCGCGGTGACGGGGGCGGCGTTGCTCGGCGAGGCGCGGGTGGCGCTCTTGTCATACTCGACCGGGGCCAGCGGCAGCGGCGCAAGCGTCGCACGTGTCCGCGCGGCGGCGGCGGCGACAGGCTTTGCCGGGCCGCTGCAGGCGGATGCAGCGCTCAACGCAACGATTGCGGGGAAAAAGGGCGTTGCAGGCGGGGATGCCAACGTCTTGATCTTTCCGGATCTGGATGCCGGCAACATCGCATACAAGCTGTGCCAGGAACTGGCCGGGGCGCAGGCCATCGGCCCGATCCTGCAGGGGTTCCGCAAGCCAGTCTGTGACCTGTCACGCGGGGCGCGCGTGGACGATATCGTCGAGTCGACACGGATCACCATAGCCCTCGCGTCGCGGGACTGACCCCGGTCTGGTCGGGGCATGTGTGGTCCGGGGCCGGGTATCGGGATGTCGACACAAGAAAAAACCGCTGGCATGGGCGGCAGTATAGCCCGGCTTTACCCATTGTCTTGCAGGATTGCGCGGGCATTGCGGGCAATTTCACGTTCTTCTTCGGCGGGGACGATCCAGACGGCGATCCGGCTGTCGGGGCCATGCAGCGTGGGCGCGTTGGCGGTGTTGGCCGCGTCGTCGAGCGTGGCGCCGAGCCAGTCGAGACCGGCGATGATGCGCGCGCGCACCTCGGCGGCATTCTCGCCGATCCCGCCGGTGAAGGCGACCGCGTCGCAGCCCTGCATCGCGGCGATGAGCGAGCCTGCATGGCGCAGCGACCAGTAGCAGAAATGCGCGACGGCAAAAGCCGCTTCGGGGGAAGGGTCCTGCATCAGGCGGCGCATGTCGGATTTGCCGCCGGACAGCCCGAGCAGTCCTGATTCCTGATTGAGGATTTCCTTGGTGCGGGCAAGCCCGTTGTCTTCGACCAGCTTGAGCACCGCGTTGGCGTCGATCCCGCCCGAACGGGTGCCCATCGTCAGGCCGTCGAGCGGCGAATAGCCCATCGTCGTGGCGACCGACCGGCCGCCGCGGATGGCGCAGAGCGACGCGCCGTTGCCAAGGTGAAACGCAAGCAGCCGGTCCGGGAGCGGGTGGCCCGAAATCTCGGGCAGGCGGCGGGTCAGGGACGCATAGCTCAGCCCGTGAAAACCATAGCGGCGGATGCCCTTGGTCTCGGGCAGGGAGGGGATCGCGTAGCGCGTGGCGACCTCTGGATTGGTGGCATGGAACGCGGTGTCGAAACTGGCATATTGCGGCAAGCCCGGCGCCAGCGCCGAAATGCTGTCGATCGCGGCAAGATGATGCGGGTTGTGCAGCGGCGCCAGAGGCGTGCAGGAGGCAATCTCTGCGCGCGTTTTGGCCGTAATCCGGACCGGGCCGGACAGGCTCGCGCCCCCATGCACCACGCGGTGGGCGGCGGCACGAAAGGACGACAAGGGATAGCCGCATGCGCCCAGCCGCTCGATCAGAGCGCCAAGTGCGGTGCGGTGATCCGGCAGCGGCAGCGCTTCATGCGTGCCGCCCAGACGGATCGCGGAGGCCCCGCCGATGGCCTCCGCCATGCCCGTGATGCACTCCGTCAGCGCATCGTCGAACACCGCCAGTTTGATCGAGGACGAGCCCGCGTTCAGCACCAGAATCCGGTCTGTTTCGGGCGCGCCCATGCTGATTACTCCGCGGCCATGTCTTCGCGCGAGATCCCCGCCACGGAGACCGGCTTTTTCATCGCGTCGCGACGGAACGGCTCGCCGAGCTCCTGGTTGATCATGGCTTCGATCAGGGTCGTCTTGCCATGTTTCATCTGGTCCTCGATCGCCGTGTTCAGCGCCTCGGTCAGCTCGTCCATGGTGCGCGCCACCACGCCTTGCAGGCCGCAGGCCTTGGCGATGCCGGCATAGGACACTTGTTCGTCAAGCTCGGTGCCGACGAAATTGTCGTCGAACCACAGGGTCGAGTTCCGCTTCTCCGCGCCCCACTGGTAGTTGCGGAAAACGATCTGGGTGATGGCGGGCCAGTCGCCGCGGCCAATTGCCGTCAGCTCGTTGACCGCGATGCCGAAGGCGCCGTCACCGGCAAAGCCCACAACCGGCACGTCGGGCTGGCCGATCTTGGCGCCGACGATGGCGGGCAGACCGTAGCCGCAAGGACCGAAGAGGCCCGGTGCGAGATATTTGCGGCCCTCGTCGAAATCGGGATAGGCGTTGCCGATGGCACAGTTGTTGCCGATGTCGGAGGAAATGATCGCCTCGCGCGGGAGCGCCTGCTGGATCGCGCGCCACGCCATGCGGGGGCTCATCCAGTCGGGCTTGGCCTTGCGCGCGCGCTCGTTCCATGTGGTGCCGGGGTCGTCCTCCTCGTGGGTGAGAGAGGTCAGTTCCTGCGCCCAGCGCGACTTGGTCTCGGCGATCCGGGCACGGCGCGCCTCGCGGCCCGCGTCGCCCGCGTCATCCGCAAGCTGGCGCAGGATGCCCTTGGCCACCTTTGCCGCGTCGCCAACGATGCCCACGGTCACTTTCTTGGTGAGGCCGATGCGGTCGGGGTTGATATCGACCTGAATGATGGTCGCATCGGCGGGCCAGTATTCCATGCCATAGCCGGGCAGGGTCGAGAACGGGTTCAGCCGCGTGCCGAGGCAAAGCACCACGTCGGCGTCCTTGATCAGCTCCATCCCGGCCTTGGAGCCATTGTAGCCCAGCGGTCCGGCAAAGAGCGGATGCGAGCCGGGGAAAGCGTCATTGTGTTGATAGCCGACGCAAACCGGTGCATCGAGCCGTTCGGCCAGCGCCTTGGAGGCCTCGATGCCGCCATTGGAGAGCACAACGCCCGCGCCATTGAGGATCACCGGGTTCTTGGCGGTCGAGAGCAGTTCCGCGGCTTTCGCGACGGAGTTTTCACCGCCGGGCGAGACTTCGAACTCGATCGGATCGGGGATCGCGATGTCGACCACCTGGGTCCAGAAATCGCGCGGGATGTTGATCTGGGCCGGGCCGGAGAGGCGCTTGGCTTGGGAGATCACGCGGGTCAGCACCTCTGCGACTCGGGAAGGGTCGCGGACCTCTTCCTGATAGGCGACCATGTCCTCGAAAAGCTTCATCTGCTCGACTTCCTGAAAACCGCCCTGACCGATGGTCTTGTTGGCGGCCTGCGGCGTGACCAGAAGCAGCGGCGTGTGGTTCCAGTAGGCGGTTTTGACGGCGGTCACGAAGTTGGTGATTCCGGGGCCGTTCTGCGCGATCATCATCGACATCTTGCCGGTCGCACGGGTGTAGCCGTCGGACATGAACCCGGCTGAGCCTTCATGGGCGCAGTCCCAGAACTTGATGCCTGCGGCGGGAAACAGGTCGGAAATCGGCATCATGGCGGAGCCGATGATCCCGAAAGCGTTGTCGATCCCGTGGCGTTGCAGAACTTTGACGAAAGCTTCCTCGGTGGTCATCTTCATGGCAGGCGGTCCTCGATGTCGAAAAAAGGAAAAAACGGGCGTCCTCGCCCGCATGGGATTGCGCGGCAACATACCGATCCCGCCAAGCAGCGGTTAGGGCCAGTGTTTTCCATGGCATAATGCCAGAATCCACCAGTTTCAAAATTTATGAGATATTTTGTCTCATAAAATGTTGTTCGCGCAGGATTTTGCGCAATTGGATCGACGCGGATTTGCGGGTGACCGGCGCGGCGGTGCTGGCGTCTCGGCGGTATGAATGTGGTGTTTGACTCAGCGATCCAAGCGCTGTGCGGCGCGGACCTCGTGCAGGGCTTGCGCCGTGCGGCGGCCCCAGGCGTCCCAGTTCAGCCGCTCTTCATATTCACGGCGCGCGCTGGCGCATAGGGCGGCATAGCCAGAGGGGTCGTCCAGATAGGTCCGGATGCGCGCCGCGAAGGCGTCTGGCGGGCTTCCGGGGGGCAGGGCATGACCATTGATCCCATCGCGCACCGGCACGCCGCCCACACGCAGGCACAAGGAGGGCAGCCCATGCGCGGAGGCTTCGCAAAATGCAAACCCGTAGCTCTCGAACGACGGCTGCACGAGGAAATGCGCCCCGGCCAGCGCGGCGTTGAACTGCGCCAGCTGATCGGGGATCGCCTTGTCGAGCTGAGGGTGGATGGTGACCCATTCATTTGTATGAAACGCGGGCGGCATGCAGCCGATCACACAGAGCCGCGCGTCGACGCCCTGCGCCCGCAGCGCCTGCATCGTGTCAAAGGCAACCGGGCCACCCTTGGCGAACCAGTCGCGGCCGATCAGCAAGAGCCGCAGCGGCGCATCGGGCGCGATGCGGCGCGGGGCGGGGGCGGGCACCGGGTCGATATTGGCGCCCCACTCGATCAGGCGCGCGGCCTTGGGCGGGAGGTCGTAGCGGTCGGTCACGGCATCGAGAAGCCATTGCGAGGGCCACAGCGCGAGATCGAGGCTGTGCAGAATGGCCTTTTCCTGTCGCTCGACCCAGGTATCCATGAGCGCCGAGAGCGCAAGCTTGCGCTTGAAACTGGCCCCGATTTCCGAGGTGCGGTAGACGGTTTGGGTCGCGTCCGAGGTAAACACCTTGATGCAGCCGGCAGGCACGCGAACCTGTGCCATCGAATGCAGCGAATAGGCGCCAAAAAGCACGTCATAGCCGCCGCGGGCCAATTCTGTTTCGACCCCGCGGGCAATGCGCCGGGCAAGCATGAGGTGCATGCGCCAGCGCAGCCGCAGATTGGCGCCGACGGGCAGCGCTTCGATCAGGCGGCGCACGGGCTGGACGCCGTGCCAGCGGTTGTCGAGGATGGTCACATCCCCGGCATGGGCGCACAGGGCGTCATGAATCCGCGCATTCCCTCCGGAGTAGAGGTTGCGGTCGAGCGGCGAGTGGTCGCAGAGATATGCGATCCGCAGGCGGGTCATGTGGCTCCCTTGCACGTGGCGGTGGCTTCCGCGCCGAAGGTTATCGGCAAAGTGTTGACGATCAATGCGGCGATTCGAGGGCGAGACCGTTGGCGTGGGGAGACCGGCGGCGCGTCCTTGATGCAGCGTCCGATTCCCCACCCGCTCGAGGCGCCGGTTTCGGGGGCGGGCGAATTGCGCACGGCGGGCGTGAGGCATAGGGATCGCACAAGGCGCGATTGCGCGATGGATGGCGGGATTGCCGGAGCCGTCAGAGCGCGCGGGGCACCCGCATTGCGCAAGGTATCGGGGCTTGCCATGCCTGCGCATGGCTTGGGGTGCTCAGGCGCGGCGTGACACAGGCGGTGCGCGCGGCGTGACACAGGCGGTGCGCGCGGCGTGACACAGGCGGTGCGTGAGGCGTTACACGGGCGGCGCGTGAGACGGCACACGGTGGCGCGCGAGATGGCACACGGTGGTGCGCGTGGCGTGACACAGGCGGTGTGCGAAACGGCACACAGACGCTGCCCAAGGCGTCAGAGGAAGGCAGGGCACGGGCATTGGCCGGGCACAAACCTTGCGCAAGCGCGGGCGGATCGACCGCGCCGGCGCAGCTTGCCGGTGGCGGGGATGCCATCAATTTGGCTCAAACATGACGCGACTTTGCCTCTGACGGCTGCTAAATCGGGATCTGGACCCCTGTGCACCCTGTTCTGCGAGGCTCATGCCAAACGTCATCGCCCTTGCCGCTCTCGCCATCTGGCCCCTCGTGGCCGTGATGCTTTTCTCGCGGATGCGTTTCGATCAGGCACTGATCTGGACGCTGCTCGTGGGTTATCTTTTCCTGCCGGAGCGGCCCGCAGTCTTTGATCTTCCGGCGTTTCCGGCGCTGCACAAGCATAACATCCCGGCGCTGGCGGCCTTCCTGATCATCTTGCAGAAAGGCGGGCTCAAAGGATCCCTCCTGCCGGAGAATATCGTCGGCAAGATGTTGGTGCTGACCTTTGTCTTCTCGCCGGTGATGACCGTGCTGAGCAACGGAGAACCGGTGTTTTTTGGCCAGATCGGGCTTCCCGGGCTCGGGCTCAAGGACATGATCGCCTTGCCGATCGAACAGTTCCTGCTGATCCTGCCATTCCTTCTGGCGCGTCAGCATCTCGTGTCGGGCGGGGCGCAGCGCGAGTTGCTCAAGGCGTTGATGGTTGGCGGGCTGGTCTACTCGCTGTTCATGCTGATCGAGATGCGCCTGTCGCCACAGCTCAACCTCTGGGTTTACGGGTTCTACCAGCACCAGTTCGGCCAGTCGGTGCGGGCGGGCGGATATCGCCCGGTGGTGTTTCTCTACCACGGGCTTTGGGTCGCGTTCTTTGTCATGACGTCGGTTGTCGCGGCATGGTCGCTGTGGCGGCTCGACGAGCAGGGTAACAAGACGAAACTGCTCATGGCGGCGGGCTATCTGACGATCATCATCGTCTTGGCCAAATCGCTCGGAGCCCTGCTTTTTGCCGTGATGCTGATCCCGCTGGTGATCGTGCTGAGCCCGAAAGCGCAGATCCGCGTCGCGATCCTTCTGGGCAGCATCGCGCTGGCCTATCCGTTGCTCAAGGGCGCGGATCTCGTGCCGCAAGACCGCATGCTTGCGGCGGCGGCCTCCGTCGACCCACAGCGCGCGGGCAGTCTCGAATTCCGCTTCGACAACGAGAACACGCTGCTGGAGCGGGCCTATATCAAACCGGTTTTCGGCTGGGGGAGCTGGGGCCGGAACCATATCCTCGATCCGGTGACGGGTTTCATCCTGACGGTGACCGACGGGCGCTGGATCATCGTGATCGGCGTCTATGGCTGGGTGGGGTTCATGGCAGAGTTCGGATTGATGCTACTGCCGCTGATCCTCATGTGGCGCGAAGCCGTGGCCCCGAGGCGGGACAAGATTTCCCCCATGATTGCCCCGCTGTCGCTGATTTTGGCGGTCAACATGCTCGATATGATCCCGAACGCCACATTAACGCCCTTGTCGTGGCTTATCGCCGGGGCGTTGACGGGATACGCCGAAAAACTGCGTGCGGCCCGTCTGGCCGCCGGACCTGTGGAAACGCCCGTTTTCTGGCGCAGTGTCATGTGATGGAGTTGTGAGTGTCCCTTTCCTGTCGCCGCCCTCGCGTTCTGATCCTGGCCGAGGAGTGCAACCCCGAGTGGCCGTCCCTGCCCATCGTTGGTTACAAATACGCCCGTGAGATCGCGCGCGGTGCGGATGTGACGCTCGTCACCCATGTGCGCAATCGCGAGAACATAGAGAAAGCCGGCTATGACGTGCCGGTGACCTATCTCGATACCGAATGGCTCGCAGGCCCGATGTACAAGGTCGAGCGGATCGTGCGCGGTGGCGACGATATCGGCTGGTCCACCTCCAAGATGTTTGCCTACCTGCCTTACGTGGCCTTCGAGCGCGCGGCCTGGACGCGGTTTCGCACCGAGCTCAGGAGCGGCGCGTTTGATCTGGTGCATCGCATCACACCCATGACTCCGACCCTGCCAAGCTATATCGCGCATAAATCACCGGTGCCGTTTCTGATCGGGCCGATGAACGGCAATCTCGACTGGCCCGCGGCCTTTGCCGCCGAACAGAAGCGCGAGAACGAGACGCTGCGGCGGTTCCGGGATTTCTACAAGTATCTGCCCTATGCGCGCTCGACCTATGACCGGGCCGCCGCCGTGCTGACGGCGTTTTCGCATACGCGTCGCGATCTGTCGCGGGTCGAGGATGCGCGGATTGTGCCGTTCCCGGAGATCGGGTTCGATCCGTCGATCTTCCACGGCATCGGGACGCTGCCCGCCGGTCGGCGCAGCGAGGATGGCAAGGTGCATTTCCTGCATGCCGGGCGACTTGTGCCCTATAAGCTGCCGGAATTGCCGATCCGCGCCTTCGGTGCGTCCGAGATCCTGCGGCAGCACCACCTGCATATCGTGGGGGACGGGCCGGAATTGCCGCGCATGCAGGCCGCGATTGCCGAGGAGGGGCTGGAGGCCTGCGTGACGCTGCATGGGCGCAAGACGCAAACCGAACTGGCCGACTGGATGCGGCGTTGCGACGTCTTTGTGCACCCGTCGATCCGGGAACTTGGCGCGGGTGTGGTGGTGGAAGCCATGGCCTGCGGGATCGAGGTGATGGTGACCGCCTATGGTGCGCCGGGCGATCTTGCCGCCGAGGGGCGGGGCGCGATGGTCGAGATGGCGGATTTTGACACGCTGGTGGCCGGGTTCCGCCGCGAGATGGAGGCGGTTGCCGAAGCGCCGGACCGCGCCGCCGCGGTTGCCGCGCGCGGCCAGGCATATGCCGAGACGCTGTATACGTGGCGCGCCAAGGGCGAAAAGACGCTGGAGCTTTACGAGGCGGTGCTTTCGGGGCGGCCCTTGAGCGGTCTGGGCTACTGAACGAGGGTCTCAAACCAATCCGGCCCGGTCTGCGCCGGGTCGCGCGGGCCTCTCCGCCCCGCTCTGTGCTACCCTTCTTCCGGGGCGTTTCTGGAAATGATGCGCGCGGGGATTCCGGCCACCGTGGCGCCTTCGGGGACGTCGCGCGTGACCACCGCATTTGCGCCGATCACCGCGTGGTCACCCACTGTAAGCGGGCCGATCAGCTTGGCGCCCGCGCCGACATCCACATGACCGCCCAGAACGACAGGCCCGGCCAGCGTCACCTGATGGAAGATCATGCAATTCACCCCGATTTCCGCATCGGGGTGCACGATGATGCCCGTGGGATGGGTGAGCCGCAGGCCACCCCCGATCCGGGTATTCAGATGCAGCTCGCTCTGCGTGATGGTCGACCAGAACAGGTGGTTCAAGGCCCAGTATTTCGAGGCAAGACGCGCGCCGCGCGCCTTTGCGGCCTGATAGCGGCGGATGGCGCGGAGCAGTTTCTGCCCCGGATCCCAAAACCGTCGGATCGCCTCACGCGACCAGTCGGGATGCTCTGCCGAAATGCCTGTTTCGTCCACGGGTCTGCCTGTTCTGCGCGCGCTTGTCATCGAAACGCCATTTATGCGCCCGGATTTGAGCACGGCTTGACGCTATGGCAACACTTGTCATCTAGCAACGCCTTCGATGCCCGTTCAAACTGGGCAGCCAAACGACCGGAGAAACCGGAAACACCATGACAGGATCGCGCCTCTCGCCTGGAGCCTCATCATGACGCGGCATGACCCCGCGCCGCCATTGCCGTATCGGGGCGATATCGACGGTTTGCGCGCAATCGCGGTGCTGTCCGTGGTGCTTTACCACTTCGGCGCGCCGCTGGCGGGCGGCTTCGTCGGGGTCGACATCTTTTTCGTGATTTCCGGGTTCCTGATCGGCGGCATACTCTGGCGGGAGTTTGACCGCACCGGGCGGGTGCGGCTCGGGGCATTCTATCTCCGGCGGTTCAAGCGGTTGGCCCCGGCTTTCTTTGCCATGGCCTTCGTGACCACGCTTGTCGGAGCGGCGATCCTTCTGCCCTTCGAGTTCCGCGAATACGGCAAGTCCCTGATCGCGGCGACGGTGTGGCTGTCCAACGTGCTGTTCTATCGAGACGCGGGATATTTCGACGCCGCCTCGGAGGAAAAGCCCCTCCTGCATACATGGTCGCTCGCGGTTGAAGAGCAGTTCTATATCCTCCTGCCGCTGACCATCCTGTTGCTGAAACGCTCCCGGCGGCTGTTGCTCTGGGCGCTGATCACGGCATGGGGGCTTTCGCTGGCGGCGTCGATCCTTGCGACCCCGAGCCACCCGATGGCGGCCTTCTACCTCTTTCCGTTCCGGGCATGGGAGCTCTTGTCGGGCGTGTTGCTCGCGATCTGGGGGTTCGAGACGCGGCGCCGATGGCACGGCTACGCCGCGTTGAGCTGGTTGGGGCTGGGTTTGGTGGCGGTGTCGATCCTGTTCATCCCGGCCGGGCCGCAGTTTCCCGGCGTGCTGGCGATCCTGCCGGTCCTTGGGACGGTCCTTCTGATTGCCAACGGCACGGGCCCCAACCCGGTGAACCGGCTGCTGTGTCATCCCTGGGCGGTGATGATCGGCCTGCTGTCCTACTCGCTTTATCTGTGGCATTGGCCAATCTATGTTTTTGGTGCCTACCTGCGGGGCGGCGCGCTGGACCCGGTCTCTGCGGCGGTCTTGATCGCGCTGTCGCTGGCGCTGGCATGGCTGTCGTGGCGCTTCGTCGAAACCCCGGTGCGACGGGCGCGCAGCTTGTCGGCGCGCCGCGTCTTCGTCTCCACCGGCCTTGCATCGGCAGCCGCTCTGATGGCGGGGGCGGTGATGTTTACACGCGACGGGCTGCCGGGACGGTTTGGCCCGGAGGCTCGGGTTCATATCGCGGCGTCGGGCGATTTCCTCCAGGATTTCAGCCGGTGCCGTATTGCCGAGACAGCGCCCCTCGACGGGCTCGAGATCTGCCCGATCGGGCCGGACGGGCCGCCCCAAGTTCTGATCTGGGGCGACAGCCACCTTCGTGCCCTGCATGACGGGCTTTCGCTGGCGGCAGCGGAGGCGCAGGTGCCCGGGCTGATCCTGTGGCGCGCGGGCTGCCCGCCGCTTTTTGGGGTGCGCAAGACCGAAAGTGCCGCCACCCCGTCGCAGGATCTTGATTGCACGCGGGCGAATCTTCAGATCCGGCAGGCGCTTTCGCGGCTGGACACGGTGGAAACCGTGCTGCTGGTGGGCCGCTGGAGTTATTATGCCAGCGGCACCGGTATCGGGCTCGATGCGACGAATGAAATCGGTGTGTTTGCGGTCGAAGACATGCGCGCGGGCCAAGCGCAGGCGCAGGTCGTCACCACGGCCGCGGGCCGCACGATCGATATCCTGTCACAGCAGTTTCCGCGCGTCGCAGTGCTGCGTCAGCCGCCGGAAATCCCGGATTATGACAGCCGCCGGGCCGCGCGGGAGACGGCGCATGCCGGCCTGCCCTTTGCGGCGGACCCGATCACGCGGCCGGATGTGGCGCGCGATGCGTTGGCTCTGCGTGCGGCATTGGCGGATGCCCCGTGGCTTGCGGCGGCGGAAGCGGGCCGCATCACCTGGATCGATCCGTGGCCCCGTCTGTGTGACGCGGAGGTCTGCTCCGCTCTTCAGGATGGTGCCGGGCAGTATTTCGACAACAATCATCTCACCAACAGCGCCGCGGTGCGTTTGCGCGACCTGTTTGCGCCGCTTTTTGAACCGGTGACGCAGCGCACGGCGCTTGATCGGCGGCCATGACCCATCCGGCCACAGAGACGCATTGGGATACGATTGTCATCGGAACCGGCATGGGCGGCGCCACATTGGGCCGGGCGCTGGCCGAGGCCGGTCAATCCGTGCTGTTCCTCGAACAGGGGGGCGCCGGCTATCGCGCGGAGGAAAACGGGCTGTCCGAAACCCCCTTGCCCGAAGCGCGCCTCGCGCGCGGGCTCTGGCCCGAGCCGCTCCATGTTGCCCTGAATGGTCGCACCCAGACGCTTTTTGCCCCGCTGGGCGCAGGGGTCGGCGGCTCGTCGGTCTTTTACGCGGCGACGCTCGAACGGCCCGCGCCGCATGATCTTGACCCCGGTCCGGACCATCCGACCGGGGGGTGGCCCGTCAGCTTCGCCGAGATGCGGCCATGGTATGACGTGGCCGCGCGGCTCTACGAAGTCTACGGCGCGCCGGATCCCTTGTCGGACGATCCACCGGCGGCGCTGGCGTCGCCACCCGCGCTCACGCCCACCGAGGCTTCGCTGATGCGCAGCCTGTCGGAGGCTGGCTTGCACCCCTACCACGCGCATACGGCGCTGCGGCGCCTGCCCGGCTGCGCCGCTTGTCTGGGCCGCAAATGCCCGCGCGATTGCAAGCGCGACGCGCGCTCCGTCGGGGTCGAACCGGCCCTGGCCACCGGTCGTGCAACGCTGGTCACAGGCGCACAGGTCACCCGCCTCTTGGCGGATGCGGAGCGTGTGATCGGGGTGGACGCGCGTGTAGACGGCCAGCCGGTGCAGTTCAGGGCGGACCGCTACGTGCTCGCAGGCGGTGCGCTGGGCTCTCCGCGTGTGCTTCTGGCCTCCGCCAGCGCGGATTGGCCAAACGGTCTTGCGAACCGCTCCGGTCTGGTTGGCCGCAACCTGATGTTCCATCTCAACGAGATGTTTGCGCTCTGGCCCAAGGACCGCGTGCCGGATGACGGCGCGACAAAGGCGATATCCTTTCGCGATCTTTATCACCGCGACGGGCAGCGCTTCGGAACCGTGCAATCCATGGGGATCCGCGCCTCCTATGGCGAAATCGTGCACTACCTGAACCGCATGCTGGCGCAGTCCCGGATGCCCGGCCTGCCCGGGTTGCAACCGTTCACGCGCGTGCCGGCGGCTCTGGCGGCGCGGCTCTTCGGGCAGGCGCAGATCTTTGTCGGCCTGCTGGAGGATCTGCCCTACGCGGACAACCGCGTGATCCATGACCCGACGCAGCCGGACCGGCTGGCGGTGTCCTATACCATCCACCCGGAGCTTGCCGCCCGCCGCCGCGCATTCCGCCACGCGATCCGGCGGGCGCTGAAAGGACATCGGCGGGTGTTCTTGTCGCTCCTTCCGGAACTGAACTACGGGCACCCGTGCGGCACGGTCCGTTTCGGCGACGACCCCGCGCGCTCGGTGCTGCGCCCGGATTGTCGCGCCCATGATGTCGCGAACCTCTGGGTTGTGGATGCCGCTTTCATGCCGACGTCGATGGGGGTCAATCCGAGCCTGACCATTGCCGCAAACGCCTTGCGCGTGGCGGAGACACTGACAGGAGGTGCACGATGACGGAGATCCACCCATCGGAGGGCTGCGTGCTTCTGTCGGGCGCAGGCTCCGGCCTTGGACGGGCCATGGCCATGGCGTTTGCGGAGCGTGGCTTCAGGGTCGTCGGACTCGGACGGTCCGAAGCGGCCTTGCAGGAAACCGCGGGCCTTTGCGCGCCCGGATTGTTCGTTGCCCGGCCGTGTGATGTGGCGGAGTTGTCCACGCTTTCGACAGTGGTGGCCGGGATCTGGCAAGAGCACGGGCCTGTTGCGGTGCTTGTCAACAACGCGGCGATCTATCCCAGGCGGGATTTCCTCGATGAAACCCCCGAAAGTTTTGCGCAGACCGTGTCGGTCAACCTGCTTGGCGTGGCGGGGCTGTCCAATGCCGTTCTGAAACAGATGGCAACGGTCGGGACGGGACGGATCCTCAATGTCGCCACCTTTGCGGATATGAACCCGCTTCCCAGCGCGGCGGCCTACTCCGTGTCCAAAGGCGCCGCGCGCATCCTGACCCGTGCGATGATTGCCGATCTGGGTGATCGCTTCCCCGGCATCGTGATCGGCGACTGGATGCCGGGCATGTTGGCGACCGACATGGGGATCCCGGACGGTCTGGACCCCGCGGTCTCCGCACAATGGGGCGTCACGCTGGCGCTCAAGCGGGATCCGTTACTCAACGGTGCGGTCTTCGAAATGAACCGTGAAATCCTTCCGCCCCGTGGATTGAAGGGCAAGGTCAAGGATCTGCTGACCTTCAATCGCCCGAGGCCACGGATGCTCTGACCGCTCCGTCGCGGGTTTGGCGGGGCCAGCCGCCTGTGTCCCGACAATGGGCGGCACGTCACTATCCAGACGTCCGGCCGGGCCGATCACGGCGGGCTTGTCGCGCGTATCGGTCTTATGGATCCGACACCTCGTGAACCTCGATCACGTTGCCGTCCGGATCGTAAAAGAAGATCTGCGACCATCCGGCCACGGCAGCATGCCCCCAATCCGCGTATGGCACGCCCTGGGCCTCGAGATGCGCCTTGAACGCGGCGAGATCGTCGGTGCGATAGGCGATATGCCCCCGACTGACCGGGTTGACCAATTGACCCGTGCGGAACCCGGCCAGAACGTCTTTTTCCGCGATATGCGTCTGGATCGCACCATCGGTCACAAACGACACCGCGCCGGCGTAACCTTTGGTCTTTTCGAGGGTTGGCAACCCTTGGGTTTCCCGCTCTAGTTGGAGCACGTCGCGATAGAACCGCTCCATTTTTTCGACATTTTCGGTGGCCAGATTGATATGATGCAGCGTCAGTTTCAAAGCGGCCTCCGGGGTCAGGTCTGGCAAAGTGGGCTTTTCCTTACTGGCACGGTTTTTGGCGCCACGCCATTGTAACACGTCCGTGAGAACCTATATCAAATGTATACCATAGCATACCAAACAATGGGCCTGACATGATTGACCCGTTTCTGACCCAAGGGATGTTTCCCTTTACCCTTTCGCTTGCCCTGCTTTTCGGGCTGATGCTGCTCGAGCTGGTCTTTGCCATGCTCGGCGGCACGCTGATGGGCAAGGACGGTCCCGATCTTGACGGTCCGGATCTGGATGCACCGGAGGTGGCGGATTTCGATCTCGATCTGGAACTTGACGGGCTCGAAATGGATCTGGGGGAGTTTGAAGGGCCGGAATTCAACCCGCCCGAAGCGCCTGACGGCGCCGACGCACCAGACGGAATCGCGGCAACGGGCGGTGTTGCGGGGTTTCTGGGTCTCGGGAAGATGCCCTTGCTGATCTGGATCGGTTGCATGCTTTTTGCCTTTGGCTCGACCGGGCTTGTGATCCAGAGCATCACGCGCAACGCCTTCGGTTTTGAATGGCCGTGGATCGTGGCTTCTGTTCCGGCGGCCATTGTCGCCGTTGTCTTCACGCGGAAATTCGGGATGTTCTTTGCGCGCATGATCCCGAAAACCGAAACGCAAGCCTTGTCCGAACGGCATCTGGGGCGCCGCCCCGGTGTGATCACGCAAGGCACCGCCGCGCGTGGCAAACCCGCCGAAGTGCGCGTCACCGACCGCTACGGCAACACACATTACCTGCGCGCCGAGCCGCTGCGCGATGATCTGTCGATCCCGCAAGGGTCCGAGGTGATCGTTTTGCGGCACCGGCGCGACGGCGGCTACCTGCTGGTGCCGCTCAATCAATAATCCTTCAGGGAAAGGGAGTTCATTATGGATATCACGGGTCTTCTGGTCATTGTTGGATCAGCGCTTGCGCTGCTTGTGCTGATTGGTCTGGTTCTTGCGCGTCTCTACCGGCGCACGACACGGGAAGTCAGTCTGGTGCGCACCGGAGCCGGTGGCCGCAAGGTGATCATGGATGGCGGCACAATCGTCGTGCCGTTGTTCCATGAGATCAGCCCGGTCAACATGAAGACGCTGCGCCTTGAGGTGAAGCGCGACGGAGAAGCCGCGCTCATCACACAGGACCGGATGCGCGTCGATGTGGGCGTCGAATTCTACGTCTCGGTCAACGCAACAGAAGAAGGCATCAGCCGTGCCGCGCAGACGCTGGGCGACCGGACCTTTGACGTCGAGCAACTCCGCGAGATGATCGAGGGCAAGCTCATCGACGGTCTGCGCGCGGTGGCGGCCCAGATGACCATGGACCAGCTTCACGAGAACCGCGCCGATTTTGTGCAGGAAGTGCAGAACGCCGTCTCCGAGGACTTGTTGAAAAACGGCCTGTCGCTGGAATCCGTCTCGCTGACAGCGCTTGACCAGACGCCGTTCGAGGCGCTTGACGAGAACAACGCATTCAACGCGGTGGGTATGCGCAAGCTGGCGGAGGTGATCGCGAAATCCAAAAAGGACCGCGCGAATATCGACGCCGATGCCGAGGTCGAGGTGCGTCGGGCCGCGATGGAAGCGGAGCGCCAGAAGCTCGCGATCATGCAGGACGAGGAACAGGCCCGCATCAACCAGATTGAAAAGGTCGAGACGATGAAGGCCGCGCAGGAAGCCGAGATCGCCGCGCGCCGCGAAGACAGCATGCGCGAAACGGAGCGGTCGCGGATTGCCCGGGAAGAGGCCATCCGGTCATCAGAGATCGAGCGCGAGCGCAAGATCCGCGAAGCCGAGATCACCAAGGAGCGCGAGCTCGAGGTGGCCGATCAGGAACGCCAGATCATCATTCAGCAGAAATCCGAGGAAGAGAGCCGCGCGCGCGCGTCTGCCGACCTTGCCCGCGCAGAGGCAATCAAGGCGATGGAGGCCGTGACCACGGCCAAGCAGGTCGCCGAGGCCGAGCGTCTCAAGCAGATTGCCCTGATCGAAGCGCAGCGCGAAGCCGAGCGCGAAGCCACGCGAGTGCGGCTCGAAGCGGCCGCCGAAAAGGACGCGGCACAGGACCGTGCCGAGGCCCGCCGGGAGGAGGCACAGGCCGAGGCCGATGCGATCACCATCCGCGCGGAAGCCAAGAAGAAGGACATGCTGGCTGAAGCGGAAGGCACCCGCGCCATCACCGACGCGGAGAACGCGCTGAGCGATGCGTTGATCGCGATGAAGGTGGACCTCGCACGGCTCGAAGCGATGCCGAAAGTGCTCGCCGAGGCGGTCAAGCCTGCGGAAAAGATCGACTCGATCCGCATTCACCAGGTCACCGGTCTGGGCGGCAACGCGGGCGGCGCCGGCGGCGGCAGCGGCGATGGCGACAAGCCGGTTGTCAATCAGGCGCTCGACTCGATCATGGGCATGGCGGTGCAGATGCCGGCGCTGCGCAAGCTTGGCGACGAGCTTGGCTTGTCGATGGATGGCGGGATTGCCGGGCTCACCACCGGCATCACGCAGAACGACAAAGCCATGCCAACGGTTGACGGAGCGGAGCCAAAGGCGGTTGAGGGTCCCGAGACCGGAACCGAACCGACGCACTGACCAAGCGGCACGGGCATGACAAACGGGGCGCGTGTTCGGCACGCGCCCTTTTGCTGTCGCGCTGCGCGTCTGGGGGGCGGCGGGGGTGCTGTCCCTGACATCTGGCGCAAAAAAGCCCCGGAACGGGAAGTCCGGGGCCTAGCGTGTCTCTCGAAGAGGAAGGTGGGGCGCTATTTCTTCGCGCCTCCGAACAGGTTGCGCAGCCAATGGCTGCCATCGTCGATCTTGTCGCCCACGGTTTCCAGCGTCGGGTCGACCCGCGCTTCCCAGAAGCGGGTCCAGCGCACCCAGATCGCCCAGAAAAGCCCCGCAAGGATGACCAGGATCACGATCGACACCCAGGGGATCACGCGCGTGTCAGGCCCGTCCACCGGTCGGATCGAGATCGCATTGGGGAAGATCGAGATGAATTCGTTGCGCCACCCGTAATGCCGGATCGCGACCCAGCGCGGGTTCTCGGCGGTAGAGACCTGATCGGCGGCCTCGGCCTGCAGGTTGGCGGTATCGAACTTGAAATAGGGCGGCCAGCCCCAGCCCGTATCTTCGTTGCGATAGACCATCACCTCGCCATTGTTGAGCCGTGTCTGGATGAAGAACACATCGCGCTCGACCCCAACCGCGTCGCCCGCGTTCTCCTGCGCCCAGAACCAGCGGTTCTCGCCCGGGTTCACACGGCTTTCATAGGTATCCGTGACCCGCGCGATATCCGTCTGCGGCAGGGTGTAATGCAGGAAAGAGGCCAAACAGACCCAGAAGAGCAGGATAAAGAACCATTTCACGTATCGCATGGGGGCCTCTTTGCGGATCTCAACTGAAGTTGGTCAGATAGACTATTGTGGCGATCAGCGCCATGGGAACGATGTAAACACCCAGAATGAGTTTGCGGCGCAGCGATTGATCATATTCCTTGAGCCCATCCTCGATATAGACATCCTTGTCGCCTGGGCGGCCCTCTTCTTCCCACCACTCCGCCAGCTTTGAGCGCCGCACGGCTCGGGAGTAGAGCGACAGGCAGATATAAACCACCGTCAGGACCAGAAATCCCACTATCAACAACCGCGCCAGCGCCAGCATGGTTCCACTCCCGAAGACATACCCGATCTTTGTGCGCCGTGCCGGAGGGAGAAATCAAGTTACCAGCGGTTGGTTTTCCATCTTTGCGGCGCGGTGATGGTGACAATGCCAACGAGAGGCGCCCAGATCAGGGCGGCCTTGGCCCCGAGCGCGAGGAAATGCACGATGCCCTCCGGGCTGGCGAGGAGCGCTGCGAGGCGGCTGTCCTGTCCGAGGTAGAGCGTTGCAAAAAGGGCCCCTGCCACAAGCCAGAGCACCAGCGACGACACAACGCCGAGCGTGGCAAGGCCCAGCCCCGATTCCGGCACGACCCGCTCGATCAGGCGCGTGATCAGCACGGCCGCAATCATCAACAGCAGGGTGGGCAGAGCGAGACCGGTCAACATGGGTCTGAGATGTGCGCGGCGGCGCGGCGTTCAAGTCTTGTCCGTCTTCGGACCGCGAAACGCACCCCGGAAATGGCGGCCAGCTACCCGGCAAAGGCGCCGGTGATCGCGGCCCGTTTCTCCGGGGCCGCGATTTTTTTCGTTTTCCAAAAGAGAGTTACCCTCAGCCCACCACGTTGTGAGCGGGGCCATATGGGAAGCCGGTGATGTTCTCGTTTCCATCCTCGGTGATCACGAGAATATCGTGTTCGCGATACCCACCCGCGCCGGGTTGGCCTTCGGGGATGGTGAGCATTGGCTCCATCGAAATGACCATGCCCGGCTCCAGCACCGTGTCGATGTCTTCGCGCAATTCCAGACCGGCTTCGCGGCCATAGTAATGCGACAGAACCCCGAAGCTGTGCCCGTAACCGAAGGTGCGGTATTTCAGCAGATCGCGCTCCGCAAAAAAGACATTGATGGCCTCTGTCACATCGCAGCAGCGCGCGCCGGGCTTGAGAAGGCTCATGCCGTATTCATGCGCGGCGACGTTGGCTTCCCAGATTTTCAGCGAGGCGTCATCGACGTCCTGCACGAAGAGCGTGCGCTCAAGGGCGGTGTAATAGCCTGAAATCATGGGGAAAGTATTCAAGCTGAGAATGTCGCCGGTTCGCAGTTCGCGCGCGGTGACGGGGTTATGCGCGCCGTCGGTGTTGATGCCCGATTGGAACCAGACCCAGGTGTCGCGATACTCCGCGTCGGGGAAGCGTTTGGCGATCTCAAGCTCCATCGCATCGCGCCCGGCCATGGCGACGTCGATCTCGCGCGTGCCGGGGCGGATGGCGTCGCGGATGGCGTAGCCGCCGACATCGGCGACCTGCGCGCCGTGCCGGATCAGGGCGATCTCGGCGGGGGATTTATGCATCCGCTGGCGCATGGTGTCGGGCGCGATATCGACGCTGGACGATGGCTTAAGAAATTGATCCATAAACTCTTTTTGCACAAGTGTCAGATGGTCGCCTTCATATCCGACCGTGCCGGCCGTGCCTGTGACGGAGGCAATCGCGCGCCAGTAATTGTTCCGCGTCCAGTCGGTATAGGTGATGTTGTCAGCCACGCTGCGCCGCCAGGGCTGGGCCGCGTCGATCCCTGCGGAGATGGTCACTGCCTCGGACGCGGTCACAACCAGCGCGTAAGGCCGCCCGAAGGCGCAATAGAGAAATCCGGAATAATAGGCGATGTTGTGCATCGACGTGAATACGCAGGCGCCACGGCCTTGGTCTTCCATAGTTTTTCGAAGCAGGCTCAACCGGGACTCGTATTCGTCCGGTGCGAAGGGAAGGGTTTTTTCGCCCTGGTGAAATCGGTAAAACTGGGGTCGGTCCATGCGGTCCTCCTCACGAGCGGCGGGTGATCTTCCCCGCCGGTTCGGCAAAGCAAGATCCCGGCGTGCAGGATGGATGAACGGCCAGAAAGGTGACGACGCCATCGTCGGCCTGAAGATGCTTGTCCCCGATCCGGAGCAGTCTGGCAAGAGCCTCGGCACCGCTGATCCAAGCCGGAAAACGGCCATGCACAATCCATGCACATTCGATGCACAACCCATGCGCATGAACGTTTCACGAACATCTTTGATCCGGCCTGTGGCCAACCGCAAGGCGCCCTGAAAAATTCTGGATCGGGTGACGCGATCCGATACACTTGCGGCCATTAAATGACGAAAGACGGAGTTTTGACATGGCTTTGATTAACGGCAACGACAACAGCGAAACCCTGACCGGCACCGAGCAGGACGACACGATCAACGGGCTTGGCGGCAACGACCAGCTGGCGGGCGCAGGCGGCGACGATGTCCTGAACGGTGGTCCGGGCAACGACTGGATGTATAGTGAACCGGGCGATGACACTTACAATGCTGGCCCAGGGTTTGATCGCGTCGATTACCGTGATGCTCCGGCGGCGGTGACAGTTGATCTTGCTTCCGGCGTCGCCACCGACGGGCAGGGCGGGACGGATCAGCTTTTTGATGTCGAGCGGGTCATCGGCTCGGCGTTCGACGATACGCTGCGGGGCAACGATCCGATCAGCAACAGTTTTACGGGAGAGGCCGGGGATGACCTGATCGACGGGCGCGGCGGGTTCGATTTCGTCTGGTACGGGCGTGCGCCCGCAGCGGTGCAGATCGATCTGGCGGCGGGCACGGCGACGGGTGGAGAGGGCAATGACACCCTGATCGGCATCGAGGGCATTGGCGGGTCGAACTACTCCGATAGCATCGCGGGCAACGACGCCGACAACTACTTCACGCTCGATCAGGAAGGGGATCAGTTCACCCCGAATTTTTCAGTGGGTGGGGCGGATAGTGTCGATGGGCGCGGCGGTTGGGATACGGTTGACTACTCGGAAGCAGTCAACCCGGTATCTGTGGACCTTGGGGTCGGCACGGCAGTCGATGGCGCCGGCAATACCGACAGTTTGACCGATATCGAGGAGGTGCATGGCAGCGCCTTCGACGACAGCCTTGCGGGTGGCGATGGCGGTGACAGCCTGCGGGGCAATGACGGCAACGATACGCTCGACGGGCGCGGCGGGAGCGACACGCTGGATGCCGGGGCCGGCGACGATCTGTTGATCAACAGCGGCGGCGGCAACGACAAGTGGATCGGCGGTGCGGGGATCGACACGCTGGAAACGGATGTCACCGGGATTCCGGCGGATTTCGACGTCGAGGTGGACATGCTGCAAGGCATTCACGGGCGGCTGGGGTCGGATATCGGGCGCGACTACATCGAGGGGATCGAGAATTTCTCCTTGATGGGGCTGTGGAATGCGCGGCTTGTGGGCAATGCGTCGGATAACGTGCTTTTGGCGGCCGAGGGGGACGATACGCTCATCGATGGCGCCGGTAATGACAGCCTGTATGGCGATGAGGGGGACGATCACTTCTTCCTTGTGACCGGCTTTGACACGGTGAATGGCGGCGAGGGCACTGACAGCGTCTGGATCACGGCGGGCAATGCCGCGGAGGACGCGTTCACGGCCTTCGGGAACCTTGCAACGGGAGAGGGCGGGGCCGTCGAGTTCGGCAATGGGCGCGACACTTTCATCGAGATCGAGAATTACTTCTACGATGGCGCGCCGGCGATCGAGATCACCGGCACCGATGGCGCCAACTGGCTGCGCGCGGATCGCAATGACGACACGCTGATCGGCGGGCTTGGCGACGATACGCTCGAAGGCGGGCCGGGCAGCGACCGCGCGGTGATTGCCGCCAACGCCGCCGATGCGACGGTGACCATCGAGCGCGACGGTGTGCGGATCGCGACCGGGGACGGGTCCGACCTGCTTTCGGGGGTCGAGCAGGTTGCCTTTGCGGATGGCGTCGTAGCGCTCACCAGCCTGTTCGACGATACGGCGGGCGTTGGCGCCATTGGCACCGCGGGTGACAACACGATTGTCGGCGGCGCGGGCGATGACGACCTTGCGGGGGTGTTCGGCTCCGACCTGCTGTCGGGCGGGCCGGGGGACGACACGCTGATTGGCGGGTTCGGCTTCGACACGCTGGGCGGCGGCGATGGCGCCGACTCGTTGCTCGGCGGCAATGGGTTCGACGCGCTTTATGGCGGTGCCGATGACGACTCCCTCGTGGGCAATTTCGGCAACGATGTGCTGAACGGGCAGACCGGGAACGACACGCTTGAGGGCGGTCTTGGCTTTGACACGATGCTGGGCGGGGCAGGCAACGACCTTCTGGTGGCGCGCGACGGGTTCGACCATCTTCAAGGCGGGGTCGGGCTGGATACGTTGCAGGGCAACAACGGCAATGACCTGCTGGAAGGCGGGGCCAACAGCGACCTGTTGCAAGGCGGGTTCGGCGCGGACACGCTGGATGGTGGCACCTGGGAAGACACGCTTCAGGGGGGCAACGGGTTCGACCGGCTGGATGGCGGGGCGGGCAATGACCGGCTTGAGGGCAATTCCGGCAATGACACGATGGATGGCGGCTCCGGGGACGACGTGTTGCGCGGCGGTCTTGGCGCGGACACCTTTGTCTATTTCGCGGGAGCGGACCGGATCCTCGACCATGCGCCGGTGGATACGATCGAGATTGCCGCAGGCCTGCTTGACGAGATGTCACCCAGCGTGGCGGATCTTGCCAATTACGTTGTTCCGGACAGCAACGACCTTGTTTTCGATTTCGGCAATGGCAACACGCTGACCGTGGTCGGGGCCGATCTGGCGGCGGTGCAGGATGACCTTGTGCTGATCTAGGCTGCTGTGCCGAAGGGCTTGTGCGACAAGAGGAATGGCGGCCCCCCATATCGGGAGGGGCCGCCTTTTTTGTGCCTGTGCTTTTGCGTCTGCCTGTGCCTGTTCCCTGCGCGGGCCTGTGCCTTTGCCTGTGCGGGCCCGTCACGCCGGGAAGGACGGGAAGGGCAAGACGGGCCCGATCTCGTGATCAGACGGTCATGCAGATGTATTTCATCTCGAGGAATTCCTCGATGCCGTGGTGGCTGCCTTCGCGGCCAAGGCCGGATTGCTTGACGCCGCCGAAGGGGGCGAGCTCGGAGGAGATGATGCCCGTGTTGACTCCGACGATGCCATATTCCAGCGCCTCGGCCACCTTGTAGACGCGGCTGAGATCGTTGGCATAGAAATAGGACGCAAGGCCGAAGATGGTGTCATTGGCCTGCGCGATCACGTCATCCTCGTCATCGAACTTGAACAAAGGCGCGAGCGGGCCGAAGGTTTCCTCGGTGGCCACGGCCATGTCCTGGGTTGCGCCGGTCACGATGGTCGGCGGGCAGAACGAGCCCTTGCCCGCATGCGGGTCGCCGCCAAGGATGACGGTCGCCCCCTTGGACTTGGCGTCGGCGAGATGCTCTTCCACCTTGTCGATGGCGTCCTGGCTGATCAGCGGGCCAAGGTCGGTGCCCTCTTCGAGGCCGTCGCCCACCTTCATCGTCTTGACCCGGGCGGCGAGTTTCTCGGCGAAGGCGTCATAGACACCGGACTGCACGTAGATCCGGTTGGCGCAGACGCAGGTCTGGCCGTTGTTGCGGAACTTGCAGACGATCGCGCCTTCGACAGCGGCGTCGAGATCGGCGTCATCGAACACGATGAAGGGTGCGTTGCCGCCCAGCTCCATGGAGCATTTCTTGACCTGATCGGCAGCCTGGCGCAGCAGGATCCGGCCGACCTCGGTCGAGCCGGTGAAGGTGATCTTGCGCACTTTCTCGTTCTCGCAGAACTCCTTGCCGACCTCGGAGGCAGAGGTGGAGGGCAGCACGTTGAACACGCCTTTGGGGATGCCTGCGCGTTCGGCCAGAACGGCGAGCGCCAGCGCGGAGAGCGGTGTTTCGGTGGCGGGACGCGAGACGAAGCTGCACCCGGCGGCGAGCGCGGGCGCGGCCTTGCGGGTGATCATCGCGTTGGGGAAGTTCCACGGCGTGATCGAGGCGGCGACGCCGATGGGCTGCTTGATCACGGTGATGCGCTTGTCGCGCGCATGGCCGGGGATCGTCTCGCCGTAGACGCGCTTGGCTTCTTCGGCAAAGAACTCGACAAAGCTCGCACCATAGGCCACCTCGCCCTTGGCCTCGGGCAGCGGCTTGCCCTGTTCGGCGGTCATGATCACGCCGAGATCGTCCTGGTTTTCCATCATCAGCTCGAACCAGCGGCGCAGCACGCCGGCGCGTTCCTTGCCGGTCCAGGCGGCCCAGTCTTTTTGCGCGGCATAGGCGGCATCCACCGCCTTGGCGACCGCGGCGCGGTCCATATCCGCGACCTCTGCGATCACATCCCCGCGCGCGGGATTGGTCACGGTAAAGGTCTTGTCGCCAGAGAGCCACGCCCCGTCCACGTAGGCGCGGGTTTCGAGCAGGGCGGGATCCTTCAGCATGGATTTGAGGTCTGTGGTCTGGTCGAGCATCGCTTTCTCCGTCATTCTGGATTGCGCTGGCGGGCGCAAGTCGTGGCGTTCACCGCAGTCATATAGATCTTGATCGGAGAAAGCGATGGAGCTTGACGACGCCTATGCCAATGCCGCCCACATCCCGGGGGCGGATGACTACCCGCCACGCTGGACCGAAGCGGCGGAATCCTATCGCAAGCGGCTAGCGGTCACGGGCCATGCGCGGCTTGGCCTGATGTATGGGCACGGGGCGCGGCAGGCGATGGACCTGTTCCTGCCGGACGGGGAGCCGAAAGGGCTGGTGGTGTTTGTGCATGGCGGCTACTGGCTGCGCTTCGATCGCTCCTTCTGGTCGCATTTTGCCGAAGGCGCGCGGGCGCATGGCTGGGCGGTGGCGATGCCGTCTTATGACCTTTGCCCGCGGGTCGAGATTGCCGATATCACGCGGCAGGTGGCGGATGCGGTGACGGTTGCGGCGCGCGAAGTGTCCGGGCCGGTGCGGCTGGTGGGGCATTCGGCGGGCGGGCACCTTGTGTCCCGCATGGCAGAGCCGGGCCTCTTGCCCGAGGACGTGGCCGGGCGCATCGTCAAGATCCTTCCGATTTCGCCAGTTTCGGACCTGCGCCCGCTGATGCAGACCTCGATGAACGCGGATTTCGGGCTCGACGATGCCAAGGCGCGCGCCGAAAGCCCGGTGTTTCAGCCCAAGCCGGAGGTGTCTGTAACGGTCTGGGTCGGGGCAGATGAACGGCCCGTCTTTCTCGATCAGGCGCGCTGGCTGGCCGAGGCCTGGGAGGCGGAGCACGTGGTGGACGAGGGCCTGCATCATTTCGATGTGATCGACGCGCTGGCCGACCCGACCAGCCGCATGGTCAAGACGCTGCTGGGCGCTGGCTGATTTTTTTTCGCCGCACGGCCAAGGATTGCGGCCCGGGCTGCGTCCCAGCGTCAGGATGTTGATGGACAGCAGTGATGAAAGCCTCGCGCGGGCGGCGCAGATGGGGGACCGGGAGGCCTTTGGCCTCTTGGTCGAGCGCGTGTATGACCGCGTGTTCGGACTGGGCTTTCGTCTCACCGGGGACCGCGCCGAGGCGGAGGATCTGGCGCAGGATGTGTGCCTGTCGCTGCCCGCGCGGCTGAAGTCGTGGCGCGGCGAGGGCAAGCTGTCGACCTGGCTCTACCGGGTGACCGTGAACGCGGCGCGGGACCGGTTCCGGCGGCGCGCGGCCCATGCGCGCGCGGCGGAGGGCTGGGGCGACTGGGAGGTGGCGCGGCAGGCGGATCTTGCGGAGGCGTCCGAGCGGCTCGACTGGCTCACACGGGCGATGCGGGCGCTCAACGACGACCTGCGCGAGACGCTGGCCTTGGTGCTTGACGGGGTGAGCCACGCGGAGGCGGGCGCGGTGCTGGGTGTGTCCGAAGGCACGGTGTCGTGGCGCGTGTCAGAGGCGAAAAAGCGGCTCAAGGCAGTCAAGGAGGCGGAAGGATGAGCGAGCGGGACGAGTTCGATCTCGACGATCTCGCGCGGGCGATGCGCGATGCGACCCCGAGGCCCGATGCCGCGCGCAAGGCGGATGTTCTGGCCCGGGCGCAGGAAAATTTCGATGCGGTCCAAGGAATGAGCGGCGCGGCGCGTCCCACTTCCGAACGCCCCGCTGGGGGGCGGATCAGAGGAGTGAGAGACATGCTGCACGCAATGAAAACCCGGACGATGCTTGGGCTGACCACCGCTGCGACAGCGGTGGCGGCGGTGTCGCTTTTGGCGGTGCTGCCGTCCTTCGAGATGCCGCGTCTCGGCGGCAACGGCCCGGTTTCGGTCAGCGAAGCCGCGCTGGATGCGGAAGAGATGGCGCCCGTCGTCTTGGCAGAGCCGGTGGTCGCGGCAGAACCGGTGGTCGTGGCGGAGGCGGAGAGCGCGGCGGATGCGCCGATGGTGCCGCGCGAAGCGCCCGGGGCGTTGACGCGCATGGCCGCACCGGACACTGGCGCGGCGGTGCTCTATTCCGGGCAGGCCGTGTCGCCGGAGACGGGCGAGGGGCGCGCGGTGCAGCTCCCGTTGCCTGTGCCGGATCGTCCGATTGTGGCGGAGGCCGATACCGAAGCCTATCCGGACGCCGAGGCGAACCCAGTGAAGATCACTGCCGAGGAGCCGGTGTCGACCTTTTCCATCGATGTGGACACGGCAAGCTGGGCGATGGTGCGGCGCGCGCTGAGCGCGGGGCAATTGCCGCCCGAGGGTGCGGTGCGGATCGAGGAGATGGTGAATTATTTCACCTATGATTATGCGGCGCCGGAACCGGGCGGCGAGGCCTTTGCGCCGTCGGTCGCGGTGATGCAGACACCGTGGAACGCCGGCACGCAGCTGGTGCGGATCGGGTTGCAGGCGGAGTTGCCGCAAGCGCGCCCGCCGATGAACCTCGTGTTCCTGATCGACACGTCCGGCTCGATGAACCAGCCCGACAAGCTGCCGCTTCTGATCCAGAGTTTCCGGCTGATGCTGGGCGAGCTGAGCGCGGAGGACCAAGTGTCGATCGCGACCTATGCGGGCAGCGCGGGTCGCGTGCTTGAGCCGACGCCCGCGAGCGACCGCGAGACGATTCTGGCGGCGCTGGAGCGGTTGCAGGCGGGCGGTGGCACCGCCGGTCAGGACGGGTTGCAGCAGGCCTACGCGACCGCCGCGGAGATGGCGCGGGACGGCGCGGTGAGCCGGGTGATCCTTGCGACGGACGGGGATTTCAACATCGGGCTGAGCGATCCGGGCGCGCTGGAGGCGTTCATCGCCGAGAAGCGCGAGGCGGGCACCTATCTCAGCGTGCTGGGCTTCGGGCGCGGCAATCTCGACGACGCGACGATGCAGGCGCTGGCGCAGACCGGCAACGGCATCGCGGCCTATATCGACACGCTGGCCGAGGCGCAGAAGGTGCTTGTCGATCAGTTGACGGGGGCGCTTGTGCCGGTGGCCAATGACGCGAAGATCCAGGTGGAGTTCAACCCCGCGACGGTCGCGGAATACCGGCTGATCGGCTACGAGACGCGCGCGCTGTCGCGGACCGATTTCAACAATGATCGCGTCGATGCGGGCGATATCGGGGCCGGGCATCAGGTGACGGCTTTGTATGAGGTGACGCCGGTGGGCTCGGATGCGGTGCTGAGCGATCCGCTGCGGTATGGCGATGCGGCCGCGGCTGGCGGGTCCGATGAGCTTGGCTTCCTGCGGCTGCGCTACAAGGTGCCGGGCGAGACCGAGAGCCGGCTGATCGAGGCGCCGATTGCGGCGGTGGCGGCACCGGGCGAGGCCGGTTTCGCGGCGGCGATTGCGGGGTTCGGGCAGCTTCTCACCGGATCGGAATATGTCGGCGACTGGGGCTATGCGGAGGCGATTGCGCTTGCCCAGGCGCATGTGGGCGAAGATCCGTTTGGCTACCGGCGGGAGGCGGTCACGCTGTTGCGGCTGGCGCAGAGCATGGATCGGTAGACCCATTTCGATGGCGCGTGCAAACGGGGGCGGTGCCTCCGTTTGTGCTTTTGGAGAGCAGTGGTGCGGAGGGGAAACGTGCCGGGGGCCAGCCCCCGGACCTCCGGGATATTTCGGGCCCAAAGAAACCGCTGTGTCGGCGCGGTGCGGGCGGGGCCGCGCCTAGATGTTTTGGTGGGGGGCGCCGGCCTTGGCATTCGCCGCTGCGGTGGGGGGCGGGGCATCGGCCGGATGTTTTGGTCACGGTGGGCGCCGGCCCAGGCATTCGTTGCCGCGGTGGGGGCGGTGTTGCGCGATCTGCGGCGGGCGGGGCGGGCGGCGGGCCAGACGCCTATGGCGGGCAGGGCGCGCGGCGGGGGATCCCGCTGCCTTGGACGGGTTTGACGCCGGTTGCGAGGGCGCACGCGGCGTTTGCGCGGTCGCGCGCGCCGGGTTGTGGTGGCGCGCCAGGCTATTTAGGGGGGCGGTTATTGCAGGTCGGCGAAAGCGGCTTGCAGCCGCACACAGGCTTCCTCCACCCGTGAGCGGGGGGTTGCGAGGTTGAACCGCAAGAAGGAGGCGCCGCCCTGACCGAAGGTTGTGCCATGGTTGGCGGCGATGCGGGCCTCCTTTTCGACCCGCTGTGTGAATTCCTCGCGGGTCATGCCGGTACCAGCGAAGTCGACCCATGCGAGGTAGGTGGCTTCCAGCGGCATGGAGCGCAGACCGGGGATTGCGTGGATCGTGGCGTCGAAGAGCCGTCGGTTCCCATCGAGATAGGCACAGAGCGCATCGACCCAGGCCGCGCCTTCCGGGCTGTAGCCGGCGGTCACCATATGCAGACCGAACGAGCCCGGAGAGGTGCCCGTGCCCGCAACGCTTGCCGCAAACCGCGCGCGCAGATCGGGGTCTTCGATGATGACATTGCCGACATGTGCGCCTGCGATGCCAAAGGTCTTGGTGGCGGCGGCCATCATGACCAGTCGCTCGGTCAGCGTCGGGTCGACCAGCGCCATGGGCGTGTGGGTCTGGCCCGGCATGACGAGGTCGGCATGGATCTCGTCGGAGACGAGAACCAGGTCGTGGCGCTTGCAGAATGCGGCGAGCCCCTTGAGCTCTGCGCGGGACCAGACGCGCCCGCCGGGATTGTGCGGCGAGCAGAGCACGACCATGCGTTCCTTGCCCGTCATCTGCGCGTCGTAAGCGTCGAAATCCATTTCGTAGCGGCCATCGACGAGGGCAAGCGGGCATTCGACCACATCGCGCCCGGCGGCCCGGATTACCCGGAAGAAGGCATGATACACCGGCGTGAAGAGAATGACGCCGTCGCCCGGTTTGGTGAAGGCATCGACGCAAAGACCCGTTCCGTTCACCAGCCCGTTGACCGAGAAGATCCATTCCGGCGCGACCGACCATCCGTGGCGTTCCGCATGCCACCAGCGGATCGCCTCCTTGTAGGCGCTGTCATCACCGAAATAGCCGTAGATGCCATGCGTGGCCATGCGGTCCACCGCGGACTGGATGCAGGCGGGGGGGCGGAAGTCCATGTCGGCCACCCACATCGGGATGCCGGTTTCTGGGGAGACGCCATAGGTCTGTTCCATGCTGTCCCATTTGCTGCAATGGGTGTCGATCCGGTCGACGATTTCGTCAAACGGGCTGCTGCTTTCGATAAGGTTCATGGAGGCTCCGGGCTTGTAGGCAATCAGCGAGACGGTAGCTGTTCCGGCAGCGAGGGCAAGGGGCGGATCCTGGCGGTTTGACGCATTGCATGCGGCGCAGCGCACGGTGGCCTCTGCGGTGCCGCGAGGGGGGGCTGCTGCCGGTGCGGGCCGCTGCGGGCCGGGACGTGCCGGGGGGCGGAGGCGTGGCGAGGCATCCCGGAAGGCCGGTGCGGGCCGGGCCGCCTGTGTGCGCGGTTCAGGGTAAAGCCACGCGGTGGCGGGAGGGGGGCTGGCCCGATCCGCGCGATCCCCTGCTGGTGCGGCCTGCGACCGATCGGGCGCTGCCCGGTGACGGGGGTGTGGCGACGGGGGTGTCGAGCAATTGTCCGGGTCAGCAGCGCTACCAGCCGGGCTCTGTGGCTTGCAGCCGCGCGGCGTTGGGCCTAGATCAGTGCCATGAAACGCCCGATCCTGATCCACCCCGACCCGCGCCTCAAGAAAGTCTCCGCAGAGGTTGCCGATATCGACGATGACCTGCGCGCCCTGGCGGATGACATGCTGGAGACCATGTATGAGGCGCCCGGCATTGGCCTTGCCGCGCCTCAGGTCGGTCTGTTGACGCGCATGATCGTCATGGATTGCGTCAAGCCCGAGGACGAGCGGCCGCCACGCCCGCTTGTCATGATCAACCCGGAAGTTGTGAGCGCGTCGGAAGAGCGCAACGTGTACGAGGAAGGCTGCCTGTCGATCCCCGAGCAATACGCGGATGTGGAACGGCCCGCCGAGGTTGAGGTGCGCTGGATCGACGTGGACGGCAAGGAGCATCGCGAAGGCTTTGACGGTCTTTGGGCGACCTGCGTGCAGCATGAGATCGACCATCTCGATGGCAAGCTCTTCATCGACTATCTCAAGCCGCTCAAGCGTCAGATGATCACCCGCAAGATGGTCAAGTTCAAGAAAGAGCGCGCCCGCGCATGAGGGGCAGGGGCGGGGATGCAGCGAGACGCGCGGGATGCGCCGGGGGGATAGCCCCGGAGCAGACGGCGCGATGAGCGCGCGGCCGTTCCTGATCTGGCCGGACAAGCGGCTGTTGACCCCAGCGGCGCCGGTGGCGGCGGTCGATGATGCCGTGCGGGCGGTTTGGGACGACATGGTTGCAGCGATGCACAGCATGGCCGGTGGCGTCGGGCTGGCCGCGCCCCAGATCGGCGTTGGCTTGCGTCTTGCAATCGTCGATGCGTCCGAGAGCGGTGGTGCGGTTGTGCGCATGGCCAATCCGGAGATCCTGCATGCCTCTGTCAAGATGCGCAGCCACGAGGAGGCGAGCCCCAATCTGCCGGGCATATCCGCCATGGTAACGCGGCCGCGGGCCGTGACACTGCGCTTTCTCGACGAGACGGGCGCGACGGTGGAGCGTGATTTTGTCGGGCTTTGGGCCACGTCGGCGCAGCATCAGGTGGATCATCTTGACGGCAAGCTCTTTGTGCACCGGCTCAGCAAGGTGAAGCGCGACATGCTGCTTAAGAAATTCGCAAAGCGCCGGTGATATCTCCGAAGGGGCGCTGCGCGCACGGGAAAGGATAAGGCGAGTGAGACTTGTGTTCATGGGAAGCCCGGCGTTTTCCGTCCCGGTTCTCGACGCGCTGGCGGCGGCCGGCCATGACATCCTTTGCGTTTACACGCAGCCGCCACGACCGGCCGGGCGCGGCAAGGCCGTGCGCCCGACCCCGGTTCAGGCGCGAGCGGAGGCGCTGGGCTTGCCCGTGCGCCATCCCGGCAGCCTGAAGGGAACGGAGGCTCAGGAGGCCTTTGCGGCGCTCGATGCGGAGGTTGCCGTGGTGGTGGCCTACGGGTTGATCTTGCCGCAGGCGGTGCTCGATGCGCCAAGGCGCGGCTGTCTCAACATCCATGCCTCGCTGCTGCCGCGCTGGCGCGGGGCGGCGCCGATCCATCGCGCGATCCTCGCCGGCGATGCGGAGACCGGTATCTGCATCATGCAGATGGAGGCCGGGCTCGATACCGGGCCGGTCCTGCTGCGCGAGGCGACGCCGATCGGCGCGGAGGAGACAACCGGGGACCTGCATGACCGGCTCAGTGGGATCGGCGCGCGGCTGATCGTGGCGGCGCTGGATCGTCTCGACGCGTTGACGCCGGAGCCGCAGCCGGACGCGGGGGTCACCTATGCCGAGAAGATCGACAAGGCGGAGGCACGCATCGACTGGAGCGCGCCGGCCGAGGCCGTCTCGCGGCAGATCCGTGGTCTGGCGCCGTTTCCCGGTGCCTGGACGGAGCATGATGGCACCCGGCTGAAGCTGCTGGGGGCCCGGGTTGTGCCCGGTGCGGGCGTGCCGGGGACGGCGCTGGACGATGCGTTGACCATCGCCTGTGGCGGCGGGGCGGTGCAGGTGACCCGGGCGCAGCGCGCCGGGAAGGGGGTGCAGGCGGCGGATGTCTTCCTGCGCGGGCATCCGGTGCCACGCGGCGCCGTTTTTGGAGGGTAGAGCGCCATGTTTCCCGTGATGATTGGCACGATCGTGATTGCCGGGATCGTCGGATATGTCTCCGAGCGCAGCGGTTTCACGCGGAACGGCGTGATCGCCAGCATCATCATTTGCATCGGAGGTGCCTTTCTGGCCTATTTCGTGCGATTGATGTTCGGAATAGGCTTTGCGTCGCCGGGGCTGAACGCGATTGCGTCCTCGGTCGGGGCGCTGATCATCGTGCCGACACATTGGCGCAAGCGTCGTTGACCACGGCCTGTGGTTCTGGGCACCGGCCACGACGAGAGGGAGGCAAATCCATGGGTTCGATCATCTGGCTGGTGATTGTCGGCGCAGGGGCCGGTTTCATCGCAACGCGATTGATGCGGCTGAACCTCGGGATCGTTGAGACGGTTGTGATCGGCATGGCCGGGGCGCTGATCGGCGGTTTGATGCTGCGGTTCCTGCTTGCGCTGACGGGGGCGTTCGCCGGGTTGGTCGGCGCCATTCTCGGTGCGATGGCATTGATCTGGATCTGGAAAATGATCGTGCAGCGCTGATCTGCGCAGGCTTCCGGCCCGGATTGGTGCGATTTTGCGCAGCACCCTCTGCACAGGCGAGGGTTTCATAATTTTGCGCACAAGCTACCTACGGTTCAAATCGCAATGAAGGAGAGAGCCTGATGGGACAGCTTGTGGACGGCGTCTGGCATGACGTGTGGTATGACACCAAGCAGACCGGCGGCAAGTTCGTGCGCTCCAACGCAAGATATCGCAACTGGATCACGCGGGATGGCGCGCCCGGTCCAAGCGGCGAGGGCGGGTTCATGGCGGCATCCGGGCGCTATCACCTGTATGTCTCTTATGCGTGCCCCTGGGCGCATCGCGCCTTGATCTTCCGCGCCCTCAAGGGCTTGCAGGATCATATCGGGGTGAGCGCCGTGCATCCCGACATGCTGTCCGACGGTTGGACCTTTGACACCGATGACAAGGGCGCCAATGGCGACGCGCTTTACGGCTTCGCCTTTGCCCGCGACCTCTATCTGAAGGCCGACCCCAAGGCGACCGGGCGGGTGACGGTGCCGATCCTGTGGGACAAGGAGCGCGAGACAATCGTGTCGAACGAAAGCTCCGAGATCATCCGCATGTTCAACACCGCCTTCGATTCCATCACCGGCAATACGGCGGATTTCTGGCCGGAGGCACTCCGGAGCGCGATCGCGCCGGTCAATGACCGGATTTATGATACGCTGAACAACGGCGTCTACAAATCCGGTTTCGCCACCACGCAGGCGGCATACGAGGCGGCTGTCCGGCCGCTTTTCGATACGATCGACTGGCTCGAAGCGCGTCTGTCCGAGCGCCGCTACCTGATGGGCGATCGCATCACCGAGGCCGATTGGCGGTTGTTCACGACGCTGATCCGGTTCGACCTCGTCTATCACGGCCATTTCAAGTGCAACCGCACCAAGGTCGCGGAACTGCCCGCCCTGTCGGGCTGGTTGCGGGAATTGTATCAATGGCCCGGCGTGCGCGAGACGGTGAATTTCGATCACATCGCGCGACACTACTACTACAGCCACGAAACGGTGAACCCGCACCGGATCGTGCCGATTGGTCCGGTTCTCGATCTCGACGCGCCACATGGGCGGGAGCACCTCAAGGCGGCCTGAGCCGGCCACCGCCGGTGCCCGGCGACGCGCCGCAGCGCGGTTGGGCGCTGTCCCGCCCCCGGGCTTTGGCGCGGTGGGGGCGGGATTGGCAGCGCCGAGCCGCGCGGGGCTTACCCGGCGCGGAGAGGCGTCAGTATGTGGCGTAATGCTCGACCATGGCGGCGAGATCGTCGGGCTTGGTGGCCGCCGGAAGGAAGGCACGCGCGTTGCCGCAATGCTTGAAGATGGACCCGTCAGAGAAGAACGCGGTGTTGGATACAAAGATCACCCGCGCGTCCGGTTGGCGGTAATGGGCAAAATCGGACACGGTGAACGCGCCGCCGCTTTCGAGCGATAAGTCGAGAATGATCACCCGGAAGGTCACAAGCAGCAACGCGTCAATGGCGTCTTGCTCGCTATCGACGATGGTAACATGGGTATCCATGCGCTGAAGATGTCGTTTCCACAATCCGGCAAGGCTGGCATTTTGCTGGACAATCAGGACATTCACTGTGATGGCTCCACTAAGGATTTAGGGCCGTTGCGCGCGTTCTGCGCGGCTGGTCAGCCACAATTGCGCTGATTTCCTGAACAAACCATTAACGTAAACGTAAGCTTGGTATCCAAAACGTGAACATCGGCGGAGAATGGCCGATGACCGTGGTTATTGAGCGTAAACCTTCTCATTCTTGTCGGGAATCGGGCGATCAAGGCATTTTTCCGTCTCTCCAGCCCGTCGCCCGCACCCCAATGGGCTGCACAGGACACATCCGCGCGCAAAGCGACGCTTGCGGCGCGCGCGCCCCTTTGTACTGTGCGGTCTGCACGAACGGAGGATTGGCGATGCGCAGGAAACGGACAGGTTTGGCAGCGATCATGGCACTTGGCATGGGGCTTGCAACGGCCATGACGGCGCAGGCGCAGACGCAGACACCTGTGCCGTGCGGCGGTGATTTCGGCGCGTTCGTTTCCGAACTCGCGGCAGAAGCGGTGGCCGGGGGCGCCGATCCCGCAACGGTGGGCCGGTTTTTCGCGGGGGCGGCGCAGGATGCCTCCGTGCTGCGCGCGGACCGGCGGCAGGGGATCTTTCAGGATCCGTTTATCACCTTTTCACGCAAGCTGATCTCCCAGTCCCGCCTCGATCGTGGGCGCGAGATGGGCCGGCGCCACGCAGAGACTTTTGCACGGATCGAGCGCGACTATGGCATTGCGCCGGGCGTCTTGCTGGCATTTTGGGCCTTCGAAACCGATTACGGCAGCTTTCAGGGCGATTTCAACACGTTGAATGCGCTGGTCACGCTGGCACATGATTGTCGTCGACCAGAGATCTTCCGGCCGCAGATCCTTGCCGCGCTGGAACTGTACGAGATGGGCGATTTCGACCCGGCGCGCACCACCGGCGCCTGGGCGGGGGAGATCGGCATGGTCCAGATGCTGCCGAGGGACATCCTTGAAAACGGCGTGGATGGCGATGGCGACGGGCGGGTGACCCTCAAGACTTCGGCGCCGGATGCGCTGATGTCCGGCGCCAAGATGCTGTCGCATCTCGGATGGCGGGCCGGGGAGCCGTGGCTGCAGGAGGTGGTGCTGCCAGAGACGCTGGACTGGTTCGAAACCGGCCTGCATGTGCAAAAACCGGTGGCCGAATGGGCCGCGCTTGGCGTGCGCGCACGCAACGGGGATTTCGAGGGGAGCGGCCTGATGGCGTCGATCGTCATCCCGCAAGGCCGCGATGGGCCGGCATTTATCGCCTATCCGAATTTCCGCGTCTATTTCGAGTGGAACCAGAGCTTTACCTATGTGCTGACCGCAGCTTATTTCGGCACCCGCCTCGAAGGCGCGCCGATCTACGACGCGGGAAACCCCGCCCCGGGCCTGTCGGGAGACGCGATGAAGGCGCTGCAGGCCAAGCTGGCGGCGCGCGGCCATGACGTGGGCGAGATCGACGGCATCCTTGGCGCGGGCACGCGCGCGGCGGTGCGCGCGGTGCAGCGCGAATTGGGCATGCCTGCGGATGCATGGCCCACACAGGCGCTGCTTGACCGGCTCTAGGCGTGCCGGTCGCGCGGGGGACGGCGCAGGGTGGCGGGAACGCGCGCCCTTTTCAGGCGCTCGATTGGCAGGATGACGCAAACGACAGGCGGCAGACCCGCGCGGCGTGACCGGGGCGGAGACGCTTGGCGCGTCAGGCGATGATCTCGAAGCGGGTCACGTCGACCATGCCGCGATCGGTGATCTTGAGCGCGGGAATCACCGGCAGAGCAAGAAAAGCCAGTTGCAGGAACGGCTCTTCCAGCGTGACGCCAAGCTCGCGCGCGGCGGCGCGTAGGTCGATCAGGCGGTCGCGCACCTCTTCGAAGGGACGCAGGCTCATGAGCCCGGCGACGGGCAATGCCAGTTCCGCCAGAATGGCAGTCTCATCCGCCACGACAAAGCCGCCCTCGATCTCCGAGAGGCGGTTTGCGGCGAGGGCCATGGCGGCATAATCCTGACCGACACAAACGATGTTGTGATGGTCATGGCAGACGGTGGAGGCGATGGCCCCGCGGGTCATGCAAAACCCGCGCACGAATCCGCAGGCGATATTGCCGTTCTTGCCGTGGCGTTCGACCACCGCGATGCGGGCAAGATCGCGCGCGGGATCGGGGCGCTTGTCGCCATCCTCGACGGGGATGATTTCATGCAGGTGATCCGTCAGGATCTGACCGTCGCGAATGCCGATCACATCGGTCTCTGCCCGGTTGGCCGTGGTGCGGAAATCATCCGCCTCCAGCCGGGGTGCCCGGACGGAGTTGCGCCCGACCGGGGCGACGGGGCGGCGCGCGGCGAAGGCGTCGTCACAAACGCGGATGCCGCCGGCGATCACAAGCTGGGCGTCGCAGGCCTCCAGCGACGTGACGGCGACGATGTCGGCGCGTTTGCCGGGCGCGATCATGCCCCGATCCTTCAGCCCGAAGGCTTCGGCGGCTGAGAGCGTGGCAGCGCGGTAGGCCGCAAGCGGCGACGTACCCAGAGCGATCAGCGTGCGGATCATGTAATCCAGATGGCCGTGCTCTGCGATATCGAGCGGATTGCGGTCATCGGTGCAGAGCGCCATAAGCATCGCGCTGCGCTCTGACAGGAGCGGTTGCAGCGCGTGCAGGTCCTTGGAAACTGAGCCCTCGCGGATCAGCACGCGCATGCCCTTGCGCAGCTTTTCCAGCGCTTCCTCGGCGCTTGTTGCCTCGTGTTCGGTCCGGATCCCGGCAGAAATATAGGCGTTGAGGTCGTGCCCCGAAAGCAGCGGGCAATGGCCGTCGATATGACCACCTTCGAACAGCTGCAGCTTGGCCATGGCCTCGGGGTCGCGATGGATCACGCCGGGGTAGTTCATGAATTCCGCCAGCCCCAGACCGCTTGCATCGCCCATGAGCGGCCGCAGATCCTCCGCCAGAAGCGTGGCGCCGGCGGTTTCCATGTGGGTGGAGGGCACGCAGGAGCTGAGCTGCACCTTGATGTCGATCAGCGTTTCGCGCGCACAGGCCTGGAAATAGCGGATGCCCTCCGCGCCGATCACATTGGCGATCTCATGCGGGTCGCAGATCGCGGTCGTGATCCCGCGCGGCGCAACGCAGCGGTCGAACTCCTGCGGCGTCACGAGAGAGCTTTCGATATGCAGATGCGTGTCGATGAATCCGGGCACAAGGATCAGGCCGCTCACGTCGATCACGCGGTTGCCGTCATAGGCCCCCAGAGTGCCGACGATGCGGTCCCCGCAGATGGCCACATCGCCATCAAGCAGATCCCCGGTGACAAGATCGAACAGCCGCCCGCCGCGCAAGACGAGATCGGCGGGCTCGTCGCCCCGTCCCTGGGCGATGCGGGTTTCGAGGTCTGGCATCCTGTCCTCCGTCGGTAGGGCATGATGATGGCACAGCGCGGCGCGAGGTGCGAGAGGCGTTGCGGTTGCAAAGCGCGCCGTTCCGGCGTTGACTGTTCTGCAAACAGATCACACATCAACGGGAGACATCACGATGAAAAAACTGGCATGTTCTGCGCTCGCACTTGGCGTTGCGGGCGGCATGGCGGCCGCGGATTGCGGCACGGTCACCTTTTCGGACGTGGGATGGACGGATATCACCGCAACCACGGCGGCGACGACGCTTGTGCTTGAGGCGCTGGGTTACGAGACGGATATCAAGGTGCTGTCCGTGCCGGTGACCTATACCTCCATGGCGGCGGGGGATATCGACGTGTTCCTCGGCAACTGGATGCCGACGATGGAGGCCGATATTGCGCCGTATCGCGAGGCCGGCACGGTGGACACGGTGCGTGCGAACCTCGAAGGCGCGAAATACACGCTGGCCACCAATGCCGCCGGGGCCGCGCTCGGCATCATGGATTTCGCCGATATCGCGGCGCAGGCGGAGGCGCTCGAAGAGACGATCTATGGCATCGAGCCGGGCAATGACGGCAACCGCCTCATCATGGACATGATCGAGGCCAACGCCTTTGGCCTTGAGGGGTTCGAGGTGAAGGAAAGCTCCGAACAGGGGATGCTGGCGCAGGTCGGTCGCGCGGACGGGCGCGATGAGCCCGTGGTCTTCCTCGCGTGGGAGCCGCACCCGATGAATGCCAATTACGACCTGACATATCTCACTGGCGGAGACGATTATTTCGGACCGAACCTTGGCGGTGCGACGGTGTTCACCAACACCCGCGCAGGGTATGTCGAAGAATGCCCCAATGTCGGCAAACTGCTCAATAATCTCGAATTCACGCTTGCGATGGAGAACGAGATCATGGGCGCCATTCTGGATGACGGTGCCGATCCGGATGACGCGGCACGGGCGTGGATCATGGCCAATCCGGGTATCCTCGAGACGTGGCTCGACGGTGTGACCACCGTGGATGGGGGCGATGCGATGGCAGCCGCTCAGGCTCTGGTCGACGGTTAATCAGAACAAGCGCTGCGGCGAGGTGCCAGAACGCCCGCCGCAGCGATGCTATAGCACCCGCCGCGCGGCAAGGAGTGCGCCGACCCACGCGCCGATGGCGTTGAACACGAGGTCAAGCGCTGTATTGATGTAGCCGCCGACATTGGTGTCGGGCACCATGACCACCGCGGTAAACTCGATCATCTCGTTCAGCGCACCAAGCCCCATCGAAGCCAGCGCCGGGAAAACCACCGCGCTTGCGGTGCCGCGCATGGCGGGAAAGTGCCGTGTCAGAAGATGGTGCAACAGCCAGGCCGCGACGCCGAAGCCATAGGCATGCACCGCCTGATCGTATTTCAGGATCGGGTTTTCGCCGACCGCGAACAGATCCAGCAGCACCAGGTTGTATAGCACGGACCCGTTGACCGGAACCCCGCCGCCAGCCATGTGCAGCAAGCCCCAGATCGACAACGCCCAAAGGATGGCTGGCGGGTATTCGGCCTTCCCGAGGCTGAACCCGACAAGCGCCATCAGGATGAGCATCGTGGCGACATAGACAATGAATTCGAGATTGCCGATCGACAGGAACCAGACCGAGAAAGCCAGAACATAGGCCGCCGTAAAGACAGCGATGATGGTTTCCATGCGATTGGGTGCGCGTGTCATGCACCCAAATTGGCAGCTTGCGGGCGCTGCGGCCTTGATACGGATCAAGCGATGTGTCGGGCGCAGCAGCGCACCGGGTCCGGATGGTGGCGATGCCGGGTCTGGCCGCGTGCCGGGACGGGACCGGGCCTTTCGGCGCGGTGCTCACCGTGGCGTCACTGGCGGTGCGACCGGCCCGTGGTGACGCAGCCTGACGCATCGGTAAATGCGCGAACCCGCGGGTGGGCCAGAGGCGCGAGCCCGCGGTGGGCAGACGCGCGAGCCGGCAAGGCAAGACGCGCAAACGGGCGCGGGCAGACGCGCGACCACACGGGTTTCCGGCTCTGGCATCCGTTCGCGTCAAGGACCTGAAACAGGCCGCACGAGAGGGGCATGGCGGCCGCGCAGTGAGGCGGCACCCGGCGGAGGTTCTGGAGCTTTGTCCGCCTGCGGGTGTGCGGGGGAGGCATGGCCGACAGCGCCAAGATGGCACCGAACACAGTGCGCTGCATCGCGGAGCCGGTGACGCGAGCCATTGCACCCTCCGCGCCGGACCGGTCGCCACACGCCGCATCGTCCGAGGCAGGCCGGCTTGCCATGACCGTGGCGCGGCCTTGACGGAAATCTTCTCTTTTCATTCGCTGGGCCGCAGGTCAGTCTCGGGGTCACGTGCGGGCGAAGAGGGGACAGGCGTGGAGTGGTTGACGGAGAGGAAAATCCCGGTCGGGGATTGGGCCGAGGCAGGCTTTGATTGGCTGCAGCGCAATGGCGCGCCGTTCTTTGACGCGCTGGCAGAAGCGATGGAGGCGCTGATCGACGCCATTCTCTGGCTCATGCAGACCCCGCATCCGCTGATTGTCGTGCTCGCTTTTGTGGCGGCTGCGTGGTGGGGCCACCGCGGCTGGAAAATCCCGCTGTTCATCGCGCTGGGGTTCCTGTTCATCCTCAACCAGGGCTATTGGGAGGAGACGACGGAGAGCCTAACGCTTGTGTTGTCCGCATGTGTCGTCTGTATGGGAATCGGCGTCCCCATCGGGATCGCCGCGGCACACAGGCCTCGCCTTTATGCTGCGATGCGCCCCGTGCTCGACCTGATGCAGACCTTGCCAACCTTCGTCTATCTGATCCCGGCGATTGTCTTTTTCGGGATCGGCATGGTTCCGGGGCTGATTGCGACGGTGATCTTTGTTCTGCCCGCGCCGATCCGACTGACGCATCTGGGGATTTCCTCGACGCCCACGGCGCTGATCGAAGCAGCGGACGCTTTCGGCGCGACACCGCGACAGAAGCTGTGGAAGGTCGAGTTGCCATCCGCGCTGCCGCAGATCATGGCCGGGCTGAACCAGACCATCATGCTGTCGCTGTCGATGGTCGTGATCGCCGCGCTTGTGGGCGCCGACGGGCTTGGCGTGCCGGTGATGCGGGCGCTCAACCGCGTCGATACCGGGCTTGGCTTCGAGGCGGGGCTGATCATCGTGGTGGTCGCCATCATGTTGGACCGCGCGCTGAGGGTCGGCAAATGAGCGCGGTGCAATTCGACTCCGTCTCGATCGTGTTCGGTGACAAGCCCGGAGCGGCGCTGCCGCTCGCGGATGCCGGGCAGTCCCGCCCGGAGATCCAGGCCGCCACGGGGCAGGTGCTGGGGGTGCATGATTGCTCGCTTGACGTCGAGGAGGGAGAGATCGTTGTCCTGATGGGGCTGTCGGGTTCGGGCAAGTCGACGCTTCTGCGTGCGGTGAACGGGCTGAACCCGGTGGTGCGTGGTGCTGTGCGCGTCCGGGACGACGGCGAGATGGTGGATGTGGCGCGGTGCTCCGCCGCGCGCTTGCGGCAATTGCGGCAAAGCCGGGTGGCGATGGTGTTTCAGCAATTCGGCCTGCTGCCCTGGCGGACGGTTGCGGAAAATGTCGGCTTTGGCCTCGAGCTTGCGGGGCGTCCGGCGGCGGACCGGGACCGGACCGTGACGGAGCAGCTGGCGCTTGTGGGGCTTGAGGGCTGGGCGGACCGCAAGGTCGGCGAGCTTTCCGGCGGAATGCAGCAGCGCGTCGGTCTGGCGCGGGCCTTTGCTACCGACGCACCTGTCCTGTTGATGGATGAGCCGTTCTCGGCGCTGGACCCGCTGATCCGGGCGCGCCTTCAGGACGAGCTTCTGGAACTGCAACACGCGCTCAGGCGCACGATCATCTTTGTCAGCCACGATCTCGACGAAGCCTTCAAGATCGGCAACCGGATTGCGATCATGGAGGGTGGCCGCATCGTGCAATCCGGCACCCCGCGGGAGATTTTCTCCAATCCGGCGTCGGACTATGTGGCCGATTTCGTGGCCAACATGAACCCGTTGGGCGTATTGACCGCGCGCGATGTGATGACCGGCGGCACCGGCGAACCCGATGACGCGCGGGTGAGCGCGGAAACCCCGATTGCAGAGCTGATGCCGCGCTTGCAGAACGGCTCCCTGACGGTGACGGAGGCGGGACAGGCGATTGGCACAATCACCGCCGAGAGCCTCGTGGCGCGGTTGACCCGCTGAGCCGTGTCCGGGGCGGGATGTGCCGCGCCCCGGGTCAGGGGATCATGCGTTTGATCGCCGTCGCATGGGCAGGTGCCGCGCCAAGCACATCCGCCGCGAGGGCGCGGGCTGCGGCGACGGGGTCTTCTGCGGTGACCATATCGATCAGCCCCCAGCCAAGCGCGGTTTCCACCGGGATTTTCTGTCCGCCCATCAGGATCATGCGGGCGCGCGACGGGTTGGTCAGCGCGGCCAGCCGCCGTGGATCCGAAGGCTGCGGCAGGAATCCCAGCTTCATCACCGGGTAGAACAGCTTGGCCCCCGGCACGGACACGCGCAGGTCGCAGGCGAGAAACATCCCCATCGCCCCGCCCGCGCATGTGCCGTTCAGCGCGCAGATGGTGAGCGCATCGAGCGCGGCCAATCCGCCGGAAAGCCGCTCCCAGAGCGGCGATGTGGCGAGCCCGGCACGGGCTGCGTCAAGATCGGCGCCCGCGGAAAAAACCTTGCCGCGCCCGGTGAGCACAAGCGCGCGGGCGTCGCCCGCGCCCTCGACGACCGCGCAGAGCGCTTCGAGCATCTCTGGGGTCAGCGCGTTGGCCTTGTCGGCCCGATCCAGCCGCACCACCCAAAGCCCGTCGGCCCCGCGTTCGCAAGCGATCATACGAGGCCGACCCGGGCGCGAATGCTCTCGTCGCGCAGGCTGATTTCGGCGCCAAGCCAGTCATCTGTTTCGGAGCCGCACATCCAGACAAGCGTTTTGGCCACCCATTCGGGCGGGATGTGGTCGGACCAATCAAGCTGGCTCACCGGGTTGATGCCGGAGGACTTGATCTCGCGCTGCATCTGGGTGGCAACGGTGCCCGGAGAGAGCGACAGCGCGCGAATCCCGGCCTCGCCATATTCCTTGTGGACCATGCGTGTGAGCATCAGCGCCCCGGCCTTCGACGCGCAGTAGTGGGACCAGGCCTCTATCGGGTTATGCGCGGCACCGGAACCGATGGTCAGGATTGTGCCACCCCCCTTGGCCTGCATGACGGGCAACGCGGCGCGCATACCGTGAAAAACCCCCTTGAGATTGATGTCGATGACATCGCCCCATGCATCGGGGTCGGCCTCTGCGAGATGCGCGATGGGTTCGATGGCTCCGGCATTGTTCACGAGGATATCAAGCCCGCCATGAGCGTCCACGCAGTTCTGGACGGCCTTTTCGACCTCCCAGTAGCGCGTGATATCGCAGGGGATGGCAACGGCGGCCTCGCCGATTTCTCCGGCCAGTTCGGCGATGGCATCGGATCCGCGGGCCACGAGCGCGACCTTGGCGCCGGCCTGTGCAAAGGCGCGGGCAGCCGCTGCGCCGATCCCCCGGCTGGCGCCTGTGATGAGTGCTGTCTTGCCTGAAAGGTCCATGCGGCATTCTCCCTGTGCTGTGCTGTGCTGTGCTGTGCTGTGCTGTGCTGTCGTTTGCTGTGCCGAGACGTAAGCCGCACGGGGTAGGGAATCCAGTCCCTTGACCGCCGGGAGATGCGCCGTGACACTGAGGCAATGAAACTCGATCACTCGGAAGGTCCATTATGAAACCGCTCAAAGGTGTTCCCGCGCTTGCATTGATTGCCATGATGCAGCCGGCTTTTGCAGATGTCTCAGCCCAACAGGTCTGGGACGATCTTGAAGCTTATCTCGAAGGCTTCGGTTATGACGTCACCGGCGACGAGGCGCTTTCCGGCGGTGTTCTGACCGTGTCGAATGTCGTGATGTCCGTCCCCGTTCCGGATGAAGAGGATGTCGATGTGGCGATCCGCATGGACAGCGTCGTGTTCACTGAAACCGGCGATGGGGCGGTCTCCGTGGCGTTCCCGCCGGTGATGCCGATCACGGTTTCCGGGCCCGAGGCCACGGTCCGCATCGATTATACCCACGACGGGCTGGAGATGATGGTGTCGGGCGATGACAGCACGCTGACCTATGCCTACAGCGCCAACCAGCTTGGCCTTGCCCTGGCGGAGCTCGTGGTCGAGGGCGAGACCATCCCGCGCGCCAATGCCCGGTTCGACGCCACGATGGGGCCGGTCGAAGGGTCGTCCTCCACCGTCTATGACGGCAGCATGCGGACGATCACGCAGGAAATGTCGCTTGGAACGCTGGCCTATTCCGGGGCCTTCACCGATCCCGACGGCGGCAATGACAGCGCGTCCATGTCCGGTGAACTGGTGGGTGTCATGGCCTCCGGCGACAGCGTGGTGCCCGACGAGCTGGACATGGAAGACATGCTGGCGGCTGTCGCGGCCGGCTTCGGCGGGTCGGGCGAGATGCGCCACGGTGGCAGCAAGCTTGAGTTTTCCGTGACCGAGCGCTCCGGTGTGACCAGCGGCCAGATGAGCTCCGGCTCGGGTCTTCTGGAGGTATCCTTCGGGGGCGAGGGGCTGTCCTACACCTTGGGCAACACCGATTTTGTCATGGCTCTGACGACGCCGGACGTGCCGTTCCCGATCAACGCGGCCATGGCAGAGACGGGCTTTACCATCGCGCTGCCGGTGGAGGCCTCCGATACGCCACAGGACGCGGCCCTCGGCGTGACGCTGGGCGGGTTCACCATGTCCGACATGTTGTGGAATATCTTTGACCCGGGCGCGGCGCTGCCGCGGGATCCGGCGACCGTTGCGCTCGATCTGACGGCGCAGGTGACGCCGTTCTTCAGCCTTCTGGATGCGGAGAAGATGGAAGAGCTTGGCATGTCGGACGAGGTTCCCGGAGAGCTGAACGCTGTGACGCTGAACGCGCTGACGGTTGAGGCGGCGGGCGCCAAGCTGACAGGCACGGGCGACTTCACCTTCGACAACACCGATCTCGAGACCTTTGACGGTATGCCACGCCCGACTGGCAAGATCGACCTTCAGGTTGAGGGCCATAACGGCCTGATCGACCGGTTGATCTCCATGGGGCTTCTTGCGGAAGAGGATGCCATGGGCGCGCGCATGATGCTGAGCATGTTCACCGTGCCGGGCAGCGGCGCGGACACGGCAACTTCGACGATCGAGATCAACGATCAGGCGCAGATTTTCGCGAACGGTCAGCGAATCCAATAACCTTCATTTTAAACGGCCGAAGGGCGCGCCGCATGTCCGGCGCGCCCTTTTTCGTGGCGGTTGTCCTCGGGCGGGCCGGGGCGTACGACCTGCGCGGGGGCTTTCCAAAGCAAGCCGGCGCGCGGGCCGCCTTGCGGCTTGGGAAAGGGCGCGCGCGACCGGCGCGGTCGGGGCTTACGTCTGAGCGCTCTGGCGCAGGGCCGGAAGCCCGACGCCGGTGCTTTCGAAGCCACCATCGGCGGCGATCACCTGGCCGGTTACATAAGACGCCTTCCTTGAGCACAGAAAGGCGATCACTTCGGCGATTTCGCGCTCCGACCCGTAGCGGTTGAGCGGAATCGCGTCATGATAGGCGTCGATGATCTCCTGCGTGTGCACCGCCATGGCCAGCTTGGTGCGCACCGGGCCGGGGCAGACCACGTTGGCGCGCACGCCCGACTCGCCATATTCCGCCGCCTGTTGCTTTGTCAGGTGGATGACGGCGGCCTTGGAGGTGCCATAGGCCACGCGCAGCGTGGAGGCGCGCAGACCCGAGATTGACGCGATATTGACGATGGCGCCCCTTGTCTTGGCGAGGTGCGGCGCGGCGGTCTGCGAACAAAAGAACACACCGTCCAGATTGGTGGCCAGAACACGCCGCCACATGGCCGTGTCGCATTCCGCGATGGGTCCGAATTCCGCAACGCCAGCGTTGTTGACCAACGCATCGATGCGCCCGGCCCATGCGTCGGTTTCGGCGACCATGGCTGTCACCGCCTCGGCATCCGACACGTCGCAGAGTATGGGCAGGGCATCCGCGTTCCGCTTGCCGGCTTCCGCAAAAAGCGCGTCGGCGTCCCGGTCGACCATGACGACGCGCCAGCCATCCGCCAGAAAGAGATCGGTCGTGGCCAGTCCAATGCCGCGGGCGGCCCCGGTGATGATGGCGCAAGGCTGTGTCATGTCGGTCCTTACCGTTGTTTGAATGGTGCGACGGGAGCGCGGCACTGTGATGCCATGCCCGGCGCGCCTGGAAAAGGGGCGGGGGCGTCAGGCGCGCATCATCTCGGGCAGGTCGCCGCCAAGCCCGGCAGCCTCGCGGATGAAGCTGCGCCGTGCCTCGGGCACAGCGTTGATCGCGGCCATGCCGAGGTCGCGCGTTGCGCGAACGAGGGGATTGTCGTTGGAAAACAGGCGGTTGAAGATGTCCGTGGCAAGCGCCAGCGTCGCCGTATCGAACCGGCGCCACTCCGCATACCGGGCCAGAACCACGGGAGAGGCGATGTCTTCCCCTCGCCGTTTCGCGTGTTTGAGAACATCGGCCAGGGCCGCGATGTCGCGCAGACCGGCATTGAGCCCCTGCCCGGCAATCGGGTGAACCCCATGCGCCGCGTCGCCGACAAGCACCAGCCGCTCGCCGGTGATCGCATTGGCCAGCGTCAGGTTGAGCGGGTAGGTGAAGCGCGCCCCGGCAATCGAGATATCGCCGAGAAAGTCACCGAACCGGGGCCGCAGGATTGTCAGGTAGTCGGCATCGTCCAGCGCGTTGAAGGCGGCCGCGTGGGCATCCGTTTCCGACCAGACGATCGAGCTGCGATTGCCAGTCAGCGGGAGGATGGCAAGCGGGCCGGGCGGCAGGAAAAGCTGATGGGCGGTGCCGTCATGGGGTTTTTCATGCGCGATGGCACAGACCAGTGCGGTCTGCCCGTAGCGCCAGCCGGTCCTGCGGATACCGGCGCGGGTCGCTGTGCCGCTCTGGCGGCCATCGGCTCCGATCAACAGCCGCGCCGAGAGGGTTTCCCCGTCCTCAAGCGTGACGAAGGCGGCGTGCGGGCTGATCTCCTGAGCGACGACGCGCGCGCCAAGCCGGTGGGTGATCCGCGGGCTTGCGGCCATGCGATCCATCAGCACGGCGCGCAGGTGACGGTCCTCGATCATGTGCCCCATCGGGCCTTCCTCGATCTCCGCGCTCTGGAAATCGAGCCCGAGGAACACCGCGGCATCGCCAACCCGCCCGTCACTGACGCGGATGCGGTTCATCGGTTGGGCATCCGGCGCCAGATCCGCCCATAAATCCAGCGCCTGCAACAGGCGCACAGAGGTCAGCGCCAGCGCGTAGCTGCGCCCGTCAAACCCGGTGGCGCGCTGCACACCCTCGGGATTGGCATCGAGAACCGTGCTGGACAGGCCGATTTCGGCCGCGGCAAGGGCAAGGGTGGCTCCGTTCAGCCCCCCGCCGACAATGATCAAATCGCTGGTCATGCGGCGCAATATGGTGGCGCGGGCGGGATTGTCCATGCGCCCCGCTGCCGCTACCTTCGCCGGATCACGGGCAATGGGAACGGATGGAATGACAAGCTGGACCAGAATGAGCGCCGCAGAGCTCGGACGCGGAATTGCCAAGCGCGAGATCGACCCGGTGGCGTTGGCCGAGCATTTCCTGATGGCGATCGAAACCCATCCGATGGCGTCCCGCATCTATGCCCGCGTCACCGCCGACCGCGCATTGGCGGAGGCGGAGGCGGCCGCACGGCGCGCGAAGGATGGCAAGCGACTGTCCTTGCTGGATGGTGTGCCGGTCAGCTGGAAGGATCTTTTCGATACGGCCGGGGTGGCCACGGAAGCGGGCTCCGCGCTGCTTGAGGGACGGATGCCCGAACGCGATGCGCCGGTTCTGGCCAATGCTACGGCGCTGGGCCTTGTGTGCCTTGGCAAGACCCATATGTCCGAGCTCGCCTTTTCCGGGCTTGGCCTGAACCCGATCACGGCCACGCCGCCTTGCGTGAACGACCATGACGCGGTTGCGGGCGGGTCGTCTTCGGGGGCGGCGGCGTCGGTTGCGTTCGGGTTGGCGGCGGCGGCGGTCGGGTCCGATACGGGCGGTTCGGTGCGCATCCCGGCATCGTGGAACGATCTGGTCGGGCTGAAGACCACGTCGGGGCGGGTGACGCTCGACGGGGTTGTGCCGCTGGCGACCAATTTCGACACCGTTGGCCCGCTGACCCGCACGGTTGAGGATGCGGCGCTCATGCTTGCGGTGATCGAGGGGCATTCGGCGCTCGATTTGCGCGGCTTGCCGGGTCTCAAAGGGCGGCGGCTCGGGGTGCTCAAGACCATCGTGGAGGATGACATCCGGCCCGGGCCGGAGGCGGCCTATCGTGGCGCGCTCGACCGGCTCGAAGCGGCGGGGGCCGAGCTCGTTCCGGTCGCGTTTCCGGCGCTTGAAGGGCCGATGGGCGATGCGGGCATCCTCTATACCACCGAAGCCTGGGCAATCTGGGGCGAGGCGATCGAGGCCAACCCGGATGCGATGTTTGCGCCGATTCGCGAGCGCTTCGAGGCAGGGCGGTCGCAGGATGCCGCAAGCTATGTGCGTGCATGGCGGCGCATGATGGCGGTCCGCGCGGACTGGGCGGATGCGATGGCGGGGTTTGACGCAGTGCTCTGCCCGACGGCCCCGAACTTGCCGCCGAAGATCGACGAGTTGATGAAGCAGGGTGATTATTACGTGACCGAAAACCTGCTGACGCTGCGCAACACGCGGGTCGGCAACCTGATGGGGTTGTCCGTGTTGACGGTGCCGACCGGTGTGCCGTCCTGCGGCATATCCCTCATGGGGCGCGCGATGGGCGAAGACGGGCTGCTTCAGCTTGGCATGGCGGTCGAAGCCGCGCTGCGCTGAGGCGAGAGCGGGCGACAGGATCCGGCGTGTCGGCGGGGGTGACGGTGCAATGCGCCCGCCGTGCCGAAGCGCGTCGGCGCCGCCGCGCGGATGAGGCTTTCGGGCCACATTGAGGCGCGAAGACGCGGCCATTCTGGACAGAAGGGGGGGCACTTCCCTATCCTGTCCGCAAGCGAGGCGTCCATGACTTCGCGTATCTGAGGCAGTGAAAAGCAGTTGTCGATGTTCCCCGAGCGGTTCTCGAACCTTCCGGCCTATGCGTTCCCGCGTTTGCGGGCGCTTCTCGACGCGCATGCGCCGGGCGGTCCCGTGCGCCACATGACCATCGGCGAGCCGAAACACGCCTTCCCGGCGTGGATTTCCGATATTCTCAACGCGCATATTGCGGAGTTCGGGCAATACCCGCCCAATGAAGGCACGCCTGAGTTGCGCGGCGCCATCGCGGACTGGATCGCGCGCCGCTACGGCGTGACGGTTGACCCTGATACGCAGGTGATGGCGCTGAACGGGACGCGCGAAGGGCTTTATAACGCCGGCATGGCCCTCTGCCCCGAAGCCGTTGCGGGCGCCCGCCCGGCTGTGTTGATGCCGAACCCGTTTTACCAGGTCTATATGATCTCGGCGATTTCGGTCGACGCGGAGCCGGTCTTTGTGCCGGCAACCGAAGAGACCGGGCATTTGCCCGATTTTGCAGCCCTGGATCCGGCGGTGCTGGATCGCACCGCGCTGTGCTATATCTGCTCGCCAGCCAATCCCCAGGGCGCGGTGGCCGATGAGGCCTATTGGCGGGCATTGATCGCGCTGGCGGAACGGCATGATTTCCGCATCCTGGCGGATGAGTGCTATTCTGAGATTTACCGCGATACCCCACCGCCGGGCGCCTTGCAGGTGGCCGCCGAGGTCGGGGCCGATCCGGAGCGGGTGGCAATTTTCCATTCGCTGTCCAAGCGTTCCAACCTGCCGGGGTTGCGCGCGGGTTTCGTAGCGGGAGGGCCGGAAACGATCGCGCGGATGAAGCAGTTGCGGGCGTATTCGGGTGCACCGATCCCGCTGCCATTGCAACGCGTGGCCGAAAAGGTCTGGGCGGACGAGGCGCATGTGGAGGACAACCGCGCGCTTTATCGCGAGAAGTTCGAAACCGCGGATGCCCTTTTTCGCGGTGTGAACGGCTATCGCGCGCCGCAGGCCGGTTTCTTTCTGTGGTTGCCGGTCGAGGACGGCGAGCAGGCCGCGCTCAAACTCTGGACAGAGACCGGCGTGCGCGTGCTTCCCGGTGCCTATCTTTCGCGCGATACGGATGCCGGGAACCCCGGCCAGGGATATATTCGCGTGGCGCTGGTCGCCCCGCATGACGACATGGCGGAGGGGCTAAGGCTCATCCGTGACAGCCTTTACCGCGCCTGAGATGCAGGCGGCGCGGCGCATAAAGGCCTACAGACAAGAAAAAGACGCGGGTCGGGCCTGTCCTGATACCGGCAAACAATGAGGCGGAGCATGGCATCTTATCAATCACGGGGGCGCGACCCTCTCTTTGACAGTGAAACCGCGGTTGTTCTGGAAAAACGGGGCCGCGAGCTTGTTGGGGTTGTGCTTGCGATCCTCGGCCTGATGGCCGCGGCGATGATCTGGTCCTACACGCCGGAGGATCCGAGCTTCCTGTCGGCGACCGATGCTCCGGTGCAGAACTGGATGGGTCGGATCGGGGCGTCCATCGCGGCGCCGCTCTTCATGATCGTGGGGCAGGGCGCCTGGGCGATTGCGGCTGTCTTGCTGGTGTGGGGCGTCCGCCTTGCCACACATCGCAGCGAAGGCCGTGTCTTTGGCTGCATGATCTTTGCCCCGATCTGGGTTGCGCTGGCCTCTGTCTATGCCGCCGGGCTGAGCGAAACCGCGGGTTGGAGCCACAATTTCGGGCTTGGCGGTCTGTTCGGCGATATGATGATGGGCTCGCTGCTTAACCTGCTGCCGGTGGCGCCCGCGTTCGGGCTCAAGCTCATTCAGGTCGTGCTGAGCGTGGTGATCCTCGGCTTTGGCGCGTTTGTTCTGGGCTTCACGCGGCCGGAACTGCGCGCGATATTCAGGTTCCTCGTGGTGGGCGTCGTGATGAGCTATGCCACGTTGATGCGGCTTTTGGGGCGGACAGCGGGCGGGGCCGGCGCCTTGGCCGCAAAGATGCAGGCGGCTCAAGCGGACCGCCGCGCCGAGAAGGCGCGTCTGGCACAGGAGCGCGCGGAATGGGAGGCAGCGCAAGCCGCTGTGCCCGAGCCCGAAAGGGCCGCCGCCCCGGCCAAGCGGGTGCGTCGCGCACCCATGCCTGCCGAGCCTGTCCTTGCCGATGAGGACGACCTGGAAGCCGAGACGCTGTTTCATGAGCCGCCGGTCGAAAAGACCGGCCTTCTGGCGCGGATGCCGTCCCTGATGCGCCGCCCCGACCCGGCTGCCGATCTTCCCGAGCCGGAACTGGTCGAGACCACCTTGCTGACCGACGATATGGACGGGCCGGGAGAGGACCGCGTCAAGGCGCGGATCGCCGATGCCGTGAAATCGCGGCTGCGCGCCAGCCGCGCCCCGGTCAACCCGTCCAAACCCGTCGATCCGAGCAAGCCGCTGACCAAGGGGCGCGGCTTTGGCCCGCAACCCTTGATCCTCAACGCGCGCCCGAGCGCGGCCGCAACGCGGGTCGAGCCGCCGCTGACCGCCGGTGCGGCTGCGGCTGCTGCCTCTGCGTCAACGGCAGCGGCCAGTGCCGGTATCAGGCCGCCGGTTGCCGTGCCTGTCGCCGGTGTGGACCGTGCCGAAGCGCCGCTTGCCCATGTGGCGCCGGACACCGAAGCCCCGGTCGCCGCAGAGCCCGCGCGGCGCGTTCTGGCCCGCCAGCCCGCGACAGAACAAAAACCGGTCAATCCCGATACATTCCGGGAATTCGACGATTACGGCGATCCGGAACCGGAAATGGAGGCGGAGAACATCTTTGTGGAGGATCCCGACGCGGATGGCGTGCTCGACGACGCCGTGATCCTTGACGACAGGGCGCCCGCGCCACCGGCAGAGCCCGCCGCCATCCTGCGTGGCGGGCAGGCCGCACGTGAGCAGCACCCTGTGCCGACGCCGGAAGCCAAGCGCGTTGTGCAGCAACCCGCGCGCAAGGCGTTGACGCCGTCGCGCCGCGCCCAGGCCGAAGCCCAACCCTCGCTGCGCTTCGAGGACAAGGCGATCGACTATGAATTGCCGCCGCTGAACCTGTTGATGAGCCCGGACAAGGTCGAGCGTCATCACCTCAGCGACGAAGCGCTCGAAGAAAACGCCCGGATGCTGGAATCCGTGCTCGACGATTACGGCGTGAAGGGCGAGATCGTTTCCGTCCGCCCCGGCCCCGTTGTCACCATGTATGAGCTGGAACCCGCACCTGGCCTCAAGGCGTCCCGCGTGATCGGGTTGGCCGATGACATCGCGCGCTCCATGTCCGCGCTGTCTGCCCGTGTGTCGACCGTGCCGGGGCGCTCCGTGATCGGTATCGAACTGCCCAACGAGAAGCGCGAAATGGTGAGCTTCCGCGAGATCCTCTCGACGCGCGATTACGGCGATGGCAACCACAAGCTGCCTCTCGCGCTGGGCAAGGACATTGGCGGCGATCCGGTTGTGGCGAACCTTGCCAAGATGCCCCACCTGTTGATCGCGGGGACAACCGGTTCGGGTAAGTCCGTGGCGATCAACACCATGATCCTGTCGCTGCTCTACAAGCTGACACCAGAGGATTGCCGGTTGATCATGATCGACCCCAAGATGCTCGAACTCAGCGTCTATGACGGCATCCCCCATCTGCTGAGCCCGGTTGTGACCGACCCGAAAAAGGCCGTGGTCGCGCTGAAATGGGTCGTGGGCGAGATGGAGGACCGCTATCGCAAGATGTCCAAGATGGGTGTGCGCAACATCGACGGCTATAACAGCCGCGTGGCCGACGCGCTGGGCCGTGACGAGATGTTCGAGCGCACGGTGCAGACCGGCTTTGACGAGGAAACCGGCGAGCCGATCTTCGAGACGGAAGAGTTCGAGCCCAAGAAGATGCCGTATATCGTCGTGATCGTCGACGAGATGGCCGACCTGATGATGGTCGCGGGCAAGGAGATCGAGGCCTGCATCCAGCGTCTGGCGCAGATGGCGCGGGCCTCCGGCATTCACCTCATCATGGCGACGCAGCGCCCCTCGGTCGATGTCATCACCGGCACGATCAAGGCGAACTTCCCGACGCGGATCTCGTTTCAGGTCACCTCCAAGATCGACAGCCGCACGATCCTTGGCGAAATGGGCGCCGAACAGCTTCTGGGCATGGGTGACATGCTCTACATGGCTGGCGGAGCCAAGATCACACGGTGCCACGGACCGTTCTGCTCGGATGAGGAGGTTGAGGAAATCGTCAACCATCTCAAGGCATTCGGGCCGCCGGAATATGTTTCTGGCGTGGTGCAGGGCCCCGATGACGAAAAGGCGGACAATATCGACGCGGTGCTTGGGCTGAACACCGGCGGCAACACCGGGGGCGAGGACGCGCTCTACGATCAGGCTGTGGCGATTGTCATCAAGGACCGCAAATGCTCCACCTCCTATATCCAGCGCAAGCTGGGCATCGGCTACAACAAGGCCGCGCGCCTTGTGGAGCAGATGGAGGATGAACAGGTGGTCTCGGCGGCAAACCATGTCGGCAAACGCGAGATCCTGGTGCCGGAGCAGCATTGATCCAATGCGGCCCCCGCCGCCAGCAGTCGAGGATTTGCGCGCGCATGGACGACGCGCGCGCCTTTCCCGCGCAGGACAGACGCAAGGCCGGACGCAGCTTTGGCGCGATGGCACTTGAGCTTGAGCGATCGAATGCCCTTGCCACGGAAGACGATCTGAACGTCGCGCTGGATGTGCTGACCTGTGGCGCGGGCGTGCACAGCGACCCGCAGAGGTTTCACATGGCCCGTGCGCGTTTGTTGCAGCGTTGCTCGGTCTGCCCGACCCCGTCATCGCGGAGGATATCGCCGAGACGCTGGATATCGAGGCGGGCGGTTTGTTCGTGATGGCCGCCGCCGAAGACATGGCGCATGCCTTCACAGACCAGCCGATGCACAAGGTGATGCAGGCGCGGCGGCCATTTCGTCGGTTTTTGGGGGCGATGGCGCTGTAAAGGTACGGATCCGCTTGCATCAAAGCGGCCCGCCAGAGCCTCAAAGCCGCGAGTTTTTCCGGTTGCGCCATGCAACCGCCAGCGGCCTGCCTGTCCACTGGCCAATTGGTGGCTGAGGGCGGTGGGGCACAGAAGAACGCGATGGACGCGCCCGCGGGAGCCTATCAGATCGCGGCCTACGGTCTTGGTCTCGGTCGGTATCCTGAATGTCTCATCCTGATTGCCCCGCTGGATGGTGCATATCCCCCGGAACTGACCGATACGCCCGAGTTGAAGCTATAGCGCGGTTCTTCCCCTTGATTGGCGAAGACTCGCCCACGATATCGGATGAACGGCGCCGTGATATCGCATATCATTGCAACAGGTGCCACATAGAGTGCCAAGACGAGCAGCAAGGAGCGAAGGCAAATGCTTCGTAGATTGATCACCGCGGCGATGCTTGTGGTGCTGGCCGGTGCGGCCAGCGCGCAGCAACTCTCGCTCAACGAGATTTCTCGTTACCTCAACACGATCCAGAGCGCGCAAGGCACCTTTACCCAGATAAACGGTGACGGGACGATTTCGACCGGGACGATCTCGATCAAGCGGCCCGGAAAGGTGCGGTTTGACTACGATCCGCCAGAGCAGCAGCTTGTGCTGGCCTCCGCAGGGTCGGTTTTCATCCTCGACCGCAAGCTCGGCGGGCAGCCGGAAACCTATCCGCTGAACCAGACGCCCCTTTCGATCATCCTGGCGCGCAACGTGGACCTGACACAGGCCAACATGGTCACGGGGCACAGCTATGACGGGACGGCGACCATCGTGCGCGCGCAAGACCCCCAACGCCCGGAATACGGTTCGATCGAGCTGAAATTCACCGGCAATCCCGTGGAATTGCGACAGTGGATCATCCGGGACGGCGATGGCGGGGCAACCACGGTCGTGCTCGGCGCGCTCAACAAGACCAATCTGCCGAACCGGATATTCTGGATCGACACGGAGTTGCAGAAGCTCGACCGCTGAGCCGTCTGCCGGGCCTCTCTGGCGCGGCACCTGGTATCCAAACAAGAAACGCGCCCATCAAACGGGGCGCGTTTTGTCGTTTTGGAGCGCTGTTCTGGCGTGCCTTTTGCCCTCCGCGCTGCTGAACCGTGCTGCGCGCAGGGGCAGGGCTCATCGCAGGCGGCTGCACCGCGGCAGTTGCTGGCGATACATCTCGGCGCGGTCGGCAGTCCGGGCCGCGACCCGCACCAGCCAGCTCTTGGAATTGTAGCTGCCGCGGCGATACCCGGCACGCCCCTCGTGATAGGCGAGATACTGGTTTCGTGCATCGGACAGGGAAATGCCAAGCTGGTCACGGGTGCCAACCATATACCAGCCCATGAAGTCCGTTGCGTCCCGGATATTGTCGCGCCGGGCGCGGCGGTTGCCGGTCTCCTTGAGATACTCGTCCCATGTTCCATCCAGCGCCTGGCTATAGCCAAAGGCGGAACTCTGCCGCCCGATGGGGATCACGCCCAGGCTGTAACGGAAGGGCGTGCGTGCATCGGAGACGAATTTGCTTTCCTGGTAGATCGTCGCCATCTGGACGTGCACCGGCACGCCGTATTTGCGCTCCACGGCGCGGAACGCGCGGAGGTAGCCGGGGCGCTGTTCGAGAATCGAACAGGCGTTATCAAGATTGCGCGGTGCCTGGCCGCTGCCTCCGCCGCCCCCACAGGACGCGGCTAGAAGAACGATTACCATCGCGCGAAGCCATCTGCTCATTTGCCTCTCGCTTTATTCTGTTTTTCGTTTTTTCTTGAGTCTACCGCAATGCCGGTCCCGGGGGAATCACAATTCGCGTGATCACGGGTGCATGTTTGCGCAGGGGGCGCATCTGACGGGAATGGACAGTGTGTTTCCAGACAAATTGCCCCGAGGATTCGACAAATTGCCGGTTTTCCGCGTATGTTGAATGCGATATGAGGCCACCTATGCTATCACAACGCGCAAAATACTACATCGGCCAAGTGGTCCGGCACCGCAAACATCCTTTCCGGGGTGTGATCTTTGACGTCGATGCGGAGTTCAACAATACCGAAGAATGGTATGAGGCGATTCCCGAAGACGCTCGCCCGTCCAAGGAACAGCCGTTTTATCATCTGCTCGCGGAAAACGATCAGAGTTTCTACGTGGCTTACGTGTCTGAACAAAATCTCATCGCGGATTACTCCGGTGAGCCGGTCGACCATCCGGACATCCCGGATCTGTTCGGGGCCTTCGAAGATGGCAGCTATGCGCTGCATTTCCAGCTGAACTGACCCCGTTTCAGGCTGCTGCTTGCGCCTCGGATCTGTGCCCACGACAAGATGGGCCCGCGCCGAAGTCGCATGCTCCAACGGCGGCAACGCCCGCGCCTCCTCTGAAGCCGACTGTGGCAACGCTCATGCCCCTCCGAAGCCAACTGCGCTCGCGGCGGGAATGCCTATGCCCCGCTGACTGAGACTGCGCCCCGCCGAACCCGTCGGGGCGCTACTGCGTCACGCCTCTGCCATGGCCTCCGCAACGGTGGTCACAAAGCGGTCGATCGCGTCTTCGCGCATCGACCAGTCACAAACCAGACGCCCGGTCACCGCTTCGTCATCCGGGCCGTTCTCAAGATCGCCCCAACAATGATAGATCGCGCCCTTGGCCTGAACCGCCTTGTGCACGCCGCGCGGCATCGACACGAAGAGCATGTTTGCAGTGGTATCGTTTTCGATTGTGACGCCCTGCGCCTCGAGGCCGGCACGCAGCCGCGCGCCTGACGCGTTGGCACGGGTGGCAAGGTCGCGCCACAGATCATCGGTCAGGTAAGCGTCCATCTGCGCGGCGAGGTAGCGGTGCTTGGAGAACAGGTGGGCCGCGCGTTTGCGGCGCAGTTCGAACTCCCAATCGGCGGTGCCCGCGCCATGGCGGGCGGGATCAAAGATCACCACGGCCTCGACCCCCATCAGGCCGTTCTTGGTGCCGCCGAACACGGCGACATCCACGCCGATCTTCCACGACATTTCCGCCGGTGTTGCGCCAAGCGCCACACAGGCATTGGCAAAGCGCGCACCATCGAGATGCACCGGAAGGTCGTATTCCTGCGCCACGGCGATCAGCGCGCGCATCTCGTCGAGGCTGTAGACATTGCCGCGTTCGGTCACGTTGGTGATCGAGACCGGCCCGCGCTGTGGGCCGTGCACGCCGCGGGTCTCTTCTCCGGCGATGGCGGCGCGCAGCGCTTCGGGTGTCATCCGGTCGCCATCGCCCACAAGGGTCAGCTTGGCGCCACCGGAATAGAACTCCGGTGCGTTGCACTCGTCTTCGTGGATATGGGCCAAGCGCGAACAGAACACCGTCTGCCATGGTTGCCCAAGCGTCGCGAGCGCCAGGGAATTGGCCGCCGTGCCGGTTGCGACGAGATAGACCGCGGCGTCTGGCGCTTCGAAAAGCGTGCGGATCCGGTCGGCCACCGCGCCGGATAGAGGGTCGGACCCATAGGCCATGGCATAGCCTTCATTGGCGCGCGCCATGGCATCGAGCACGGCCTGCGGCACCGGCCCGCCATTGTCGGAGGCAAAATTCATGTCGCTCATCCCAGCGGCTCCTCTATGATGTGATCTTCCCAATCGTCTTCGTCGATGGCGAATTCCGGCACCGTGGCGTCGCGCATCGACACACCCGCCTCGTGCACGCTTTCTGCACGACCGGAAATCAGCGGATGCCAGTCAAAGAGCGGCTTGCCCTCCCACACGAGGCGATAGGCGCAGGTCTCCGGCATCCAGTAGAGGTTGTCCTCCATCGTGGACGGGCTGAGCACGATGCATTCCGGTACGAACTGATGCCGGATCGGGTATTGCGCGCAGCGGCAAGTGCTGTCGTCGAAAAGCCGACAGGCCACGCGCGTCAACGCGACATAGCCCGTGTCCTCGTCCTCGAGCTTGTTCAGGCAACACTTGCCGCAACCGTCGCAGAGCGCTTCCCATTCCCGCTTCGACATGTCCTTGGGCGCCTTGCGTTCCCAATAGCGCGCGGCCAGACCGCCCCGCTCGATCGGATCGCGGGAAGGACGGCTCACAACGCCTCCAGAATCTGCCGGGCGCGCAGGCAATCTGCATCCATCTGCGTGATCAGCGCGTCGAGGCTGTCAAAGGTCTCTTCGGGACGCAGGAACTCGACCAGCCCGACAGACAGCACCGTGCCATAGAGATCGCCGGTGAAATCAAACAGGAAGGTCTCGATATTCGGGGTGTTCTCGCCAAACATCGGCCGCACGCCGACTGAAGCTGCGCCGTGATAAAGTCCCTTGTGTGGTCCCTCGGCAATCTCCACCAGCACCGCATAGACGCCAAAGCGCGGCGGGTGCAGGCCGGTGATCGACATGTTCGCCGTCGGATAGCCAAGCTCGCGTCCGCGCTGTTCGCCACTGATCACGGGCCCTTCGATACGGTGCCAATGTCCCAGCAGCGCCTTGGCATCGCGCGGCCGCCCTTCGCTCAGGGCGCGCCGGATTTCGGTGGAACTGATCTGCACGCCGTTCTCCTCACGCAACCGGGCGATGCTCACGCCGAAGCCAAATCTGTCGCCGAAGCGTTGCAGGTCTTCGACCGTTCCGGCGCGCCCTTTGCCGAAACAAAAATCCGCACCGACCACCACATGCCGCAGGCCAAGCCCCCGGTGGATCACACGCTCCGCGAAATCCTCTGGGGTCAGCGCGGCAAGGTTGCCATTGAAATTGAGCTGATAGAGCCGTTCGACGCCGAGCTTGGCCAATCGCGAGGCGCGGGCGTCCGGACCCATCAGCCGAAACGGCGGGGCTTCGGGGGCAAAGAACTCGCGCGGGTGCGGCTCGAAGGTGAGCACGCCAAGCGGCGCGTCTGGGGCGGCCGCGCGCGCCTGTTCGATCACCGCACGATGGCCAAGATGCACACCGTCGAAATTGCCGATGGCAACCGACGCCCCCCGGTCTTCCTGCGCTGCAAACTGATAGTCTCGGATAATCCGCATGGGTGGGGGGTTAGCGCCGTTGCGATCAGGGCGCAAGCGCCGCTTGGTTTCGGGAAATGGCCTGCGCGATCTCGGCAATACCCTCGGCTATCCGGGCTTCCGGGATCGAGGAATAGCCCAGCCGGTAAAACTGTCTTGGCGGGTTCGGCTCGTCGAAAAACGGCGCTCCGGGCTCGATCAGGACGGAGCGCTCCCGCAGCTGTGCGGCAAGCCGGCTGGTCTCCATCCCCGCCGGTGCTTCCATCCAGACCGAAGAGCCGCCATGCGTGCCCCGTCCGGCAATCTGCAAACCATGTTCGGCAATGGCCTCCTCGATCACCGTGCGGCGGCGCGCAAGCTTGCGGCCCATGCGCCGGATCAGCGCGTCGTAATGGCCCAGCCGCAGGAAATGGGCCGTGGTGCGCTGGATATGACCGGGCGGATGTCGCAAAACTGAGGTCCGCAGCGCGCGCGCCTCGCGGATAAAGGCCTGTGGCCCAACGAGATATCCAAGCCGCAACCCCGGAAACAGCGATTTGGAGAAGCTCCCGGCATAGATCACCCGCCCATCCTGATCGAGGCTTTTGAGCGCCGGGCTTGGCGGGCGCAAATAGGCCATCTCGAACTCGTAATCGTCCTCCACGATGACAGCGCCCAACTCCGCCGCGCGGGCAATCAGCGCGTCCCGCCGGGGTCGTGGCAACGTGGCGGAGGTCGGGCATTGATGCGACGGCGTGGTATAGATCACCTGTGTGCCCTCTGGGATCTCGTCAGGCGTCAACCCGTCCTGGTCAACGGCAACCGGCGTGATCCGTGCCCCCGCATGCAGGAGAAGCGCGCGCAGATCCGGATAGCTCGGGTTCTCGATTGCCACCCGCCGTCCACCCGCCGCAAGGAGCTGTGCTGTCAGCCAAAGCGCGTTTTGGGCACCCATGGTGATCAGGATCTGATCGGGGTCGGCCATGATCCCCCGGCGTGGCAGCGTGTGCCGCACGATGAAGGACACCAGCTCCGGATCGTCGCGATCGAACTGGTCGCGGGTGAGCGCATCGAAGTCCCGCGCGCCAAGCGCCTGCATGGCACAGAGCCGCCAATTGGCATGGTCAAAAAGCTGTGGATCGGTCTGGCCATAGATGAACGGAAAGCGATACTGCGCCCAGTCAGCCGGCTTTTCGAGCCGTGGCGCGCCGGTAAAACGCCGCGCGATGGCCGCGTCCCAATCCACGCGATCGGCCTCGGGTGATTTGGGGAAGAAGGCCGGAGGCTCTGGTGCCCCGTCCGAGACGTAATACCCCGACCGTCCCTTCGAGGTCAGGTAATCATTGGCCAGAAGCTCCGTATAGGCCAGTGTTACCGTGATGCGGCTGACGCCGAGATGCTGGGCCAGCCGGCGCGAGGATGGCAGCTTTTCGCCATGCCGGAACCGGCCTGACAGGATCCCCTCGGCAACCAATTGCTGAATGCGCGCCTGAAGCGTGCCTTGGCCGTCGGGCGGCAATTGAAAGGTTTCGACGGGGATCGCCATGCCGGTCAGCTTAAGCTGGACATAGCTCTTGTGCAATCTGGACCTATCGCAGCGTGGCTCAGGCTTGTGATCCCCGTCGCGGCGGACCATCGGATCGCATCCCCGCGCGACGTCGCGGGAAGGGGCATGCCGCGCGCACCCCAAGCCCGGCCTGGGCCGCGACAGAGCGCCGTGGGAATGTCAGGCCGTGACCCGCGCACCAAAGATCGCCGAGCCAACCCGCACATGCGTGGCACCGAGGGCAATAGCCTGTTCGAAATCGCCGGACATGCCCATGGACAGGCCCGACAACCCGTTGCGCTCTGCCAGCTTCTTCAGAAGCGAGAAATGCAGCGACGGGGTCTCGTCCACGGGCGGAATGCACATCAGCCCCATGATCGGCAGATCGAGCGCGCGGCACTCGGCCACGAACCCGTCCGTCTCGGCGGGCAGGATGCCGGCTTTCTGCTCCTCTTCGCCGGTATTGACCTGGATGAAGAGATCGGGGCAATGCCCCATCTCCTGCGCCAGCCGGGCAATGCTGCGCGCCAGTTTTGGCCGGTCCAGCGAGTGGATCGCTTCGAAAAGCTCCATCGCCTGCCGGGCCTTGTTGCTCTGCAAGGGGCCGATCAAATGCACCGCCACGCCGTCAAACCGGTCCCGGAATGCGGGCCATTTGCCTGCCGCCTCCTGAACGCGGTTCTCACCAAAGAGCCTGTGGCCTTGTTCGAGGACCGCTTCGACACGCTCCAGCGGCTGCACTTTGCTCACCGCAATCAGCGCCACCTCCTTCGCATCGCGACCGGCTTCCTCGCAGGCCTTGGTCACCGCTTGCGTCACGTCGTTCAATCCCATGTCTCGTCTCCCCATGCCGCGATGAAGGGCGCCATTCTGGTCTCGTAGCGGCGCCACGCCTCACGCCTTGCGTGGCTGATCGGCGCACGCACCTGCGCAAGGCTCAACGTCTGGACGGTGCCTTTGGTGGCCGCCGCGTCCAGCACGCGGTCTTGCCACTCCAGCCCCACATGTTCCAGAAGCGCGCGTGCCACCGGCTCCGGTTCCGATACCAGATCCTCGTAGCGGACCTCGTGGATCACCCCGGGCATCCGCCCTTTCCAATACGCGATGATAGCGCGGAAGCGTTTGATTTCATCGGCAATATCGGCCCAATCATTGGCGTAGCGATGGGTGCCGATCTGGAAATGATTGCGCCACATGGACAGGGCGACGGCGCGTGGGTCACGCGTGACAATCACGATGCGCGCCTCGGGGAGCATCGCGCGGATCCAGCCAAGCATCTGAAAATTGCGGATGCTCTTGTCGGTCACCACACCCTCTGTCGCCCCGGTGTCGCGCGTCATGAGCCGCGCCACCGTAGCGGCATAGGTGGCGCGCTCCGGCGCCGGGATCTGCGAAAGCGGCGTCATCACACCCTCCCGCTCGAACTGGCGCACCGCGACGCGCAGGATATGGCCCATCTCGCCACCGGCCCGCGCGTGGTCATGTCGCCCGATGATCTGTTCGACAAGCGTGGTGCCCGACCGAGGCAACCCGCAGACGATCACCGGTCGCGGCGTCATGCGGCCTTGCGGCGGCGTGAGGTCGGCGTCGGCCTGCGCGTCGCGCATGGCCAGCCAATCGGAGTCACGCGCCGCGCGGTCATACGGGGCGAGCGATTTCTGGATCGCGTTGGCACGGTCAAGCACCGCCATCGCCTTGTCCGGATCGCCGGTATCATCCAGCGCCTTGGCCAGCGCAAAACCAAGGTGCATCCGTTTTGTCTCGGGCAAGGTCTTGTCGGCCCAGAGCTTTCGCATTTGCCGCAAAACCGGATCGCCCTTGGGCAGTCGGGTGCCGCCAAGGAAAATGCTATAGAGTTCGGCCTCGCCGGGATGGCGCTTGATCAGCTTGCGAAAGATCGCTGCCGCCTCCTCGAATCGGCCCAAGGCCTGTAGAAAGCGAGCCTTCTCGGCCTGTGGCGCGATGGATTTCGCAGGGCTGAGCGCGGTCGCCCGGTCATAAGCGGCAAGCGCTTTCTCGGTTTCGCCCACCTGACCATAGCGCTCGGCGAGCGCAAGCTGGGCGCGTGGGCTGTCCGGCGAGAGGGCTGCGACCCGTTCAAGCTGGGCGACGCTCTGCGCGGCGTCTCCCGTCTCCCACGCGATGCGCGACAGATAGACATGCGACTCGGCATGGGTCGGGGCGGATTTCAGGATAGTCTCAAAGCACGCGCGCGCACGGTCGAACCGGGCTTCGGCGAAGGCCTTGCGCCCGGCTTCAAGCGTGCCTTGCAATCCGGTCGCCGCCTGACGCGGCCGAGGGGTGGGTCTGAGGGGCATGAAACGCGATCTCTCCTGCCCCCTTGAGTTAGCGGGCAAGCCCGGAAAAGAAAAGCGCCCCCGCGCATCGGCAAGACGGAACACCGTGCAAGCCAGATCCTGACGCCGGCTTGGCGGTCTGTGCTCCAGACCCTTCTCAGGGTCAGCACCGGGCTCAATTCCGGCACGGCCTTGACCCGATTTATCGGGGGACCTGAAAAAAACGGCGCCTCAAAAAAGAAAAGAGCGGGCACAAGGCCCGCTCTCTCTTTGCCAATATGGCGTGAACTTAGAAGTTCATGCGCAGACCGAGCGAGAAGCTGTCCGGCGAACCGGCGAAGTCGTTCTCGGACTCGCCCTGGCCGTAGCCGAGCTGGGCGCTCAGACCGCCACCGAGGTCGTAGGACGCTGCCAGACCGAAGCCGGAGGTGTCCGCACCGAAGTTGGTGTCGTACTGACCGTAGTTGATGCCAACAGCGATGTTGTTCATCTCGTAGCCGAAGCCGATCGAGGTGTACTTCACTTCGTTGTCGTTACCTTTGAAGTCCAGCTGCGAGTAGCTGATCGCCGCGGTCAGGCCGTTGGAGAGCGTGCCGTCGAGGCTGATACCCCAGAGGTCCGCACCGTTGTCGCCGTCCACGGTCTGGTAACCGATACCAACGCCGACTGTGCCGTTGGAGATGTCAGCGTTGTAGCGAACACCGAGGCCCCAGATGGTCTCGCCGAGGAGCTCGTCGCCGGCTGCGTTCTCAACGTTGTTACCTTCAGCAACCTGCTCGGCGGAGAGGTGTGCCGTGAAGCCGGAGAAGGTGTAGGAGAAGCGTGCGATCTGACCGTCACCGATCTGGCTGTCCAGACCGTTGTTCAGGTTGATGGCGGGGTGCGCCCAACCAAGGTGACCTGTTTCGTCGTCCCGGATGGAACCACCGGCCAGAGCCGTTTCCTTGATGACTGCGTCGAACGCGCCGTCGGTGTCACCCATGTCGAGGCGTGCGTTGCCGTATGCCACGAAGAAGGTTGCGCCGCCGTCGTCACGGTCGTTGTTGCCCGCTGTGCCGAAGCCTTCGTCGAGGTCGACGGTGGCACCGAAGGTCAGGCCGTTGTCGGCTTCGCCGGACATTGCGAACACAACGTCGACGTCGGTGTGGAATGCGGTTTCAACGGTGTCCGTGTCGCCGGTCACTGCGTTGAACGCGGAGCCACCGAAGACACCGATTTCGGCGTTACCGGTGATGTTGATGGTGCCGGCGCCAGAGCCGGTCACTTCTGCGGATGCGATGCCAGCGGTCGCTACCAGTGCGGTGCTCGCAAACAGGATCTTTTTCATTGTTTCCCTCATGTGTTCAAAGGCACGTACCAATCCGGAGATGCCCGGTTTTGATGCACCGTCTATGCGCCTCAGCGGGTGGTGTTCGCAAGCCCTGCGCAAATTGGGGCGCCAACAAGGCCATCAGTGATGCAGCTATGCCACAAACCGGGGCCGGGCCGGGCGGGATCTGCGCATCTTATACTGAAAACACGGTTTTTCGCCTGTCCCCGACCGCCTCACTATTCTCTCTTTCTGTCGCCATCTCGTGCGAAAGGGGCGTGACACTGGCCGGTGCAGCGGTGCTTGGATGCGGGTGAATCGCGCCATCAGCGCTCGCTGCCATCGCAGATCGGGGGCGAATCCGACGCGCTCCCCCGGGTCTGATCGTGAGTCCGGCGGCAAGGGCGGCGCCCGGCATCCAGGCAGGGGCAGACCCCTTCAAGCGGTGTGAAACCCGCGCTTCGCCGCTGCAACAATTGCCTGTCAAACCGCGCACGGGCAATGCTCGGGACGCGGTTGCGACATGCCAAAGAGACGGGAGACTGAGAATGACGCCTTGCCGCAACCGCGCGGGACGCGTATTCAAAACCCCGAGAAATCGGTTCGGCCGCACGCAGGAGTGCCTTTGATGACTATGTCGCGTAAACTATTCGGGCTGACTTTGGCCGGCGCGCTGCTGTTTCTGGCGGGGTGCGGGGCGTTCGGGAGCCGCGAGGCCGCGCCAGCGGAAACGCCGCCGGCTGACGAGATCATTGACAGTATCCTCTACGAAGACGGTCGCCGCCCGCGCAGCACGCTGTGGGATTTCTTCCGGTCTCGCCCCGATCAGGGCCAGATTGGCGCAGTGAACCGCTATATCTGGAATGCGGCGCTGGAGACGTTGAACTTCCTGCCGGTCGAATCGGCGGATCCGTTCACCGGTGTGATCTCGACGGGCTATGGCACGCCGCCGGGAGGCGGGCGCGCCTATCGCGCGACGATCTATGTGTCCGACCCGGCGCTTGATGCGCGGTCGCTCAACATCGCGATGCAAACGCGCGGCGGCGCCGTGGACCCCGCGACGGTGCGCGCCATCGAAGACGCGATCCTGACCCGCGCGCGTCAGCTGCGGGCCCGCGACAGCCGGTTCTGACCCATTGCAAAGCGCGTCCGGCCCCGCGAGGGCGAACCGGACGGGATCGGGGTGGCCTGTGCCGCCCCGTTTTGTTTTGCGTCGGGCCTTGGCGCTTGGGCTGCGGCGGTTCCGGGGATGCCGGGGTTCCGGGGTTTCAGGCATGCCTAGGTTTCAGGCAGGCCGGGATTTCAGGCAGGCCGGGCGCGCCCCGACGTCGCTCCGCTTCTCCAACGGGCGCCGCTTTGGCGTCCGTCCGGTCAGGCCAGAACCGGCCGCGCGTCCAGCTTGGCGAGGTCTTCGACCCACTTGATGTGCTTGGGCAGACAGATCGATTGCAGGTTATAGTTCTCCACCACGTGGGCGCGGGCATTCTCGCCCATGCGCTGCCGCGTCGCCGGGTCGTCAAGCAGCGCGTCAAGCCGCTCGACCAGCCCGTCTTTGTCGAAGAAATCCACCATCCAGCCGGTTTCGCCCTCGGTGATCGCTTCTTTGACCGGCGCGGTGTCTGAGGCGAGGATCGCGCAGCCTGCCGACATCGATTCGAGCAGGGACCAGCTGAGCACGAAGGGATAGGTCAGATAGACATGGGCCGTGCTGACCTGGATCATCGACAGGTAGGTGTCATAGGGCACGCGCCCCATGAAATGCACCCGATTCCAATGCGGTGTCGGGATGCGCCCGCGCACCTCGTCGATGAAGATCTGTTTCCATGTCTTGCCATCGGGCGCCTTGGAGCCATAGCTGACTTCGTCGCCGCCGATCAGCACCACATGCGCGGATTTGCGCCGTTTCAGGATCTCCGGCAGCGCGCGCATGAAGATGTGGTAGCCGCGATAGGGTTCGAGATTGCGGTTGATGAAGGTGATCACCTCGTCATTGCGGGTCAGCGTGAGGTCGTCGGAGACCTTGAGGGCGGCATTCGGGTTTGGCACCACGAGATCGGTATCGACCCCGTCATGGGCGACCGTGATCCGCTCCTGCCAACGGTCGGGAAAGGTCGAGGCCTGAAAGCGCGTGGGGGAGATGCCGGCATCCATGATCTCTTCGTGCATCCGGTTGTTGAGGTTCTTCATCCGGATCCGGAACCTGTCCGCTTCGAGGTTCCTGGTTTCGAATTCCGGATCGAACCCGACAAAGGGGGGCTCGGTGAGGTGGTAGAGCTCGCAATACAGCCCGAGCCGTGCCTGCGGCCACACGTCCTTGAGGAACATCGACTCGCCCCATCCGTGATGGGCGCAGATCACGTCGGGCTCGAAGCCGCGTTGCTTGAGTGCCTTGGCGCCCACATAGCAGGAGGTTGCGCGGATCACCTTGGTTTCGAAATCCGCAAGCCAGCGGTGGATCTTGGGGCTCGACTGGCCCTTGATTTCATAGGGCACGATCTGGACGCCCTTCCAGACCGCCGGTTCCTTGACCTTGCAGGTCAGCGCCACGACCTGGTGCCCCATTTCGACGAGCGCAGGGGCAAGGTGTTTGTATTGTCCGGGGAAGTTTTGGTGAATCAACAGGATTTTCATAAAGTCTCGGGCTCTTGGCTGCACGGTCAGGGATTTGTGACACGCCGCGCGCGCGCTGCCAATGGGGGCATCGCGCGATTGCCGAGGCGGCGCGGGCCGCTGCCGCTCACCCGCCTCTTGCGTGGCGGTTTCGCCATGGTCGCGGCGGTCCGGACGGCGCGGCGCCGCGATGGCCCCGCCTGCTGGCGCCATCAGCCCACTGGACGCGCCGCCCTCCCCGGCCTATTCACTGCGCCGAAGAGGCCCGTCCGCCCGGGCCGCCCAGCCGATCCAAGGAACGCGCCCGATGTCCGCAAAAGACGCCCGTTACACACCCTCAGAGACCGAGCCGAAATGGCAGCACGCCTGGGAAGAGGCGGGCACTTTTCGCGCCACGCGGGACGGGGGAAAGCCGAAATATTACGTGCTGGAGATGTTTCCCTATCCATCGGGGCGCATCCATATCGGTCACGTGCGCAACTACACGATGGGTGACGTGATCGCGCGCTACAAGCTGGCCACGGGCCACAACGTTCTGCATCCGATGGGGTTCGACGCGTTCGGCATGCCGGCAGAGAACGCGGCCATGGCCTCTGGCGGGCATCCCAAGGACTGGACCTATTCCAACATCGACACGATGGTCAGCCAGATGAAGCCGTTGGGCTTCGGGCTGGACTGGTCGCGCATGTTTGCCACCTGTGACCCGGAATATTACGGTCAGCAACAGGCACTGTTCCTCGATTTCCTCGAAAAGGGGTTGGTCTACCGCAAGAACGCGGTGGTCAACTGGGATCCGGTGGACATGACCGTGCTTGCCAATGAGCAGGTCGAGAACGGGCGCGGCTGGCGCTCCGGCGCGCTGGTCGAGCGGCGTGAACTGACCCAGTGGTTCTTCCGCATCTCCGATTATTCGGAAGAGCTGCTTGATGCGATCGACAGGCTCGATGACTGGCCGGCCAAGGTCAAGCTGATGCAGGCCAACTGGATCGGGCGCTCGCGCGGGCTGCAATTTGCCTTCTCCCTGATCGACGGGCCGGACGGTCATGACCGCGTGGAGGTCTATACAACGCGGCCCGACACGCTGATGGGCGCGAGCTTTGTCGGGATTTCGCCGGACCACCCGCTGGCGCGGCAGTTGGAAAAGGACAATGCGGACCTGGCTGAATTCAACGCTGAGTGCCGCCGCATGGGCACCTCGGAAGAGGATCTCGAAAAGGCCGAAAAGAAGGGCTTCGATACCGGGCTCAAGGTGCGGCACCCGTTTGATACGGCGTGGGAGCTGCCGGTTTACGTAGCCAATTTCATCCTGATGGATTACGGCACGGGCGCGATTTTCGGCTGCCCGGCCCATGACCAGCGCGACCTTGATTTTGCGCGGAAATATGCCTTGCCGGTTGTTTCGACCTACGTGCCTCTGGACCCGGCGGAGACCGGGAAAACGGGGGGGCAGCCCCCCGCGCCCCCCGGGATTGATGAGGCCCAAAGAAGCGGGGACGCGCTTCCCGAAGAGGGCGGGGCGGCGTTTGTGCCAGCCAAGACCGAGCGCGTGCATTATGTGAAAGGCTTTGCCGGGGCTGCCGTGCAGACCGGCGAAGAGGGCATCGATGCGGCCATCGCCTTTTGCGAGCAGAACGGCGTCGGACATGGCGTGACCAAGTATCGGTTGCGCGACTGGGGGCTGTCGCGCCAGCGTTACTGGGGGTGCCCGATCCCGGTGGTGCATTGCGAAGCCTGTGGCGTGGTGCCGGAAAAGAAAGAGAACCTGCCGATCGCGCTGCCGGACGATGTGAGCTTCGATCAGCCGGGCAATCCGCTCGACCGGCACCCAACATGGCGCGATTGTGCCTGCCCGTCCTGCGGCGCGCCGGCGCAGCGGGAAACCGACACGATGGATACGTTTGTCGATTCGTCGTGGTATTTTGCACGCTTCACCGCACCCCGTGCCGAAACGCCAACCGATATGGAGGCGGCGGAATACTGGATGAATGTCGACCAGTATATCGGGGGCATCGAGCATGCGATCCTGCACCTTTTGTATTCGCGGTTCTTTGCCCGCGCCATGCAGATGACGGGCCATCTTCCGGAGAAATGCGCCGAGCCGTTCAACGCGCTGTTCACGCAGGGCATGGTCACCCATGCGATTTACCAGACACGCGGCACGGATGGCCGGCCTGTCTATCATTACCCGGAAGAGGTGACGCTGCGCGACGGCAGCGGTTTTCTTGCCGACGGCACGGAGGTCGAGATCATCCCCTCGGCCAAGATGTCGAAATCGAAGAACAATGTCGTCGATCCGGTGGCGATCATCGACACCTATGGAGCCGATACCGCGCGGTGGTTCGTGTTGTCCGACAGCCCGCCGGAGCGCGACGTGGAGTGGACCGCCGCAGGCGCGGAGGCGGCGCACAAGCACCTTGCGCGGGTCTACCGGATTGCTTCCGAGGTGGCGGTGTCAGAGGTCGGCCCTTCGGATGGGGACGAGGCGCTGTTGCGCGAGATGCACAAGGCGATCCATGACGTGACCATGGGGGTTGAGAGCTTCGGCTTCAACGCCGCCATCGCACGGCTGTATGCCTTCACCAATGCGTTGGCGAAATCCGACGCGGGCGGGGAGGCCAAGCGGCAGGCGATGCGCACGCTGGCGCAGCTCATGGCGCCGATGACGCCGCACCTCTCCGAGGAGATCTGGTCCATGCTTGGAGGCGTGGGGCTTATCGCCAATGCGGACTGGCCCAAAGCGGACGAGTCGATGCTGGTCGAGGAGACGGTAACGCTGCCGATCCAGATCAACGGGAAGCGTCGCGGCGAGATGGTCGTGCCGCGGGATCTGCCGAAAGACGCGGTTGAAAAAGCCGCGCTGGCCCATGATGCTGTGAAAAAGGCGCTCGGCGACGGGCAGCCGAAAAAGCTCATCGTGGTGCCGGGGCGGATTGTGAATGTGGTTGTCTGAAGACGGTCGGAGCATATCGGGCACGGCGTCTGCGCGCCGCGCGGCCCGGACAGGCGGCCCGGGCGTGAAAGCGCTCCCGTCGGGCCAGACGGCGTCTGCGCGCCGCGCGGAATCTGACCCGCAAGGTGCGCCTTTGGGGCTGACGCGGCGCGCGCTGCTTGTGGCGCTTGGCGGGTCGGGTCTGACGGCCTGCGGGTTCCAGCCGGTCTACGGGCCCGGCGGCGGCGGTCGGGCGCTTGAGGGCCAGATCGCGCTCAGCGCGGCGGAAACGCCCGAATCCTACGCGTTCAACCGCCGGTTCGAAGAACGGCTTGGCCGCTCCACCGCCGCGCCGTGGCAACTCGGGGTGCAGATCCAGACCGATCAGCAGGATCTCGGCTCCACCTCCACAGGCTCGATCACGCGGTATCGCATCATCGGGCGCGCGCAATACGCGCTTATGCCCGCCGGGAGCAAGACCGCGGTCATCGAGGGACGCACCAACGCGTTCACGGGCTATTCCACCACCGGGTCCACCGTGGCGACGCTGGCGGCGGAACGCGACGCCCGCGAGCGGCTCATGGTGATTCTGGCCGATCAGGTGATCGATTCGCTGATACTGCGCGCGCCGGATCTTGGCGCGCCGTCCTGACATGCAGCGTTCAGCGGATCCCGTCACCCCATGAAGCTTTCTCCCCGCGACGCGCAGGCTTTTTTCCAGCGGCCGGACCCGAACGCGGCAGGGGTTCTCATTTTCGGCGAGGATACCATGCGCGTTGCGATGAAACGCGCCGAAACCGTCGCCGCGATGGTCGGGCCGGGTGCAGAGGAGGAGATGCGCCTCACGCGGCTCGCCGGAGCGGACCTGCGCAAGGAACCGGCCCTGTTGCTCGACGCGGTAAAGGCGCAGGGGTTTTTCCCCGGACCGCGCGCGGTTGTGGTGGACGAGGCGACCGACGGACTGGCCAAGACCTTCGGCGCCGCGCTCACCGACTGGCGCCCGGGCGACGCGCAGATCGTTGCAACCGCGGCTTTGCTGCCGGCGCGCTCTGCCCTGCGCAAGCTCTTCGAAGCGGCGCCGAATGCGTTTTGTGCCGCGCTCTACAGCGACCCGATGGGCCGTGCGGAGATCGAGGCCGAGCTGGCCCGCGCGGGTCTGACTGCGCTCGACCGCGACGCCATGGCCGCGCTTGAGGAATTGGCGCGCGGGCTCACTCCCGGAGATTTCCGCCAGACGCTGGAAAAGATCGCGCTCTACAAGATCGGCGATACAACGCCGCTGTCACCGGATGAGATCGCCCTGATGGCGCCGGCCTCTGTCGAAGCGGATGTGGATGACGTGCTGCATGTGCTGGCCGAAGGGCGGATCGCGGACATCGCGCCGGTCATGGCGCGGCTCACCGCGCAGGGTGTCACCCCCGTCACTCTCGTCATCATGGGCGCGCGGCACTTCCGCATGCTTTATACCATCGCTTCGGCCCCCGGCGGCCCGCAGCAGGGCATCGGCAAGCTGCGCCCGCCGGTTTTTGGCCCCCGTCGCGACCGGATGCTGCGGCAGGCCGGGCGCTGGCGGCTGGACCGGCTCGAAGATGCGCTGCGCGTGATCATGGAAACCGACCTTGCCCTGCGGTCCGCGGGACAACGCGCGCCGGCCATGGCGCTGGTTGAACGTGCCTTTGTCCGACTTGCCTACATGGCGCGGGCGTCTTGAGAAGAAAGGAATAACGCCAATGAGTTACGCTGTTTACGGCGCGCGGGCGACCCGCACGTTCCGGGTGCTATGGCTGCTTGAGGAACTGGGCGCGGATTACACGCACCACGCGGTCAAACCGCATGATCCCGTTCTCACCGCGCTGGCGCCGCTTGGCAAGGTGCCGGTGCTTGTGGATGGCGACGCGGTCATCGGCGACAGCAGCGCGATCCTGACCCATCTCGCCGACAAGCATGGCGCGTTCACCGCCCCTGCGGGCAGCGTGGCCCGCGCCCGGCAGGATGCCTGGACCTTTCGCATCCTGGACGAGGTCGAAGGGCCGCTGTGGATGGCCGCGAAACACAGTTTCATCCTTCCGGAGCAAGAGCGGGTCGCGGCTGTCAAACCAAGCTGCAAGGCGGAATACGCGCGGGCGATCACCCGCATTTTTGACGAGGCCGAAGGCCCTTATCTCACCGGCGACGCGCTCACCGTGCCCGATATCGTTCTGGGGCATTGCGGGGGTTGGGCCAAGAATGCGGGCTTCCCGGAGCCAACCGCCGCCTTTGCCGCTTATCTCGAACGGGTGCGCGCCCGCCCGGCCTTCAAGGCCGCGGCCGCGCTCTGAGCCCGTCCCGATGGCGGGTGCCGCGCGGGGCGGGCCGATGCTGCCCGCCGCCCTGTGCGGGCGTGATCAGCCTTCGCCCTTGTCGGTGACGTTTTCCTTGAAGGCCTTTTCGAAGGCGGCCTGCTTGTTCGGATCGGCGGGGGTCTGGTTCTGCGCGCGCCAGTCATCGTAAGGCATGCCGTAATAGATCTCGCGCGCCTCTGCCTTGTCCATCTCGATGCCGCGCTCGTTTGCGGCTTCCTGATACCAGCGCGACAGGCAATTGCGGCAGAACCCACCGAGGGTCATCAGGTCAATATTCTGCACGTCCGGGCGGTCCTGCATCAGGTGCTGGCGCAGGCGGCGAAAGGCGGCGGCTTCGATCTCCGTGCGGGTGGCGTCATCCATGGTGTCTCTCCTCGTTCAGGGCTTTCGCAGGCCGGGGCGGCCAGGCGCCGCCCGTGACTGTCAGGCCGGTTTGCTCTCCAAGATAGGGGCGGGCGCGTCCGGTTTCATCCGCGCGCGTGCGTCGGTCAGCCAGAGCGCAAGATGCTCTCCCCACCATGACTGCCCGGCGCGATCCTCGATCAGGTCGTTCCGGATCTCGATCAGGGTGTTGTGGCGTCCGCGCTGGCGGGCATGGCGGTCCACCGCATCGCCGGGCAAATGGCCGGGATACGGCGCGTTGCGCCCGACGCACAGCGTCGGTTCCTCCGCAATGCGCGCGATCAGAGGGTCGGACAGGCGGCGGTCTTCCGCATGCAGGATGCCGATATGCCAGGGCCGCGCGGGCCGACCGCGCAACTGCTGTGTAAAGGAATGCACCGACACGATGGCCACGTCCTCCCTGCGCCCGGCCAACGCCGCCAGTGCTTCGTCATAGGGTCGGTAATAGGCGGCCAGCCGCCGCTCGCGTTCGGCGGCATCCACTGCCCGGTTGCCGGGAATCACCGAGCCGTCATAGAGCTTCATGATCAGGGTAGGATCGTCCTCTCCGCGGTTCGGGTCGATCACCAGCCGCGAGAAGTTCGACGCGATCACCGGCGCGCCCAACGCCTCACCAAGCGCGCGGGCAACGCCGAACGCGCCTACATCATAGGCAATATGCCGCGCCATGTCCGAGGGATGCAGGCCGAGGCTTCCGCCAAGATCGGGTGGCACGGTATTGGTTGCATGATCGCAGGTAATGAGCCACGGGCTCTGGCGGTCGGCGCCAATGGTGGTAAAGGGCACATAGGTCATGCCCCTGTCTTGTCCCGTTGGCACAGCCATGACAAGCCCGCAGCCTTTATTTGCCGCGCGGGTGTCGCACCTTGCGGATGGACAGGGGTCGTGTTAGCGGTAACGCAAATTTTCAGTCTCCCGGCCATCGGGCCGTGCGCAGGCAGAAGGAAGGACAAAATACCATGAAGCGGGAACGACGCGTCAAGATCGTGGCCACCCTCGGGCCGGCCTCTTCGGACTACAAGATGATCCGCGCCCTGCACGAGGCCGGAGCGGATGTGTTCCGTCTCAACATGAGCCATGGCAGCCACGAGGAAATCGCCGAACGCCATGCGATCATCCGGCAGGTCGAGGCCGATTGCGAAAGCCCGATCGCGATTCTCGCGGATCTTCAGGGGCCCAAGCTGCGGGTTGGCACCTTTGCCAATGGCGAGGAGGAGCTTGAAGAGGGGGCCGCGTTCCGGCTCGATCTCGACGAGACGCCCGGAACGATCGACCGTGTGAACCTGCCGCATCCGGAGATTTTTGCCGCGCTCGAAGAGGGTGCGCATCTGCTGGTCAACGACGGCAAGATCCGGCTCAAGGTGCAGGCCTGCGGCACCGATTTCGCCGATTGCACCGTGGTCACCGGGGGCACGATCTCCAACCGCAAGGGCGTGAACGTGCCGGATGTGGTGCTGCCGCTGGCCGCGCTTTCCGACAAGGATCGCAGCGATCTGGAGTTTGTCTCCGCGCTGGGCGTCGACTGGCTGGCGCTGAGCTTCGTGCAGCGTGCCGCCGATGTCGAGGAGGCCCGCGCGCTCTGCAAGGGCCGCGCCGCGATCCTGTCGAAGATCGAAAAGCCCGCCGCCGTGAAGGCGTTTGAAGAGATCCTCGCGGTCTCCGATGGCATCATGGTCGCGCGCGGCGATCTCGGCGTGGAGCTTCCGGTGCAGAACGTTCCGCCGATCCAGAAACGTCTGGTGCGCAAATGCCGGGCTGCGGCCAAGCCCGTGATCGTTGCGACCCAGATGCTCGAATCGATGATCGAGAGCCCGATGCCGACCCGCGCGGAAGTCTCCGACGTCGCCACCGCGATCTACGAAGGCGCCGACGCGATCATGCTCTCTGCGGAATCTGCGGCGGGCGATTACCCGATCGAGGCGGTCTCCACCATGGACAATGTCGCCCGCGAGGTCGAATCGGACCCGACCTATCTCGAGATCATGACGGCATCGCGGTCCGTGAACCGCCGCTCCGTGGCCGACGGCATTGTCTCCGCGGCCCGCGAACTGTCCGAAACCGCCGACATCAAGGCGATCTGCTGTTTCACCTCGTCCGGCACAACCGCGTCCCTCGTGGCACGCGAGCGCCCGCCGGTGCCGATTATCGCGATGACGTCCGACGCGGCTACCGCACGCCGGCTGTCGCTGATCTGGGGCACACATTGCGAGACAACGACGGTGCTCGAACGCTTCAAGCAGGCGGTTGTCAAAGCAGCCCGCGCGGCGCGCCATCATGGCTACGCCTCCAACGAGGACCTGATCGTGCTGACCGCCGGTGTGCCTTTCAACACGGCCGGAACAACCAACATCTTGCGTGTGGCGCCCTGTGACGAACGTTTGATCTACAGCACCGATCCAGAGTAACCTTGCGTCAACGCGGGCAATTGTGCAGGCAGGAAAATGGATCCGGATCTCGCTCTGGTAATCGGGCTGGTGCTGGCGGTGTTGTCGGTGCCTTCCATCATATCGGCCTTCTCGAACAACCGGACGCCACGGGTGGCAACAATTGCCCTCATGGCGGGCGGCGGATTGATCGTTTATGCGATCAATGCCAGTCCGTCCGGCTACACGCTGCAGGAGATCCCCGAGGCGATTTTCCGCGTGTTGAGCAGGGTCCTCTGATTTAGCGGCGAACCGTCGCCGAAGCCACGTGGCGGTCTTTTCGGCAAGGGGACAACCAAGAGGCCCCGATCCGCCCGTCGCGTTGCTGCCGGTTGTCGGGCACTTTCCGGTCTTATGGCTCCCGAAGGTCATGGGGCTCCCGAAGGTCATTACGTTCCTGTCGGTTGATTGGCTCCTGTAAGGTGTTCCGCTCCTGCCGTCTGTGCCGCTCCTGCCGCCTGTGCCGCTCCTGCCGTCTGTGCCGCTCCTGCCGCCTGTTCCGCTCCTGCCGCCTGCAACACTCCTGACGCCTGTTCCGCGCCCGTCGGGTGTTCCGCTCCCATTGCAGGAGACGCTGATCCCAATCGCGCAATCGCCGGGCGTCAGGCCCTTGATGGCCGCGGGCCGCGTATCTCAGCCTGCGCGGGGCGCTCTTCCTGCCGCTGGCCCCTGCCGCTCGCGCCGCCGCACCCAGCCGCGCACCGGGGTTTTGCTCCAACGAAGAGCGTCCCGGTCACATCGGGCTTCTCGCGCGGTGCGCTATTCCCGCCCGGGCGCGCAATCCGGGGCAGGGCACAACCGTGCACGTCACGCCAATCTGCTGATGCCGGAGGTTCTTGGAGATTGCAGCGCTGCGGTGGACCGGCCGTAATGGGTCGCCGCGGGCGGGGCCCCCTCCGCGCCCTGCAACGGCTGGGAAGACGCGCCGGGCATCGTGCGTCCCGTCCCGGCTTTCACCACAACGGACCCGATGCTGGCTGCCGAGGGCACGCCGGGAGCGTGGCGTGGGGCCTGCTCTGCGGCATCGCGGGCTGCCGGCCTCTGCGTCCCGTCCCCCGCGCTGGCTGTTCCGCCAAGCCCGGACCCGCCAAGCCCGGACCCACCAAATCCGGATCCGCGTGCCCCGGGCCCACCGACCACCCTCTCGCCAGATCCGGACCCGGCTGTCTCCAACCTGTCCGCCTCCGGCGCCTCGGGCGCAAAGACCCCGCTCATCCCGCGCCGCGTTGCGGCGTCCGCCAGACCCTGCACATGGTGGCGCAGGGCGCTGCCCGCCCCCCGCGCCGCCTCTGACGCCTGCCGCGCGAGCTCCGCCACGGCGCGCGCAACAGCGCTCTGTTTTGACGCCCCGCCGCTTGGGGGGCGCGTCGCTCCGCCAGACTCCATCCTTGATCTCCATCGTTTGCGGGTATCCCACGACAAAATCCTGAAGATTGCGCTAAAATTCCTGTCAATTCCGCATCGCCCGGCAATTTTCCGACAGGACCGGGAAGTTCTCCTCGGGGCCCTTGCCAAGCCTGTCAGGCTCGTCTACACGGCGCCTTCGGATCCGCGCTTCCGGCCCAAGTGGCATGCCGAGTCGCGCGAAGCGGGTCACGACAAGATAAGGAGACCGAAATGCCCAAGATGAAGACCAAGTCGAGCGCCAAGAAGCGCTTCAAGGTCACCGCCACCGGCAAGGTGGTCGGCGGCCAGGCCGGCAAGCGCCACGGCATGATCAAGCGCCATAAGAAATTCATTCGCGATGCTCGCGGCACCACGACGCTCTCCGAGCCCGATGCCAAGATCATCAAGGGCTTCATGCCCTACGACCGCTAAGAGGAGGATCCCCTATGTCTCGAGTCAAAGGCGGAACCGTTACTCACGCGCGCCACAAGAAGATCACCAAGGCAGCCAAAGGCTACTACGGTCGTCGCAAGAACACCTTCAAGGTGGCCGCACAGGCCGTCGACAAGGCCAACCAATACGCCACGCGCGACCGCAAGAACCGCAAGCGCAACTTCCGCGCGCTGTGGATCCAGCGGATCAACGCCGCCGTGCGCATGCATGACGAAGGGCTGACCTATTCGCGCTTCATCAACGGCCTGAACCTTGCAGGTATCGAAGTGGACCGTAAAGTGCTCGCTGACCTCGCGGTGCATGAGCCCGAAGCCTTCGGTGCCATCGTCGCACAGGCGAAAAGCGCGCTTCCAGCCTGAGGTCAAGCGACCCAATAAACTCATGCGAAAGCCCGGCAGAGATGCCGGGCTTTTTCTTGTTTGCGGGCATTGTCGCACGGATCGGGTGAGCGTCGCATTGCGGCTCTACGGCACGGTATCATGCGGATGTTTCGATGACCGGAATGCCAAGCGCGGTATGGCGCTTGTGCAGGGCGCGGCGGATCTGGATTTCCGCGAGCTTTCGGTCGAAGCTTCTTGCCATTCGGCGTGGCGCCTCAATGGCACACAACACAGATCGGTCTCGACGCGGCGCCTGCGGTGATATCCGCGCCATCGCTGCGACAGCGTGCGATCCATCAGGCGCGCTGCGTTTTCGGCTTGGGTCCGGGCGATGGTTCCCGCGCTTGCAGGCTGCAACGGATTGGCGTTTTTTGCGCGGCGAAATTCCCGCATGCGTATTCGGGGGGCAACCGCGTCGCGGCAATGACGCGTCACGAATGCCCTTTCAGCAGGGTCCGATCCGGTCTCCTGGTTGGGCGAGTATTGGTCCTGCAACTCAGGCACCATGACCGCACCCGATCCATTTATCGAACCTGCCGCGCCCGGAGGTGATGCGCGACAGGCCCGGACCTGTGCGCCGCGTGGGACGCGACGAGGCGTGACACGCAAGGCACAGGCCAAACACGCTACCACGCACATTTTGGAGCCAGCCGCCCAAGCGGGCCAGTGAGAATGCCTCTTCCCCTGACGCGCCCAGCGCTTGCCACGCCGGGCGCGGGCCGCGCGGCTTGCATCATTTGAAACACTGCAACCGGATCGATCCTTGACGCTAGTGCGATATCGGACTATTTAGTTCGACATCGCACTATAATACGTCCACACCCGCCGAATTCAGGAGCCGACATGACCCTTTCCCGCCGCAAAGCCCTCTTCCTGGTCGGAGGTGGCGCTATCCTCGCCGCGTCCGGCGCTGCCGCCTATTCCGTCACCCGCAATCCGCAAAGCGCACTTGCGCCATGGTCCACGGCCGGGGCAGAGACGGAGATCCGCCGCAAGGCGCTGTCCTACGCGCTGCTCGCGCCCAACCCGCACAATCGCCAGCCCTGGATCGTGGATCTTGCCACCGATGGCGAGGTGACGCTCTCTGTCGACACGGCGCGCCTTTTGCCCGCGACCGACCCGTTCAGCCGCCAGATCACCATCGGGCTGGGGTGTTTTCTCGAACTGATGCGCATGGCCGCCGCCGAAGATGGCTACCGCGTGACGCTCGACCTTTTCCCGGAGGGCGAGGACGCCGCAGCGCTTGACAGGCGCCCCGTCGCCCGCGCGCAATTCATCGCCGACCCCGCCATCAGCCCCGATCCGCTCTTTGCCCATGTCATGAACCGCCGCTCGCTCAAGGAGCCCTACGACACCACGCGCGCGGTTGACCCCGCCGTGCTCGACACGCTTGCCGCCGCCAACACCGCCGGAACGCGCTTTGGGGGCACGGTCGATCCCGACGACATCGCGCGTTTCCGTGCGCTCAGCCGTGAGGCGCTGCGCATCGAGATCGAGACCCCGCACACCTATCGCGAAAGCGTCGATCTCTTCCGCATCGGTCACCGCGAGGTCGACGCCAATCCCGATGGCATCGATTTCACCGGCCCGATGTTCGAATCGCTGCGCCTAGCCGGGCTGTTCAACCGGGACATCGCGCTCGACACGGCCTCCATCGCCTATAATGCCGGGCTTGATGCGGTTTACGCCAATACCGACACCGCGATGGGCCATATCTGGATCTCGACCCCCACCAACACCCGCACCGATCAGATCATCTCGGGGGCTGACTGGATCCGACTCAATCTGGCGGGCACCGCGATCGGTTTGTCGATGCAGCCGCTCAGCCAGGCATTGCAGGAATACCCCGAGATGGATGCCCTCTATGCGCAGATCCACGAGACGTTGGTGCCTGACGGTGGAACCCTTCAGATGTTTGCCCGAATAGGGTATGGGCCAGATACGGCGCCCTCTCCGCGCTGGCCTCTGGATGCCAAGATTGCCCGAAGCTGATCAAAACCTATCGATGTATTTCTCGCTCTTCAACGAGGTGGGGATCATCAATCAACTCTCCAGCAGCCTTCTGGAGCGGCACTTGCCGCATGGGCTGCTGGTCTCGCATTTCTCTGTGCTCAACCATCTGACACGTCTGGGGGATGGCAAAACACCATTGCAGATGGCGCGTGCCTTTCAGGTGCCCAAGACGACGATGACGCACACGCTCGCCGGGTTGGAGAAGGCCGGGCTGATCCGCTTTGTGCCCAATCCGGCGGACGGGCGGTCGAAATGCGTCATGCTGACCGAAGCGGGCGCCAATGTCCGGGCCGAGGCCATCGCCGCCATGGGGCCGGACGTCGCGACACTCTCCGCCGTTGTCCCGCCGGAGCGCGTCGCCGCGATCCTGCCCGTGCTCGAAGAGCTGCGCCGCTATCTCGACAGCGCCCGTGACGCGCCCCAACCGCCATCGTAAGCGCGCAGCCCCCGCCACCGAGGCAGGGCGCCCACACATCCATGCGGGGCGGTCGGCAATTCCTGAGCGACCCCGCGCTTGCATTCCGCGCCCCGCGCCGCTAGCAGAACAAAGCATTTTTCACGGGGACCGACATGGACGAGCTGCGCGACAAATATATCGACGCGATCGCAAACGCCTCTGACGAAGCCGCTCTTGAGGCGCTGCGTGTGCAGGCCGTGGGCAAGAAGGGCGAGGTCAGCCTCAAGATGCGCGAACTGGGCAAGATGACGCCCGAAGAGCGCCAGGTTGCAGGCCCCGCGCTCAACGCGCTGAAAACCGAGATCAACGCTGCACTGGCCGCGCGCAAGGCGTCGCTGGCCGACGCCGCGCTCGAAGAGCGGCTCAAAACCGAATGGCTGGATGTCACGTTGCCGTCGCGTGGGCGTCGGATCGGCACGATCCATCCCGTGAGCCAGGTCACCGAAGAGGTCACCGCGATCTTCGCCGATATGGGCTTCTCCGTGGCCGAAGGTCCGCAGATCGACAGCGACTGGTATAATTTCGACGCGCTCAACATTCCCGGTCATCACCCCGCCCGCGCCGAGATGGATACGTTCTACATGCACCGCGCCGAGGGCGACAATCGCCCGCCGCATGTGCTGCGCACCCATACTTCGCCGGTGCAGATCCGGCATATGGAAAAACACGGCGCACCCTGCCGGATCATCGCACCGGGTCGGGTGTATCGCGCCGACTACGACCAGACGCACACGCCGATGTTCCATCAGGTCGAAGGGCTTGCCCTGGATCGAGACATCTCCATGGCAAACCTGAAATGGGTGCTGGAGGCGTTCTTCTCCGCGTTTTTCGGAACGTCTGTGAAGACCCGTTTCCGCGCGTCGCATTTCCCCTTCGTGGAGCCCGGTGCCGAGGTCGACATCCAGTGCAGTTTCGAAGGGGGCACGGTCAAGGTCGGGGAAGGCGATGACTGGCTCGAAGTCCTCGGCTCGGGCATGGTGCATCCATCGGTCCTGCGCGCCGGTGGCGTCGACCCCGATACATATCAGGGCTTTGCCTTTGGCATGGGCATTGACCGGATTGCCATGCTGAAATACGGCATCCCCGACCTGCGCGCGTTCTTCGAGAGCGACCTGCGCTGGCTGAAACACTACGGGTTTTCCGCCCTTGAGGTTCCGACGCTGCATGGTGGGCTGTAAGCAACAAGCGCACAACGCCGTCTGACGGCTCTCGGACGGTGACGTTTCTGGCTGTGCCTGCTGGTTCGGGACCACTGACACGCTGCGGTTGGGTTGTTGCCTCGTGTGCCATGACAGCCTGTGTTCCGGTCAGGCGTTCGCGGGCCGGGGAGGTTTCAATCTGAAGGGGGGCTTGCAAGCCACCGAGCCTTGATGCTGCTCTGTGCTCTGTGCTCTGTGCTCTGTGCTCTGTGCTCTGTGCTCTGTGCTCTGTGCTCTGTGCTCTGTGCTCTGTGCTCTGTGCTCTGTGCT